>NZ_JBHULX010000001.1:0-622679 GCF_042684685.1 Aquimarina hainanensis | reverse complement strand
ACATATATCAACTGATCTGGACTTATTTTAACCTCTGGAATCGATACACTTTGTCCTTGTAATATTTGTTCTCCTTGATCCAGTAAAACAGAGGTCTTTACCAGCTTGTTTTCTTTGAAGAGGTGTAATACATCAGAATGTGTGACAACCAAACTCGCATTTGTATCTTGTAAAATAAAATCAATACGCTCCTGTGGGTATGAAGGATCTATCGGAACATAAGCCCCTCCTGCCTTGATAATTCCTAAGATACCAACTACCATGGCTAATGACCTATCAATACATATAGGAACTAACGTCTCTTTTCCAATTCCTTGTTCTATTAAATAATGTGCTAGCTGATTCGACCTCTCTTCTAACTCCCTATAGCTCATTGTAGCTCCTTCAAACTCTAAAGCAATAGCCTCTGGAAATGCTTTAACCTGATCTCTAAACAAGTCTATAACTGTCTTATCACTAGGGTATGATACTTCCGTGTTATTAAAAAGAGTTAGTAATTCCTCTTTTTCTTCTTTACCTAAATAGGTTAACTCTCCTAAAGTTTTTACTCCACTTGTAATACTACTTAATAATTGATAAATGTGTTTTTCAATCATTACTACCACATCATCGGGTAGTATCGTATTATTATAAGTCAGCTTTATTGATATTCCTTCTTCTGTATCAAAAACACAGAGCGATAATGTATAATTTGTGTTTTCTTTACTTTCTATGTTTTTTATGGTTAAATCAAAAGAAGTACTATCCAAATTTTCTATCGGATAATTTTCAAAAACCATAAGGGTATCAAAACAAGGACTCGATACAACAGACTGCTTTTCTATCTCTAGCAATGATAAATAACCATGATCCTCTCTTCCTATTGTGTGACCTCGCTGTAATTCTTGTAACCAATCTACAATATTTGCCTGACTTTCTATATGACTACATACTGGAATAGTATTTATATATAATCCTACTTTGTCTGCAATTCCTTCTACATCAGAATTCCTACCTGATATTGTTGCTCCAAAAGTAACAGCTGAAATCCCTGTATACTTAGATAACAAATAACTCCATGTCCCCTGCAATACCGTGCTAGTGGTAATATGGTTCTGTTCTGCAAAACTATTTATCTGATTACTAACTTCTTTAGAAATTAATAAAGTCCTCTCTGAGTTCCCAAATGTTTTATTTCTTTCTGAAACATTCCCTGTAAAAGGAAGATAAGTAGCTTGCTCTATACCCGAAAGATATCTTCCCCAATAAGCTAGCCCTTCAGTTCTATTTTGACTATTTATATAATCTATATGAGAACGATAATTATCCGTACTCAATACTGTCAACTCTGTACCATTTACCATTTGCTGGTAAACTTCTATAAAATTGCTCATCAACTTGGCAAATGACCAACCATCCCATAATATATGGTGATTAGTAAAAACCATACGAACTGTATCGGAATCTACCTTAAATAGTGTTATTCTGAAAAGAGGTTCCTTCTCAAAATCAAAATTTGTCTGTTTGTCTTTTTCCAAAAATGATTGAATCGCTACTTCTTTCTCCCCTGCTGAATAGGACGTATAATCATACATCTGAACAGGTAGTTCCATTGACTCATATACACATTGTACGGGAATAGCTAATTCATTGGCATAAATACAACTTCTTAAAGTACTGTGTCCGTCCATTAAGACCTTCCAACTTTTCAGAAAAGAATCTTTTGAAAAATTACCTGCTAGATCACAGTGAAATTGAACCAAATAAGCCGTATCCTCAGGATTGTATAAACTATGAAATAGCATCCCTTGTTGTAAAGCCGTCAACGGATAAATATCCTCTATTTTAGAATTAAGTAACCTTTCTCTACCCTGCTTAAAGTTTACCAGATTCGTATAGGAAATTTTTGAAGGTAACCCATAATCTCCTGGTGTTTTTTCTCTGTCCGAAAGAACTTTACAATGATGTATAATTGATCGTAGAATCTTATCAAATTTATCGGACAACGTTTTTATTGTATTTTCCTCGTATCGATGACTATCATAACTCCAGTTTATCTCTAACTGCCCCTGAACTATAATACTATTGATTGCAATTTTATTAGGATTCTGATTTTTTAAACCAAATGCTTCTCCTGTATTTTCGTTGGATATCGATAGTAAAGAGTTCTCAGATGCATTATAATGATCAAAATCACCTAAATAGTTAAAAATAAGATCTTCATACTGCAATGACAATTCTTCTCTTATTTCTTCCTCTGACAGGTATCGCAATATTGGATAATTGATCCCTTTCTTAGGGATTTCTCTAAGGCTATCTTTTGTTCTTGAAATAAGATCTTCATAACTAACCGTGCCTGATGAAGGAACCGATAAACAAACAGGGTACAAACTAGTAAACCAACCTATTGTTCTGCTCAAATCAACATCTCTGAATAACTCTTCCCGTCCATGCCCCTCTAAACCTATAACAAACTCAGATGATGAAATCCATCCTTCCATGGTTTTTGACAAAGCACTTAATAAGATATCATTAATCTCTGTCCCATAGGCATGGTGAATCTCTTGTGTTAAAGACGTTGTATCTGCTCTAGATAATCGTGTTTGAATTGTATGCGTTTGCTCATAAGTTGTCTCTATATCACTAGAAAAGTCAACAGGTAAAGGTCTATACTTAGACAGCACTTCTTTCCAATAACTATATTCTAATTGTGTGGATGGTAAAACGGCATACTCTTGTAATTTTTCTGTCCACTGACGATAAGAAGTCCCTTTTGCCGGTAAAATAGTTGAACCCTCTATAGCCTCTTTAGATAATAAAACCTCTAAATCTTCAAGTAAAACTCGCCACGAAATACCATCTATGGCTAGGTGATGAATGGTTAAAAATAATCTATTCTTCTTTTCTGTATGTGGCGTATGAATCAGTAATGCTCGTAAAAGATCCCCTTCTTTGATATTTAATTCTGATTGATAGCTATTACATAAATCAGGTATTTCGGATAATGATGTAACACTACATGCTGATGGCTTTCCTATAAAATTACTATAACGCTGTTCTACCCCTTCTAAGGAGAAATCATACTTTAAACGTAAGGCATCATGATGATGAAATAATTGAAGAAAACATACTGCTAACCTATCAATAGATATAGACTTAGGAATTGTAAGAATAAGTGATTGGTTATAATGATTCGATGCCTTATAATCTTGTTCAAAAAAGTAATGTTGGATAGGATGCAAAGGTACCTCTCCTGATAAAAGCCCCTCTTCTGTTACCGTATCAAAAGCCAACTGTAAATTCGAACAAATACCGGATATTGTCTGATAATCAAAAATATCTTTAACCTGATAGTGTATGTCTAATGATTTACTTTTACTAACTAACTGAATCGCTTTTATAGAGTCCCCTCCTAATTCAAAGAAATTATCCTCAACCCCTATTTTTGCTATACCTAAAAGCTCTTCCCAAACTGATACTAATTCTTTTTCTTCTTCCGTGGTTGGAGCTACATAGTTGTTAATCCTACTAAAAGAAGTTTCTGGTGCTGGTAATGCTTTCTTATCTATCTTCCCATTATGTGTCAAAGGAAAGTCATCTAAGAAAACATAAACCCCGGGAACCATATAATCAGGAAGCTTTTCTGACAAATAACGCTTTAACTCCTGATGTTCAATATCGTCCGATAAAACTGTTTTGATATAAGCAACTAATCGCTTATGACCACTATTATCAGGTATAGCTACTACTATAGATTGCTGGATACTTTCTTTGGTGGCTATGATTGATTCTATCTCTCCTAATTCGATTCGGTAACCTCGAATCTTTACCTGATTATCTTTCCTTCCTATAAACTCTAAGGTGCCATCGGGTAGCCATCTGGCTAAGTCTCCCGATTTATAAACCCGTTCTCCTTTCTTAAAAGGATGGGCTACAAATCGTTCTGCCGTTAAATCCGGACGGTTTAAGTATCCTCTAGCTAATTGAGTACCTCCTATATATAATTCTCCTGTGACTCCAATCGGTAATAGTGATAAGTCTTCCGATAAGACATAAACAGAAGTATTAGGAAGTGGAGAACCTATAGAAATATTATCTACTTTTTCTTCAAAATTAGTTGTACTGTAATGCGTACTGTATATTGTCGCTTCTGTTGGTCCATAAACATTTTCTACAAGCGCACTTATATTTAATTTATTGTATTTTTTTACCATATTAGCAGGTAATACTTCTCCTGCTACATGAAAATACTTTAAAGAGGGCAATTTTAGTTCTTTATATGTACTAAGCTCTTCTAAAAGAATTGAAAACATGGAAGGAACAACATTTACATGTGTTATTTTATGCTTTTCTATCCTATTTAAGATTCCATGCCTTTCTTTTTCTACTCCATTTGGAAGAATTACCAAATTCCCTCCTCCTTTTATCCAACCAAATAACTCATGGACAGACACATCAAAAGTATAATTGGTTTTTAGCAGAATTTTATCTCCTTTATTAATTGGGTAAACATCTTGTATATTACACAAAAATGAGTTTAATGACTTATGCGCTATCATCACCCCTTTAGGCGTTCCTGTAGTTCCAGAAGTGTATATTATATATACCAACTGATCTGGACTTATTTTAACCTCTGGAATCGATACACTTTGTCCTTGTAATATTTGTTCTCCTTGATCCAGTAAAACAGAGGTCTTTACCAGCTTGTTTTCTTTGAAGAGGTGTAATACATCAGAATGTGTGACAACCAAACTCGCATTTGTATCTTGTAAAATAAAATCAATACGCTCCTGTGGGTATGAAGGATCTATTGGAACATAAGCCCCTCCTGCCTTAATAATTCCTAAGATACCAACTACCATGGCTAATGACCTATCAATACATATAGGAACTAATGTCTCTTTTCCAATTCCTTGTTCTATTAAATAATGCGCTAGCTGATTCGACCTCTCTTCTAACTCCCTATAGCTCATTGTAGCTCCTTCAAACTCTAAAGCAATAGCCTCTGGAAATGCTTTAATCTGATCTCTAAACAAGTCTATAACTGTCTTATCGCTAGGGTATGATACTTCCCTGTTATTAAACTTTTCTAATAACAGCTTTTCCTGATTTTTTGGTACAATTGAAACACTAGTCAATAATTCATTTAAATTACCCTCAAACTGTCTCAAGACATGGAACAAACTATTAATTAATCCTTCAATATCTTCTTGATTAAAATATGCCTCCTGATAATCCACTTGTAATTCTAAAGGGTGATTTTTTCCATAATCACACCAGCGGATCGATATTGGCGCTTCTAAATTAGATACACTAGTCAAGTGTTTAGTAACAACAGTCACCCCAGAAGAAAGCTCTTCCAGAAAATCAAAAGGTTCGTAATTCACAACAATATCATATAATTGATGCCTATTTTGCTTCATTAAACCAAGTTCTCGATTTAAATGAGAAATAGGGTATCTACGATGCCTATAGTCTTTTCGTTGAGTTTGTTTTATTGTTGTTATTAACTCTAATAATGTTTGAGTTTCATCATATTCTCCCTTGAATGGAAGTACAGAAGAA
Organism: Aquimarina hainanensis; assembly: GCF_042684685.1. Taxonomy (NCBI): domain Bacteria; kingdom Pseudomonadati; phylum Bacteroidota; class Flavobacteriia; order Flavobacteriales; family Flavobacteriaceae; genus Aquimarina; species Aquimarina hainanensis. Next base: position 617,135 of record NZ_JBHULX010000001.1, on the reverse strand, counting down.
AACATACCTACCATTTTTCGTTCCTCTCTGCTTCCTCTGTTATGTATTGGTACCCCAAAACAAAAAACATCATTTTTAGTACTTTTACCAAAGTATATAATTAATGAAGCCAAAGTAAATTGTTGTAAACTAACTTTTGTACTCTTTACTAATTTTTCATATAGAGATCTATCCGATTCTGGAATAGAAAAAGAAATGCGTTTTCCTCCAGTATTTTTTCTCTTTTTTGAATGATTTAGAAGTGAATTCGGGATGTTCTCATACTTTGTCTTCCAAAAGTTCTTATCATTTATATAGTCCTCTGATTTATGATAATTCGAACTTCTTATAACTGCATCATAGTATAAGGGTATCTGCTTATCTTCAATTTTCTCTTTCCCTATTTTTTGCCTATCATATTCCTGAACTATATAATTATTTTTAATCATAAAACTGTATCCATCAACCAATAAGTGGTGAAAGCACATAAACAACCAATGTTCATCTTCAGCAATTTCTATAAGAGTGTACCTATATAAATCATCAGTATATATATTAAATGCTGCATTAAATTGATTTTGCATCCAATTTTTTGCTGTTTTTTCAGGATTTTTTTCTCTTGAAAAATTTAGCTCATTTACATGAATTTTATCAACTTTTTCTTTTAATTGAAACTGAGGAATTTCTTTATCTAAATCAAATTCGAAGTTAAAAACGTCAAATTTATGAGGTAATTCTTGAATAATTTTTATTAATAATTTAGTTTCAATACCTCCCTTTAGAGAGATATAACCTCCTACATTATATAAAGAACTTTTATTATTTATTATTTGTCCGTAGTATATTTCTTGCTGCGCAAGGTGTATTTCGTTTTTCAATATTTTTGATTTTAAGAATTTCATATAATGACTGAAAATACATATCTGACCCTGATTAAATTCTATTAAAATTTTGGTAATAAAATCTTAATTTATCTAGCCTTTTGAACGGTTCCGTAAATTTTAGATTAGAGAGAATTTACTATTTAAAAAAAGACATGTAAGAACAATCACATTATGAAGGAAATAGAAGAAAATCTAATTTATTAACTATCATCTCCAATCTTACTATTGCGATCAGAGGAAACCACTTTAAATTGTTTCTGCGAGACAAACCTTGGGGGTAATTAACCTCATAAAATAAAAATCAGACAAAATTGTCTCGCTCGAGAAAAAAACACCCTGAAAGTAGCGGGAACAGGACTCGAACCTGTGACCTTCGGGTTATGAGGGCGAAAATCACACCCTTAAATACCATAATTATCAATGTTTCGTATTTTTAAAAATTGTAAAAACATGTAAAAAAAGCCCCACCTAAAGATCTAAAAGGAATCTTCTTTTAATTTTAAAAACTATGTCGTTATAGGTATACAATAATACTGCACTCTAAATGATTTTAGCACCACTAATTTGTAAAATAAAAAGATAAAACAAAGCTATCTAAAACCAAATAAGATAACATGACCATTTTGAAGTTGTTAGATTTACTGGCACAATAAGTTAAGCTCATTTTTATCTTAAATAACTTAGCAAAATGAAACGAAGAAAACTCAGTAAAGAGTTTAAAATTAAAGCAGTAGAATTGAGCAATGTTCAAGGTAACACCAAAGAGATTGCCATGGAGCTGAGCATCAGTTCAGATCTCATTTACAGGTGGCGTAGAGAGTTAGAACTTCATCCTGATTTAGCATTTAGTGATAACGGAGTTAAACAATTAACAGAAGATCAAAAAGAGTTAGAGCAATTACGTAAACAACTCAAGGATGTCACCATGGAAAGAGATATCTTAAAAAAGGCCGTGAGCATCTTCTCCAAGAGCGATCGGAAGTATTGAAATTTATCAAAGATCACAATAGAAAATATCTGATTGGGAAGATGTGTAACGTTTTTTAAAATTAGCAAGAATAGTTCTTACTGGAGTAAGAATTATATTCCATCAGATAGAGATGGAGAAAAGGTATGTTACTTTCTGATATTCAACGTATTTGTAAGCGAAGTAAATCTACTTAGGTAGTCCTAGAATTACAGAGGAACTCAAAGCAAAAGGGTTTAAGGTATCTAGACACAGAGTAGTCGATTGATGAGAAAATATGGGATTAAAGCAGTTAGTAAAAAGAGATTTATTGTCACAACAGATTCTAAGCATCAATAAAAAGAAAAATTGACAAGTCTACTCAGTTAATATAAACCATACAATTCTTTAATTCAAAAATCTTCAAAACAGACAAATCAGACTAAACAAAAAAGCACCTATCTAAGGCGTTTTAAAAAAGTTACATTATAAAACCAGAATATATCGAGGGGGTAAAATCACTTCTTACATATTAAACGAAACAAGCTTACCTTCAAAACAAAATCAAAACAAAGCAACAAAAAAACAATAAAAAAACAATAAAAAGCTATTTAATTAACACAAAAATCAAACAAAAGCCATAAAATAGATTATTTGTAAAAAACAATAAAGAAAAAGTTAAAAAACACAAACAATAGTTAAAAAAATATGAAATAAGATCTAAAAAAGGAAGAATATCCTTTTTATAATTACATTCGATCTCATGATCACACAAAAATAAAACCTTAAAAAAACAATTTATGAAAACCAATTTTATCACTAAGGCAATTTTGGTGATAATAGTATTCTTATTATCTCAATCCTGTGAAAAGGATGATGAAGTAGACTCCATTATTTCTAATTCCTCACTTAAAACTAATAATATCAAAAAAAACAAACCTCATTATTCTTTATCAAGATGGATGGATGGATGAGATGCCTGGACACATGAAACTTTCTGGACTGAGTATTCCTGGAACACATGATTCTGGAGCAAGATACGATTCTCCATATTATTCTGGTACAGCAAAATGCCAAGATTTAACAATCGGAGAACAATTAAAGCAAGGCACCCGATTTCTAGATATCAGATGTAGACGTATTAATAATCGTTTTACTATACATCATGGACCTGTTTATCAAAAAATTAATTTTACAGATGTACTAGACTATTGCTATGATTTTTTAAACAAAAACCCTTCAGAGACCATTATTATGTCTTTAAAAGAAGAGCACACTCCTAGTAATAGCAATATGTCATTTGAAGCTATTTTTGATTCTTATATTAATAAAAACCCTACAATGTGGTATTTAGGAAAAGATATCCCCATATTAGAGATTGCAAGAGGACAAATTGTATTAGTAAGAAGATTTCATGCGGCTAGAACACCTAAAGGTATAGACGCTAACCCTTCTCTTTGGGAAAACAACTCCTCTTTTTTCATATTTAATGGTTCCCAAATTTTACGAGTTCAGGATGAATACGAGGTATCAGATACTCACCAAAAATGGAGTGATATAATAGGCTTATTTTCTGAAGCTCTAAATGACCGCAATCGCCACGTAATGTACATTAACTTTACCAGTGGGTATTCCGGTCTTATTCCCAATATCCCCAGTGTCGCCAATGAAATTAACCAAGAACTAACAAGTTATTTCCGTCATAGTCCACGTGGCAGATATGGATCGATCTTAATGGATTTTGCAGAAGAAAGTAAAAATAGATTAATTATTGACACTAATTTTATTAACCATAAATCGTGAGATTCGAAGACATCTTTTCAACTCATAATCATTAAAAACATATCAAATTCCAAGATTGGAATACCTGGTTTTGTTGTGACGGTTTTTAAAAGCTTTTTACTTTTAATATTAACTTATAATTGTTGCAATAATCAATTTCATTAAGAAAAAAAATTCAATCCCTTTTAAACCTAGTGGAAGAAGATTTTAATTTCTTGACTAAATAGAGGCGTAATAGATGATTTAAAACGCTTTTCAGTTCAATTACGGGAAGAAACTTTTCAATACAATATGTATGAAACGCTTAAAACACCAACTCTAAAGGAGGTCATTTATTAATTATAAAATTTTAGAACATGAAACAATTAATTTTCAAACAAGTTTTAACCATTATTCTGTTCTGTCAATCTTTATCAATTTTTAGCCAACAAGGAAATGACTGGATGAGTTATTTACATCCAGAAACTAATGTTTCTAACATAACAATTCCGGGTACACATGATACTGGAGCCTATGGAAAAGCCGATTTAACAGGGGTTCAGAATATCATTCATCACTCAACTTACATTACCCAAAATTTATCGTTTTATGAGCAATTAAATAACGGAATACGTTTTTTTGACATTCGATTGAAAGAAAGCGACTCTCATATACCTGGAGATCCTATAATTGTTCATGGTATCATAAAATTTCATACTAGATTTAAAAGAGATGTACTAAGTGCTATCAAAAGGTTTTTTAATGAAAATAAAAACGAAGCACTTATTATGACTATCCAAAGCGATCAAGGAAGTGCAAGTAAACTTGCAACTGAACTCAAAAATATAATTAAAGACCCTATATATAGTAATTTGTTTTTCACGGACAATAGACTTCCTAAACTTAAAGAATTAAGAGGTAAAATATTATTAATTACAAAAAAACTTAATCATGTACCAGGTATTCATTATAAGCATGAAGATAATGTTACTTCGGTCGCAAATACACGCAAGTTTCCATACCCAAAAGGAGCAAAACCTATATATAATCCTTATATTAAAGTTAATAATTATTATGATTTGGGTATCGATTCTTGTTTATCGTGGCCCTTTACAAATTGTGATGCAAACAAAGATCGAAAATGGGGCAGAGTCAAAGAGTTAATGCAGGAAGCCAATGATAATAGAAGTAATAATCGCCTTTATTTAAATGCTGTAAATGGTTATCTTACTAATCATCTTGTTGGCATTCCTATTCCAGAACCTGATATTACCGCAGTTTCGGACTACATGAATCCTAGAGTTAAAAATTACATGAAAGCTAATAAGGGCTTTAGTAAGAGTTATGGAGTACTCATTCTAGATTGGGTTGACTCATCTCTAATTGAGGCTATTTATAAAGTCAATTTCCACGCATGGGCTCTTAATCCAGAAATTACATTTTATAAAAAATCGAACTTTGAAGGCGATGTAATTAGAGGAAATGAGATATCTGTTAGCCTGCATCCTAATCCTGTTAAATTTCACAAGTTTAACCTTGTAATTAACACATCGATTCATGAGAAGTTAGAATTAAAAATATATAACTCATTAGGTAAATTAGTTTACAAACAGAACCTTGGTTTGGTAGAAGAGGAGAATAAAATCCCAATTGAAACTTCTGATTTTAAAAGTAAATCAAAAGGTGTTTATTTTGTAGAGATTAAAAATTCAAAAGGAGTACGTCTAATCAAGAAGTTGTTCATTAAATAGATTATGTTTAATAGTTAACCTAACAATTTAAAGAAATTAAAAAGTAAAAACATTTGTTTTAACTTAGTGCAAACACGAAAGGTAATTTCTTTTCCCCAACCCTACTTGCCTTATACAGACCGTCGACAACAATAACAAATCTTTGAAAAATGACCTACTTATAAACAGATATAATGAATTATAAAGACATAAACGAATTGATGATTAAAGCTATTACCTTGTATTATTAATTTTTAACGATTTTAAAACTATGAAAAAGAGCATTTTCATTTTTGTAATGATCATTCTATGCATACTAACTTCTTGTGAAAAAGAAGATACACCGATTAAAACTAAAACTTCGTTACTATCCCCACCCCAGTTGATATTACCCATCAATAATGAAGAGCGCTTTTTTTTAGAAGGTTTAAAATTAGAATGGACTCCATCTGTTTCTGAAGAAAAAGAAGCGATTACATATCGGGTAACAATAAGATATACTTCATCAACTTATCTGGATGAAAAATTTGATGTAGGGGAAGAAACTTCATTTATTTTTTCTCAAGAATTAGCGAGAAAAATTAAAGAATTAAATGCTCCCATAGCAGGAAATCAAGTAGAAGTACGAGTTACTTGGAGTGTAGAAGCTATTGATAGTAAAGGGAATGTGAGTAAGTCTGATACTTTCTTTTTTAATGTTGTTTTTTGATATATGATGATTTTAGAAATTAGGAAAGAGAAGCCCTGCTCTTTAATATTAAAAGTCAGATATTTTTAAAGCGAAAAACAGTACCCTAATTAGATGAATTAGGGCTAAAACAAAAAAGCTAAACCATTTATTTAAAATGATTTAGCTTTTAAAAGTAGCGGGAGAGATTGAAATATCTAACCATTCTATTGAAAATTTACTTGAATTAGAGGTATTTATAAAAAACCATTCTACATTATTAATCCAATCCTGAAATATATACTGATTGTAGTATTTCTAGTACTTTCGAATACATGGAATAAGCTAATTTTACCAGAATCGCTCCCAATGCCATTTCAATCTTATCGACAGTAATATCTAATTGATAGGTAAAAATTAGATAAAATTATTAATAAAGGTATCAAAAAGGGCTTTTCATATTTAATGATAGTAAGATACTCTCTTTGAGAACTAATGAGCTCAAATTTTTATGCTTTTAACAGCATTTCTAACTTTTAATAAAATTTGCAAATTAATATCGGTCCAAACTCCTTTAGAACGATTAGAAATTCTTGTGTTATTATATTATTGGTCTATAAGTTCTAAGCCTATAATGGTTCTAACATCGTATTCCTGTTCGTCACCATCTTCATCAATTTCTGTTTCAGTTTCTGTTATGAAAGTGATGTTAAAAGTTTTACCCATAAACTTTTCATCATTTAAATTATATTTTTTAAGTAATTCAGGTTTAATGTTTGGGAAGAGCATAATATCCTCTTCATCCTCTTCTGTGGTGTAATTGAAAGAAAAGTTTTCCCCATCAAAACCATCAAATACTCCAATGATGGTTTCCGTTTCTTGATCTGATTCTTGAGCTTTTACAGTTAGGGTACAAAAAAATAATGCAATTAGAACAAATACTAGGTTTTTTGATTTTTTCATTATATAAAAAATTTAAGTTTTACTTTATTTTTAAAAAACCAGATTGTTATCACTTCAAGTCTGGTGCTTTTAGTAAATAATCTTTTAGATACTTACACGTGATTGGTGGTTTATATTATTTCTCTTTACTTATGACACATTTTTGTTTATTAAATTATATCAATTATTTTAGTTTTTACATTTAAGCTAATTCTTCGATTCTAAAGGATACGAAATCTTCATTATCATTTTGGACATATTCTGAATACATTATTTCGAAAGCTGTACCTTTAAAAGCTTCGGATTTAAGGTCAAATTTTTTAATAACAATAGGAGCAACTTATTCAAAAACAATAGTTTCTCCATTATCCATTAAAAATAAATAGTACCCATCAAAGTATTTCTTAAATACTCCATATTCCGATTAATAATAAGACCATTCATATATTTATTTCAGTAATTAATCTTACAGGTTTTGAAAAGTGACTTTACCACTTTTCGATCGGATTTACCAAGGTATGCTAATGTGTCTTTCCAGTATACCCATTCAATTTTTGCAAACTTATCAGGCTCATTGAGTAAAAATGATTTGTTTGCTTCTTTACAAACAAAATAGTGTTTAGAGAGTTTTTGATTATTACCGTAATCAAGAGTTAAAGAATCATAGTAGTCCAGATCCTTTTCAGAAAGTTGAACACCTGTCTCTTCATAGGTTTCTCTGATAAGACCATTTTCTGGAGTTTCTCCTTTTTTTAAAAACCCACCAACCAGTCCATATTCTAGTTTGTTGCTTCTTTTTTGGAATACCAATAGTTCATCTCCTTGACACACTATTAATCTTGATTTCTGTTTGTGTTTTTTGATTTTCATAGTCAGTTAATTTGTTAAATTAAGTAACAGTATTCGTGATTTCCATTTTCAACCCTTCTGATAATAATTTTTTAATATTGATTCCATTTCTTTTTCTCCTTTTTCAATCTGTACTGCTATTTGCCATAGCTCTTCATCTATTAATCCAATTAAAGGTTGTTTTACTTTTGATATGTGTTTAAAGGCTCTTATTAATTTTTTATCCCAAGATTTATGATATTTCAATAAATCATCTGGATAAACAATTTTTCTTCGGGTTCCTTCATCAATACCTCTAAATGGCGTATCAATATTTAGATAACCATAGTCATCAGTTAGTTGTTCTCCTGGGTAAATATCTCGTACAGCCAACTCAAAATTATAAGCCGTGGTAAGGCAGTTGGCATTAAAACTATGATTCACAAAACGTCCATTATCCCAGCATAATACCAGATTACCCAGATTGTTTTTATACGCATAAGTTTCTAAAATGTTTTTGTAAATGGGTTCTAATGCGTTATATTGATCCGGGGTAAACTCACGATCAAACTTATCTAACACCCAAGTAATTGTTCCCATGGGTATTAACTCTTTAGCTATTACACCATAACCAACTTCATCACTTATAAACCGTATTTCTGTATTGGGATGTATCATCGTTTAAATTTTAGCTTCTTTTCTATAGCCTCAACCATTATATTGGCGATATCTAATCCTGTGGCATTTTCGATACCTTCAAGACCTGGAGATGAATTCACTTCCAATAGGAGAGGACCTTTGTTTGATCTAATAATATCTACCCCTGCCACTGGTAAATTCAATATTCTGGCTGCTTTGATCGCCAATTTTCGCTCTTCTGTGGTGATTTTAATTTTAGAAGCAGAACCACCTTGATGAATATTAGCTCTAAACTCTCCTTTGGCAGCTTGCCGTTGCATTGAGGCCACCACTTTTCCGTTCACAACAAAACATCGAATATCTTGCCCATTAGCTTCCTTAATAAATTCTTGCACTAGGATGTTGGTTTGAACACTTTTAAAGGCATTAATTACACTTTCTGCAGCTTTGTTGGTTTCTGCTAACACCACCCCTTTTCCTTGAGTACTTTCTAAAAGTTTGATGATTAATGGTGCACCATTAACCATTTTGATTAGGTCTTTAGTATCCAAAGGAGATTTTGCAAATCCGGTAATAGGGATATGGATATCATTTTTAGCAAAAAGTTGAGTGGCTAATAATTTATCTCTTGATTGAGCAATAGCTTCGGCAGTATTTAAACAATATGCACCCATCGAGTCGAATTGTCGGATTAAAGCACAAGCATAAAAGGTCATTGATGGTTTTATTCTTGGGATAATAGCATCAAATTCGTCAATTATATTTCCTCCTCGATAACGTATTTCTGGTTCGGCCGCGTCCAGCTTCATATATGCTTGTTCTACATTGAGAAATACCATTTCGTGACCTCGAGCAATACCAGCTTCTACAATGCGCTTATTACTATATAGATTTGGATTACTGGCTAACAATGCAATTTTTAACCCTGATTTTTCCTTAAGGAAAGGTTTATATTTTAATTGAATTTCATCATTTGTAAAAATTTGCTGTACAAAGCTTATTGATGGATTTACAATGTATCGATCAATCATCGCTTCTCGTCCTAATAGCATACGATATTCCATAGCATCACGATTAGCAAGTGTAAGTTCAATATCAAAGGTAGTTTCCCCTAAAGTTACAGGTGTTTTGATTACAAAACGTTCTTCCGCAATCCCTGAAGAACTTTTTACCACTCTTTTATCATGAAGTTTGGTTTCGCATCGAATCATAATACTTCTATTATCCTGGATAGGGTTTACCTCAAAACGAACCCATTCTTCAGTTCCTTTATGAAAGAGTTTAATGTTATTGGCTTGGATAGAAGAGGTCTTAGCTCCTGAATCTACTCTTGCTTTGATAGCTGGAATGCCAAATTCATCAAAAACACACCATTCCTCGCTTCCAATTACTTTTAATTCGTTATTTATTATAGTTTCTACCACTTAATTAGATTTCTTATTATGTTAATTTTTGAATAAAAAGGTCAATCACTTCTACCAGAATCAAGATGATTATGATCCACTCCAACTTACTACTTTCTCTATGAAACATGATATCCTTAAAAAGTTCTAGATTTTCTTTAATGATTTCTATCTGGTCGTGAATACTGCGATATCGATCTTTAAGATCAAGTACTCGTTTAAGATCTTGATCCAACTTGTTTAAGTTTTCATCATCCCAAGTCACACCATGCGAATCAAAAATGTATAAATTCTCTGAGATTTTGTTTTTTATATTTAATACCCGACCAATATATTTTTTGAGTTTTTTACCACTTATATCTAACTTTCCTTTTTCTTCAAGATAGGTAGTATGTAATCGAGTATCTTCTAATATTTGCTCTGACACATTAGCATAATGATCTAAAGCAACAGATTGAGAAATATTTAGCATAACCAAGCGAAGTGGTTCTACACTATATTCTTTTAATGTAATAGTACCAATAGATACTTTATTTACTGTTCCTCCAATAACGACATTGATATTTTCCGAAATATCTTCTTTAACAATCCCTTTTGCATACATCAATATCTCATTACAAATTTGTTCTACTTCACCTCTATTAATATTATGAAAGCAAACTACTCCATATTTAAAAACATAGATATATTGCCCTTGAAACCACTGATAAAACAGTTCGTCGCTATCATAAAATAATAATTCGGCTTCAAAATTATTTTTACAGTTTCTTATAGAAACTGTATCGGCAATATGTACGGCATATACTTCACTTGTCATCTTCTATATGTTGAATATCTCTCTATGGTCTTTAAAGCTTTTAAACTCTACCATATATCCGTTAGGGTCTTTAACAAAGAAAGAGAGATGTTCTCCAACTTTGTTTTCAAAAAAAGTTACCTCTGTAGTCACTTCAAGATCCATAGAAAACAAACGTGAATACAACTTCCCCCAGGTTTCTACATCAATGATAACTCCAAAGTGAAAGGACGGTAGTATTTGATTATTTAAACGGTAATTCTTAAAATCAAAGCTAAAGTCTCCAGTTTTGGTGAAAGTGATTTGATTACCACACAAGTTGACATCCAACCAATTATCAGTACTTCTTCCTAGTTCGGCATCAAGTTTATTAATATAGAAGTCCTTGGTTTTTTCTAGATCTTCACATGGAAGTGCTAGATGAAATTCTGCATTTTTCATTATTTTGATATTTTATTCTTCTTCAATTTCAGATGCATCAGATATGTCTTGCTTTTTTTCACCATTATCATCTTCATGATCTTCCATTACAGGCACTAATCGTTTACTAATTTTTAAAAGATATAGCGTGTCTTCGGTTTTTACTTCTACACATTCTACTATTTCATTTTGGGCATTTCTAAAAGTGATGATATCTTCATCATATCCATCAGGATATTTATAATAGATCTAGAATCTTATTATTTAACTTCTTGTAATCAACAATTACTTGTTTCAAATGTACGTTTCGTTGTATTTTAATTTTTACATATTTAATAGGTAGCCAAATATTAATGGAGCTACAATAGTTGCATCACTTTCTATTACAAATTTAGGTGTATTAATATCCAGTTTTCCCCAAGTAATCTTTTCATTAGGTACTGCACCAGAATAAGATCCGTAACTTGTAGTTGAGTCACTTATCTGACAGAAATAATTCCAAAAAGGAGTTTCTGTTCTTTCTAAATCCTGATATAACATCGGTACTACACAAATGGGGAAATCACCTGATATACCTCCTCCAATTTGGAAAAACCCTATACCATTTTCTGAACTATCAGTATACCAATCGGCCAAGAACATCATATACTCAATACCCGATTTCATTGTGCTGGTCTTCAGTTCGCCTTTCATTACATAACTAGCAAAAATATTACCCATCGTACTGTCTTCCCATCCAGGCACTACCATAGGTAAATTTGCTTTGGCTGCAGCATACATCCAAGAATCTTTGATGTCTATTTCATAATATTCTTCAAGTACACCGGAGAGTAATAACTTATACATAAATTCGTGCGGAAAAAAGCGCTCTCCAGTCTCTTCAGCATCCTTCCAGATTTTGAAAATATGTTTTTGCAGCCTTCTAAAAGCCTCTTCTTCTGGAATACACGTATCGGTGACGCGATTTAATCCTTTTTCTAGTAATTCCCATTCCTGTTGTGGAGTCAAGTCTCTATAATTAGGAACTCTTTTATAATGGCTATGTGCTACCAGATTCATAATATCTTCTTCGAGGTTGGCACCAGTACAGGAAATAATATGTACTTTATCCTGGCGAATCATTTCGGCAAAGATTTTTCCAAACTCTGCAGTACTCATCGCACCTGCTAGAGAAACTAACATTTTGCCACCATTAGCTAATTGAAATTCATATCCTTTTGCTGCATCTACTAGTGTAGCGGCATTAAAATGGAGAAAGTACTTTTCTATAAATTTTGAAATTTCGCCTTTACCTTTCATCGTATTCATCGTAACTAGATTTGAATTTCTTTAAGCTTTCATTTTCCGTGATGTCATTCTCATAATCCAAGGTTTCTTCACTATCTTCAAACTTATAACTCAGCATTTTATAATAGAGCTTAGCTGCCGCAAAGTCGGATGCTTTACTGGTTGGATTAGGGCATAGTTCAACAATGTCAAATCCTACTACGTTTTTCTCAGCAAATACTTTTCTTAAGAATTCTAGCGTTTCATACCATAATAATCCACCTGGCTCAGGAGTTCCTGTTGCGGGTAGTACGGAAGGATCAAAAGCATCCAAATCAAAGGTGATATATACATTGTCGGTCATTAGATCGATCACATTATCCACCCAATAATCATCATTCACCATTTCGTGAGCAAAGAATACCTGATCTTCATTCATTACCAAATTTTCTGAAGCATCCATACTTCGTATACCTACCTGAATTAAATTGGTATTATTATTAGCTTCATACATTGCACAGGCGTGGTTATATCTAGAACCATTATATTCTTTTCTGAGGTCTGCGTGTGCATCTATCTGTAAAACCGTAAGATTATTAAAACACTCATCAAAGGCTCTAATAACTCCAATCGAGATAGAATGTTCTCCGCCAAATAAGGTGACAAATTTGTTTCTCTTGATATGATTTTTGGTGACATTGTAAACAGCTTCTACCATCGAATCTGGAGAATCGTTAACAATTATTGGATCTAATAAATGAATCCCTCTGGTGTATACTTCGCTATCCGTTTCAACATCATATAATTCCATATTTTCTGAAGCGTCTAAAAAAGCTTCAGGACCTCTGTCAGCTCCTTTACCCCAGGTACTGGTACCATCATAAGGAACCGGAATTAATACTATTTGTGATTTGTCATAGCCCGCATATTTTTTAGGAATACCAGCAAATGTTTTATCAGTTTTCATTTTTTAATTTTAAGTGGTTTTTAAATAATGGTTTCTAAATGTTGTTTCGTGTTCTCTAGAGAAGGACTATGTTTATCCTGTTTTTGGTATCCTAAAATTGATAATAATTGTTCTGAAGTCTGTTGTTCTGAAAAAACAGAAGTTATTAGGTTACCTTCTTCGTCTCTATCAATAATAATGTGTTTAGGTTGTGGGATCAGACAATGCTGTAAACCACCAAATCCACCAATAGTTTCCTGATAAGCCCCCGTATTAAAGAATCCTATGTATAATGGTTTTTCTTTTTTATACTTAGGTAGATAAATAGCATTCATATGCTGCTCAGAGTTGTAATAATCGTCACTGTCACAGGTTAACCCCCCAAGCAAAACCCGTTCATATTCATCGTTCCACCTATTTATTGCCAGCATTATAAAACGCTTGTTGATAGCCCAGGTATCTGGCAGGGTAGTAATAAATGAAGAATTGATCATATTCCATTTTTCACGATCATTTTGCTGTTTTTGATACAATACTTCATAAATGGTCCCGCCACTTTCACCTACAGTAAAGCTTCCAAACTCTGTGAATATGTTTGGGACATCTACTTGAGCTTCTTCACAGGCAATTTGTATCTGGTTTACGATCTCATTGATCATATATTGATAGTCATAATTAAATGCTAATGAGTTTTTAATTGGGAAACCACCTCCGATATTCAGACTATCCAAAGAAGGACATATTTTTTTGAGATTGATATATACCTTTAAGCATTTTAGCAGTTCGTTCCAATAATAAGCAGTATCACGAATTCCTGTATTAATAAAGAAGTGTAGCATCTTTAGTTCTACCTTGGGATTTCCTTTGATCTGATCGTTATAAAAAGGAACAATGTTACGATATCCAATTCCTAAGCGAGAGGTATAAAATTCGAATTTTGGTTCTTCTTCAGAAGCAATACGAATGCCTGCTTGAAATTTACCGTCTATTGCATCACTCAACAACGTCAATTCTTCATAATTATCAATGATAGGAATGCAGTTTTGATACCCATCATTGATTAATCTTGCAATGTTTTGAATGTACTGATCTCTTTTAAAACCGTTACAGATTATATAGGTATCATTATTGATTTTCCCTTGAGTTTTTAAGTTTTCGACAATATCCATATCAAAAGCCGAAGAAGTTTCTAAATGAATATCATTTTTTAGAGCTTCATTCAATACGTACTGAAAGTGAGAGCTTTTAGTACAATAACAATAGTTATAAGTACCAGCATAATTATTAGTTTTGATAGCATTGTAAAACCATCCTTTGACTCTATTAATATTTTCAGATATTTTAGGTAGATAGGTAAACTTTAAAGGCGCTCCATATTGGGCTATCAACATCATTAGGTTGATACCGTGGAATTGCAATTGGTCATTCTCCAGATTAAATTCTTCCTGAGGAAAATAAAAGGTTTGATCGATAAGATCGATATATTTTGTTTTCATCTATTCGGTTTTGTTTTGTAGAAGAAAATCACCAATAGAAATATGGCATATATAGCCTGAGTATCCTATGGATCATTCCATAATGTGTGATTTGAAAAAAATAAATTGGTAAAATGAATGACTAAATCATTCGTATCAACCTATTCTCATATCCGTATAACAGAAATAATATAAGCAACGAAGGAGATTCGTTCTAAAAACTGAAGTGCAATTGTGTGTTTTTTAGAAGTCAGCCTTAGAATTCGGTTCCCTATCCCTAGGGCAGCTTTTGGAGTAGACCTCTTTATTCTCCTAAGCCCGAATCTGAAAAAAGATTCCATTTTGTATAGGCAATGCGTTCTATTTATGAACTCATTCTTAAAGCAAACATAATAAAAAAATAAATTAAACAACTTTTTTTTGTTAATTTTTAATTGTTAAAAATCAGTTCCTTAAAAAGCCCTATTCTACATCATTAATTTTATCTAACATTTAGTCTATTTACTCTCATCATCTTTGATCTCAAAATCTCTTTTTTTTACTAAAAATAAAATATTCGACATTGTTAAACCTAGTAACTCTTTTTTATTTGTACAGAACAACTTTTATCTAATTAAAATCATCATTTTTTTATGTTATAATAAACTTTCTGTTTTTGTTTTATTACAAAGGTTTTATTCTCTATCTCAACTTTCATGTAGCAAAGTAGTTTAAATTTTTTAAAATCAAGGTGTAGAATGAATGATCTATCTAGTGAGCTGATTGATGAAATATTCCAAGAAGATATAGATCTTGAATTAAAAAAACTCGAAACAATTATTACCTATCTAAAAAATAAATAAAGCTGTTATAGGTATTACTGGATAGTTAAAAAGTAACGAAATAAGATGTGTGCTATTAATCATCAGGTTCTATGTTTTTGTATATTTTAAAATCTAATAAGGTTTCAAAATTTACTGCAATATTTTGAGATGTAATATTTTCATATTCAAAAAACACCTCTACAAAAACAAACTTATCATTAAAATACAATAATTGATAGTCTTGTACAGGATTTTCAAAATATACTGTATCCAAAAAACAAAAGAGGTTTTCATTATTTAGAGTATCAGAAAAAGAACTATTAGCATAGTTTACCATTTCTAATAAAACAAATACTATTATTGAATAAGTGGCTATAAATTTACTTACTTTAACATCATCTATAAGTTTCTTTTTTATTTGAGTAGAATATCTATTTTTGACCACTATTTAGAGTAATTATAGCTGTAACAATTGCTATTAAAATTGTCACACTTAAAGCCCCTAGTAGAATTTCATAAAAATCCATACTCATATCAATAAAAGAAAAGTAATATTAAACAAACAAATATGGTATGTGCCATAAAGACGAAAAAGTATTGTATCGGTATTTTAATAATTATGAAAGGAATCTCTTCTAAAGTTACATCAGTAAAGTACTTGTATTTTGGTTTTAAATAGAATGCTAACCAAATAACCAGAGATACTGTCGATATAAAGAAAAGATACCATCTGTAAACGTTTGTGTAACCGAATACAGCCAAATAAAAGAAGGGGAAATTAAAAAAAGTTGAACACCTTCGCTAACTTTTAAAAATTCTATATCTTTAGCTAGACAAAAGCCCATTTATAACGATGAGTTTAAGGATACTTTTCATTTATCTGTAAAATCACATCTGTCAGATTAAGTAGTAACTATTACAAATTAACCTAAGGTAAAAATACCCATTAATGAGTCTCTATTATAGTATTTAAAAGTTTGAGGAGGCGAAAAACTTGGGATAAACTCTCTAATTTTATCTAAAGATATTTTTTTTTTAAATCTTCTAAAACTATCTATTTTAAGACCAACCGCTTTGTCTCTACCAAAGTAATATTGAAAATATCTATCTTTATCGATTCCCAAGTCATTTGAATAATTATTCCAAATTTCATCAGGAGTAGACTGAATAATTTCTGTTATTTTACATATCCCAACAATAGCTTTATCTGGAATTGTATTATAAATAATAACCAAATCATCTTTCCCTACATTAGGCTTAGATTTTCTTAACTCAATTTTTTTTGTTCCTTCAAAAATTTGATCAGAAAACTCTGGTTTTATGGAAAGAATTATCACTTTACTCATTACTTTCTATTTTGTGCCTAATATATAAATTTGATTAAAAATAGTGTTATTTACTTTAACAGGGCATGCAAATGTATTTGATTTTCTTCCATTTTTCATAAAAACTTCTTTAACTTTTTCAAGTGGGATCACTTGTTTAAAAACTTCTGTATCACTAAACTCCAAAGCCTTTATATCTTTTTCAATATCGTGACCCGCTAATTCATAAATATGCTTCCATTCATATACTCCAAATCTTTTGTATCTCCTGAACAAGTCTTTTGGCTTACCAGTAACCATTTCATCCAAATAAGAACACCCTACAATTGAACTACATCTACTATTATTATTTGATTGTCCCTTACTTACATACCATAGAATTCTCGATGGGAATTCTTCTGTTATCGGCTTAACACTTCTGTAATATACATTTTCTCTGTTCCATGAAAGTTCTGGCTTTACACCAAATATATTTTGATTTGCACTATAGTAATCAAATAACTCACTTGCCCAATATGGCCGAATTGGAATTATATATGTGGGAATATCAATATCACTAAATTTCAACGGAAATAAACGTCTTTCTAATTGCAGTTTATAAGCATCACTTCCAGATTTGAGCCAATTCGTTACTGTATCTATTCTAAGATACCCTTCCGTTATATTTTTTTTAGTAAAATATTGAGATGAATTAACCACTCCTACATCTATCAATTTTATCCAATTATTTCCTTTTTTAAAGAAACCTAGTGTACTCATAATGTTTTTATGAGAATTTGCTAAGTACTCATCTATTACAAAAAGATAACGTTTATTTTTCTCAATAGACAAGTTAACAAGCCTATAAACCAACTGCTTAAATAATATATCAGATAGTTTTCCTTTTTTAGTTCGAAGTAATTTAATTTCTAATCTATCACCACAAATTTTTCCAGCCCAAACTCCTATGCTATTACCTTCATTATCTCCAACTATCATAGTTCTGGAATTTTTAACATCCCCAGAAAGTGACGTTATTATCTCTCTCAAATGGTGTTTTTTTTCACTTTGTTCTTTTGCTAAGAATGTTTCAATCAATTTACCCGTCTCCAAGCTTTGTATTGGTTTATACTCAGAATTTACTCCAGCTAGTCGAGATGAGTAATAATTAGTTTTATTATTCACCTCATCTATTTCTAAAATAAAATCAGTAGGGGTTAATACTTGAACTCCATATTTTTCAAAGATAGAATCATATGCTTCCAGTACATTTTTGTCTGTTGTAATGAAGTACTCTATTTCCGCTGCAAGACATTCTGATAATTGTAGTTTATCTGACTTATCATTCAGAGAATCACCCGGAACTATTTTACAAATCTGATTATAAATAGAATCTCTTAAATCAGGTTTAAATTTTATTTGTAAAAAATTTTGTAAATATTGTCTTGTTTTTTTTGCTCGCAATTTATCTTCATCTCTATTTATCTCATTAAAAATTTCAGGCGCATAGTAATAATCAACTTCATTCAACCAATCAGAAAATAAATATTTTACTCCAGCACCATCTTCACATTTATCACGTGCTTTGATAATAATATTTGCATCCAATACAGCTTTAATGGAATTAGTCTCTTCAATTAAATTGGAAAACAAATCAACACTTCCAAAATCATACCACCAAACTATAAGATATTTCTCCTCTTTACTTCTACTTCTTTTTCTCTGTACTGGTTTAAAACCATATCGCTCCCAAAACTGAGAAGCTTCCACATAATCCTCTCTACAAGAAAGAGAAATCCCTCTTAATTTATCCAGAAATTGTTCTTTTAAAAAATCTAGCAATTTTTTAGCAATTCTTTTCCCTCGATGTTCTTCTTCTACACACAAATGGATAATTCTTATATTTCTCTTTTTTTGAGTAACAGAAAATAACACATATCCATATAGGTTGTTTTCCGAATTAACACTAATGAATAAAAAACCCTTCTCTATATGATTTCGAATGGCTCCTTCGGGCAGCAACCCAAGAGTTCTAGAATTTTTATTACCTAATTGAACTACTTTTTTCACCAACATCTCTTCATCCAAGTTTAGCCTTCTTAACTCCATCCTATAATTAAAATATTATTAGAGTTAATCTATTTATTGAATATGGAAGATGATAATCAAGTACAAGATTTTTTGCTTTCATTTTTTAAGTTGGTTTAAAGAGTAAAATACAAAAAAAACGTAATTATTTATAAATCCATAATTAGTCTTGAATTAAATGTATTTTTAAAAAACATTATACATTGTAGTACTTATTATTTAGACCACAATAACCTAGTTGTTAGTTAATACTGTAAAATTCCATGATTATGTAATATTTAAAGTTATTATTTAATTTAAAAAAATCTCTTTAATTTTCTCATAAAGCTCAATAAGATTTGCTTAAAATAAGGAATCAGTAAAATTGTTAAATGCCAGAGTTAACCTAAAAGACTATCCTATATTTTTAATGAAGTAGGATTCTTTTTGATTCTTCAATTTATAAAAACCACATTTTGAATAAAATTCATCAAGATCTTGCTGTGCCTGTTTGTAATTACTGTTTAGTTCTTTAAGGTTAAATTCTTTAAATTCCTCAATATCTACTATACCAGCATCGTGTTGTTTTGGAAAACTTTGTAATGCTATATACCCGCACCTTCCGTTAAAAAACTCCTCTATACCTAATATAATTTCTTTCCCATAACCTTTGCATCTATGCTCTGGAAGCAACATTATTTCATGTATCACTAAAATATTTGAATTAAATCCATACCCTATTTCATTTTCTATTTCTGGTTTTAATTCGCTTGATTTATAATCAAAAAGGGCATTTCCTAAATTAAAAGTATTCATTGATCTATCAAATGCATCATATAAGTTAAATCCATAATCAATAAATGAGTAATTATAAAAATGAAGCTCTATATAACCTATTCTAATAGGGGCATCTTCATAATTACTATAAAATATTTCACCATAAATTTCATCTACATTTGGGTAGTCAGAATTCTCTATACCTAGACAATGGGAAAATTTATAATCTATATTAAAACAATGTTTCATTGAAGAATTTATATTATTAGTCTTTTTACACTCTACTACGATTAAAAAATAGTTTTGTAATTTAAAAACAAACTTTTTTCCTGTAATATCCATAAATAAAACAAAATGAAATATTTATACAAACCAAATTAATTTCTTAAAAAAATGATTTATTCCTTTTTCTTGGATTAAAAAATAATTATCCGATGATTTCACCTTCAGTCCTTTCTTGTTTCTGATAAGCGTATACGGAATCAATATGGGCTGGAGTAATGGTTCTGTAAACCGAATAAAGAGTATAAAAAGACAAATGTTTGGTAGAGCTAGTTTTGACCTATTACGTAAGAAGGTGATATTATCTCAAACTGGTTGATATTTCTCCAAATATGACGAAGAACCTCTTTGACAAGATTCCCTGAGTCAATTTAAGGATATTTTATACCTTTAAAGAAAAGTAACCAAAAGATAAAAATCGATTACATGAAATAGGGACCGTTTTTTACTTTTTTTCAAGCTGTTATTATTCAAAAGGTATTTAGGAGGCAGTTTAAAAACTTCAATATTTAATTCAATTTCTTATGACCTAATGTGGTAATCTGCTTCTTAATAACCCGTATAAAAAAGTTCCCAAGATTGAGCCGCCAATTATAATTAAAATAGGAATATAACCAGCTCCTATAAGCGTGAACATAGGTCCTGGGCAAGCACCTGTTAAAGCCCAACCTAACCCAAAAATAATCCCACCGAACATATAGCGGCTAAAGCTTTTGGATTTTGGATTAAAGTATATTTTCTCACCATAAAAAGTTTTTACATTAAAAGCCTTAATAAACCAAACTAAAACAATACCTGTAATTAAAGCTGAACCAATGATACCATACATATGAAAGGATTCAAATTTGAACATTTCATAAATACGAAACCAAGAGGCTGCTTCAGATTTGAACATTGTAATTCCAAAAAGGATTCCTATAAATAAATATATAAGAGTTCTCATTACTTAAAAAATTAAAGGGAAAAGAAAATGAATCATTATTAGACCTCCTATGAAGAAGCCTATTACAGCGATAAGAGATGGTAATTGTAAGTTACTTAAACCTGAAATTGCGTGACCCGAAGTACAACCTCCAGCATATCGAGCACCAAAACCTACCAATATCCCCCCTATAATTAAAACGAATACATTTTTTATAATTAACAAAGCGCTTGTGTCAAATAATTCAATTGGAAGATAAGTCTCCCCCGCACTTTTAAAACCTAAAGATTTTAAATCTAAAATTGTATCCGGATTTATTGCTACAGTTGTATCATCACTTAAAAAAAATGAGCCTATAAAGCCTCCAATAATAGCACCAAGTACTACTACTAAATTCCATTTTTGGGATTTCCAGTCAAATTTAAAAAATTCAACTTTACTACTTGCTCCGCAGATGGTACACAATGTGCGTAGATTTGAGGACATTCCAAAATTCTTACCTACCATTATAAGTAAAAACATAATAAAAGCTATAATTGGACCTGCTACATACCAAGGCCAGGGTTTATATATCCAATCCATTGTTATTTTTTATAATGCGAAAAAACAATAAAAACTGTTGTAAGGAAGTAACCAATGTTACATTAAAAATATTTGCTTTACCGTTTAGGAAAAACTGAGCTCTTTTTTTGATGGTACAACGTGCAATATCTAGATAGTAGCTTCGAACGTTCTTCTTTATTTAAAGACTTTAAACAAAATAGTGTAATAAAGTATACGATAATGATGAAATATCACTTTGCAAAGTGGCTCTTTCTACATTCATAGCTAAAGGTCATTAGGACTATCCTGAAATAAAAACTGTTTATCATACATCTAAAAACCTATTTACAGTAAATTAGTAGCCCTGATTAGGATTAAGATTATTTAATCAAAATATACTCAACCCTGCTATGGAATAATATAAAGTCAAAAACTTATTAAGAATCCGATACCACATATTTCAGTAATACTTCTTTGATATTATAAATTAATAATGCAATCTAATATTATCTCAAACTCAGGATTTAAAATGTTTTTATGTAATTTCTTTAAAATCCATCAACTAATAAAATTATGCTTTGTAGGAATAACTTGAATTCCTGTCCAAGAAAGCATTCCTCCTATAAGGTTATAGGTGCTTTCAACTCCTATCCCTTCTAATAATCGACACGCTCGGCTACTTCTGTTACCACTCCTACAATAGACATAATAATTCTTGTCCTTATCTAATTTTTCAATCTCTATTTTGAATTTAGGAGCATCCAAAAAATCGATAATTATTGCATTTTTGATAATCCCCTCAATACACTCTTCAAGCATTCTTACATCAATAATCACGGCACTGCTATCATTGGCTACTAATTCTAACCATTCTTCTTGATTTATATTTCTCATAACCTTATTTTAAAGTATTGATGGGCAAACATAATCAGTAACCTTTACTCCTGCCTCTTTAATGGCTTTAAAACCACCCTTTACATCTATTAAATTATGAATACCACGGCTTTTTAAAATTGATGATGCTATCATACTTCTGTACCCTCCTGCACAATGGACATAAAACGGTTTATCTTCTGGAAACTCTACCAGATAATCATTTATAAAATCTAGAGGTGTTTTATAAGCACCTATAACATGTTCAGAAAGGTATTCATTCTCTTTACGAACATCAAATACTGATATTTTCTGTCCTTCAAGGTCATTTTTGAATTGTGAAGCAGTAACAGAACTTACTGTATCATATTCTTTTGAAGCCTTTTTCCATGCCTCAAAACCTCCTTTTAAGTAACCTAAGGTATTATCGAAACCTACTCTTGAAAGCCTGGTTATAGCTTCTTCTTCACGCCCCGTGTCAGTAACTAAAAGTATAGGTTGTTTTATATCTACAATTAGAGCACCAACCCAAGGAGCAAAACTACCGTCTAAACCTATAAATATTGACCTAGGAATATGTCCATTAGCGAAATCATCTTGATGTCGTACATCTAAAACAATAGCTCCGGTTTTGTTCACTGCCTCTTCAAAAGCACTTGGTAAAAGTCCTTGTCTTCCCCTATTTAATACTTCCTCAATATCATCATAGCCTTCTTTATTTAGCTTAACATTAGCAGGAAAGTATTTTGGTGGGGGTAATAGACCATTTATTACTTCAGCTACGAACTCTTCCTCCGTCATATCTTCACGTAAAGCATAGTTTATTTGCTTTTGATGACCCAAAGTGTCTACTGTTTCTTTCATCATATTTTTTCCACAGGCAGAACCAGCTCCATGAGCAGGATAAACAATTACATCATCTGCTAAAGGCATTATTTTTTCACGGAGGCTATTATATAAAAATCCTGCCAAATCTTTCTCTGTGAATAACCCCATTTTTTGAGCTAAATCAGGCCTGCCTACATCCCCAAGAAAAAGAGTATCTCCACTAAATATTGCATGATCTTTACCTTCTTCGTCTTTTAAAAGATAGGTAGTACTTTCCATAGTATGTCCCGGGGTGTGTAAAGTAACAATAGTTACATTTCCAAGTTTAAACTCTTGCCCATCTTCTGCTATAACAGCATCAAAGATAGGATCTGCATTGGGACCATAAATAATAGATGCTCCAGTCTCCTTGGCTAATGTTAGATGACCGCTAACAAAATCTGCGTGGAAATGTGTTTCAAAAATATATTTGATTTTTGCATTATCAAATTTGGCTCTATTCAAATAAGGTTGTACCTCTCTCAGCGGATCAACAATGGCAACTTCACCATTGCTTTCTATATAATAGGCTCCTTGTGCTAGGCAACCCGTATAGATTTGTTCTATTTTCATTTTGAATTATTTTTTAAAAAAAATTGACATTATAAATTTAAAGTGATTACTTTTCTCTTTCAGCCACTTAGGTCACATAAGGTTTTTTACCTGAAGAGAGACTTTTTCTTGTAACAAGTTTTTTTCAGTCTTATTCGTTAAGTTTTCAAAAGCTTCGCTTGTTACTACAAAGAAGTTTGATTTCCCCATTAAATCTACCAATCCTGAGTTATACATAATATCCCTAGTGGGACCTATGGCTCCTGCAATTAGAAATCGAATATTCTGACCTTGTAGATCTTTTATTATAGTTTTTAAAGTATGTATTGCACTACTGTCTATATAATTAATCGCTTCGGCATTCAAGATAACAGCCTTGATAGTCTCTTCCTTCTTTCTTATTTGTTTATAAAGTTCATTCTTGAAATAGTCTTTATTACCAAAGTATAATTGGGCATCAAATCTTATAATTAAAATGGAATTGCTTATCTCAACATCATTTCTGAAGCGATCAATATTTTTAAAATAATTCGTTTCTTTTATTCTTCCTAAAATTGCGAAATGGGGCTTAGAACTCCTATAGACTAATAACAAAAGAGAAAGTAAGATTCCCAAAAGCATTCCTTCTTTGAGCCCAACAATTAAAGTTATTACGAATGTGATTACTAACAATAAAAACTCATCTTTTCCATTTTTAAATAACCGAATTGGATATCTTACATCAATTAATCCAAATACCGCTACCATAATGATAGCAGCTAAAACAGAATTAGGTAAAAAGTAAAACAAAGGAGTCAAAAACAGTAAGGTAAGCCCAACAATTGCAGCACTTACAATAGATGCTATTCCAGTTTTTGCTCCAGCTTGATCATTTACAGCTGTTCTAGAGAAACCACCGGTTATAGGATAAGATTGAAAAAAAGCGCCTATTATATTTGCCCCACCCAATGCTAGAAGTTCCTGATTAGAATCTATTTCATATTCTGTATGGTTTTCTTCAACTGCTTTAGCAACTGATATTGATTCCATAAAAGAAATAAGTGCAAGAGTAATTGCTATCGAGCTTAACTCATTGATCCTTGAAAAATCAATAGTAGGCAGACTAAAACCAGGTAGTCCTTTAGGGACAACTCCTATAACCTTAACTCCAAACTCATTTAGATCAAAAATATAAACACTAAAAACCCCTAAAACAACTACGATTAATGCTCCTGGAATTTTCCTGTTCACACTTTTGATCTTTTTCATTATAATCATTGCCAAAATACCTATTGTCAGCGTTATAAGATTTGTGTCTTCTATGGTATTTAAAGTATTTTTGAGAAGTATATGAACTTGATTGCTCATTTTAATACTTGTCCCTAATAGATGCTTTAACTGGCTGAGTCCAATAATAATGGCTGCAGCTGATGTAAACCCACTTATTACGGGCTTCGATAGTAAATTGACTAGAAACCCCATTCTAAGTAAACCCAGAAAAAATTGAATACTACCCATAAACAAGGTTAAGAAGATTGCCATAGAAATATATTCATCCATACCTGAAAGGGATAAGGCACTTAATCCGGAAGCAACTAAAAGTGAATCCATAGCAACTGGACCAACAGCTAATTGTCTGGAAGTACCCATAATCGCGTAAACTAGCTGGGGAATAAGAGATGCGTATAAACCAAAAACAGGCGGTAATCCAGCAATCATTGCGTAAGCCATACCTTGAGGAACCAGCATAATGCCAACAGTAATACCTGCTGAAATATCTCCTATTAGATAAGTCTTTTTATAGTTTGGAAACCATTCAAGAATAGGAAATAAATTTCGTAGCATACTGATGAATTTAGAGAATCAAAAATATTTAGTTCTAAATTCAACCTCAGTAACACTGGTTACATATCCCTATAAATCTAAAACTTTTAGATAATTTCTATGCAGTTCTATTTTTCCTATTTTCTCTAACTTTTTAAGCAATCGTGAAACAACAACCCGAGAACTATGGAGTTCGTATGCAATCCCTTGATGGGTATTATAAATTATATTGTCATTTGTGATTCTGGATTTTTCCTTTAAATAGTTAATTAAACGTTGATCCATTTTATCAAAGGCTATACTATCTAAAGTATGAAGGAGTTCATTCAACCTGTTATGATAACTTTCAAAAACAAAATTTCTCCACGATTTATATTTTGAAGTCCAGATTTCCATTTTTTGGATGGGAATCATAATAAGTTTTGTGTCTGTTTCTGCTATAGCCCTAATCTCACTTTTGGTTTGTCCCATACAGCAAGTCATCGTCATAGAACAGGTCTCTCCCTTTTCAAGATAGTACAGTAAAAGTTCATCTCCATTTTTATCTTCTCGTAGTACTTTAATAGCTCCGGAAACTAGTAAAGGCATCCCTTTCACATAAGATCCAATTTCCATTAGTTTAAAGCCCGCAGGAACTTCTTTAAATGTCCCTACCTGAATGATTTCATTGATTAGTATTCCTTCAAAAAGGTGACCGTAGTTATCTTTTAGCTCTTGAATCATGACTTGTGGTTTCTTACTTTTTTTGCCAGTTTCTTATCATATTTAAAAAAGAAACTAGCCCAAATAGATTTAGAGACTGCACCAATATAAGGCATTAAAGCTATTAAAACCATAACAATAGCTATAAATATCCCTAACGGGCTTAATTGGAGTCCAAAAATTACGGATAAGATATATACCGCCACAGCTATTGCAATACCAACTCCATATGAAACATACATAGATCCATAATAAAAACTAGGCTCTAAACTATATTTTAATTCACATTTAGGACACTTTTCTTTGACCTTGTTCAATTTTCTTAGATTATAAGGATGTGATTCTAGAAAGTGCCCTTCCTGGCATCTTGGACATTTTAAAAATAAAATATTATATAGTTTATTCCCTTTTAAAAGCATTCTGTTTTTTATAGTAAAATTAGATTATCATAAATTCTCATTTAGTAACATAGGTTACATAGAGAGTTTTTTGATAAAATAGTTCAGTAATTATAAAGGAGTTTTAAGATATACATAAAAGAACTTTTTATCAAACGCCATTTTTATTTTTATTTACTAGGCAATTACATTAATCTCAATAGTAGTTGCTTCTCCTATTTTAGGGAGGAATTTCAGTATTCATTGTTGATTTTAAAAAAAGAAAAGAATTAAGAAGGGCTAATATTTTTGCACTAGCCCTTCACCCTATGTTATTCGATAAAATGGTTATTAAGCCAAAACCTAATATGTTAAATTTAAGAAAATTAAAAACAAATAAAAAGAGCTATTGTAAAAAAATAGCTCTTTTTAACAAATGTAAATATTGATAGATAGAAGAATAAATAATTCTACTATGTCCACTTCTTAAATATACAAATAACATCGAAGAAACGCATGTTTTTATGGCTAAACCGTAAAAAAATTGATTTTTACTTGTTCTTTTATGTGAGAACATTTTTTATTTAATCCATAGTTTATTTAAGTATTCATCTTTTAAAATTAAAAAATAGAGAGGAAAAAGAAAGAGCTAATAAATTAGCTCTTACCTAGTAATATTTAGTTAAAATAATTGAGTACTACCCCGTAACGACTCAATTACTTCTTAAAAGTAAGAAATGTTATATAAACTAAAAAGAACTGTTTTCTAAAAAAACAGTTCTTATATTGTTTGTAAATTTAAGTATCTATAATAAAGCAACTTAATGGGGACAAATTACTTTATTTGATTATTCACTTTGCAAAAATATAATAAATATTTTTAAAAACATTTATTTACGGTTAAACCATAAAAAATTAGTTTGCGCTTGTTCTTTTATGTGAGAACATTTTTTATTTAATCTATAGTTTATTTAAGTATTCATCTTTTAAAATTAAAAAATAGAGAGGAAAAAGAAAGAGCTAATATAATTAGCTCTTTAACTATAGTAGTCAAGACTTGATCTGACGATTTTAATAAAATAATTAGACAAGGTGGCTTAAATTTTCACAGCTATATATAACTCTACCATGAAGCTCAATTTTGCCACAATCGTATCTTTTTAGTATTCAATCCTGATTGGCATAGGGTTACTATCGTATGGACCATTTCTTACAAAAACTTCTCCTTCAAAATAGTTTTTTCCATTTTCTATATAAAAAAAAGCATCTGACTTTGATGGTATTTTATAGATTAATTCTGTAGCTTCGGTATTTATATCTTCATACCTCTGGTCATATTCTGCATATGCACCAAAAGAGAGAGTATATTCTTTCTGACTGTCCTTGAACACTAAAAAAGAAGTTGTTCTTGGATTACTCAAACCATCTGCCGGGAGTATGCCCGGTTTTATATCATAACGAAAATTATTTCCTTTTAGAATCAGTGTTTCTCCTTCTAAAAATATTTCTTTATTTATAGACTCAACAACTGGTGTTTGTCGCTCAAGAACAATAATGTCTTTTTCAAAATAAGAACTTAGTCCATTATCATAGTGTACAGATAAAAAATAGCTTCCTACTGGTGTAGTTTCTGGTATCGTAAATACTATTTCATTATTAGTAGATATTTCATGACCTAGAATAAAAGATTCTGAAAAGTCTCTATTATCTAATGTAATTTTTTGAATACCGTTTTTGGTTATATCTGCCGTGATTATGCTACTGGTATTCTGAAAATACAAATAATCAGTAATAGGCTTTGTTTCTCCTTCACTATATGAACTTATAAGGGTATATGACGTATTAGGATACCCTTGACTTATTTGATTAAAAACATCACTTCGAACCAAAAACTTTTCACTATGAATTTGACCACTGGTTTTATTTTTAATCTGTAATACATAATCACCTTCCCCTAAAGCTGGAGTTTTAACATATATTCTTTGTAATCTACTTTCTATACCAGTCCAGCCATGAGCAGTAGTTTCGACTTTACTTAAGCTTACTGGATTATTTTGCTGTTCACCAGATAAAATTATTTCCCAGTTCCCTATATTTTCATCAAAATCAATAGCTAAAAAAGTAATCTCTCGTTCATTAATAGCTGGAAGCAAAACATCTTTTTCAAACTCCAAAAACCGAAAAACAGGAGATATATGCTCATCATCACTGCTACAAGAAAATGTTAATACGGTTAAAAATAAAGTGGCTGCTAATATTATTTTTTTCATAGTTTTTAATTTAGATTACTACATCTTAATTATTAATGTTACTAAACTTAGATTTGTTTCTGTTTTTATGATAATCCTACTTTATTATCATAGAAAAAAGGGCAAAAAGTTTACTTCTCTAAAAAAACAGCGCGAAAGTAAAAAAATAGTTTTACTCAAATTAATCTATAAGTATTGTTTATAAAATACAAAAAAACAACTGCATAATAATTATTAACTGAAACCCCTTAATATTTGCCATCAGAACCTCTTTTATTTTATACCTTCAAATAATTAATTTCGTACCCTGTTTTTAATTCTTAATTATCCAGGGGGATAAAATGGAAGATTTGACTAATACTTTGATAAAAACAATTCCTATGGGTTTCCCATAATCAACTACGTATCTTTGAAGAATATTTTTTTAAAGTACTATCAAAACTATTAGTATACTCAGCATTAGAATATTTCTTACATTTTTTGCTTATCATAACACTTACTCTAAAAGAATAAACAAGAGGTTTTTCTTCTAAAAAACTCCTGTTTTTTTAAAAGGGACATACACACTATAAGTACAATTTATTGGCTACACTACCTATAGTCAGCAGATACAAATTACAAAACAAAACAGTCACCTCAACCTTGGAACTATTCTGAAATATGACCACACAATTCTTTTAAATTAAATCTACATTTTAAAAACACTGCTTGACCTGAGATGGATTTTGTGTGTTAATATAGCTAAGAGTACACACCGTATTGGTAATTACAGAAAATCATGCATTTTTGCACTTTCCTTTAAAAAAACATCGTACTGTTTCTTATCTAAATCCAAAAATCGTTCTACTTCCCATATCTGGAATACTTCTTCTTGAATAAGCTCTATATCCTTTACCGATTTATTGGGGGAGTATAATCTAAATCTTCTTCTAAAATATGATACATATTTACATAAAACAGTACCTATCCCGGAAGCTTTTCTAAAAACCACTATATAGGGTATATCTTCTTCAATATTTTCATAGAACTCAACTAAATGGGTACATAATGCAAGATTTCTACGCTCAGTACATCCAAAATCAACAGTATCCTGCTCTCTCTCTACTTCAAAAGCATATCCTCTAAACACATCTGCTACATTCATTCTTGATAAACTATCTAAATAAGAAACTTTAAAATAATTATCTAAATAGATATCTGCATAATCCCCTGTTAATACATACACATTATTTCTTTCTATATTATCTGGGTTAAATACAAGCGCATCCATAAAACTTCTTGTAAGATATCTCATTTGAGCTTTACCTAAATCATCTTCTAAACGTTGTATCTTAATACTGGCATTTATATAATCCCTAAACAATTCATTAAATTCATCTAGTTGCTGATCAGGGTCCGGAAAAAAATCTTCAGGGAGGTTATAGTAATCCGTAATTGTTCTTCGATTATAAATCTTGATCTCTTTTTGCTTGTAGAGACTATAAATCCCCTGTCGGGTCATACGCAATGCTTTTGCCAATCGATTGATACCACCTTTACGATTTAATCTATTCTCCAAGATGTAATCTTTTAGAATCTTACCGTGATGATATTTTTCTGATGGATTTTGTTTGCTCATCCCTATACCTCTATAAAAGTTGGACAAAATTGTCTCAACAAAGTTACTAAATTCAAATAAAATGTAAAATAATTAGTTTACATTTGTTCAACCCCTTTGATTTTAAAAGGATAAATATGTTTATTATCAAGACATTTTTTACTATAATCAATAGTCTTATTTGCAATCAATGCATTGAAAATATTGAAAGCAGTGTAAATGTATGTAAAAAACCTTTAAACTTTATATAAAATGTAAAAACAATTAGTTTACAAAATACACATCTAAATTAAAACTCATGAAAGACTACAAGTATTGTATTAAGGAAAAATTAGCCGAACTACCTGTAGCTAAGTACAGAGCTACCAAGCAGCAGATTATTATAGGCTTAAAAAAAACAGCCAGAACATTTAACCGCTATTGTAACTTATTAACAGATGACCATACGGATATTCCTGCTCAGGACCTAGATATGATAGCTTCTCATTTAGAATGCACAGCTGATGAACTGAAAAACTATAAAGTAAACAAATCTACAGTCATGTATAAAATCAAACGTAGATCGAGAAAAGTAGTATAACCTTTAAACAACTCTTTTTACTCAAACATAGCAATAGTATATTTCTATCTCCCTCCTACATTGCTATCAAATCTATTGTTACTACTATATTGCTATAAAGAAACTACTAGTTACATTTCTTATCATTATTGATACTCCTTTAATACTCTTAAAAGTATGAGTATAAATATTGCCTGTTATAGGCACAGAATTGTCATGCCTTTACATCACTACTTTTTAAAAACAAGTATGATCATTTAAAAAAACACCTATGATCAATAAACAGCATATTTTAAAGAAAACCCATTATGGGTTAAAAATCTTCTCCTATATCCTTCGGCAATATTATCCGAAAGAAACGGTCCTGCGTATAGGTGGAAATCAATGCAAACCAACCTATAATCCATTTGCCAAACACCATAGAAAAACATTACAGATTACTATTGTGCATCATTGCGCAACTTATATTGATCTAGAAGACACTACTTGTAAAGGAGATCCATTTGATTTTGCTCAATTGTATTTTAATACAGATACTGAAAATAGAATTATTATTAAAGATCAATGATACTTTACATCTAAACTTAGAAACAAAGCTATCGGATTATAAATTACGACAAACATACATTCAGAAATATCTGGATATGATTCCTGATACTAAATGGGAACCAAGGTTTAGTTACTTTTCTAAAAACCTGTATAATCTTATTCCTACTAAAACCATTGGATTATTACAAGTATATCGGATGCTTACAGATATCTCCCGTAAGCATCGTACTACACACTTACGAAAACTCTCTTCCGAAAAAGAACAAAAAGAGTATAAAAAGAAACACTTTGATTATGTTACTTTTTCTGGTGTATTTACCAAACGTAACAATAATGCCTTGCAAACACATTCTAAACTATTAACTATTGACATTGATGATATCCCAAACACTACAGAATTAACAGATATCAGAAAAACATTATTAAAAGACCCTTATTTTTCTTCTCAGCTATTATTCATCTCTCCTGGAGGAAATGGACTAAAATGGATTATTAAAATAGCATTGGATGAAGTTTCACATACTGAATATTTTCAGGCAGTGAGCAACTACATAAAACAAACTTATAACATTCATATAGATACTTCAGGTAGCGATGTCTGCAGAGCTTGCTTATTACCCTATGACCCTAACCCCTTTATCCACCAAAAATATATAAGTGATGTTAAAATTTGATCCTAAAAAATACTTGTCATCAGAAAATCAAAAGGAAAAAGCACAAAATTCACAAGGTGCTATACCTGCTTTGAAAATCGATGATTATGAAAAAGTAAAAGAAGTAGTCTTATTATTAGAAAGTACAGGTATCGATATTACTGGAAATTATGGAAATTGGATTAAAATCGGATTTGCCTTTGCAGATGCATTTGGAAATATGGGAGAAGAATTATTTTTAAGTGTCAGTAGTAATTATCCAAAATATGATGCTACCATCGCTCGAAAACAATACCAAAAATGTTTACAAAGTAATAACTCCGGAGTTTCATTAGGCACTTTTTTCCATTTGGCAAAGTCGGCAGGAGTAACACCCTCTCAAACCAAAACAAAGGTTGTTGCTTTATCAACTTCCAAACCTAAAATGATAACTCCTGAAGATGAAGCCCTGCAAATACCAGAATCGCCTTTACCAGGAATCCCTGCAGCAATTTATAAGCTACTACCTAAGTTTTTTAAACAGGTAACTAAACATGCAATCACAGATCAGGAAAAAGATGTATTGTTATTGGGAAGTTTAACAGCAATAAGCGCTTGTTTACCCAATGTCTGTGGAATGTATGATAACAGTATAGTATATCCCAACTTGTTTTTGTTTGTCACCGCACCCGCTTCTTCTGGTAAAGGAAAAATTAACCTGTGCAGAAAATTGGTATACCCCATTCACAAACATAAAAGGGATAGTACCAATGCTCAAAAAGAACAGTATCAAATAGAAATCGGTGAGTATTTAGACATTAAAAAAAATAAAAAGGAACAAAGACCACTAAAACCTGAACAACCCAGAGAACAACTATTATTTATCCCCGCCAATAGCAGTGCCACGGGAGCTTTTGAATTATTAGCAAATAATGATGGAAAGGGACTTATATTTGAAACCGAAGGGGATACACTTGCTCAAGCATTTAAAAGCGAACATGGTAATTATAGTGATGGATTTAGAAAAGCGTTCCATCATGAACCAATAAGTTATTATAGGCGTAGTGCTAATGAATATGTAGATATTCAAAAGCCACAACTATCTGCTGTGCTTTCTGGTACTATAGACCAGGTATTATCTTTAATGCCGGATGCAGAAAACGGGCTATTTAGTCGGTTTATTTTTTTTGAAATGCAACGACAAAAAAAGTGGAGAA
This sequence comes from Aquimarina hainanensis, assembly GCF_042684685.1. Classification (NCBI taxonomy): domain Bacteria; kingdom Pseudomonadati; phylum Bacteroidota; class Flavobacteriia; order Flavobacteriales; family Flavobacteriaceae; genus Aquimarina; species Aquimarina hainanensis. The sequence continues at coordinate 583,778 of NZ_JBHULX010000001.1, read as the reverse complement.
ATGTATTTCCCCTAGATAATAAGCAATCTCTAGATAAGACCTTTAATGACTTAGGTAATAAATACCTCCAATACTATCAATCCTTAGAAGGTTTTGGAAGCCAGATCAGGATTCTTTTAAAACCTCAACAGATAGAGCTATTCAATGCTTTTTTTAGCAAACAATATGATAAATTCCTGTTCTTGCAAAAAACAGACCTAGAAGCTTCATTACTAAGACTGGGATTAATATGCTATCGAATCATATTAATCTTTACAACTATACGGTCATTGGAAAACGCTACACTTTCCAGTATCTTATATTCCCAAGATATTGACATAAAAAATGCTATTGCCATTGTGGAGAAGTTACTGGTGCATACACAAAAAGTATATCGTTATTTACCCGAAAAGAAAAAACTACACTCAAAAGGTAAAAGCAAAAAAGAAAGCTTACTGGATGGATTACCAAATACTTTTACTACTCAGAAATATAAAAGCATAGCACTACAGCTTCAAATTCCTGAAAAAACTGCTGAACGTTACATCAATCAATTCCTGAGAAAAGAATATCTAAAGAGGGTTGGTCACGGTCAGTATATACACCTACTAAAAAAAGAAGAAAAGTTTATTTAATTTCTTAAAAACCTCATGTGATACAATGTGAGGTTTTGGTTCATTTCTTATTCAACAATTAATCTAAGTTATTATAATTTTAAAAGGGATGCAGTAATTTACATTTATCCTACTATATGAAATGCATTTTTTTGCTATTTAGATTCAAATAAATGTGTATTATTATACATCATGATAGTATTAAAATGTATAATATAGAACTATAATCGATACCTAATAATTTATAGAGGTGTTTCTAATGATTGTATTTATAATAAAACCACCTATACAAGATGAAATATCTAGAATTTCAACTTACCTCTTGTGACTTTAAAAAACACAGCTCTTTCCTATAAGAAAAAGTTACAACTCTTTCCTATAAGGAAAAGTTACAGCTCTCTCCTATAGAGAAAAGTTACAACTCTCTCCTATAAGGAAAAGTTACAACTCTCTCCTATAAGGAAAAGTTACAGCTCTTTCCTATAAGGAAAAGTTACAACTCTCTCCTATAGAGAAAAGTTACAACTCTCTCCTATAAGGAAAAGTTACAACTCTCTCCTATAAGGAAAAGTTACAACTCTCTCCTATAAGGAAAAGTTACAGCTCTCTCCTATAAGGAAAAGTTACAGCTCTTTCCTATAAGGAAAAGTTACAGCTCTCTCCTATAAGGAAAAGTTACAGCTCTTTCCTATAGAGAAAAGTTACAACTCTCTCCTATAAGGAAAAGTTACAGCTCTTTCCTATAGAGAAAAGTTACAACTCTCTCCTATAAGGAAAAGTTACAGCTCTTTCCTATAAGGAAGACTTAGTAATTCCCTCCACAAAAATAAATATAACTATACCACAAAGAAATGATTAATTCTACCAAGCCCGTAAATCAATAATTTTAAACCCCAAATAAAGCTGTTTTTAGAAAACAAAAAACTATCAAGGGTTTTGTATTGGAAGCAGAACCAAACCTCTTAAAAGAGCTTAAAATGAGTTTTATAGCATAGTATACGCCTAGTCTACCATACCATTTTGAACCATATTTCCTGAATTCCTGATAAAGCAAGCATAAAATGAGATTAGGCTTGAAAATTATTTCTGCACCTTTTTTACTACGGTTTTCCTATGATTAATTTACAGGGGGGATAAATTGGAATATCCTGTTATTAATGGCTTAAGAGGGAATTTATATTTTCTTTAACATTTCTTTTACACAACGATAGCGTATCGATTTCAAATACTCATATAGCTTTTTAACTTGGAGATATCAATTGTTTTTCTGAAATTTCCAATATATTCATCATACTTCCCTAGCATTAGCACATCTATTTTTAAAAATTATTTCATCATAAAACAATAGATAGATCGCCTATAATATTTATAATTCTAGGAAACTTCATAAACATAAAAAATTATGAGAAGAGAATCCGTAATCAGAAAAAAAAGACCTTCAGTCAAATCTTCTCCAGAAGAAGAAATTAATCAAGAAATAATAATTTATTCCAAGGAACTTTTAAAATCTCCTATTGTAAAAAGTGTAGCTATTGTAGCTGCTTTATACGGAGTGTTATTTATCTCAAAATATATAATCAGAGAATATGCTCAAGTAGTTGCTGCAACAAAAAAACTACGAGACGCACATAGATTATGAATTGAATCGAAAATTGTAAATTTTTAGTTCTGTTTATAGCTTTACTATGTAAAGAAAAATAGCAAAACTAAACAACAGATTTATCCTCTTATAAATAGTTAGATAAACAAAAAAGAACCCTAATTGATAAGTTACCTCGAATTTGACTCTTAGAAATTAAGGTTTTGGAACACCAGATCAATAGCAAATACATATTAATAGGTCAGGAAAATTTAAAGAATTTTAAAGTCATCTGTACTCAGATAGCTCAAAAGTAATTTTCCGAATTCAGCAATTATAAAAACAACTCAGAAAAATTAGTAAAATTATATCAAAGCATGTATCTTGCCAAGAAAGGGGGCTCTTGATATATGTTTCTGTAATAATCTTTAGCGTTAACGGGATTATTATTCTTTTTTAATTTAGTTATCCCCCTTTTTATTATTTACTTACAACAGATCGGAAAAATTTAGATTGTTATCATATAATTCGGCTACTTTAAAAACAAGATAAAAAACCTGTAAAACAGACACATAAAAAACACCAACTAAAATCAAGCAATAGCACTCCGAGTATTAATAGTAATACCATTATCATTATAGATTTGATTAACCGTTTCTCTTTGAGAATAATCAAATTCCGAATCATATGCATTAAATATTGAGATTAGGTGTAAGTCAAGATAGATTTCACTGTTTTTATTATCAATTATTTTGTTTACCACTAATTCCTTTTCTATAGTAGAAAGCCAATCATCAATATTTTTTTCAATACCAAAGCATGGAAACAATAAGGACTTATTTTGTTGCTGTGCGCAACTGGTTGTGGAACAATAAAATCAAAAAAAACAAATAATTTATATATCAACTTCATTATCTAATAATTTCTAATTGGTCTCTTGCTTTGGGGTATATTTATTTAATTAAATATCTTTGAACGAAGACTCTCAACCACATATTATTCTGACATCAATTCTCCTTTACTATTATATACCTTTGAGTGATCAAAATGATATTCTCTACCATTTACTGAGGGCTTAAAAAGGTTATCGGATTTACTATCTACTATAACTTTTCCTTCTGTATTAATCAATTTGTATGTTCCTTCAAATTTAACAGCTGTAACTCCATCTATGAAAAAATAGGCATCTTCATAGATGAATGGGTGTACCACTTTGCCACTGGTATTGATGAACCCATAATTTCCATCATTATGCTTTTGAACTAATGCTAAACCCTCACTAAAAAGACCAATATAATGATATATCATAAGAGTTATTCTTTTTCCTTTGCTATCTAATAATCCATACTGATCATTTTTATTCATTATTTGAAATCTTCCTTCAGAACCAAACTCTATATCAACAACCCCTTTTAAGCTTTGCTTCCTCCTTCCCCTCGGAGTTTATGATATAAAAACAACCTTCTCTGAACCCAAATAATAATCCATAGTCATTTTCGAATTTTGAATACTTATAATTTGATATTTTTATTTTTTCAGAAGAAAATAATTCATATTCTTCATGATCTCTATCTTTTTTAATGGCCACTATATCATTATCAAATGCAATAATACTATCTGCTATGATATGATCTAGTTCTTTTTTGTTTAAATTTAAATGAAAATATTCGCCATTAATTTCATAATATCTAAAGTCTTGACTTAGTACACGGTAATTTTCAGATTGTATTTTAGTAACTAGTTCTCCTGTATCAGTTAGTATTCTGTAACTGACAAAATCTTCTGAATGTTCAGCAATTAGAGAACCATAATTTGTATTAGAGATAGACATAAAATTCATACTTGATTCACGAGTACTTTTTTTTATGTACAGTTTGATTTTATCAACTTCTCCATTAAAATATATGTTTTTATAATAGTATCCGTCATTATCACTATCTGGATTAAAAAAATCTAATTTAGAAAGTTTGTTATACGATAATCTTCTAAATTCTTCATTGTTATTATTTAATTGTTCTAAATACACTTCTTTTCTTACCTCCTTTAGAGCATCAATTAATTCGGTATATTTCTTTTGAGCATCTATAAGAGGAATTTCAGAATCACTTTGATATCTTTTGTTAACTATTTTCCCTTTAGAAGTAACACCTTCTATTTCCAAAAGACCATGAATTGTATCGCTAAACTGTATGTGAGCAAAATTATTTTTCATTTCCTTTAAAACAATTTCTCCGCCTTTATATGTAATCTTAGAGTTATTTTTAGAAATTGTTATGGTATCTTAATCAGATACGTATTTAACTCTACACTGAATGTTAATACTATCTACTACCCGAGAAACTCCCCACCTTATTTGATCGTCAAAATTAACTTTATAATTAGGTATACTAGCTATGGTATCACGATAATATATGGTTTTCGGAGTAAACTCTACTTCTATACCTGCGTCTAAAGTATTTGGGTTTATAAAAATATTTGTTTCGTTTTCTACATGAAATTTCACGTAATTATGACTATCTTTTGGGAATTGGATATGAGAAACCTCTTGAAATTGGTTAAAAAAACCAGGGATTTTAGTAGTGTCTATTACAAAGGGAGTATCATATATTTCATTTTCGATATTGATTTGTTCTGGGACTAAAGAGTTCCCCTCATTATAGATAGCTAATAACCCATTAAATACTTCTATCGTTTCTTTGAGCAACTCTCCTTTTGTATGCATGTCTTTATCCTCAAGTTTAGCTATAAAACACTCTAAGTCAGGATTGTTTTTTTGAGGTCTGGTGTTACAAGCAAAAATAAGTAATGAAGATATAGTTAAAATTTTTGAACATTTTATCCTGAATTGCATGATTAAAAACCTTATAAGTTAATTCTATTATCTAATAATTTCTAAAGGCCCTCCTGCTTTAGGGCGGTGGAAATTTATTATAAGAGATTCTCTAACATAATAATCCCCTTCTATATATTTTACTCGCATAGCATTTTTGCCTTTATGTTCATCATTAATACGCATTAAAGTAACTACTTTTCCATTTCCGTAAAATTGCATTTTATATTTTTCTAATGATTCAATTACTAGATTATTATAATCAAAATATTTTCTATATTTATCCAAATCCTCTTGAACAGATGTACTATCGGCATAGACAGCCTGTGCCATTTCCTTTTGTTTGGTATAGATCATAGCAAATAAGGTTTCTTCATCTTTGTCTACAATGGCTTGCCCATATTGTTTATACATAGCAATCACTTCTTTTAGCAATTGATCAGGGTCTTCTTTGGTTAAATCCTGAGATTGTGACCAACCTGTCATGGTATAGGGTACTTTTGCTTCAAAGGTGCCGGTATATTCTACATAAGGCAGCCCATGCCCGGCAAAGATGGGTACATCTTCCGCCCCTTCGTCATTAGTACCCTGTATGGTAGGGGTGGTAAAGGTAAACCCCTCATCCAGGGTATCGATACCCCCTTCTCTAAAACGAACGCCGGATACCACCAGCTTAAACGAGGTTTTTTTGACCAAACTATCTATAAAGCTGCCATCTTGTTTCTTTTGCGGGTATAAGCGTATGGTATAGGTTTGTATGCCCGGTTTAAGAATTTTATAATTAATAGGAAAACTGGTACCAATGCCCCCTGTATCATAATAACTATAAACCTTCATATCATTTACCAAAAGTTCAAAACTACAATCGCTGTTATAAAAATCGGCATGGTAGTTAATGGCTTCGTTTTTATACTTTACTTCTTTATAGATCTGGCTAATTTTTTGTGTCATTTTTGATTCTTGTTGTTGTGCGCAACTGCTTATACTGATGGCTAATAGGCAGATGAATAGTTGTTTCATACTTAGTTATCGTTAAAATAAAATTTGGTTATAGGAATGGCTTGTTGTTTATCAATCACTCTATACTTAAACTCACCTTTGATTCCTGCTTTCTTTCCTTTTGGTTTTGTGTCCTTATTGATTGCTTCTATTTCTTTACCTTCAGTTATCTCTCCTTCTACAATAGCATATCCAATAAGTTCCAATCCTTCAAAGGTATTACTTATATCCATATAAAACCCTTTGGTATCGGCTGCAATTTTGGCATGTACAGAGTCTGATGCAGTAGCACTAACCCCCAATGCCCCGGTTAGGGTTACCTGATGTTTAAAAACACGTGCATTTTTTACAGCTTTGATACTAGCTTCCAGTTTTACGGTTAGGTTTCCTTTTAGTGTGGCTACTTCTGCGCTAGATGATTTTGCGGTATCGGGGTTAAAACTGTTTTCTCCCGTAAGGGTATTGATCTCTCCTTGCAGATATCCGCTGATTTTGCCTGTGGCAGTGAGGTCACAGGTGATCTTGCTCCCATCGCCAATCATACCCATAGCAATATCAGCAGCGGCTATTAATGCCAGTACGGCAGGGTGTGACCGCTGTGCCAGTGCCAGAAAATCCAGTTTAATTTCTAATCCTATTATTGGGTCGGCGTTTATTTTACCTTTTAGTACTGTACCCACTTTATGCCCCATGTTTTGTGTGATATTGGCATTAGATGTTTTTGTGCCTTTTAAGTACCAATCAAAAGCAAAGGACAGGCTGGGGTAAATAATTTTGAAGTTTACAAGATTCCTGCTGATCTTGATTTCTGCTTTTTCACTTTTTCTTTTTAGTCTTTGTTGCAGGTTATCCCGGTTTCTGTAGCGACTTAATAAGCTTTCTTTATCCTTAGCCTTTTGTTTATCCAATGCTTTTTGTGATGGGTATTTATCGATAGGGTAGGATTTGTTTTTAAGATGTTTAATCTCTTTTTCGTTCTCCTGTAATTTTTGCAGGGCTTTTTGTACATCAGGCTGGTTGTTAATTGCTGCCTGTGTTTCTTTTTCTTTTCTTCTGGCTGCTCTTCTTGCTTCTTGATCCAGTACTCTCTGGTGTTCTGCAGTAGGGGTATCATGATCGGATTCGGAGTCTTTTTTCTTCCCTAAAATTGTTTCTTTAATAAATCCCCCAATATCATTAAGGTTATCCATAATGGGATCAATAACCTCTTTGAACGGTGCCGAGAGGTCATATTCATCCTGTTTAGCAAAAGCTGTTTTATCAGAGAACTCATCATATTCTTTATTACGGTTAAAAGCGGCTTTTAACCCAAAATCCCAGGAACCATCCCCACTTTTTATAAATCCTTTGGGGGCATTCTTTTTTTCTTTGTTGGTCTGTCTTATATTGTTGCCCCATCCCATTTGTTTGGATGTATCCGCCTGATTGAGGTTTAAATATACAGACCATTTTATGTTAGGGTAGGTATTGATTACAATATTTCGTTTGTATCGGCAGCTTTGGGCTATTATGGTATACGGATGTGGTTTGATACTGCCTGTCCATAAATACCGCAAAATAAAAGGTAGGGGTGTTGCTATGCCCCATAATTTTATAAAATTGGTATTGTATGGGTATAATGCATAAAATACCAGTTTTGTCTGGGTATGTTCTAATACTTCTACTATTCTGGTATCAATGAATTGTCCTTCATTTTTTCTTTTAAAGGTAATGTCATTTGTGGTTACGTTATAGCCCATTTCTGATGACATTTTCTTTATTTGCTTTTCAAGAAAGGATTCTACTTCACTTTTACCATCTGATTCGGTTACTTTTTTGATAAATTCGTCTGCTATGTCAAATACAAGCATATTGTCTTTATGCTCATCTCCAGAGGTTGTTTTCGGGATATTTTCTGCGATACATGCTTTTGGGGCAGTACCTTCTTTATCATTCTCATTAATCAAATCGATGATAATTTTTCTTCTATGTCCATTGCCCCCGGTGACTACCTCATATGGATCGAAGTCAGGCTTATTAAGTGGTTTTTCTTCAAAGGCTACGTATGTTCTCTGCTTTTTGTCTTTTTTGGTTTTTTTATCTTTGTTAAATTCACTAATTTCTATGTACTTATAATGACAAGGATCTGTTCCCTTGGCTTCCATTAGTACGCTATCTTCTATGACTACTGTTTTTGCTGCATAATCGGGTCTGGACTCAGCAAGTTCATCAGGTTTGGGCAAGCGTACTTTTAAGGGTGTAGAGATATAGTTAGGGTCATATCTGTTTGGCTTTATTCCCCACCAAACTTCAGAAATTGCATATTTTTCTAATCTTGGATGATCTACAAGAACTCTTAGTTCTATTAAATCTCCCCACATTACTTTATACTTTTCCCATGTAGGGCTTAAAGAAATTAAAAAAGTTAAGGTTCCATCTATGCCGATAGTTTGATTATATTTTTGAAATTTATCATAACTTTCTGGAAACACAAGTCTATCATGTATAGATTTACCTTTCCATCTTTTAATTTCCTCTTCTTTTTTTCTATTGTGATTGGTAATTCTTTCTTTAGAATGAACTTCCCCATCATACTCATATAGTAGGCTGGTATCTCCTCCTCGATCATCCCATATAGAAACCTGAACCTGTTCTTCATTTAATCCTGTAGTTTCTAATTTGAGCATTACCCATTGCCCCAGGTATTTTGTTTCTGTTATTTCACTACCATCCGGATTGAACCATGTTGCTTTTACGGTAGGTGGCGGTGGCTCAAAAGTGATGATCATGCTTAAAGCATCGGTAGTATAGCACCCTGTTTCAAAATTTGACGCTTCCTTAAAAGCTTCTATCCAATATCCTTGTTTTGATTTGTAGCCTTCTTTTACAGTAACAGTAATGCTTTTTTGACTCGCTCTATCTGTTGCTGGTTTTTTAATACCATTTACCGATTTTACCCAACTGTAAGAAGTACCTCGTTCTATATCCCAAAGATCCCATAAAAAACCTTTAAACAAATCTGTTCCTGAAGCAGACAAATTTGCCCCGGTTTCATATAGTTCTAAATCTACCGACACACTATCTTTTAATATCAGACACCTGCTGGTTTCATCCCAGTTTACTACTTTTTCAGGATCTTTTAGATCCTCTTCTATAACTCGTATTCCAAAACCTTTAGTCATTGTTAGCGTATTAAATTAATTGAATACATTCGAATGGATCTATATCTTCTGTTTTTTTGGGGTCAACTAGTGGGTTTAATTGACTTTGCATCGTTTCATTTGCTTGTTGCACTTCTGTGGCTGATACCGATGGTTGTTGTCCATGCATTATAAACTCTACACAGGGCGTACCTGCAATAGCACATATTCCTTTGCTGTCTTTTACTAATACTTGTCCTTCATTACTTAATGTTACCTTATCATAAAAATCTTGCCAAGCGGTGATACTGGGTACACAGGGAAGATAGCCCCCAGAGGTAGGTTGTAATTTGCATTGACCAAAAGTACCTTTCTCCAGTGGGATTCCTAGATCCATGGTAGAGGCAATTAACTTTTCAGTTCCATCCGGATCATTTACATATTCATTAGGAGTACTTATTACTTTTAAGGTATCTGGAGTAAATCCATTTTTACACTGGCATATTGCTCCATTGCATACGATATGTCCTGTTACACTCATAGTTGTTTAACTTTGTAATTCATTAATTGTTATGATATTTGATCTTAGGTCCCCATCTAGATCTATTGTTATCTCAGCGGTACAAAATTTAAGCATTCCGGTTTTTCTGTCCAGATCATATTGTAGGTTACAGTTGCCTTTAGGCATTATTTTTTCTGTTGAAGTTTGTGTGCTAAATCTTTTTTTATTCCTAAGTTCCGCCACACCTCTATCATCTGTTATTTTTCCTTTATAAGTGACCTGTATGGTATTGTATGGGGTATACTGTTTTTGCACGCTTTGTTCTCCCACATATCGTATGGGGGTTGTAAAGGGGATTATTGGAAAGTTAAACAGTACCTCGGCTGTTAGATTTTTATCATACGCTCTGGTTTCAGCAATATGTGTAAATAGTGCTAAAAACATATCCTGTTTTAACGCTCGATTCAGGATGACTTCATTTTGTATTACTTTTTCTGTTGCGGTTATGTATTTTTCAACATATTCCCCTTGAAAACTATTGTATATTTTCTTTTTAAGTGTATCCCATCTTTCTTTAATCTGTTTAGAATTTTTTATCGTATAGTCAAAAAAATCAATCAAAACAGGATATAGCACCTCTCCACACATACTAGCTAACTCTTCTACAGTAGTATCAGGTATGTTGTTATTTATATACACTTGTTTTCGATCTATATGATAACAATATATTCCATCTTGATTATTGATCCCCTGAATTGTAATTTCAAAATCCAGTTGTTGGGGCTCTAAGTTACCTTGCTGCTGAATAATTCTAACACCGTATGTTAGATTTGAATACTGAGTAAGGTATGGAATATAAAAAATTTCTTGTTTTTTTGTAGGATACCATACCAATGAAGAGTGATGTCCCTGAGAAATCAGCACCACTTTCTCTTTTCTTTTTACAGAGTTGTTAAACTCCTCTGGGAGATCTTCCTGATTAAAAAATGACAATCTTTGCTTCATTTTTATTTTCCTTTCTTAGTAAACTTTACTCCTCCGTTTTCTCCTTTCATACTAATTTTTTTGGTGGTGGTTAACTCTATATTTCCATTAGTAGCATTCCATGTAATACTTTCTGCTGTTTCATTGTATTTTTTACAGGTTTTAATAATCTTTCCAGCCATGACTAAAATAGTTTTATTTTATCGTTACTATTATTAACAACTTGCTTAGCACTATTTAACTCTAAATTTTCCTTGCTACTATTAGCATTAATTTGATCCGCATTAGTTTCTACATGGGTTGCTTTTGTTTCCATGTTTTCATCAGCCGTATGATACAAATTAGTTGCGGTTACACTATGATCTTTAGCTATATATTCATTTTTAAATCCACTGACATTAATATTCATATCTTCGGCTACTTCAATAGATAAATTCTTAGACCTAAGGATCATTTCTTCTGGAGCGGATATCGTAATGCATCCATTAGCGGTATCGAGTGATATTAAGTTATTGACGCGGTCACTAATCGTAATCATTTCTCTGCCTTCAGTATCATTAAGCTCTATGGTATGCCCGCTACGGGTACGAATAGCTTTGATATTATTGGCATCACTCTGATACCTGCTCGGTTGAGCTTGTCCATGGTAGATACTTCCTGTTACATACGGACGTTCTGCACAGTTGTTCTCGAACTGGCATACAACGGTTTCTCCGATTTCCGGAATAAAGTGAAACCCTTTATCGGCTCCCGCATAAGGAGTTACTACAGGAATCCATGGGGTGGTGGTACCTCCATACTTTTGAAAAGGAAAGCGTACTTTTACCCGACTCAACCCCTGCGGATCAACATTATCAATGACCTCTCCCATTTCAATCGTACTGATTGGCATATCAAACATATTCATTAGTGGGTATACATCAATATCGGCTGCAATGGCTTCAAATTGATTTTTGTATAGCCCTCCTTCTATATTTCCATGAGTGACACTGATAATTCTAAAACGTCCATAACCTTCTACATAGATAATGGTTCCTAATTGCACGCCCGGATTATCACTTACCCCACTGGCGATTACCTGTCTGGCAGTAATGGCATGGGTATGATTTTCTACCTGTCTTTCGAACCGTTGTTGTAATCGCTGATCTGTATGGAGTTGATGGTATTGGTTATTTGTTTTAGGATAGAGATTATTGGCTTTGTTAGAGGTTAGGGAATGATATCCAGAAGGAAGACTTGTGGATTCGCTACTGTTTTTTTGATAGTGCTCTCCTGTCAGGTAATCATAAGTGTGATGGCTGGATTTATTAGGAAGTGGCTCGAGACGCATGCCAAAGTTTGTTAAATCCCGCCCATACACCAGTGATGTTTCCTCGTTGGAAGGCGTACCAAATACCAACTTTACCCCATCGTAATAGAACCAGTTATTGGTAGTTGCTGCTAATCGCGAAGCATAGGCAAAGTTACTTTCATTCTTCTGTACGCTATAATGAATGGTATCGGATTGTCTGGGGGTAAACGCGGTCTCTAATTTACCGACATCATATCCGCTAAAGGTAGCATCAAGAATCTCTGCCAATCCCAACTCTAAATACGAGGAGGTATGCTGCCCATCTTCTGCCAGAATAGAAGTGCTCATGGCGGTAAGGGCAATATGATTACCCGATTGATGGTGTTGTTTTAGGGTTTCTACTTTTGTGACGACCCCTTTAAAAAGAAATTCTCTATACTGACTATAATTTTCTGATGCTACAATTCGAATAGTGATAACCTCTCCTAAGAAATCCTTACTCCCTCCAATAAGTTGTTCAGATAGTTGTTCAACCACATCTGCTCTACAGGAGAGGTTCACAGTGTTATGATCGCCTAATGATTGATGTATTGTTAATGCTGCATAGGAAGGAATTGTTTTTCCTCCTATGGAGATATCAGTTGTGGTAAGTGTTGCCATGTGTATATCGAGTGTTGTTATATGTTTGTTTTATAGTAAGTCGTCCAAAGTTATTCAATATAAGCAGCTTGTCAATCGGGATTTTTCCCCTTTTTCTGTCTTTTCACTCGATAATCGAGTTGTATACGTTTTTTGAGGTGCGCTTATTGGTCTTCCGTAAAGAATTCTTTTTGAAGGCAGTAACCCATTTTCCTTTAGTAACTGTTGTAATTGGTTAAAAGTAATAGCTGTATTAGCTAAACTGATTTCTAAGATACTATTGCTATGATGATCATAGGTAACCATAAGTTTTGTAGCCTTTTTGTTATTAGTTAGTAGCAATAGTAACTGATTTGTTTCTATTCCTTTTTTTGATATACATACTTTCTGTAGAAAAGGAAGTGCTCGTTTATAGGTATTTGTGATACCGGATATAGTATGCACGGTATGTACTTTGGCAGCTTTCTGCATAGGGTCGTTTAGGTCGAATAATCCTTTGTGATTTCTTTGGTGATACAGCAACGGATAGCTTTTGATTGCAGTGGTACTATCAGGATAGTACCATTTGATATAGATAAGCCCCGATGCAGTAATGATCAGTGATATTCCATGTAATAAGAACCGCCATCTGATACTTTTTCTTTTGGAAATCAGAAGACAGCTAATATTTACGATTGCACCTAAAAGAATAAGAATGCTCAACATTTTTTTACTGCTATTAGTTTTAGAGAATGGTTATCCCCAAGTTATTTAAGAAAATAGCCGAAGCAATTCCAGTAATAGCATACAGGAAAAGTGCACCTATCAATAGATTAATATGTAATACTATTACTTAAGGCATGCTCCGGCATTGGTAACCATCCGTGCTAAAAAGGTGTATATGAGTTAATTTTTTTCAACATTAACCAGAAAAAGGCGGATAGCTCTATGGGTGATCCGAGCAGCTGTATCGCTACTTTTTCCCTGACTATACAATATATCGATCCATATATAAATAATGGTTTCGTAAGGTTCTCCATGTACTATGGCAATGATAAAGCTGTTTATCTCTAACCCCAATTCCTTAATGGTTTCCATTAAGAATATGGTTTTGTCGATTTTTAGATCATCAATATCAGGTGTATGTATTTTTATCATGCTTTTTATTCTTTATTAATAAGCAATAGATGACGATAGTACAGTATATAAAGAATAAGCATAAGCAGGGGTTCAGATTTGGGGCGGGACTTCACACAAACTCAATTTAAAAAAACCAACTTGAGAAAATTCCATTCCTCTTCTTTTTAGGACTTTTAGAAGATATGTTTTTTAATAGGGTATCGATAGTAATGGGATGCTTGTTATAATTTGATAGTTCCATTTGTTTAAGGACTTGTTTTTTGATTTGTAGTGGTAATCTTTTGTAAGTAGGATTCGCTTTAAATTTTAGCAGGGGTTCAGGTAGATTGGGCTTGGATTTTGGGGTATTGTTTTTTTTATCAGGGTGTTTTAATGCGAACCATCTGGCTCTGTAGATAATTTTTAATCCTTGTTCTTTAGGAATTCTTTTTTCATATAACTGAATTGTCCATTTATAGATTAGGGATTCATAGGTATCTCCATAAGAGAGGTTATGCATAAAAGAAACAATATTCATATGCATGGACTTGACAATGAAGATTAGATATTCATTTTGCGTTGTAGTACTATTATTTTTCATAATGGGGAGTTTTTTATTGTTTAGGAATTGTTTTTTTAAATTCGTTGAAACTTAGGGTTAGTTTGCTAACTGATCTATATATTTTGTTTATCCTTTTATTACTAAGGCGTCTGTCGTACTTATAAAACTTTTGCATTGTTCCTTTAGGAAATTTCAACCATCTGTCTAAACCGTGAGTGTTGAATATATCTTGATTTTCTTTGAGCCAATATTCTACAATTTGTCTCCTATCTTCTTTCATGATCAAATAATAGCCTTGTTTTACAATTCGTTATTTAGTTCAATAAGTAATTTGTCGATCTATATATTTTTTGTATTCTTTCATTTGAAAGAATTATATTGTTTTCCTTTCATTACTAGTATAATCACGTTAATTCTATCTATTTTTTTTAAATTTACGCTTAGTCATAAACAAATTTACATATTTTATATGAATAAAACATAAAAAATATGGTAAATTCATACAATAAATGAATTACATTTCAGAAAACATAAGCTACTTGCTGCGTAAAACAGGGTTAGGGAAAGATGCTTTTGGTCAAACAGTTGGTCTAAAAAGAGGAAATATAGGCTCTTACATAGATCGTAAGGCTTACCCGAAAATAGAAACATTGCAAAAAATATCTGAAACGTATAAAGTGTCTATAGATGATTTAATAAATACAGATTTAGCTAATAATAATCTTAAACCTAGGGGAATTGTTAGTAAAAATGCAATAAATGATTATTCAGTTTCTGAAATTATTGAAAATATATACATTAGAGATGATGAGTTTTCAAGTAGCCCCTTATTGTGGATGTATATAAAAATGAAAATTCTTGATGGTAAGATTGAAGATGAAGAATTGATAATTGAAAGGTTAGAATCAATCATAGAAAAGAATATAAGCAAATATTCAAAATGACGTATTTATTCCTCTTCTTCGGATGATAAATTTTTGCTTAAGGATTCTTTTTTGGAATTTAACTTCTTTAATTTATTCTGTTTCTTTGAAATTTCTTCTTCAAATAAAGTCATAAGAGATTTGCTTAATTCATCTGCATCTGATTCATAAATTAAACCTTGTTCAAAAATTTTCTTATATAGCTTGTCTTTCTTAATATTCATTTTAAATAAGCTACATTAATTTTTTACCTCTTTTACTTCATCTATAATTCGTTTCATTGTCTCATTTAGTTCTTTATCATATTCAACGAGTTTACTTGAAATGTCATTTTTTAATTTAGGATTTGCATGGGAAGCAGTAATTGCTAGATCAAGAGTGGTCCTGCGGCTTTTGGTAATAAAGTGGATAAGCTCTTTTACTTTATGAGCTAGTATTATAAAGTTAGATTTTTTGTTATAATAATATTTAATTATTAGTATGGAGCTGATTGTACTTAAAACAGATAATGTTCCGATTAATAAATGATATAACGTAACTGGTAAATCTCTAGGTAAAAGAAACCATATGGTCATATAGAAAGATATAAGAAACGATATGGTGTATAATATTCGAACTGAGTGATATAAGTAAATATTAGATTTTAATTTATCTCTAGAGTATAAAAAGAAAAATAGGATAATAGTCGAGAAAAATATGTATGGTAATCTAATGCCAAAACCAATGAGAAAAATCCGCATATTTTTAAATCCAAAAATTCTATTATCATTTATTAAGTTTTTTAATTGATAGTTTAACAAGGCTGTTTGCGTTTCACGATCTACTTGGAATGATTCAGCTTGCTCTATATACTCTAAGGGGGTAATTATACCTTTTAATTGTTTTTCTTTTAGATCACAAAGTTCAGCATCTTTAATTTTATTGAATTTGTTTATTTTATCTTCAAAATTAACTTGGTATTCAGGTTTTTTAGGAAACACTATATGTAATAAAGGTGCAGTGAAAATGATTACTGCACCTATGACCATTAAAATTGCGATTAATATTTTCTTAGTCTCTGTTATCTGGGTCTGGTTCTTCATCTTTATCTGATGCTGCAAAATTTTTTCTATTATCAGGATCTGGTTCCTCATCTTTTTCAGAGGCTAAAAACTCAAGTTTTTCATAATCCTCCACAGAGTCACCTGAACAACCTGTAAGGAACAGTGTTAAATTTAATAAAAGAATAGATAAAAAAAAGTTTTTAAAATAATTGGAAACATTCTTATTAGTTTTCATAAGTACAAAAAAAATTAAAAAGTTAAATAAGTATTTGATTTACAGTCAAAAATAAGTTTATATAATAAGAAAAAAGCTCTTTTTTTTCAATTATTTTCACCGTTTATTAATGTCTTTTTTTCCTAAAAATGGGGGTTAAACCCCTCTTTTTTTACTAGAAAAAAGCTTAAAAACGACAGTTATCCTATTTATGGATGATTATTTTTAGTTAAAATACTGAAAAACAGTGCAATAGAACCGTATTTTGTATGTGGTTTATCCGTATTTTTGTAATTTTAAATTAGGTAAGTTATTGCAAATTGGTAAAAATGTAATATCAGAGAATATCATTTAACAAGGATGAAGAAGAAAAGGTGTTGTTTTTAACTAGTAAAAATCTTTCTATAACCCTGTTTTATAATTATTTATCAGTTAAAAGTCTGCGGTTTACCCACAATGTTTTTGTTTGTATACTTAGTAACTTTACTATTCACACAAAACCTCTAACTTATGACTATACAGGGCAAACTTCTCCTGGAGGGAGAAGCGTATACGATCATTAACTACACTACAGAAATAACCCAGCAATGCGACTATAACGGTAGACCCTTTTCTAAACCAAACTGGAAAATACACGATATAGTACTACGAACTAATAAACGCAATGATCATTTTTTTGAATGGGCAGTTACTCCATTAATGACGAAACATTGTGAAATTATATTTTCTTCTGCGGACGGAATAAGCAGAAGCAGTACTTATAAATTATTCGATGTGCATTGTTTATTTTATAATCTGGAATTCGATGCCAATAACACCTCTTCTATTTTATATCGCTTAAAACTATCAGCAGCCACTACTTTCTTTAATGGAGTGCTTATGCTGACAAAACCTTGGGCTAAAACAGACCCGCATGTAACTACTACGAAAAAAATTACAGAAGAGGAAGAGGCAGCTTTAATAGACTACTATCTGACAGATGAAACAAACAAACGCTTAACGAGTGCAGAGATAGGCGATACGGTGTATTTAACTGTTCAAACTAAGAATCTTATAGGCGAACTAATTTCTATTGATTTACACAATCCTAATGTTGATTTCAAGTATGAGGGGAAATTAGTGCAAAATGATGTTCTAAAAAACATTCAGGTGCAAGCAGCAATACAGAGGATAGCTTTGGAAGTATTGCCAGAGAGTAGTGATATAGAAACTCAACAAATGGTATTTTGAAAATGGGTAGAAATGAATTTAAATTAAATATCGCAGGTTTTTCCAGATCGCTGGAACTGAAAATAAAAGAGCAAGAATGCAAGATTCCTTCTCTATTACTCGTTAGTAGAGCTTGTATAGAGAACTGTATATGGACAAGTGAAGATACAGAAATAACTAAAACAGTAGATAAAAAAAAGGATGGATTTATACACCCCTGGGTTATCAAATCGCTGAAGTTGTTTTTAAAGACACCCGAAGGACAAGAAGTGTTTGGGTTGTTCTTAAATGAAGGAGACTCCATCGTTTTAGATAATGAAAAGGTGTTTACGGCAACTTGCCGTGGAGATTTTTATGATATTCACGCCTTGCATTTTATAGAAATGAGTGATATGAAAGGAGGTGCTTTAGCGAGTACCATAACTCAATTTCATCAACGTTGCCCCAGAAAAATAGAGGCGTATAAGTGGCATGCTGAAAGATCTGTGCGAACATTTTGGATTGTAAGTAATAAAGAGAGAATAAAGAACAGTCCTAAGGATTTCTATCTAAAAGTAATTATTAAAGTTTATATAAGAAACTATATAGAAGCTGCAAAGGAAGAGAAATGGGATGAAGAGCGAGTAATTGCACAGATGTGTCATTCTATGGGACATGAGTTTTTTATTCATGCATGGAAAAAAGCGATACCAGCTATGAAAGCTTGGTGCAATAATGATCTTGATTCATGTTTTGATATATTCCAAAGAGATACGGGATATAAAGGTAAACATGACCATGCAGCATATGCACAAGATATAAGTGATGAGGGGCTTCGCAAAATGAAATCTTTCCAGGAGAGTTTACGAGGTCTCATTGGAGATAAATTGTATAGAAGTGTAGTTACGGATCATGATAAAAAATATAAGGCATTGAAAAATGTAGTAATACCTAAAGGAAGTCAAATAAATACTGAGTACTGATGAAATGGTATTGTATATTTATATGTCTTATCTGTGTTTCTTGTCATCAATATGATAAGGATAAAGATGTGCAGCAAATTTTAGGATTTATTGAAGAGGATTTTTATAAAAAACATGCAGAGGAGAGACTCCTTAATAATAAGCTGATGATTCCGCCAGATTCTCTGTGGTGGGAAAAGAATAATGGAATAACCAGAGATGGAGGAGATCCGATTGAAGAATTAACCTATTTAGACGAAAAGGACTTGGATTACTTGATAAAACAAAGAGCTGCTGTAGAAAACAATGAACCGATACGATATTACCCATATAAAAACAAGATTACCAGAGAAGCTTTGATTGATTTAGCTCCGTATAAAAAAGCGTATGAGGAGTTTTCCAGAGAATGGTGGCGGGCAATAAAAAATGATCGAAAAAAAGAATGGGTTGTTTGTTATTCTTATCCTGTTTTTAATAAAAAGCATACGATTGGGTTTGTTATATCATATGTAATTTCACAGGAAGGTTTTCACGGAGAAAATGATCGAAGAATGATGATTTTTCTTAAAGAAGAGGGTAAGTGGAAAAATGTGTGGTAACAATATTTAAATCCATTTATCTGGATTGTTTTTAATAAATGTTGCTTTTTCTTTTCCATACATAGCTAATAATTGTTCCTCGGTATAATCTTCCAGGAGCTTGTATAGAAATGTATTACTTGTTTCTAGTATATAGGTTCAATAGTCAAATAATAATCTTAGATAAGACGGAATACATAGTCTTTTGCTTTCAGTTAAATTTTGATTCGTATTGGATAAACAGATGGGTATATTTATCAATAGTACAAGTATTTTATCGTAGTTCACCTAAAAGTTGCGCATATAAAATAGTGTTTTAACTACTATTTAATGCTTTTTAGAGCAATTTGCGCAACTTTCTCTATGTGCTCTCAGGGTTATTTAATAAATAGTCCGCTGCTTATTAATTCAGCAGGAATCGCAAATCCTAACCCTTCGATACCAATGCCAGATAGCTTAGCATTTATAACTCCAATTAATTGTCCTTGTTTACTAATCATTGGACCACCACTATTTCCTTTATTAATTCCAGCGTCAGTTTGAATTAACTTAATGCCTTCATTTTCTCTGTCACCAGAAATAATACCTTTGCTTAAAGTTTGACCTAATTCTACACTAGTAGGAGTACCAATAATAAAAATATCGTTACCTGTTTTATAATTTTTTGTAGAGGGTAGTATAAAATGACTAGGAAATATAGCATCTATTTTTAATAAAGCTAAATCTAAATCTTCATTCTGCCTAATTAATTTAGCTTTATACTCTTTATTATCTTTTGTAATGATAGTAATATTTTCTTTAGAATTAGCAACAACATGAAAGTTAGTTATGATATAACCATCAGTACTTATTTTAAAACCACTTCCGTGACCTTTATCTACTTTTATTGTTACAGTACTATTCAGTGCAGAATCTAAATCGTTAATTGATTTTCCTTTATGAAGTGTAATATAAGGTAGTGTTTTTTTCGTTTTGATATTGTCTTTTTTTAAAAGTTCTTCAACTTTTTTATTATTTATAAAATTTAAAAAAGATGAAGTAATTGCGTCTTCTATAGCTAAAAGGGCTGTTGATTTTTTATTGTAATCTATAGAAAATTGTCCTGAAGTAGTTTTATAACTTTTACTATAAATACTTTGTCCGTATATATCTTGAAAA
Organism: Aquimarina hainanensis; assembly: GCF_042684685.1. NCBI lineage: Bacteria > Pseudomonadati > Bacteroidota > Flavobacteriia > Flavobacteriales > Flavobacteriaceae > Aquimarina > Aquimarina hainanensis. The sequence continues at coordinate 563,516 of NZ_JBHULX010000001.1, read as the reverse complement.
TCCCAAGAAACATTTACTTCAGCTTGTAGGAAAGTCATAGGACGTTTAGCTGCAACTTGATAAACATATTGAATATCTAACTCACTAATTTTAGCACTTAAGTAAGCTGAGTTTGTCTTGTTCTTAAAAATAGTATTAGTAGAATCAGTGTATTTATATTTTAATAAAATATTATTTAATGACGAGGTAAAGATAGAATTGTCAAATTCAATCTTATCTATATTGGAATCGATCTCTTTAAATTTGTTTTTATTCTTTTTAAGAGAACGATGTTTGATTTTTCTAACTCTTAAAGCTTTTTCATCTAGGTCAAATTCTGTATTTTTTACAAAAATGTATTTTTGATCTTCAGTTTTGACTTCAATAGGAATTAATTTTTCTTCGACTAAAACATCTTTTTTATAGTCAAAACTTTTAGGACCAAAATCCATAAAGATAGGATAAATAGTAACTCCAAAAGGAACCCATGATAATATATGCCATGGTGATTTTTTATTTTGATAGTGAACGATATATTGATCTTTATAACCTTCAGTTTTAATTTTTAATTGCTTAACCTTACGGTCTCTAGGTATTTTAGATTTCACACTTGTACCAGAACCTTGTTTTATGCCATTTACGTAGACGATAGATTTAGTGTTTTTGGTTTTTACATTGACATTTTTTTGTATTTTACTGTTAAGTATTGATGCACAACTGTTCATCATTATCATAATAGAGAATAATAATAAAATTTTTTTCATTTATTTATATTTAGAGCTTACTTAAATTGATTTTAATAAAAATGAGTGTCTTTTTGTAATGTTAAAATTTGTTGTAGTTACCAGCTGAGTATATGTTTTTGAAAATTTCTTGATTGATAAACATTTGTTCTTCATTTTTTAACCGTATGTAGCATAGTAGGACAAAATGTTACCTTAACTTTATAATTTTTCTCCCCCTTAGTAGAATATTCCATGAATAAAAAACAAACTGGAATCGCATAAAAGAGTAATAAACTTATTTCCTCCTCTTTTTTTGGAAACTCGGATTAATTCGATGATTTTTAAAGTTAATCATCAAATGGGAATGCAATATAGAAAAATATGGAGTTTGAAAATGTAAAGGCTGAGTGTTGGGTAAGGAGTATAATTCTATTAAAAATCTAGAATACTATACTAAGGTATCATCAGCTTCTTTGTGTATGAAATTCCCTTGATAGCCAATAGTAGTACTTAGGTGAGAGTGTCTATATAACTTCTGAAGCATTCTAGGAGAAATTTTATCGCCAGCAATGTTCCTAAATGAATGTCTTGCTATATGCATTGTAATTTTTTTATATATTTCGGTTAACTTTCCAACTTTTTTGAGATAAAGGTTGAATTTTTTGTTGGCGGTTTTAGTTTTTCTGTAGATGTCTCTAAGATAATCTTTTTTGGTTTTTTTCAATTCGGGAAAGATATAGTCTGCATTGCTATTTTTTTGATTTTTATAAAACTTCTTACAATTCAAATATAAGTGATCAGCACCTTTTAATGTTTGCGGCAATGCCGTAAAAAATACGTAGCCATTTAGTGACCATAATAACCTCTTTTTTATCAGCACTTTGAGTGCTAAAAAACCATAATAAACATATTAAAATCAGTGCTTTTACACAGAGTGTTTTATATGTTAAAGTCTGCTAAAAAGTCTTAAAAGGCTATTTAGAGAAGAAAAACTAAACCTATTTATCTGGATTATTTTTGATATGTGCTGCTTTTTATTTTAAGAATATATCTGAAAATAATTACACCTAGAATACTTAAAATATAAAACGAAAATTCAAAATAATACGATAATTTCTTTGTTTTCCTACAAAAATTATCCAAATTAGACAAGGTCAAAAATTGTCTTAACCATGTCTAGCTTTTCAATATCAAGAGCTATACTCTTTAAAAACCTATTCTTTTGTAATACCTCTTGTGTCTTTTTAATGACTAAATTTTCTTTGAATTAGACAATATTTTCAAACGGTATTATTGCCCAAATTCGCCCCTCTATATTCGTTTTCACAACGAATATAGAAGCACATGAAAACAAAAGAACAAGAAAATGATTTAAATGTTTTGACCGTTGATGAGCTACGTTCTTATGAAGGGTTAGAAGCTTTAACAGAACAAGAAGCTGTAAAAATTATAAAATCGCTATACAAATTAGCTCTAATTGGTATAGAAATAATGAAAAATAAAAAATGAGTTTAGAATATTTTGAGAAATTTATTGTAAAAGCTGAGAAACAAATAACTGTTAATAACAATGTTTGGGTATATACCAGAGTATCCAGTAAAGATCAAGAAGTAAATAAAAGTCTTAAATACCAAAAGAAGTTTGCTGATCAATACGCCCTTGAAAAGGGCTTAGTTATAACAAAATATTTTGGGGCTACATACGAAAGTGCTAAAGGAGATTTTACAAGAAAAGAATTCAAAAAGCTAATTACTGAAGTTTCGAAAACAAAAGACAAGCCATTTGCCATACTCATATACAAAATGAATAGGTTCTCACGAAGTGGAGCTAATGCAATAGCACTTACTAATGAGTTAGTACACCAAAACAATGTACATCTGATAGAAGTTAATTCTGGAATTTCTACAGAAACACAAGATGGAGAATATCAGATACTCAAAAAACTGTTGAGAGCCAGAAAAGAAAACCTGGAGCGAATGGAACATACTTTGCCTGGTATGAAAACTTTTCTAGAAGATGGAAATTATCTAGGCAGAGCCCCTTTAGGATATACACTCAAAGGCACAAGGGTGACCGAGTTTAGCAGAAGAAGTCAACACCAACAAATCGAAATCAACCAAGATGGGAAACTATTAAAAAAAGCATGGCTTATGAAAGCCCGTGGAGAAAAAGATTATATCATTCAGAAGGAAATGGCCAAATATGGTCTTAAGATATCTAAACAAAAATTAAGCGCAATGTGGAGTAAAGCTACCTATTGTGGTATCTCTACAAATAAACTTCTGGATAAGCCAATAAAAGGTAACTGGAAACCTATTGTATCAATAGCTAACTTTAAAAGAGTACAAGCTATTTTAGAAACTCATAAAAATAGAGGTTATCAGATAAGTAAACTAAATGTTGATAGACCCCTAACAGGGTTTTTAAGATGCATGTACTGCAATAACAAGTTAACTAGCTACGAGGTAAAGAAAAAAAAATTACACTATTACACTTGCCAAAAATGCAAAGGAGTCAATTTAAACGCTAATTCCAGTAAAAGATCATTAAAAAAAGGAGTCCACAATACATTTATAGAATTCCTAGAATCATTTAAACTAGATAAACATCTTATTGAACCGTTTAAAATGCAAATAAAATTGTTATTGAAAAATCATAATAACAATGAATACGAAATAAAAGAAACGATAGAAAAACGTATTAAGGCTTTAAAAAATAAATCTAAAAAATTAATAGATAAACTTATGAATGATGTAATTGATGATTATACATACAAAACATATAAAGAGGAAATTGATAAAGAGTTATTGCAATTAAATGTAAATCTAAAAAGTCAAAGCAAAAAAATATCTAACCTTGATGATTTTATAGACTCAATTGTTATTTTCTCACAAAACATCAGTAAATACTGGGATTCAGGGAGTTTTGAAATAAAAACTAAACTACAAGAATTGATTTTCCCTAAAGGTTTAACGATTAATCCTGAAAACAGGCAATATCTAACCAATGAAATCAATTTATTATTTGCTATAAATGCAACGATAGCAAGGGATACGGAATTTTACAAAAAAGAAAAAGCCAGTATAGATACCAGCTTGTCCTGTTTAGTAGCGGGAACAGGACTCGAACCTGTGACCTTCGGGTTATGAGAATAGAAAAACAACAGTTATAAAAAACTAAAAATCAGATAATTAGATGTTTACAGGGTTCAAAAAAGGATGTAAAAGCCTACAAAACCATACAAATAGAAACATTTCAGGACTTTAAAACAGGACTTTTTAATAGAGTCCTGTTTTTGTAATTTTAAATTCATCTATTTTCGAGTATTTCTTTATTTTCAAATTTTCTACAAATACATTTTTTTAATGTTTCCGATAATTATCTTGTCTTTACTTTCTGATAACGGAAATTTAATTTACAAACCTTTTATATCATACATTGACAACTTCATATATATTTTAAAACTCTCAATAGCTTTTCTATACTCATCATTATTTCTATATTGTTTTATCATTGTTAGAATATTTCCAGGATGATAAAATAGTAAATAAAAATAGTTGATACTCTTTGTTTTATTTACTAGCGAATTGTAAAGTATTTTTTTAAAATGATATGTAATAACTTTGGGATCGTAAATTTTAAAAACTTCTATAGTTGGAAGAGAACTATAATATCCATCTGAATATAATGCTACCTCATAAGGCTTTAGTTTCTTCTTTTTGATAAAGGCAATATTGTCATACGAGATTATACCTTTTTCAAATCTTTGTTGCTTGGTCTCTCTGTAATTACCATAATCATTTTCTTCTATTTTGAGAAACCATAATTTTGAATCTTGAAATTTAGATACTGTCCGATTATCCTTCTTTGTATACCTAATCTTAATTTTAAATAGGTTAAAAGTTGATTTGAGGTCTTCTAAGTATTTTGAATATAAAACATTTTTTATTTCTTCGATTAGTATTGAGTTATCTCTATGATAACCTAAAACTTTATTCATCTCGGTATTGTATACCCTCTCACTTATTGTATTTACATATTTAATTGGCAGTTTAAACCATTCTACTCTCAAATCTTTAAGATTAAAGTTCTTTTCTAAAAATGTGATAATTTTTTTTGGTTTATATAGTTTAATGAATTCAGCTAATAAATGTCTATATCCTTTCTCAGATATATTTTGAATTTTAGTTATTAAGATAATACTTTCTTCTAAAGAGATTAATCCATCTTTTTCTAATGTTCTTAATGCTAAGGGAACACTATAAAAAGAATAGTCTTTTCTTTGGTAATACTTCGTCCAATAAGGATAAATATTCTTTATATCAATTTCTCTATTTTCAAATAAAGCTAATCTAATTTGATTATGAATTTTATCTCTTAAATCAAAACTACCTAATTGACTATGTTTATCAATTAGTTTTTTTAAAGTTAAATCTTGATATTCATTTTGATTGTCATTTATTCTATAACCATACGCAATAAGGTTTTTATATACATCTTTAAGCATCCATTCAGGATAATAGTTAAGCACTTTGTACTTTTCTAAAAAACGATCCAGCAAATAAGTTGCAGTATAAGTATCTCCTTCAATATATTTTTTTATAGATTTTCTTAATTTTTTATAGCCCTTAATCTTTAGATTATGAATAAAAATATTTTCGGTTATATAGGTTAAATAATCTCGAAAATGCAATTTGTTTTTTAATGCTTTTTCGATTTTCTTTTTGGTTATGGGATTATTATGTTTTTTTATATAGTCTTCTTCCTCAATGATATCGTTTCGTAGCTGTTTGTAAAAGAATCTTGTATCATAATTACCATTGGAAGTTTTATTATAAAGCAATGAGGCATTCTTAGTTTTTACATAGTAGAACATTGTAAATAGATAGTCGGAACTTGTAATGTCTTCAACAGTAAACCCATTTGCTATTAAAGTTTTGACATAGGTATAATAAAATGAATTGTTTGTAGATAGATGCTCTCTTGTTGTTAAATTTATTATTAATGATAAATCGTAGTAATGGTTTGCATTAAGTTCGTTTGCAGTAATATCTTTTAAGGCTTCTCTTAATTGAACATAAAAGCTTTGAATGGCTTCAAAATCTATTGTGTGTTTTAAAAGCTTTTCAAAGGTTTTTATGGAGCAATATTTAACCAAAATCTGTCTTTTTTGGTCTTTTGTTAGTTTAAAAAAACTAAATCTTGATAAGAATCTTTTATCTAATTGTAAGATGGATTGACTTACTTTTTTAGCAACATTCTCAAGCTTGTGTGTATAGTTAATTTGCTTTCTTAAAAAGGTATTAAAACTATCGTGTAGTAAGGAAACTCTATTTAATTTAATGTCAAATAGGTAAGGGTGTTCTTTTATAAATTCCTGTATATAGTATTTTTCATCTCCTGCTAATAATTCAATTTCAGATTTCATTAAATAGGAACTTGTGCATAAGAATAAGGATAGGCTGTGTTTTCCTTTTTCGCTTGAAATAATATTTTGATAATATGAATTAATATCCTCAATTTCTTCAAGTTCGGGAACTGTCTGGTGGAGTTTATAGTGTTCTGCTAAATAGTTTACAATTATTGGATAGCCTTGTGATATTGTGTAAATATCACCTATTACTGGCTGTTTTGAAATATGAAATAACTGTTTTAAAACTTTAGATGTTTGCTTACTATTCCAATTTTCTAGTGTGTGTTTTTTCCAATTGATATTTTGGACTAAAGGTCTCGATAAAACAATAATCTTGCAGTATAATTTCGCTCTGTCAATAAAATTTATAAATTCATTTATTTGGCTACTATTATAGTTTTCTACGTGGTCTAGTCCATCTATAATAAAGTTTTTCTTTTTCCTTTTTAGCTTTTTTAATAGTTCTTCTTCTGTTCTACTTTTTATATCATTAAATAGTTTTGTGTTTAAATCTGCAATGAACCTTTCAAATTTTAAACGTTCTTCGTAATCTTTATCTTGATTTCCTATCCAAAAACGATATAGAATAGTGTGCTTATATTCTTTTAATAAGGTATTAACAAAGTGGCTTTTTCCTACTCCGGGTTTTCCTTCTATAAATAGAATATCTTCAAATTCTAAAAGTTTATGACTTATTAGAACAGACTTCTCTTGTAATTTAGTTATAAAGGTTTTGAGTTTGGGTAACATTTCCCGTCTAATCGTCCATATTCTATTATCTAAGATACTACTGAAGAAAGCTTCTATTTGATTTTTCCTTACTAGATTATCTTGATATAGTTGGTTTAGTTTAGAATGTATTTGAGACCTTGAAAGGGAAATAAAGGTAATATTATCCTCAAATTTATAGCTTGGAAAGCCAAGAAAGTTGTCATTCTGTTTAATTTTTATTGTGTTAAAAAACAAAACATTATGCTTGGTAGATAACTTGTGTTCTTTGCCATTTATAGAAATAGTATCTCCTTCTATTTCCAAATCTTCTAAAGTTACATTATTAAAGTCCTTTATTTGAAAATGATAGGTTTTTGATTTTGTACAAACTATTAAATCGTCAAAATTATCGGGTGTTTTTGCCTCTATTTCTATAGTAGATATAAAACGTTCTACATCCATTAAAGCTAAGAATAATAATGTTACTTGTTGCTGGTAGGTATAGCCTATGTATGCGTTTCTCATTAAATTAAACTAGGTTTTTAGTTGTAAAAACTAGAATTTTCAATCATTACTTTTAATTTATTCCCTTCTTCTGTAATCCAATGGTTCTTTTTTATAAGTTCAATTATCAACAGTGTTTCTTCTTCGTTATAAAGTTCTGGATTTAAGCCTGATAGTTTTTCTGGAGTTTCAGGGTATTTCCATAGACTTTTGTGGTCTGATACGTTTATACTTTTTGATATACCATCGGGAAGCAATAATTCTAAATCTGGAATTTTTTGCTTCGCTAATTCAAAAATTTCTAATCCGTCTTTATCCCAATCTCCAGAATAATAGATGGGTAGCCCTCTTCTTATTTGGTGTGTGTATTCTAGCTTGGGAATATTTCTACCTCCTGCATACCATAGTTCGTATCCATTTGCTCTTGGTATTTTATCTCTATTAAGGAAATTACCATTTTCACATAGAATAATGAGTTTTGGCGCCTCGCATTGTAACATATATAGGTATTGTTGACTTTTATTGTCTACTAGTGTTATATTGAATATTTTATTTATTGCATCTATTAAAAGTGTTTTTCCATCAAGGTATTTGTCATTTTTAAAAAACATATGCGAGAATCCCCTAACAGATTCTTGTGCTTCTTCTAATTCATTTCTTCGTTTTAAAAGACTACCATCTGCTATGCCTTGTTTAAATTGAATAAGTAGGTCAATATCCTTTTTATTAAATCTTAATTGCGGTTTTAGCAGTCCTTCTTCTTCTAAAAAAGATGAATATTTCTCAAAATCTTTTAAGTATCTTTTCTCATAAACATCTAGGAAAATATCGTTGCGTTTAAAAAATTTTCTTCCTCGTTCAATCTCTAAAGCATTCTCATGATTTTTTAACACTGGGCTTTTTGCTAAGGTCTGATTAATTTTGACCTTACCTGTGTTATATAATTTGTTTAGTGCTTTTATTTCAATCCAATTCATTGACGCTGTATTCTTTTAAGATATCCTTGAAGTTGTTCGTTTTTATAATTGGTCTTAAAACTACTATTAGGAATTGGATAATTTCTATTCTTATCGGTTTTCCCTTCGATAAGTTGATGCAGATACCACCCTTCGTCATCGTTAGAGCCAAATGGCTCTGGTGTCATCGTTATTATTTGATAATTATGTTTTTTTGCAATTTCTATAAACGTATTAAAATTGTCATCATCAAGATTAGAAACTTCTTCAAGGATTAAAAATTTAAGCCCTGGTCTTATATTCTTCGATGTAATTGATAGTCTTCCTATACCAAGCAATACTCTTGCGGTATAGCTTTCTCCTGTACTTCCAGGATATTCTTTGCCATTATTATCCTTAAATTCTGTTTTAAGTTCGAAATAGGTTTTAGGATCTAGTAAGTCTGAAAAACTTATAGTTTCACCATATCCCGAGATTTCTTTAAATGATTCTTCTACAAATTTTTCTACTCCTTCTGAATTGAAAAGTCCTGCAGCTTGCGTTCTTGAAGATAAATCATTTACCCAGTCTACACTAAATTTTTTACTTGGGTCAAATACAATCTGGAAATAGTATTTTTTACTTATAAGTTCTCCTTTAAAAAAGGTGTTTAAATTAGTTACTACTTTTCTATAGTTATCATACTCATCATGGGTTTTACTAAAGATACTAAGCATCGAATTTGTGATAGTTTTCGCAAGCTTATCTCTATTAATGTAAGAACTGTTTAAAGCTTTTTCAATATTCTTAGTGACGCTAATATCATTTCCCAGAAGTTTCTTTTCCAGTATTTTGAATTCGTATTTATGTTGCCTATTGTCTTTTATTTCAATGTCGTCATTAAGTTCTCTATAATTTGTTAAGGATGTATCATATTTTTGCTCATAAGCTGTTTTTGCCAACGCATATATTTCTTGAAAATCTTTTTGTTCTTTTACCCATTTCTTTTCTAGAGTATTTTTAAGTTCTGGGTATTTTTCTAGAATATATTTCTTCTCTTTGGTTAACTCATCTTTAAGTTTTCCCTTTTCTTCTTTAACATGTTCTGGGTTATAGTCTATTTCTTTTAGTTGTTCTGTTTTTGATCTTATTAATATTTCTGCTTCTTTGTGTTTACCATTTGCTTCAAGTTGTAGTTCATTTAATTTTTCTTGTTTAAGATTACACTTATTTAACTCTTCTTTAAAGTTTTCTGTTGAAAAATTAAATGGAATTTTCTCAGATAAAGACTCTAGAGCAATTTTATTGGTGGTCAACTCTTTTGCAATATTCAACTTATACTTTTCTAAACTTTGAATCATTTCAAAAGTTTCTCGGTAGTCATTAATTTGGCGTTGGTCAGGTATGTCTGAATCCCATTTAAAATCTAAATTAAGAGATTCTAGTACTTTAACCTTTCCTTGTTCTAATAATGATATTTGTTTAAGTTTAGTTTGTTTCTCCTTTATTTGCAAATCAAGAGTTTCTTTCTTTTGGGTAAATGCTTTTATTAAATCTTCTTTGTTTTCAAATAATCTTTCGGTAGTCAATTCTTTTACAAACTTTTGTAAGCCTCCTATGCTATACCAATACCCACCATTACTTTCATCTTGTTTAATTTTATTCCGGTCTAGTATAGTTAAATCTTCTGTGTACATTATACCATCCAATACTTCTTCTGGATATTCCCAGTGAGTATCTAAAAGAAAGGAGCGTAATACCGTTTCTTGACCTAATGAAAGGCTTTCAGTTTCTTTCAAAATTTTTGAAGCAAACGATTTCTCATCATCTAGTTTTAAAACTTGTATTAACTTTTCATTATTGATTTTTTCGTCTTGAAGTTTTTTCTTTAGTGCATTTAATGCATCTGTTTGTGTTTGATATTGCTCCTCGATTTTGCCTACACTTCCGTAGGTTTTGAATAAGGGTAAGAACTGAGTTATTCTTTCAATTATCTTATTTAGTGAAAAACTAGAGAAATCAAAATTTAACTTTGTTTGGTCTACAACTTCTGGTATTACTAAAGCACATAGCTTATTATATTGTTTAGTTTTTTCCTCATAGACCTCGTAGTTGTCCTTATAAGTATTAAGGTTGCTTAATGCTGTAGAGTAAGCTTTAAATTGTGCAATCGCCTCTTTTTTATTGGCTTCTAGATTTGGCAATAACTTTTTGAGTGTATCTATAGTTTTTTCAAGGGATTCCTTCTTTTCCGCAATACTATCCCATTCTTTTTTTTGTTTATTAAAGTTTAATAATCTTTGGTGATATTTATATTGAAAGTATTCTTTTTCTGAAGACGTATATGTTTGTAATAAAGTATATAGGTCTTCTAAAAATTCTCTTTTCTCTTTTAAGTTTTCTATAAGTAAATTCAACTCTTTGTATCGCTTTACATAATCATCGAGATTCTTTTTGTTTTCCTTGTAGTTCGCTTCAATTTCTGCTTTTTTGTTCTCAAACAGAAAGTTTTTAAGGCTAATATCTTTATCTGTGTCTAGTGTATTTGCTTTTGAAAAGGCTTGTAGGACTTTTGCAAAAGCCATAAGATGTGCTTCTTGGCTAAGATTAAGTGGAAGTATTTGTTTATCGTAAAAGAATTGATATAACTCTTTACGCTCCGATTTGTTCGCGTACACATCTAAATGGAGTTCGTAGGTGTCCCGTAGACGCCTTATAAGTACATCTATTGATGGAATGGTGTTATTTACTATAAAATCTTTGTGATAAATGAGTTTGTCTTCTGGTATAAGATATTCACTTATATTCTGACGTTGTTTTATTGTTTTTCTAGTATCTGAACTAGGATCAAAAGGTTCATTTAGTATTCTGAACAACTTGATTTGACCTGAGCTTGTATTTGGTATGTTTACTCCAAATGTCAAGTACAATTTATGTTCTACCTCAATATTTAAAAAGAAATATGCATTAGGGCCATTGTAAGGAATTGTATGTATTTGACGATATTCTTTCTTAACGCTATCTGTACCGAAATGAATTTTTTTACGTTCTGCAATAAATAATATTTGGAGTAAGTCTGCCAAAAGTGATTTTCCTATACCGTTAGGGCCTGTAAAATCTGTACGTGTATCATGGATAAGATAATCTTGATTGTAATGTTTAACAATATTTATTGTAGATATAGAATGTATTAATGGGAGTCTATTCATAACTTGATTCATTTAAATTATTCACAAACTCTTCAAAGTTTAAAATTTCATATTCGTACATCGTCTGAAAACGATGTATAGATTCCCTTATAATAAAAGAAAAGTTTTTATCGTCTATTTGAATAAAATTATCAACCCACCCTAATTGCTGAAAATCCTGAATTACATTTTTAAAATTCTTCATTACATTCGCCCACTCTTTAAATGTAAAATTATCACGAGACCCATTTTTAAAGAACACTATTTTATATAAATGACTAAACTCACTTTCTGTAATCTTAGCCTTTATATCTTGAAATGAAATCTCTTTTATCTTATCAAAGTACTTTTCATAATACATTTGTAATAATGTAATTGCAATTATGGTTTCTGTTGGAGTAAGATCTCTATATCTAGAGTTAGACGATAACACGCCTTTAGAATCTTCGTTAAAAGTCAAAAAGAAATAGGTAACACCTTCAAATGTCTTTTTATCTAAAAAGAGGTTATAAAAAACTGCATAGTACTTTTGAAACTCTGTGTAGTACTTAGACAATAATCGATGAAAATAATGATTATCATCTTGAATGTGTCTGCCTCGCAATAACTCGATATTTAAATTAGCAAAATGTTCCTGAACATCCGCCGATTTAAATATATCTACAAAGTGACTATTTACTGTTTCTGTAATATGTTCATCTGCCATATTAATATATTTTCATCCTGATACTTTTCAGGAATTTTTTGTTCAATTTTCAGTTCATACTCCTTCTGTTTACTTGCATATTTCAAGATGTCGAATACAACTTTTAAAGCCATGTTTTCATCTTTAGTTTCTTCAAGAAGTTTGTAAAATTCTTTTGTAAGATCTGTATTAACCTGTTTTGATAAATTTATTTTTAAAATATTAAGTTGTCTGGCTGCCTCTTCTTGTTTATTCAGTGCCAAATTTGTGTTTATCATTTGCTTTTGTGCATAGCTTGGGTCTAACTCTTGGGCAAATACATAACTTTTCTTTTTAGTAAACGTATCGTATTTTTTAACATTTAAATGCTTAAAGTTTTCTATTGGTATTGCTTTTAATTTAAAAGGCTTGTGAAATCTTATTCCCTCATTACGGTCGTAAATTGAAGCTTCAAGACTTACTTCTAGAAATTTGCGAAGATTCCTTTGGAACTGAGTTCGTGTTCTAAAATTCTCTTTAAAGTTAGCCAGTTGTTTGTCAGCATAAATATATCGGTCAACAATTTCGTCCAACTTTTCTTTTATAATTTCAAAAAAGTTAAACACCTCAGTTTTTATATTTACCGCAGTATCATAATCTTCTTTTAATTCTTTAAGAGTTTGCGGTTCTTTTTGGGCGACAATATGGTTAACATTAGTTACTCTATTATCAAAATAAGCGACTACTTCTCGAATTTGAGCCTTGAGATTTTCACTAAGTTGTAACGTTTCATTTATTTCTTCAGAACGAGAGACACTACTTCGAAATATTTGTGTAAACTCATCTAAGTCGTTAAATGCGACATTATCTGGGCTAGAAATAATACTATTAAGCCTAATAATAGATTCATTAACCACATCCTTAAAAGCTTCAAGGTGATTTTCAATTAAAGTCTTACTACTGTGTTTAAAATTGTTTTCATACCAAACTTTAAAACCGGTTATTTCTTTAAATTTTTCAGCTTCAAACAACCCATAATTCTGAAATGTTTTTCTTAGTGGAAAATGCTTGTGCTCATTAAATAGTTTATTCCCTATGAAATCTATAAATCGAATAGCATGAGGAGTAAGAATATATTTGTAGGGGTCGCTTCTAGGATTCTCTATAAAAAAATGAAGTAATTCTTGGGTAAGTCTTTCTGCTTGTGGCTTCCCAATTAAAGTAATTTCTATAACCTCGTCTAAAGCATACTCCAAATCCACCTCCTGAAAACGATGTGGAATAATTTGCAATTCTATTTTTTTATGAAGTATATATATTAAAAGCCCTCCAGCTTTTGACGGAATTATTCTATCATAAAAATCATTTATATCTTGTAATTGTGCTTCTATTGGTTCTGATTTTATTCTAAACTTTTATCATCCTGCAAATACTACACACATAACATGTTTAAAATGTAAGTAACTAAAAATATTATTTGTTATTAAACTCAAGGTTAAAAAAAGTTCTTTTACACGAAATTCTAATATCCTTTTTTCCTGAGATATCTAGGTTCCATTTATTTGCTAATCTTCAACTATAAATAGACTAGTAAAAATTACAATTACAGAAGACTGTTGGGGAAATTGTAGTTCCGTATCTAAGATAATAAAATTAATAAAAACTACATGTGAAAAACCTAAGAACGGTAAAATAGAAGTTTTAATATCAGACAAATTAATCTTCTAAACCCTTTCAGATTTCCCACCCGAAGGTCGCAACTATTAAAACATCTTTTCAAAAAGAAAAAACAAACAATCTACTGATATACAAATGATTAACAAAACATCTGTTAATAAACCCAAATTAAATAGTAGAGAAAATTATGGATTACTAAGAGTTAAAAAATTAGAAAAACAGGACTTTAACACAGGACTTTTTACTAAAAAGTCCTGTTTTTTTATGAAACTTCACAAAAAGAAAAACATCGATAAAAAAATAACCTTCTGAATTTCAGAAGGTTATTTCTAGTAGCGGGAACAGGACTCGAACCTGTGACCTTCGGGTTATGAGCCCGACGAGCTGCCTACTGCTCTATCCCGCGATATTGAGAGCGCAAATATACGAGCTTTTTTTAATTAAACAATTTTTAAGCCATAAAAAAACTAAAAATTATATATTTTCCTTAGCAAACCCAAGTGAATTCCTCACTGTTCTATTGAGTATACCTCTAAAGAAGTTAACTCCTGATCATCGAATCTGGGACGTAATTCTATCGGATTACAACACACTTCGCAGTCTTCTACATAAACCTGATAGGGCACCGAAGGATCCAGCAGCATTGAAATTTCTTCCCAGCAGTACGGGCATTGAAAAAAATGTTCAATCATTATTCTTTTCTAACATTAGTTTACTCAAAGATACTTATATCTAAAAAAACTCCGTACTAGGATGTATCCTATTAAGGAGTTTATTACTTGTGGAGTTCACTACAAAAAACAGTATCCGTCTAGGACATCGTATCAATTTCTTCCTGAACTGCTTCCCACTCTTCCATCAAAGTGATTAATTTATCCTTTTTTTCCTGATATGTTTCAAAAAAATTAGGCTTCGCAATTGCTGCATCATAATCAGCTGCCATATCAGCATCTAACTTTTTGATTTCTCTTTCTAATTTATTGATTTTGGATTCTACGTTACTTAATTTATTATTTAACGATTTTAGTTTCTTCTGATCTTCATATGACTTTTTAGCTGTTTCTTTTGTCTTAGAAACTTCTTTTTGTCGTTTCTCTTTTTTCTCTATTTCCCGAAGATCTGCTACTTTTCGTTCCTCGAGATAAAAATCGATATCTCCCAGATATTCCTTAACCTTTTTATCTCTAAACTCATACACCCTATTGGTTAATCCCTGAAGAAAATCTCTATCATGAGATACAAGAATCAGTGTCCCTTCAAAGTTTTTTAATGCTTCTTTTAAAACGTTTTTTGATTTAATATCCAAATGGTTGGTCGGTTCATCCATGACCAATACATTAAAAGGCTGTAAAAGAAGTTTACACAACGCTAGTCTGTTTCGTTCTCCTCCAGAGAGAACTTTTACCTTTTTATCCACTTCATCTCCTCTAAACAAAAACGCTCCCAACATATCTCTAACTTTGGTTCTTGTTTTCTCATCTGCGGCATTAATCATCGTCTCGTGAATCGTCAGCTCTCCATCCAGGTATTCTGATTGATTCTGGGCAAAATATCCAATCTCTACATTATGTCCTAGTTTTAGGTCTCCTGTAAATGGTATTTCATTAATAATCATTTTAGCCAAGGTGGATTTCCCCTGTCCATTCTGCCCTACAAAGGCTATTTTAGATCCTCGTTCTACTAAAAGATCTACCTCTTTGAGTATTTCCTTCTCTCCATAGTTCTTCCCTACACTTTCTGCTTCTATTACTACTTTCCCAGGTTGTACACTAACAGGAAAGCGAACATTCATTACAGCATTTTCATCCTCATCTACCTCGATCCGGTCTATTTTATCCAGTTTTTTGATCAGAGATTGCGCCATAGTGGCTTTTGAAGCCTTGGCCCTGAACTTCTCTATTAATCGTTCTGTCTGCTCGATCTGTTTAGATTGGTTTTTCTGCGCAGCTAATTGTTGCTCCCTAATTTCCTGACGTAGCACCAGGTATTTGGAATACGGCTTATTATAGTCATAGATTCTTCCTAAAGAAATTTCTATCGTTCTGTTTGTTACATTATCCAGGAACATTTTATCGTGAGATACAATCACTACTACTCCGGCATATCCTTTTAAGAAATTTTCCAACCAAATAATCGATTCAATATCCAAATGGTTGGTCGGCTCATCTAATAATAAAATGTCATTGTTTTGCAGTAACAACTTAGCTAGCTCGATTCGCATTCTCCAACCTCCGGAAAAGGTATCTGTCAGTTTTCCAAAATCCTCTCTGGCAAATCCCAATCCTTGTAGAATTCGTTCTGTCTCTCCTTGATAATTATACCCTCCTATGATCTCATAATGTTGTGTATGATCACTCAATTCTGTAATCAACTGATTATAAGAATCACTTTCATAGTCCGTTCGTTCTGCGAGCGCCTTGTTTATTTGCTCCAGTTCTCTTTCTATCTTCTTAATTTCTTCAAAAGCTTCATAAGCCTCTTCTAAAACTGTTCTTCCCAGTACAAAATCGATATCTTGTTTTAGAAAACCAATCTTTATATCCTTATCTGTTGCAATCTGACCTGAATCAGGTTCCTGATCTTTTGATAAAATTTTAAGCATGGTAGACTTTCCCGCCCCGTTTTTTCCTACCAGTCCAACACGGTCACCAGCGGTTAATTTGAAACTTATTTCCTCGAAGAGATACTCTCCACCAAATGAAATGGATAAATTATGTATGTTTAACATCAGTTTCTAACTATTTTGTGCAAAGATGACTATTTTTGTTTTACTATAAAAGCGCGTATGAATTTCTTAAAAGGAACTAAGATTTACAGCATTTTTACAGGAGCTTGTCCTGTTTGCCAAAACGAAAGCATGTATTGCAATTCAAACCCTTACAAACTAAACACTACTTTAAAAATGGAAGAGCGGTGTAGTCATTGTAATACTAAATACAAGATAGAACCTTCATTTTTCTACGGGGCTATGTATGTTAGTTATGCTGTAGGAATTGCCTTTGCCGTCGCTGCTTTTGTCATTGCCAATCTGTTTTTTAAAATGGATCTTTTAGCTACTTTTTTTTGTATCGTAGGGACTTTGATTTTCTTTATGCCGATCATCATGAGATTGTCAAGAAATATCTGGATCAACCTCTTCTTACATTACAAAAAAGAGTAATCCTTATATACGAGTGATGAAGTCCCCTGACACTAACTACGGGAAAGATACTATGTTATAAGAGAAATCTTAATTTATGGGCTGCTCAAAAACAGTTACATCTGGATTATCAAGCAAATCTATTAATGTTATATTCAGCTTCCAAAGTTTCTCCTTTTTCTATTGAATTTAATAGCTGTTTTGCCAAAAAAGGTCCCATTAACACCCCCCTCGTACCAAGACCATTTAGTAAATGAAGAACTTTATAGGTATCATGTGTTCCTACCAATGGTCTCCTGTCCCTAACTGTAGGACGTATACCACTTTCTTGTGACACAATTGTATACTCACAGCGCAGCACTTCTTTCATCTTTTTTAGGATTTTATCTCTAGCTGCTTCTGTCGTTTCTTTTGACTTGTCCTGATGATCGTATGTCGCTCCAATTTTGTACAAATCGTTACCTAACGGAACTATAAAAAAAGCTGCTTTAATCGCTTCTTTCAACCTTAGTGTTTCACTTTTAATAATAACATATTCTCCTTTATTTCCTACTAGAGGCAACTGATTAAAATACGGATTTTGTACCATCCCATAGCCTTCAGAAAAAATAAGATGTCGCGCTTTTACTCCTTTGTAGACAACTCCATTATCTAGTATTTCTATATCATCATGGACAAAAGGTTCTTCTATCAATGAATTTTTAGCCTTCATATATGCCATATAAGACGACAACAGCTGTGACAATGCTACTTTATGAGTCTTATGTACTTTTCCTAAATAAAAGGGAGCTCCTATGCCTTCATTTTTGTTCTTAAGAATATTTTCTGATAGAAATTCGCGTAATACAGGTCTATCAGCAGCCTCATACCACAAGTTTTCTTCTTCTACCGAGTTAAATCTTCGCAAAACTGGTAACTCATCTACAAAGGACTGACTTAATCTTTCTTCTATTCCTTTATAAAAAGAGATGGCTCCATCCATTAGCTCTCCTCCTCTCCACGCCATTGTAAATCGTTTTAGAACCACAGGATTACAAACACCAGCAGCCACTCTTGAAGCCTTCTGAGAACTATCTTCATAAACAAGATAAGTTTTCCCTCTTCGTTCTAATTCTTCTGTTACAGACACCCCTGCAATCCCAAAACCAACTATTATATAATCTACCATTGCTCAAAAATAATAAAACGCCCGACAAAAACTGTCGGGCGTTTTATATATTATAATTTTATGGTGTGGTTTAGTAACTCCACATATCCATTTCAAAGTTTCTGATACTTTCCTTAACGCGCTCACTTTCCAGCAACTGCATTAAAGCATTATCAATCACATAATCTTTAATAGATCTATCTCCTTGAATATTATCTTCTTTATAAATAATAGAGTTAAACCTTCTAGCATTAAGAATATGATCATAATTAAATGGCATAGAAGTATTTTTCCTGTTAAAAGCTTTTGCATTATGCAATACTTCTCTTGCATCAGGGTACCATATCCAGAATAACGGAACCATATCTGGCTCATCATCATCGATAAAGTTAACATCTGGTGCTACAGGAGCCAAACCTAATAATCTGTATCTCAATTCACCTTGACGCTTATCAAAGTACCAATACCCTCTAATATGATATTCAGATATATCAGCTGAAGTAATATCTCTTTTATTGATATACTGAGGATCTACAGTTTCTCCGGCATTATACTGCTCAAAACCTAAATCCGTGGTATCTATTTTTGATAAGGTAGTTTGTAAATCACTGATCGTACGTGTCTCTGTAAAATATGAATCAGAGTATAAGTTTTTTATATTTCCATTTTTAATATTCGCCATTAACACATCATATAATGAACGTCTATTAGATCCTATTGAATTTGTGTCTATAGGATAGTATAACGGAAAGTTAATTCGCTCATCCAAATCTATAATTTCCCAGGTAGTCTTTGCCCAAAGAACATCACGCTCATCTACATATCCATATTCTAACGGATGGTCATTATCCTGTTCAATCTGCTCAGCAGTTTTCTTTCCTATTTGATCAGGATCGGTTGCGTTCAAAATGTTCGCCTGCCCGTATGAAACTATGGATATGATTAAAGCACAAAGACTTAATATAAGATTTCTCAAATTCATAATTACTAATTTTTTTAATTAGTTAACTCTACAATTACAGGAGATATTTTCTTTAATTTATATCCTTTATTGGTAGTTAACCTCGCTTTGATGTCAATAATTTGTACAGATGACCCTCTTTTTGCTTTTCTTAAAGCAGATTTTGCTTGTGAATTCAACCTTCCACCAGAAACACTAACTGTTGGCTGACCTTCTACTTTAAATTTGAAACCACTTACTTTTAATTTGATATCGAAATCAAAATCTGGTAATATAGCTCCTACAGAGGCTATCTGTAATGCATTTTTAGACATTTTTATAGATCCGTCTTCTCCACGTACAGTTCCAACAGGTCTAGGAATATCTTTAATTCTAAATTTCTTACTATCACTTACTGAAGATCCGTTTGGTAATTTACCACTAACCTTAATACTTACCTCACGCGATTTTACAGTAGTTACATTCATCACATATTTTCCTGCTCCTCCAGCTTTTCTCAATCCTGGCGCTGTAGCATTTACAGATGGTACTCCAGGAATAGAAATCGTCATTGGGTTATTAACTCCTCTATATACCACATTCATTTTATCTGCAGAAATTACTGCTGAATTTGGTTTTGGAATCACCGCATAAGAGCTTTCAATTGGAATTGTTACAATAGAATCTCCTTCTTTAAACTGGAATTCTCCTTTGATATCTCTTTCTCCAACATTTCCTGCTGGGAAATCAAGGATTGTTTGTCCTTCCTGCATAGACTCAGGAGATAATTCCTTACCGTTTACAACCACTTTGTGTGCCTTTAACGTTTTATCTTTCTTTCCTAAGATAATTCTTCCTTTAAATTTTTCACCGCTAAAGAAAGCCGTTTTGTCTGGTACAACAATTGCTTCGAAGTTAGATAAAGAAACCTCTGATTGTAACTGTCCTGATAACATTGCTGATAACACTTTGCTTTCTGTGTTTTTTACATCAGATTGCATTTGTGTTAGCTTTGTTAGGGTAGCTACTAAAGGATATCCTTCAAAATTATATTTTAACCAGTCTACTTTCACTTTATCTCTATTTGTAACTTCTGATGTCGAAAATTCTTTTTTAACATCATTAGCAATATCAGAGTATTTTTCTTCTAAGATTCCAGAAACTCCATCTCTATACTCTTCTATCTTACTTACAAACTCTTTTCCTGCAGGAGTTATTGTACCTCCTTTAAAAAATAATTCATCTAAAGTAACTGACTTGTCCATTGTTACGTAATCTTTTGGATCAGAAACATCTTTAGTCAGTGTAGATTTAAGGTTTTCTATATATGAAACTAACTCTCCTGACAATTTACTTGTCTGGTCAGCTTTTTCTTTCAGTGGTGTATATTTTGCTGGTTGTTCAGAAACTTTTTCAGCTAAACCTTGCATAAAAGCACTGTTTCTTTCTGTAGTTGCCTGATTAGACTCAGTCAATTTCTCGTTCATCAATCCGAATGCTGCTAACACCTCTTTTGACATGTTTAATGCCAACATAGCGATGAAAACAAGGTACATCAGGTTGATCATCTTCTGTCTTGGGGATAATTTTCCTCCTGCCATATTCTTATTAGATTTTTGGTAGTTACGTTGTTATACTATTAATTACTACAAAGGTTGATGTATCGAATACTAGTTTTTAGCATTCATTGCACTCAACATACCACCATATACTCCATTAAGAGAAGATAAATTACTAGCAAGGTTCTCCATTTGACTCTTCAGCTTACCTGCATTTTCAGCAATTGCCTGATTTGCTTCAGCTTGACGAGCAGAAGATTCTAACTGTACTTTGTATAGGTTATTTAATGACTCTAACTGAGCAGCTGCATGCGTAAGCTCTTCACTATATTTCTTTTGACCAGCGATAGAATCAACTGTTGGTGAGATGCTTTTTGCAGCTCCTTCGAAGTTGCGGATGCTTTCTCCAAGACTACTCATCAATCCTGCATCAATTCTTGCTTCTTTTAACATATCATCTAATTTCTTAGATAACATTCCTTCTGGATCTTTAGCTTCTTTAGCTTTTTTATCTCTTTTATCTCCTCCAGCTAATTCTGGATATACAAGAGACCAATCTAACTCATCATCAACAGGTTCAAATGCAGAAACTGTAAATACTAAAGCTTCTGTGATAAGACCAATAATCAGCATAAGATTACCGAATGGCCAGTGCATAATCTTAAAAAGTGCACCTAATATTACAACGGCCGCACCAAGACCGTATACCATGTTCATTAATTTTTTGCTAGATTTTGAATTTGCCATAATAAATGTGTTTTTTGTTTTTTTTAAAATAATAAAAAAAAGGTTAGTAATTTAGTTTTGATAGATAATTTTGGGACTATTGTTTATTTCTTGTGTTATTTTGGTTAGTTACGTCAGTACCCATGTAGTCCTGAACAGTTCTAAATCCAATATAACTTCTTGCCGAATCAGCGTATTCGTAATCTCTGGTACTTACCTGTAGGAAATAAGCAACATCTTTCCAGGATCCTCCACGAACCACTTTTCTTTTATTGCGATCATCATTGACATTTGGGTTCATTGATGAAACGTAATCATATCCTGCAGGATCATAAGAAGACTGTACCCATTCTGATACATTTCCTGCCATATTGTAAAGATTATAATCGTTTGGCTCAAAAGTTTTGGCCTCTACCGTATATAAAAAGCTATCTGCTGCATAATCTCCTCTCAAAGGTTTAAAGTTTGCCAAGAAACATCCTCTGTCATTAAAGGCATAAGGACCTCCCCATGGATAGGTAGCAGATTCCAACCCTCCTCTTGCAGCGTATTCCCACTCTGCTTCTGTCGGAAGCCTGAAATAGTTAACCAGCTCTTTATTCTTTTTCTTTTGGTAGCTATTTTTATAGATTGTTCTCCAAGTACAAAATGCTTTTGCCTGCTCCCATGACACTCCTACTACAGGATAATCATCATAAGCACTGTGCCAAAAGTAGTCATTGTGCATTGGTTCATTATATGAATAGTTAAAATCTTTAATCCACACGGTTGTATCAGGATAAACCTCTATGATTTCTTCCTTAACGAAATCCTTTCGTCTTCCTTTTTTGGCTCTTGCGGCAGCTTGAATATCCATCCAAGTAAATCTAAATTTAAATTTACTTACGTCTAATGTTCTTCTACCGTTATACGATTCTTCTAAAGGAATATACATGGTATCCATCACCTCGGCGTAATATTCATCTGGATAATCTTCTACATCCCAGACAATATCTACATCAAGATTTTGTTTTCTACCTTCATAACCTGTTTCGCCCATTCCACTATAGTTATCATAGACGTATTTTTCATAAACAGTCATATTGGTAGTATCTGCATCTAAAAATGCATATTCTCCAATACCTTCATCGGCAGGAGTTTTTCCTAGATCATCAGCCATAATTGCCAGATGCTGTCTGATAGTGGAGTCACGAACCCACTCTACAAACTGTCTGTATTCGCTGTTAGTTACTTCTGTTTCATCCATGTAAAAGGAACGCACGGTCACTGTCTTTGTTGGAGCATTAGACAGCGCTGCTTTGTCATCATCAGACTTACCCATAATGAACGATCCTCCGGGGATGAGCGTCATTCCATATGGTTTTTCTGGATGCCAGTTTTTCCCTTTTACTCCGACTAGTTCTCCACGGTTCCCTTTTCCGCAACTATAGAGCATTGCCAAGATAGCAAAGAGTGATACAACTTTTTTCATAACGTGTTTTAGGTTAAGATCTTCAAGATTTAAGGTCGTAAACCTATTTATTTATTTTCAGAAATGCAATTTTTTTCTAAAAAAAACCTTAAATCAGCTTTATTTAAAAGAATTAAACTTCGTTTTTTTGTTTTGCCTTATACCACCTTTCTGGTATTTCCTGATTACAAGCTTTCTCATAATCGTCATAGGTACATGGTAATAACGTATGTCTTTGCAATTTATTATTCCCAGAGGAAATAAATGGAATTTCGATCCACCATCTCCCTGTTTTATTGCTCTTATAAAAGGACAAAATATCATCTCCGATCGGCACATTATAATGAAGTGAATTTCCACTTTTTTTAACGTCCAAATCATTAGATCTATAATTAACCCCTTCTATAAAATACCAAAAAATCTGAGCGATCAAAGCAGCAGCCATTTTTTCATTCTCAAAATTTTTGAATTCATAAATCCCAAAACTTTTTACTTTATCACTGATTCCTGCATATCTAGATATCGCACAAATCTCTCTTCCGTCAAATCCATTAGGAGAAGCCTTAAACCCTCCTAAGAACGAAGAGCTGATCGCCCCCATATCCATCACTACAATATCAGCATCTCTCATGATAGGCTCCACTACTGTAATATCATTAATTACTTCTCCTAATCTATATGCATCAAAGTACAATCGCTCTATCAGATCTATTTCTTCCTGCGAGTTAAAATATGTCTGATACCCTATATTACTATAGTTAAATAAATTGTAAGGTTCGTTAACTATGATTTTCCCCACATAAGATGTATTCGTCATTTCTTTAGAGGTGTCCCCTATATCAAAACTACTATCCACATTAACCAAATTCACCATTCGTTCCAAGATGTCATAGGCTCGATATTGCGCATATACCAGATCCTGTCCCCCACCAATAATCAACGGGATTATATTTTTCTGTAATAGTGTAGCAACTACCTCTTTTATCAGATAATGTGTATCACTAATACTATTCCCCTGAGGAATATCCCCTAAATCTACCATGGAAGTAAACCAGTTTCCAGGATAGAGCCCATAAAATGATTTTCGGATTTCTGCAAAGTCCAACTGCCTGTCTTCTTCTTCAAACACTCCTCTACCCTCTGCTATTCCCAGAATAGCAACACTTACCTTTTCTAAGGACGGGACCCCTTCTTCAACCGAATGAATTGCAACTTGTTTTCCTATGGCTTGATCTGGTAATTGCTCTACATAAGCCAATACCTCATCTTGTACAGGTGTAAGAAATTCAAATGACATTATATCTTATTTCTTTTTAGCAGTCGTTTTTTTCGTTGTTTTCTTCTTAGTAGTCTTTTTCTTTTTCGGAGCATTTTTCTCGATAAGCGCCTGAACTTTCTCCAGCGTAAGCTTTGATGCATCTACTGTTTTTGGCAGCTCTATCTTTACTTTTCCTTGAATGATATTGCTACGACCCCACCTTGCTTTCTCTACACGAATCCCTTCTTCTTTCCAATCGTGAATCACCTTATCAATCTCCTTCTGCTTCTTCTCCTCTATCAATGTTATAATATCCTGCTCTGATAAATTATCAAAATCGTATTTTTTATTCACATTGATAAACATTCCATTCCATTTTATAAAAGGTCCAAATCGCCCTGTTCCTTTCTGAACCGGTAGTTCTTCATACACATAAATAGGGGCATCTGCTTTTTCTTTGGCCTGGATTAACTCTATCGCTCGTTCTAAACTTGTACTAAGCGGATCCTCTCCTTTCTCTAGAGATACAAACTTCGCCCCAAACTTTACATAAGGACCAAAACGTCCGTTATTAACCAATACGGTTTCTCCTTTATACACTCCCAACTCTTTAGGCAACTGAAATAAATCCATTGCTTCTTCAAAAGTTATACTTGACAATGTTTGCCCGGGTGCCAAACTAGCAAATCGCGGTTTATCTTCATCCTCTACCGAACCGATCTGAACCATTGCTCCAAACCTTCCTAAACGTACACTTACCTGCTTTCCTGACTCTGGATCTACTCCCAGTATCCGCTCTCCTACTTCTCTTTCTGCGTTTTCTGCCACATCTTTTACCTGTGGATGAAAATCACTATAGAATTCCTTCATCACCTCTGTCCAGTCTTCATTCCCTTCTGCTATATCATCGAAATCTTGCTCTACCTTTGCCGTAAAATTATAATCCAACACAGAAGAAAAGTGATTTACCAAAAAGTCATTAACTACCATTCCTACATCTGTAGGAATCAACTTCCCTTTATCACTACCTACTTTCTCCACAAGGCTCTTCTCCGTCACTTTCCCTTCTTTCAGCAACATCTTTACATATCCCCGCTCTTCTCCTTCTTTAGCTCCTTTCTCTACATAATTCCTATTCTGAATTGTAGAAATTGTTGGCGCATAGGTAGACGGTCTACCAATCCCTAATTCTTCTAGTTTCTTAACGAGTGCTGCTTCTGTATACCTGCTCTGAGGTCTTGTGAATCGTTCTGTAGCTGAAATAAACTTATTAAACAACTCCTCATTTACCTTCATTGCCGGAAGGATTCCGTCTTGTTCTTCTTCTTCTTCATCATTTCCTTCTAGGTACACTTTCAAAAACCCTTCAAACTTAATCACCTCTCCATTTGCAGAAAACTGTTGTGCATGAGTATCTGCCCCAATTTTAACCTGTGTCCTTTCTAATTGAGCATCACTCATCTGAGAAGCAATTGCTCGTTTCCAGATCAACTCATATAATCGTTGTTGATCATAATCTACATTTACCGTATGCTTAGCAAAATCCGTAGGTCTAATTGCTTCGTGAGCCTCTTGTGCTCCTTTCGCTTTACTTTTATATTGTCTAGGATTACTATAATCCGCTCCATAAGCTGAAACAATCTCTCCTTTTGCCGCCTTCTGCGCATCTTCTGACAGATTCACACTGTCTGTTCTCATATATGTAATCAGTCCTGACTCATATAGCCGTTGTGCCAGTGTCATTGTTTTACTTACTGAGAAATACAACTTCCTAGAGGCTTCCTGCTGCAATGTAGAAGTAGTAAACGGCGGTGCCGGAGATTTTTTTGCCGGTTTAGTCGTTAAATCTGCTACCTTAAAAATTGCAGCTATATTTTTATTTAAAAAAGCTTCTGCTTCCTGTTTTGTTTTAAAATTTTTGGGAAGTTTTGCTTTAAATGATTTTCCTTTTTCATTAGAAAACTCAGCATCTATCCGATAGGAAGCTTCTGGTTTAAAATCAAGAATTTCTCTTTCCCTCTCGACAATTAATCGTACCGACACAGATTGAACTCTTCCTGCTGATAATCCTCCTTTTACTTTCCTCCATAACACAGGCGACAATTCATATCCTACTAATCGATCCAGAACACGTCTGGCCTGCTGTGCATTCACCAAGTTATAATTAATCGATCTTGGATTCTCGATTGCCTTTAGAATTGCGTTTTTTGTTATCTCATGAAAAACGATACGTTTTGTTTTCTCTTTTTCTAACCCCAGCTCTTCTGCCAAGTGCCATGCAATAGCTTCTCCTTCCCGGTCCTCATCACTCGCTAACCAAACCATTTCTGCTTTTTTAGAAAGATCTTTTAGCTTTTTTACGACTTCTTTCTTATCACTGGAAACTATATATTTTGGTTTAAAATCTTTATCTACATCTACCCCTAACTCCTTTGCCGGCAAATCAGCAATATGTCCAAAACTGGAAGCTACTGTAAAATCTTTCCCAAGAAATTTTTCTATTGTTTTCGCTTTCGCTGGTGACTCTACTATCACTAAGTTCTTTGCCATAATCCATTTTTTTCTAGGAGCAAAAGTATATCAATTTTTTCATATCCTGAATTATGTTTTCAAAAAACACATAATTCCTGCTCCTTTTTTATTTATTCAATAAACAACAAACTATCTTCCTCTAAATCATCCGGTTTATCAAAGCCTACACCTTCTTTATATACATAGTAAATAGGCACATATACAAAAGAAGCTGTAAAAAACACTCCAACAAAACACATTAGCATTCCCACAAATTGTGACAACATAGAAGAAATCAACACTAACCCAAATATTATCAACCAATATTTATTCCCTAATTTAAAACTCGCTTTTATCAAATCAGAAACAGTCAGCTCCGGATTAAAAGCATATACTACCCGAGTCAAATGAAGAGGAACCAGTACGTAGAATAAAGGTAAATAACACAGCATAACTGACAGCAATACAATCCCAAACATTGACAACCCCAACCGTATTGTCTTTCCTATATATCTTTTTTTCAAAAACATAAAATAATCGGAAGTTTCCGGCTCTTGATGATCGACCTGTTTACAAACCTTGAAAAAATGAGCAGAAATCCCCATTTGAACACCTGTCAACACCACCACAATACACATAGCAAATATCACGAACAATATCATTATACCAACTCCCACACCTTCTAACGCTTCAAAATCCGACGCTCCATAGCCTGAATCCAAAGAAGCACCTATCCCTGCCATTAATATCATCGGAATATACAGCAGTAACAATAAAGCAAAGCCTATGACCCCCTGTAATAACAAATGAACAAAACCCTGTATCCAGACTTTCTTAAACAATTCGATACTCTTGGTAAAAATATCTCCGAAATCAATGGTTCTTTTCCCGTCTATACGGGTTAACAACTGATTTATATCCATAAAAAATAACTGATTTTTTGACTAAAAACAGCCAAAGATAGAACATTTACAAAAAATTAATTATGCCACTTTGTCACAAAATAGTATTAAAAAGTATCTTTGCATATTATTTGACCGGAATGGACTAAGGAAACAGATATGGAGAAGACTATTGATGAAAGCATACAAGGACAAGCATTGGTTCTTGATCAAAAAAAAGAAAATAAGAGAAAGCTCTTTATAGAGAGCTATGGCTGCCAGATGAATTTTAGCGATAGTGAGATTGTTGCTTCTATCTTGGAAAAAGAAGGATTTAACACAACTCAAAACCTGGAAGATGCTGATCTGGTACTAGTAAATACTTGCTCTATTAGAGAAAAGGCAGAACAAACCGTCCGAAAACGATTAGAAAAATACAATGCCGTAAAAAAGAACAACCCAAAGATGAAAGTTGGCGTTTTGGGATGTATGGCAGAACGCCTGAAAAGTAAATTTCTCGAAGAAGAAAAAATCGTGGATCTAGTTGTAGGTCCTGATGCTTATAAAGATCTCCCAAATCTAATCGAAGAAGTCGAAGCCGGAAGAAACGCAGTCAATGTCATTTTATCCAAGGAAGAAACCTATGGAGACATTTCTCCTGTCCGCCTACAGGACAATGGTGTTTCTGCTTTCGTATCTATCACCAGAGGATGTGATAATATGTGTACTTTTTGTGTTGTTCCTTTTACCAGAGGACGAGAGCGTAGTAGAGACCCTCAAAGTATTATGAAGGAGATAGATGATCTGGTCTCTAAAAATTATAAGGAAGTCACTTTATTGGGACAGAATGTAGATAGCTACCTTTGGTATGGAGGCGGTCTGAAACGAGACTTCAAACATGCCAGTGAATTCCAAAAAGCTACTGCCACCAACTTCGCCAAGCTACTTGATATGGTCGCTATCAAATACCCTAAATTACGTCTTCGTTTTACAACATCCAATCCTCAGGATATGACTATGGAGGTTATAGATATAATGGCTAAACACAGAAATATCTGCAAATATATTCACTTACCCATTCAAAGTGGAAGTGACCGAATCCTAAAAGCAATGAATCGTCTTCACACCAGACAGGAATATTTCGATCTTATTGATAATATCAAAAGTCGTATTCCGGATTGCGCTATTTCGCAAGATATCATTACCGGATTCCCTACTGAAACAGAAGAAGATCACAAAGACACGCTCTCATTAATGGAGTACGTACAATACGACTACGGTTTTATGTTCGCATACTCAGAACGTCCCGGAACACTTGCTGCCAAAAAAATGGAAGACGATATTCCTCTAGATGTAAAAAAGAGAAGATTAGCTGAGATTATTGAATTACAAAGAAAGCACAGCGAATTCAGACACAACTCTTTTATAGGACAAACAGTAGAAGTTCTTATCGAAAAGTCTTCGAAAAAATCTTCTGAACACTGGAGCGGCAGAACAACCCAAAATACAGTAGTTGTATTCCCTAAAGACCAATATAAAATAGGGGATTTTGCTATGGTAAAAATAGATGGATGTACCAGTGCCACCTTATTAGGAAACGCTGTAGGATATTCTGATAACAACTAAAAATAATTAAGACAAGAAGAACACTATGGAATCCGTTCAAGCTACGAAACAACGCTTTGGCATCATCGGTAATGACCCGAAACTCAATCGCGCTATAGAAAAAGCTATCCAGGTAGCCCCTACAGATATCTCTGTATTGGTAACTGGAGAAAGTGGAGTAGGAAAGGAAAGTGTTCCTAAAATTATTCATTCTCTTTCTCACAGAAAACACGGAAAATATATTGCCGTTAACTGTGGAGCTATTCCCGAAGGAACAATTGACAGTGAATTATTTGGTCATGAAAAAGGAGCGTTTACCGGAGCTACTCAAACCAGAGCGGGATATTTCGAAGTAGCCGACGGAGGTACAATTTTTCTTGATGAAGTCGGAGAACTCCCGTTAACAACTCAGGTCAGGCTTCTCAGGGTACTGGAAAACGGAGAGTTTATTAAAGTTGGATCCTCCAAAGTTCAAAAAACCAATGTTCGTATTGTTGCTGCTACAAATGTGAATATGTTTGAAGCCATTAAAAAAGGAAAATTCAGAGAAGACCTGTATTATCGGCTTAGTACGGTAGAAATTCTACTCCCCCCTCTACGAGAAAGAAAAGGAGACATTCACCTCCTCTTTAGAAAATTTGCTGCCGATTTTGCTATTAAATACAAAATGCCAACTATACGCCTAAATGACGAAGCAGTTATATTACTGGAAAAGTATCACTGGAGTGGAAATATTCGACAATTACGCAACATTGCAGAGCAAATCTCAGTCCTTGAACAAAACAGAGCTATTAACGCTCCTACCTTAAATGGGTATCTGCCGAATATTGGAAGTACATTACCCGCAGTAGTTTCTTCCACTAAAAGCGAAAGCGATTTTAGCAACGAAAGAGAAATTCTCTACAAAGTATTATTCGATATGAAAAGCGATTTAAATGATCTGAAAAAGCTGACTATGGAATTAATGCAAAGTGGCAATTCTCAACAAGTACAAAAAGAAAATGAAGGGTTAATTCAAAAAATATACGGAAATAACGAGGAACCGGTTCATTTTCAAGAACCTACACCCCCTACCCCTGAAGTTTTGGAAATCTCTTCTCACACGCCAATTACTACCAAAGAAGAAGACAAATATCACTTTGCAGAGGAAATTGAGGAAGAAGAAGCACTATCTCTTCAAGATATAGAATTAGAGCTCATTAAAAAATCCCTGGAAAGACACAAGGGAAAACGAAAAGCCGCTGCAGAAGAATTAGGAATTAGCGAACGTACTTTATATCGAAAAATAAAACAATACAATCTATAATAAAAACAATTACAGCACGTACTGTATATTGAAGCAAATACATGAAAAAACTATTTTATCTCATACTCGGAGTTATTGGCATCTTTTTACTACAGGGATGTGGGGCTTATTCTTTTAGTGGAATATCAATCAGCCCTGAGACCAAAACTTTTCAAGTTAATTTTTTTCAAAATCAATCTGCCCGAGTAATTCCCGGAGCAGATCAGACGTTCACCAATCAATTACAAGATCTCATTCTAAATCAGACGAATCTTAACCTGGTAAGCGCCGATGGAGATATTGTATATGAAGGGGAAATTGTAGAGGATCGTGTTTCACCTAACACTGCAACTTCTGCTATTACAGCTGCACAAAACAGGCTTACTATATCGGTTAATGTCCGGTTTTATGACACAAATGATCCAAAACAAGACCTGGAACAACGCTTCTCTTTTTTCTTTGACTACCCGGCTTCTTCCTCAGAAGATTCTGTACGAGATGAAGCAATACAGATCATATACGAACGTATCACGCAAGACGTATTCAATGCTACTTTAGCAAAATGGTAATAACAAACAGACTTGAACAATAAAGAACTTACATATCTCTTTAAACACCCTACTGAGCTAAGCAGGCTTCAGACCGATGAACTAGAAAAAATCATCGCTGAATTCCCTTACTTTCAGTCGGTACGCTCTTTATGGCTCAAAGGATTAAAAGACCAAGGAAGTTTTCGATACAATCAGGCACTAAAAACAACAGCAGCTTACACCACAGACAGAAGTGTCTTATTTGACTTTATCACTTCTCCTGTTTTTCTAAAGAACACCTCTTCTACTGAGGCTCACAACGATGATATTGAGGTCAACGAACCAGAAGAAGTCTCCAGCTTAGAAAAAATTTCGATAGATGATGCTGTCACGATGAAGATAGAAGAAGCTGAACATGTACTCAACCCTTTACTATTCACTGACAAATCTTCTGAAAACACAGGTACGGAAAACAAAGAAGAAAAAACAGAAGAGTCCTTCTCTGCACAGGAACTTACATCACAAATCTCCGAATCAGAAGCCGAACACCCGATATCAGAAAGTGAGCAAGAAAAGAATACAGATATACAGCAATCTGCTGATCACACCAATGAGGAAACCTTAACACAAACACCTCTGGAATTTGACAAGAAAGAAACGCACTCTTTCGCAGAATGGCTCAAGCTTACAGCCATTACCCCAATAAACAGAACTTCTAAAGAGATTACTTCTTCCAAACAAAAATCAGAAGAAAAAGAAGAAACATCTGAAACAAATACTACTCTAGACGAAGAAAAAACAAGTAGCACTTCCGAAACCGAGTCGATCAAAAAATCCAAATTTGAGCTGATTGACAAATTTATAGAAAGTGCCCCAAAAATAAAACCTGCAAATAAGAATGCCCCTGCCAGAAATTTAGCGAAGGATAACCCTATCGCTCCTGATGAATTAATGACAGAAACTCTGGCCAGAGTATACCTGGCTCAAAAGAATTACAAAAAGGCAATTCAGGCATACAAAATATTAATTTTGAAAAATCCCGAAAAAAGTGGTTTCTTTGCAGACCAAATTAGATCGATTAAGAATTTACAAGACAATAAATAACAATATAATGACAACTTTTTCAATTTTTTTAATCCTGATCGTTATCGTATCATTTTTGCTAGTTGTTGTAATCATGGTACAAAATCCTAAAGGAGGAGGGTTATCTTCATCTTTTGGAGGCGGTGGTACACAGCAATTAGGTGGTGTAAAAAAAACAACTGATTTCTTAGATAAAAGTACATGGGCACTTGCAACACTGTTGTTAGTCCTAATCTTATTATCTAACATAGACTTAATGAATGGATCTTCTGTTCCTGAGTCTAAAGTAGATACAGAAAATGTACAACTAGAAACACCTCAGACACCTTCTACAGAAGAAAACAATGCTGAATAGTGAATAGACAGTACAACAAATTTTGATATAAAAAATGCCGACTTGTCATATAAGTCGGCATTTTTATTTCAATTTGTCAGTATCTCTATAGTGGCATAATTTCTGAAATAACAAAGATCAAAATGTTTCAAATTAAATAATATTAAAAACAATCATAATGGGAGTAAACATTAAACCTCTTTCAGACCGTGTTGTAATAGAGCCTCTTCCGGCAGAAACGAAGACAGCATCGGGATTATTTATCCCTGATTCCGCACAAGAAAAACAACAAAAAGGTAAGGTAGCTGCCGTAGGTAGTGGTAAAAAAGACCATGACATGACTGTTAAAGTTGGTGACACCGTACTTTATGGTAAGTATTCCGGTACTGAATTAAAATTAGACGGAAAAGACTATTTAATTATGCGTGAGGATGATATCCTAGCAATCGTTTAACAATAAACCAAACAAAAAAATACACAAATCATATTCAAAATAATATGACAGAACAGATGGGTTGCATCTGTTTCATATAACTTGACAATACTGATTTACAAAAAAAGAAGATATCATGGCAAAAGATATAAAATTTGACATAGAAGCACGTGACGGTATTAAACGTGGTGTTGACGCATTAGCCAATGCAGTAAAAGTAACATTAGGACCTAAAGGACGTAATGTAATTATCAGTAAATCATTCGGAGGACCAACTGTAACTAAAGATGGAGTTTCTGTAGCTAAAGAAATCGAATTAGAAGATGCTTTAGAAAATATGGGAGCTCAAATGGTAAAGGAAGTAGCCTCTAAGACAAATGATCTTGCCGGAGATGGTACTACTACAGCAACAGTACTTGCACAAGCTATCGTAAAAGAAGGATTAAAAAATGTTGCTGCCGGAGCAAATCCTATGGATTTAAAAAGAGGAATTGATAAAGCTGTAGAAGCGATTACTGCCGATTTAGTAAAACAATCCAAAGAAGTAGGTAGTTCTTCTGAGAAAATCAAACAAGTTGCCTCTATCTCTGCCAATAACGATGAAGTAATCGGAGACCTTATTGCACAAGCATTTAGCAAAGTTGGAAAAGAAGGAGTAATCACTGTAGAAGAAGCAAAAGGTACAGATACTTATGTAGATGTAGTAGAAGGAATGCAATTCGACAGAGGATACCTTTCTCCATATTTTGTGACAGATAGTGAAAAAATGACAGCTGATCTGGAAACACCATATATCCTTTTATACGACAAGAAGATTTCTTCTATGAAAGATCTTCTTCCTATTCTAGAACCTGTTGCTCAAACAGGAAAACCTCTTTTAATTATTGCAGAAGATGTAGACGGAGAAGCATTAGCAACACTTGTGGTAAACAAACTACGTGGAGCATTAAAAATTGCTGCTGTTAAGGCTCCTGGTTTTGGAGACAGACGTAAAGCAATGCTTGAAGATATCGCTATCTTAACCGGAGGAACTGTAATCTCCGAAGAGCGTGGATTCACTTTGGAAAATGCTACCATTGAACACCTTGGTACTGCTGAAAAAGTAGCTATAGACAAAGACAATACAACTGTGGTAAATGGTTCTGGTGATGAAGAATTAATTAAAAACAGAGTAAACCAAATCAAAGCTCAGATAGAAACAACAACTTCTGACTACGATAAGGAAAAACTACAGGAGCGTCTAGCTAAATTAGCAGGTGGTGTAGCTGTATTATACGTTGGTGCTGCTTCTGAAGTAGAAATGAAAGAAAAGAAAGACCGTGTAGATGATGCATTGCATGCTACAAGAGCTGCTGTAGAAGAAGGTATCGTTGCCGGAGGTGGAGTTGCCTTAGTACGTGCTAAAACAACTTTAGGTAGCATTACAACTGAAAATGCTGATGAAGCTACAGGAATTCAAATTGTAAACCGTGCAGTTGAGTCTCCATTGAGAACGATTGTAGAAAATGCAGGAGGAGAAGGATCTGTAGTAATTTCAAAAGTAATCGAAGGTAAAGATGATTACGGATACGATGCTAAATCAGAAGCATATGTAAACATGTTGGATGCTGGTATTATCGATCCTAAAAAAGTAACGAGAGTTGCCCTGGAAAATGCTGCTTCAGTATCAGGAATGATCCTGACTACAGAATGTGCATTAATTGACATAAAAGAAGACGCTCCTGCTGCAGGTGGCGGAATGCCTCCAATGGGAGGAGGAATGCCTGGAATGATGTAAATCTAATCCGGTTTTCCCTAACAAGAAATAACATAAAAAACCATCCTGAATTATCAGGATGGTTTTTTTATTATTTTATTAGCGCCTGATGATGTCTTTCAATAAGAAAGACCTGTTTTTATTATCGATACTTGTATTCAATTGAGTACACTTCATTTGGCTCTCCTTCTTCTTTAATTGTTATCACTGCAGCGGTAGGATAATCATCCGCATCATACACATATGCTATTGTTAATTCTGCGACTACAGCTCCGTCTTCATCTTTATAGACCATAGATGAAATATTATTAACCGGAAACAATGTCCGAGCTTTTACAATCTCCGGGCTTTGCGGTTTCATACTGAAATTCAGCATTACCTTATCCATAATTTCTATAAGGCCCGCTGCTTCAAATGTATAAAAAAACGGATTTGGAGTAGCATCATATGTTATGGTAGCGGTTAGCTCTTCTTTATAATGAACATACTCTCCATTCTCATAATCATACCCCTCATCTATAACCTTAATTACAACAGGGTTTCCACTATCATCATAATCAAGCACTTCTCCTATCTCAAAAGCATCATATGGCGACTTATACAATTCATCGATACTAAATGGTTCTTCTTCTCCACTAACAGTACTTAGCTGATTATTTTCAAAAGTCAACACGGCTGTTTCTTCTCCGTTGGTAGCACTCGTCACTCTATTATTACCATCATAGGTAATTGACAATTCATAATCTTCTTCTCCAGGAGCCATTGCGTCATACGATACTGATTCTATTAATTTTTTCGCTACATCTCCATTTGCATTATCAAACTGGTCTGTTACTGAATCCTTATTACAGGATATAAAAAAAACGCTTAGTGCAAAAGCACCTACTAAAAGTAATTTTTGTTTCATTAGTTATTGATATTTATAGTTATTGCTTATTTCTTAATCGATTTGAAAAATCTATGATTCATAAAGACTTCTTCCTGATAAAAAGAAAATCAGAAAACACCTCAATCAGGCAATCCGTTTTTACAAACTATGGTAATATAAAGACACCTTATCCACTGAATAAGGTGTCTTTATAGGTAGGTTCAATCTATTATTATCCCACTTATGGGCTCTTGATTAATGATATTATAGATAGTTCGTTCTGATAGAAAAAGTCGTTCAGAAAGTTCCGAAACAACAATTTTCATCTGTCTATCCTGGTTTTCTGAAATATATTTATGCACAAACATTCTACGCTTTTCCAGCAATCCATAACTTCGTTTCATGAGGGACCTGATTTAACTGATTATTGTTTTCTCTAAATGTTTCCTTGATTACAACTATTAGTTTGTAGCGTTTATCAAAAAAATGTTTCCTTTATTTTTAAAAAAAATACACAGAACTTTCATTTTTTGACAAACTAAACAAGCTAACTTTTGTTTTGTTAGTTATCAATGACTTGTGTTGAAGAATTGAACTTATAAAAAATACAGATTACTTACATCTTTGCTTTTTTATAAGACTGATAACACATTGAGATTTTTTCTCCCCCATCACATTTTGTACACTGTTTTTTCTAACTTCAAGATATTTTTTAAATACC
Source organism: Aquimarina hainanensis (assembly GCF_042684685.1). Classification (NCBI taxonomy): domain Bacteria; kingdom Pseudomonadati; phylum Bacteroidota; class Flavobacteriia; order Flavobacteriales; family Flavobacteriaceae; genus Aquimarina; species Aquimarina hainanensis. The sequence goes on along the minus strand of NZ_JBHULX010000001.1, from coordinate 527,494 downwards.
ATACTGGTTACAATTTAGTAGTTATACACTAGTTTAATTTTGAAACACGCCCACCCCTCTCTTCTCATAAAAAAAGAAAGATGTGAAGCACTTCAATATTGCACGCAAAAGCGCACTCGTGGGGATATCAAACAATCAGAAAAACCCATAATTCTCTGAAAAAGAAACAATCAGTATAAAACAAACTGAAGTAGTTTCAGAAAATCATCATTTAATTTTTCTTTGTTTTTACGATTCAAACCTATAACTAAATAGGGGATAAAGCAAGTGCGAAAAGAGGGGATTTTTCCCCTTTTTTTAAGTTTTTTTTGTAGAAAAATAAAAATTACTAGTATAAATCATTATTTACGAGCTCTTTTTAAAATGAGCAACTGCATATTTCCTCATTTTATTTTAACAAAAAAATAACATCTTCGAATTACACTTCTGTTTTTTTTCAAACAATCAACTCCTGTATTAATTACATGACCATTGAAAATCTGCTACTTTAAAACGATGTTTTGGAGGGTAGTTATAGTGCCACCATTCGGATCGAATGGTTTCAAATCCGTGTTTTTCCATTCCTTGTCTTAGTATTTTTCTGTTTTTCAGAATACGATCAGAAAAACCTGTATAAGAGTGCCTTGATTCTTTCCCAAAATGATCATATGGACTTCCCATGTCTACTGGTTTTCCCGACATATATTCTAATGAGATATCAACTGCTGCTCCTCTATTATGCACAGATCCTCCTTTAGGATTAGCTACATAGCCAGGGTTAGGAAAGATTTTCCACATTTTTTTCTGCACACTCAATGGACGATAACAATCATAGAATTTAATTCTATATCCTTGCTTATTAAAATCCATATTAGCAGCGATTAGAGCTTTCGCAACCACTCCTCTGATATAACACTCTCCACATGAATACACGGCTTTTTTCAAAAAATTATCAGGGGTTGCATATTTAATATCATACACAAAACCATCAGACAATTCCCTGATTGCCACAAATGCTTCATCATCGAGATGTAACAACCGATTTCTTCTGTTTTCTCTGACCTGTATTACTTCTGCCTCCCGGGTAGTTTTTTTAGCTATTTTTTGCCCAACCAAAATGATTTTCTCTATAGCCTCTGTTATCATATTCTGCTCTTTGACTGATGTTTTTTTCTCTTCTTTACAAGAAATCAAACACCCCAAAACAATTAAAACAATCCATTTATTCATCTTTTTCCCTCTATGAACGAATGCATATACACCTATTAAACAAGTTATAACAAGGCTCTGAAATAATTTTCTTTTTCAGAATTCCATACGCATTTCTGATTACCAAAGACCAAAGATAGCTTCTTTTCACTTATTACTATTATTGATCCGGGCTCTAAGCAAAGTAAATAGTCATATCAGCTCCCTCTGTTATAAGAACCTGTTTTTATTGCTTCTGCAAAGTATCTACCACACTCCCACATCTAAGCATTTCTCCTGCAAAATATGGGTTCATCACTTCATCTTCATAACTAAGCCATTTAGCTCCTCTGTTTTCATCTCCCATTGGACAAAATTGAACAAACAGCGTGCGTCCTTTCTGATCAAATCCCTCTGTAATTTCTATCATAGCATCCGAGAGCTTTTTAAATTCTTTCTGCTGCACTCCCAATGCTGTTGCTGTTGTTATTCTTGCTGTTTTCTTTTTTAATTGACTCACTAAGCCTTTCTCTTTTTCTGAAAAATCTGTGGTTTTAACATTATCAAAAACCTCCAGATTTTTTACCCCTGCATCTTTAATTAACTGGTAATCTCCTTTAATAAGCGCATCTTTAACCTGAATATACCCATTTATTATCTGTTGCATTTCCTGCTGAAAAACTTCACTAAAAACCGGAGTTATTATATTTTCTTCTTTTTTCTTTTCCTCTTTTCTGTTCATCATAGAATATTTTCCCTGTAACTGAGCAGAGGCATCCACTGTAAATGTTCCATTAACTACAATTTCTTCTCCTTCTGACACTCCTGAAATCACTACATAGTCATCCCCTGATAACGCCCCTAAAACTACTTCCCTCATTTCAAAAACAGCTTGTTTGTGTTCTGGTTTAACATATACTACGGATCGTTTCCCTGTCCATAAAACGGCACTTTTAGGTATCAAAATCGCTTCTCCTCCCTGTTTCGCCGTTTCATTTTTTTTGATAACTCCTTCTATAAACATTCCGGGTTTTAATCGCTCGTCTTTATTTTTTAACAACACTCTTACAGTTACTGTTCTTGTTTTTTTATCTAACACAGGGTTTATAAAAGAAACTGTAGCTTCTAGTGATTCTTCAGGAAATGCATGAGTTCTAACGATTACTTTTTGCCCTATTTTTAGAGACGAAATCATATTTTCATACGCATCAAAAGCTCCCCAAACCGTATTGAGATTCGCAATTCTAAACATTGCCTGCCCCTCTTTTAAGTGATCTCCAACTTCTATATTTTTTTCAGTGACAACTCCAGATACATTTGCATATACCGGAAAGTTGCTTTTCACCTTTCCGGAACGTTCTATTTCTTCTATTTGCGTGGCTGTAAGCTTCCAAGATGCAAGTTTCCTCTTTACCGCCTCATACAGAGCAGGCTGCGCCGACTTTAAAGAAACTGCCGTGAGCAATTCTTGTTGAGCTGCTACTAATTCTGGAGAATAGATCAAAGCTAACAATTGTCCGTTACGAACTGTCTCCCCCGTATACTTAACATATAGTTTTTCGATCCTGCCGGAAAAATGGACCGTCTGCACTGCATTTTCTTCTTCATTTTCTGTAATTACTCCTGATAGTTTTATCGCCCCTTCAGTCAATGCATCTTTCCCGATGACACTGGTCTCTATATTAGCTAGCGCCATTGCATTTTCAGTCATTCTAAACTGACCAGAAGTCAACCCATCTGTTGTTTGATCTGCTGGAATCAGATCCATTCCGCATATTGGACAATCTCCAGGTTCCGGCTGCATAATTTGCGGATGCATTGAACAAGTCCACATCTGTTCCTTTTCTGTATGTTTATGTTCTTTTACTCCTTCTGAAGCAACAGCTGCTCTCTTCCCAAACAAAACATATCCGATACCGATTCCTATAATCAAAATACCTATATATACACTATACTTTCTCATCTCTTTTGTTTTTCATTATCCACCTACTAATTATGCATAACATTCTTATAGATGTATCGTTTTTACAATCTTATTTTTTGCAACCTTAATGCATTTCCTATCACAGAAACAGAACTGAAACTCATTGCCAAAGCAGCAATCATTGGGGATAGTAAAACACCAAAAAAAGGATATAAAACCCCTGCTGCTATTGGGATTCCCACAGCATTATACACAATAGCAAAAAACAGATTTTGTTTAACATTTTTCATCACTTTTTTACTTAACACATAGGCTTTATCAATCCCTGATAAATCGCCCTTAACTAATGTAACAGAAGCACTTTCTATCGCTACATCTGTTCCGGTTCCCATTGCAATTCCTATATCGCTTTTAGCCAATGCAGGAGCATCATTAATCCCATCTCCTGCCATTGCCACAATCTGTCCTTTCTTTTGTAATTCGTCTATATATGCGAGTTTATCCTGGGGCAACATATTGGCTTTACAAGGGATTTCTCCAAGTTTTTTAGCAACTGCATTAGCTGTTTTTTCGTGATCCCCAGTAAGCATTACAACACTGATTCCTTTTTGTTTTAGTTTTTCAATTTCTTCTTTTGCTCCTGCTTTTATGAGGTCTTCCAAAATGATAATTCCTTCTATTTTTTTCGCTACCGCTACATAAGATACCGTACGTCCCTTTTTCTGTTCTTTCAATGCTACCTCTTTAATACGGTCTGATACAGTAACCCCATACTCTTCCATTAATTCGAGGTTTCCAACATATACAGACTGGTTTGACACCATAGCTATCACTCCTTTCCCTATTACCGCTTCGAAATCTCTTACAGCTCTTTTTTCTGCACCTTTCTCTTTTGCGTATTGTGAAATAGCTGCCCCCAGAGGATGTTCACTATGTTGGTTGACAGCAAATAAAACCGAGAGCAGTTCTTCTTTTTTTGTGCTTGCCTCCCACACTATCTGAACAACAGATGGACTTCCTTCTGTAAGAGTTCCTGTTTTATCCACTACCAATGTATCTATAGCAGTCATTTTTTCCAGTACTTCGGCATTTTTGACCAGTACTCCTGACTGCGCTCCTTTCCCTACTCCAACCATTACAGACATAGGAGTAGCTAATCCCAATGCGCAAGGACACGCTATAATAAGCACTGCTATCGCATTGATAAATCCATATACAACTGAAGGTTCTGGTCCATAAATCCCCCAAATTATTGCTGTAATAAAAGCGACTCCCACAACTACCGGAACAAAATATCCAGAAATTCTATCTGCTAATTTCTGAATAGGAGCTTTACTTTTACCCGCATTATTAACCATCTCTATAATCTGCGCTAACAAGGTTTCCTCTCCTACTCTGGTCGCCTGCATCAGAAACGATTGTTTTCCATTAACCGTCCCTGAGTGCAATACATCTCCTTTCTCTTTCTGTACCGGAATCGCTTCTCCTGTGATCATAGCTTCATCTACAATAGTACTTCCATCAGTTAGTATTCCATCAACAGGAATTCTATCTCCTGGCTTGACTCTTAAAATATCTCCCAGAACAATCTTGTCTATCCCAATGATCTCTTCATTTCCATTTATAATTCGATATGCTGTATTAGGAACTAGTTTTAATAATTCTTTTATCGCATTATTAGTCTTGCTATGTGCTTTAGCTTCCAGCAGCTGACCTAACAATGCTAATGTCAATATTACAGTCGTTGCCTCAAAATAGACATGTACCTCTCCGGTAGCTGTCTTAAAGTCCATTGGGATTAGCTGAGGAAATATCACTGCTAACACACTAAAAACCCAGGCACTACCTGCTCCAATCCCGATCAAGGTAAACATGTTATAATGACGATTTCGCAAGGATTTATAAGCTCTTTCAAAAAACATCCTTGCCGCATAAAACACGACAGGAATCGACAATAATAATTGTATCCAGTTCCATTGCGTACCTCTTAACAGTTTCATCAAAGGATTCTGAGGAATCATATCGGACATTGCAATACAAAAAACAGGAAGTGTGCAGATAACTGCTATCCACATTTTTTTAGAAAGCAACTGGTAATTCTTCTCCTCAGAGGAGACCTCTTCTAACACCACTAATTCTTTCTTACACAAAGGGCAATAACCTGGAGACTCCTCCTTAATCTCTGGATGCTCCGTACAGGTATACAAGACGACTTTGGTCTTCACTTCTTCTACCAGATCCATTCCACATACCGGGCAGTCTCCCATTTTCGTATATGTCTTATCTCCTTCGCAATACATCGGACAGTAAAAAACCCCCGTTCCTTCTCCTTTCTTTTTGACTTCGGGAGCAGAAGTATTACAACATGCTTTCGTTTCTTTTTCCTGTGTTATCAGATATCTGTCAGTATCTTTTTGTAATGCTTTCTGAAAATCAGCGATCATGATCGGATCATCCATTTCTATTACAGCTTTCCCGTTTTCTAACTCAACTGTAACTTCTCTAACCCCCGAAACTTCTCTCAACAGTTTTTCTACATGACTTCTACAGCCATTACAGCTCATTCCCTGTATGTAATAGGTTTCGATCATTGAATTGTTTTTTCTACACTTCCACATTTCAGCATTTTATCTCCGTAATACGGATTCCTAACTTCCTTAGAATCGGATAACCAATACCCTCCTTTTCCTTCAAAAGCCATCGGACAAAACTGTTTATATATCTCTCCAGAAGTAATCTCTACCCCCTTAAGGATTCTTTCCATCTCTTCTGTAAGTCCCACGAGAAAATCACGTTGTTTTGTCAATTCTTTGGTCAGACTCATCAGACTTGCTGTAGCTTTTAATTGCTTTAAAGAAGTATCTTCTCCTATCACTCCTTCTAATTCTTTCGCTGCATTTTTCACCCCTTTGAGATCAGAATTCACCAACCCTCTTTTTATCTGTAAATAAGACCCGTACAGCTTTTGAGTCTTAGGATCTGCAAACACAACGGTACTTTTTGTTGATGTTTTATTGATATCAACAATTGGTTTATCTTCTTCTACTGCTACTGTTACCGACGTTTTGTTTACGGGCTCTTTTTTGTCTTTTCCACATGAAAAAATTCCAAAAGAAATTGCCACTACTATTATTTTTACTACTGATGTTTTCATTATTTCGTTTTTTTAATTGTTTACTTGATATCCGAGGTTTATCTCGAACTTAAAATTCGTTTGCTATAGAATGTTTTTACTGCCGTAGATAATTTAAAATTGCACTATGAGAATAATACGCCTGAATAGCTTCTATTTTTTTCTTTTCAAATTCCAGGATCAACTCCTGTATCTCCAAAACCTCTTCAAAATCGATAGTTCCTGTCTCATATGTTTTTCTAATAATCTCTTCTGCTAATAGTGCTTCATCTATATTTTTCTGATAGGTCGTATAATTAATTCTTGCTGTAATCCGATCATTAATTGCTGTATCCATTATTTTCTCCAATACATTCTGAGTGGCTTCTCTTTTCTGGGCTACTGCTTCTTTCTCCAGGTCTATTTGCTTCGATCTAGAAGAATATTTTTTAGAAAACAATGGAAATGAGAATGTAACCATTGGCATAACAATATCTTTTCCATTATCTGAAAAGTTCATATCGGGGCGTTCCTCTACTACAATATAATCTACCCCAACTCCTATATCCGGCATGGCTTCTCTTTTATTAGTTATTAATTGATTTTCCAACACCTCTTGATAATAATCATATGTAATTAACTCGGGATGATATGTAATATCATCCAGCATCATCGTTGGTTCTTCTTCGGGAATAAATAAATTATCGACAATATGCAACGGGTCGAAACCATCTCTATGCAATAATTGATTAAATGCAGACTCCGCGGAAAGAATTGCTCCTTTAATGACTTCTTTACTATTGAGTATTCCATTTTTTGCGATATTAATTCTCAGAATATCTACTGTTGACGCTTTGTTATTCTCTACTGCGACCAAACCTAATTCCTTATAGGTATCCAGTATTTTTTCTCGTTGTTCTAATACCTTTAAAGTAGCTTTAAGACCATACACCTGATAGTATTTCTGCTCAATCTGAAGAAAAATCTTTCTTTTTAACACTTCGTATTTACTCTTGGTCATTTCACTTTTGGTCTGTTGAGTTTTCCTTTTAGAAGCATTTGTACCAAACCAGGGGATTTTTTGTTGCACACTTAGTTTTGCTTTTTGTGCTCCGGTTCTTGTTTCTGGTTCACTCATAAAATATCCTGCTCCGACAGATGTTTCTGGTAAACTACCTACCTCTTTAATCTTTTCTTCTTCTCCCTGAATTTGATACTTCATCGCTTGCAGTTCAGGATTATTTGCTGCTGCTTCTTTTAGATATTCCTGTAAGGTCTGTCCACTGCATACAAACTGGAATAACAACATTCCCAATAAAATGGTGGTACGCATATTCTTTTTTCTCAAGAGATCTTTTTTATGTTTATATTGTTGACTCACACTATTAATTATTTATTTTCTTTACTACTTCGTATCGAAATTTCTTTTTTCCAGCTAAATAGAACAGGTACTACGAATAGCGTCACTAAAGCAATGACCATTCCTCCAAAACTCGGAATCGCCATTGGAATCATGATATCACTTCCTCTTCCCGTTGCAGTAAGAATAGGGATTAATGCCAAAATCGTTGTCGCTGTAGTCATCAGACAGGGGGTTATCCGTTTTTCTCCCGCTTCTATTACTGACCTATGAATTTCTTCCCGGGTTGCAGGGGTATTTTTATCAAATGTTTGTTTCAGATATGTAGCCATTACTACTCCATCATCGGTTGCTATTCCAAATAATGCGATAAAACCAACCCATACTGCTACACTGAGATTAATGGTTTGTATATTAAAGAGCGTACGAAGGTTAACTCCCAGTATCTCTACATTGAGAAACCATTGCTGATCATATAACCAAATCATCATAAATCCCCCAGCAAATGCTACTGCCACTCCTGTAAAGACCATCAACGAAATGCTTATTGATCTAAACTGAAAATACAGAATCAAAAAGATCATCAATAAAGCTAAAGGCACTACAATTGACAGGGTTTTTTCTGCCCTGATTTGATTTTCATAGGTTCCTGTAAAACGATAACTAATCCCTGAAGGAACCTGTATCTCCCCTACAGTGATCTTCTCTGTGATCAACCGTTGTGCTTTTTCCACTACATCAACCTCTGCGAACCCTGCTTTTTTATCAAACAATACAGCTCCTACCAAAAATGTATCCTCACTTTTTATAGCTTGTGCTCCTTGCTCATACCGGATAGTCACCAATTCGCTCAGAGGTACCGGGTCTCCTTTTTCTACTGGAACGTAAACATTTTTTAAATCTTCAGGATGACTTCTTAACTCCCTGGGGTAACGTACACGAACAGCATAGCGTTCTCTTCCTTCTATAGTTTGAGTAAGTATTTTTCCTCCTACAGCTATTTCCAATACTTGTTGCACTGCTGCTACAGTAATTCCATAACGAGCGATCTTATCTCTGTCTACATCAATCAGAAGATAGGGTTTCCCTATGATTCGTTCTGCAAAAACGGCTTCTGTTTTTACTCCTTCCACCTCTTTTAATACAGTTTCTAACTGAATTCCAAAGGCTTCGATTTCTTCCAAGTTTTGTCCTTTTATTTTAATCCCCATCGGAGCCCTCATCCCAGTTTGTAACATCACTAAGCGAGTTTCTATAGGCTGTAATTTGGGTGCTGAGGTTACCCCCGGAAGCTTCGTTACTCGGACAATTTCATTCCATATATCATGTGTAGTCGTGATCTCTGGTCTCCAGTTTCTATAATATGCTCCCTCCTCATCAGGGATTAGTTTTCGCTGAGCCACTGGAAAATCTACAGATTGCACCCCTTTTGTAGTTTCATTATTAGGGTTCTTAGTCACTCCTCCGTTCTTCAATAAAAAAGCTCCTTCTTCATCAATCCTAAACTTTTGTGGAATTCCTTCTTTATTTTCTATATATTCCGGCTTGTAGATAATGATATTTTCATACATTGACAAGGGTGCTGGATCCAGAGCAGATTCTATTCTACCTGCCTTCCCCACCACTGTCTCTATTTCAGGAATTCCGGCAACAGCCATATCTAATTGTTGCACTATTTTTTTATTCTCAGAAACTCCCGAATGTGGCATCGAAGTCGGCATCAATAAGAATGCTCCCTCATCCAATGCTGGCATAAATTCTTTTCCTGTTTGCTTCCAAACATATATCCCAAAAAATAGAATCATTATCGGAAACACCAAAAACAATGATTTATGCTGTAAAGCCCAATATAATATCTTCGTATAATAATTTCTAAAGATCATAAAACTTCCTAAAGTTCCGAGGCATAACATCGCTACAAACAAAAAACTCCAGACGAAATGTAATTGCACCCCCAAAGGTCGCCAATACATCGCTAATAATGTAATGATTCCCAGTGCTGCCATACATACATTTATAAGTTCCCCTCTTTTTGAAGAGATTATTTTTCGTAAATGTAAAATCCCTATTCCTCCAAAACCGATAAGGAATATTGCTATAAAATATCCTTTTCCAACTGCCCATACCCCCAATAGGCACAATACAATATTAAACCCATACTGCATTCGTTTTTTAACGCCTTTGATCCCAAACAAAAATGAAGCGAATGGCGGAATAAAGAACAGTGCTACAAATAATGTAGCTACTAAAGCCATGGTTTTGGTAAATGCCAGCGGTCTAAACAGTTTACCTTCTGCCCCAATCATCGTAAAAACAGGAATAAAACTAATTATAGTTGTTAAAACTGCTGTAAGAATAGCTCCCGAAACCTCGGAAGTTGCACGATATACCACTGCATTCACAGGATGCTTTTCCTTATTTTCTTTTATATGCCGAATGATATTCTCACAGAGAATAACTCCTACATCTACCATCGTACCAATAGCTATTGCAATTCCTGACAAGGCGACAATATTGGCTTCTACATCAAATAGCTTCATCGCTATAAACACCATCAACACTGCAACTGGTAATGCTCCGGAAATTAATACAGAGGCTCTGAGGTTAAACACCATTATTACAATAACTAAAATGGTAATTAATATTTCTAATGTCAACGCTTCTTTTAATGTATCCAGTGTTTCTGCGATTAACGTTGATCGATCATAAAACGGCACTATAGTTAATTGAGATTCCCGCCCATCTTTCAAGGTTTTGACAGGCAACCCTTGTGCTATTTCGTTTATTTTTTCTTTTACATTTTTGATTACCTGCATTGGATTAGCTCCAAATCTCGACACAACCACCCCACCAACAACTTCTGCTCCTTCCTTATCTAATATCCCTCTTCTGGACGCCGGTCCTAAAGATACTTTGGCGATATCTTTAATCCGTATTGGAGTATACCCTTCCGAGCGTATCACTGTATTCTCTATATCCTCTATTGATTTTACATATCCGAGCCCTCTAACAATATACTCTACCTTATTAATTTCCAATGTTTGTATCCCCGATTCCTGATTGCTTTGTTTTACTACATTGGCAACCTGATCTAATTGCACATTATATTGCTTCATTAATTCCGGATCAATATCAATATGATATTCTTGTACATATCCTCCTATAGAGGCTACTTCTGATACTCCTTCTACTCCAGATAAAGCATACTTAATAAAATAATCCTGCACCTTTCTTATTTCGTGAAGATCCCATCCTCCGGTCACTTCTCCTTTTGGGTCCCTTCCTTCTATAGTGTACCAAAAAATCTGCCCCAAACCTGTTGCATCCGGTCCTAAAGAGGGAGAAACTCCTTCTGGCAATAAACCGGAAGGCAAAGAATTTAATTTTTCTAAAATCCTACTCCTACTCCAATAGAATTCTATTTTTTCATCAAAAATCACATAAATGGTAGAGAATCCAAACATGGATGAACTACGTACTGTTTTTACCCCAGGAATCCCCAACAGCGAAGTTGTCAGGGGATATGTTATCTGATCTTCTATATCTTTAGGGGATCTTCCTTTCCAGACAGTATATATAATTTGTTGGTTCTCTCCTATATCAGGAATTGCATCTACTGCCACAGGATCCGAAGGAAGAAAAGTGATCTTCCCATCAAAAGGAGCATGTACTAGTCCCCACCCTACAAAGAAAATGAGAAACAAAAAGGCTATCAGCTTATTTTCTATTAAAAATTTAATGCCCTTGTTAAGCATAGATAAAAGTATTTAGTAATTATTAATATACTCTGCGTCCTTTATTTATAGTTAAAAATAAAGAATACAATTTCCTCTTACTAACAATAATCAGTAAGAGTTTATTAATAGGTACTAAATCAAATCAGGAAAGTTTCGTAAAGAACAACAATATCTCTGGTTCGCTCCGGAGGCGAATGTGTCAGATACAATAATGGCTGCTGTTCTACATCGACAAATCTTTTTATATAGGTATATACAAATGAGGTAATCCAAAGTTGCTGAGGCATGTCTAATTGATCAAAAGAAGTTTTTAGCTCGTTTTGACCTTCAATTACTACTGTCTCATCAGAACAACAGGATTTTTTCTCCATAGATGACTTCTGCCCTTCTTGTATGTCATACATAGCTTCCATACCACAAGTTTTTGCTTTTGTGTACAAAGAAGCATCTACTAAAATCTTACCACAGTAATGTTTATGTACAGTAAACGACATAGTAGATAGCAATACAATGCATGCTAAAACAAAAGATCCTATTTTATGTAACATAGAAGTCATCGCTACAAAAATAGTTAATAATACTTATATTTTCATAACTATTTAACACAATGCGCACTATGATTTAACAAGAGTAAATCAAATTGAGTACTATTTTTAATAAATAATTAGATAATTTTACCAAAAAACTAGATTACATGACGTTTCAAGAATTACGCCCAAAAGTACAAGCTATTGCAACAAATCCACAGGAAACAACAGACAACAAACTATTGCAAATATGCGAGTTGTTAAAAGAAGCTATAGCATATTATGACTGGGTCGGGTTTTATTTTAAAAATGGAGACAAAGAAGAATTAAAGCTTCGTTCGTATGCGGGAGAAGAGACTGATCACACGATCATTCCTTTTGGAAAAGGTATCTGCGGGCAGGTAGCCGTCTCTAATAAAAACTTCGTTGTACCTGATGTCCAGGCACAAGACAATTATATCGCTTGTAGCATCTCTGTAAAGTCTGAAATAGTAATTCCTCTGTTTAAAAATGGAGAGAACATCGGTCAGATCGATATTGACTCAGAAACTCCTGACCCATTTACAGAAGAAGATGAACGTTTTTTAGAATTTGTAAATCAAGAAGTTGCTAAAATCTTATAAATATCGTTCCTTCGTCTCTCTCATTCAAAGAAAAACAAATTATCTACTATGAAAATGTTAGTTACTGGTGGATTGGGATTTATAGGGTCTCACACCGTTGTAGAATTACAAAATGAAGGATATGAAGTTGTTATCATAGACAACTGCTCAAATTCTTCTCCTGATGTACTTGACAGAATTACCAACATCACAGGAAAGAAACCTATTTTTGAAAAAATTGACCTTAGAGAAAAAGACAAGGTTCAGGATTTTTTCTCCAGACATACTGATGTAGAAGGTGTAATTCACTTTGCCGCTTCCAAAGCAGTCGGAGAAAGTGTAGAAAACCCATTATTATATTATGAAAATAATATTTCTACACTTGTTTATATCCTACAGGAATTACAAAAAAAGAACACTGCTAATTTTATCTTCAGTTCTTCTTGTACTGTATATGGACAGGCAGACGAATTACCCATCACAGAGAATGCTCCTGTGAAAGTAGCAGAATCTCCTTATGGGAATACCAAGCAAATTGGAGAAGAGATCATCAAAGATACTTGCAAAGTTACTCCGAATGTCAAAGCAATTGCTTTGCGATATTTTAATCCAATTGGAGCACATCCAACTGCTGAAATCGGAGAACTTCCTATAGGAGTTCCTCAAAACCTTGTTCCTTTTATTACACAGACAGCGATCGGTATGAGAGAACAATTATCTGTATTCGGAAATGATTACCCTACAAAAGACGGAACTTGTATTCGAGATTATATACATGTAGTAGACCTTGCAAAAGCTCATGTATCTGCTTTACAACGACTGGTTAATGACAAAAACAAAGAAAATTACGAAGTATTTAATGTTGGAACAGGAACAGGAAGTACTGTTTTGGAAGTTATTCAATCTTTTGAAAAAGTAGCTCAACAAAAACTAAAACATCAAATAGTAGAACGAAGACCTGGGGACATTACTGCTGCTTATGCCGATACTACCAAAGCTAATAATGAATTGGAATGGAAAGCCCAAAGTAGTTTGGATGAAGCCCTGGCTTCTGCCTGGAAATGGGAACAAAAAGTAAGAAACTAACAAACAAAATTCCATTATCACCTATAAAAAAGCGCCTTTACATTGTAAAGGCGCTTTTTTATATATCTTTATAGCAAATCTGTTCCTAGTAGAACTTCGCTCGTTTATCTTCAATTTCTGCTGCTGCCTTTAATGCATTAAACACTCTTGAGTTCACCGCATTTTCTCTGGATTTTGTCTCCTGAGATGCATAACTCATATAAGTATCCAATCCATTGGCAGGAGTCTTTTTAGTCACTTCAATAACATACACTCCATTAGCTCCTACTACAGGTTTAGAAACATTTCCTACTTCTAATGCGAATGCTGTTCCTACTACCTTTGGCTCATTTCCTGCACCACTAATAGTTGGAGTTTTCATATTTACTCCAAGAGCGCTCTTTACCGTTTGCCCTTGTGCGCTTGCAATCTGATCCAGTGTCGTTCCGGAAATTTTCCCTTTTAGAACAGCAGCTTTCTTCTCTCTTACCAGAATAGGCTTTACTAACGAACTAGCATCTGCTACACTCATTACTCCTTTTTCTGATTTCTCTGTTAATTGTGCTACCACATACCCGTCTTTAATATCAAATCGTTTTACATCTCCGATTTTTCTATCTTCATTAAATGCCCACTGTACAATTGATCGCTGTGCTCCTACTCCTGGAATATTCTCGTCTAATTCTTTGATTTTATTTACAGGTCTTACCTCTACATTATTCTTTTTTGACACTTCTTCAAAATCAGCATCTTTAGTAGCAATCTGGAATTTTGTAGTTTCTGTAAATATATCGTTAATCGTTTTCTCACTAGGCTCTATCTTTCTCGCGATAGTAGCTACTTTTTGTACTTTCTGCTCATTCTTTTGATCTTCGATAGCTATTACATGGTACCCAAAAGAAGTTTCTACAACTCCCATGTCACCAGTTTTGTTATCAAAGCAATAATCTCTAAATGCAGGAACCATTCTATTATATGTAAAATAATCCAGATCTCCTCCTTTATCTTTATTAGAAGTATCCGCAGAATACTGAGCTGCCAAATCTTTAAATTTAGATTTATCTGCTTTTACTGCCCCCAGAATACTATCTGCTAATTTTTTTGCATCCTCTTTGGTTCTTTCTAATCCTGCTCCGGTGCTTAACCCTTTCCAGGCAACAAGAATATGACTTGCTTTTACAGAATCAACCATTTGACGCTCTGCAACGACTTTTGTCACTTTTACGAAACCTCCATCCTCATATGGTCCGTATATCCCTCCTACAGGTGTATTGTATAGAGTATCGGCAATTGAAGCTGGCAAGTCTTTTTTGAATGAGTATGCGTCAATATATTTTACGGCAGAATTTGCATTTACAAAATCTTCAACATTTTTAGTATTTCTAAACCCAGCAACTGTATCTGTTTGTTTGGTATTACTATTAAATTCTGCTTTGTCATCTAATAAAGCAGCTACTTCTCCCTTGATTGCATCGATATCTTCTTTACTTGCTTCTTCTTTAAACATCACATAACGAATACTTCTTGAAGCTTCTGCTTTATACAACTCTGGGTGTTTACTTATGTACGCTTTAATTTCAGAATCAGAAACTTCTGCTTCTGTATCAGGAATACTTGAATATGGCAATTGTACATACTTAATGTCTACTTTATCGTTTTCCATTTTATATGCCAACTCTCCTTCTTTTAGCGTTGCTCCCACTCCTGCCTTTATCATATTCATATAAGCAGCTTCTCTAGCTCCTTTGCTCACAGAAGCTTCATAATCTAACCACTGCTGGTACGCTTGAGGAGAAGTTGCTTTGATATTCGCTACATACTCCTGTAGTTTTGCTTTATCAAAAACTCCTGCATCATTCTGAAATGTAGGATTACTAGCCAATGATTGCGCTAATAACTCATTCACCTCATCAGGACCTACTGCAATTCCTAAATTATCAAATTGCTCTGCTAAAATCACTTCTCTCAGCTCTTGATTCCAAACATAATTCATTGCCTGAATACTGGAACCATTTGCACCAAAGTTCCTGGAAGCGGCTTCTACCTTTCTAGCAAACTCAGTTCTATCAATATCTTCTCCATTAATTGTTGCGATTGTGTTTTGATCTTTTTGAGATATTGCACCTCCATTACGGAATAAATCCGCTAAAACAAATGAGAAAAGCGCTAAGGCTATAATCACAATTAAAAAAACGGAACGCTGTCTGATTTTATTTAAAACTGCCATTGTAAGTTGATTTATTGAAATACAGTGGGCGAAAATACCATTTTTATTAGAATAATACCAATTAAAGATTAAAAAGTCTGAAGAACCTTTTTAAACCTTTCAATCCACTATATTTTACTTCATTTCTTTAGTTATTTTTCCTTGATAACGACCAAAGTCCTTATCTTCTTGTGCTAAGATCCCAAAAATTATAAAAAACTGTGCCAGTGCATACGTAATCATCACTAAATAATCAACCATAAAAAAGTCAACAACAAATAATCGCACAGCCAATATACTATCCGAAATTATGAATAAGATTACACCAATCATTACCTTCTTGTAACTAATGAATGCTTCATTACGCCTATGATAAGCTGTCAATCCCATCATTAAGATAACCAATGTATAAACCAGTACTGGATATCTCATTTCTCCCAAATATGGAAACAAAAAGCTATACAACCCTACTCCATAGAGCGTCATTAATATTAAAAAGTATTGCTTCTTTTTTCTACCTCTTTTTTTCCAAAAAATAAAAATATAACTAAGATGCGCACATAAAAAAGAAAACAAACCAGCTAAAAAGTATAAATTTGAATAGGCATCAAACAACAGGAATACATCTCCTAAAAGTGAAAAAACCAACGCTAAAACCATTTGTTTTTTCAACATATCAGACAATTTGGATTTACAAAAAACTAC
Organism: Aquimarina hainanensis; assembly: GCF_042684685.1. Lineage (NCBI taxonomy): Bacteria > Pseudomonadati > Bacteroidota > Flavobacteriia > Flavobacteriales > Flavobacteriaceae > Aquimarina > Aquimarina hainanensis. The sequence goes on along the minus strand of NZ_JBHULX010000001.1, from coordinate 511,089 downwards.
CCAAACGATAAGAGAAAACATTATTAAGGGCTTTGTTATACACCTATACACATGGATTGCTGCATAAATTGCTAATAAGTCCATCAGTACAAACAACAGATAAACTATCCCGAAAACAGCTGAAGATATTTTCAACCTCATACCCTATTATTATATTCCCAAGCATGAGTTTTTGTTACAATTTCACCTTGCAGCAAAACATCCTAACTCAGGTTTCGCATTACTATACAAACCCCAATAATCGAGCAAACACTCTTTTTTCAATAAACTACTCTTCGGGAGTTAATTGCAACTCTACAATTTCAATTTTGGTATTTGAGGTTTCTATGATATCTACTTGAAAATCCCCGATACGCACAACATCACCTTCTTCAGGTATTTCTTCTGTATGATTCACAATCATCCCTCCGAGAGTTTCGTAATATTCACTCTCAGGAAGATCCAGCTTATATGTTTCATTAAGGTAATCTACTTCTAATCTAGCCGAAAAACGATATTTACGTTCTTCTAATTGTTCTTCTACTTTCTCTACAGTATCGTGCTCATCTTCAATTTCCCCAAACAACTCCTCTACAATATCCTCTATCGTAATAATCCCGCTTGTTCCTCCATACTCATCAATTACCACTGCAACACTTTTATGTTTCTTGGTCAATAGATTAAGTACATCTTTGACATACATTGTCTCCGGCACAAAAACAACCGGCATCAAAACCGATTTTAAAGACTTAGGCTTTTTAAACAGTTCAAAAGAGTGAACATATCCTATAACATCATCAATCGTACTATTATACACAATAATTTTAGAAAGCCCAGTCTCTATAAAGAGTTTACTAATCTCTTCTACTGACTGTCTTACTTCTATTGCGATGATCTCTGTTCTGGGAACCATGACTTCTCTTGATCGCACGTCTGAAAATTCCAACGCATTCTGAAATATCTGAATCTCACTATCTATTTCATCATGTTCTTCTACTGTTTCCATCTGTTCTGTGATATAATCTCCCAATTCTGTCTTACTAAATGCTAATCGAACATCATCTCCTTTTGTCTTAAAAAACGTTTTCAATACTACATCAGATACCCAAATCACAAATAAGGAAATAGGCGTAAAAACCACATAAAACACATAGGCAGGAAACGAAAACACCTTTAACAAGGTATTGGAATATATCTGAAAAAACACTTTGGGTAGAAACTCTGCTGTCAACAAGATAATCCCAGTAGTAATAATCGTTTGGAACAACAATAATAAACTTGGACTTACCTCTGGATAATACCCCGACAAAACCCCCACTAGCAGCTTTCCCATAAACAAACCATAAATAACCAGTGCGATGTTATTCCCCACTAACATAGTAGCTATAAATCTGGAAGGTTTTTTAGTAAGTCTGGTTAGGATTTTAGACAAGAAATCTCCTTGTTTTTTCTCTATTTCTATATGTATTTTATTAGATGACACATATGCGATTTCCATTCCTGAAAAAAAAGCAGAAAGAATTAACGAGAAAACAATGACAAGGATATCTACCTCCATAGGTTATTTAGGCTTTCTGTTCGCCTCAAATTTTTTTCTAAATTTTCTTTTAAAGAAAAACATAAAAAGTGCTACTCCGGCAAATAACAAATATAGGGGTCCTTTTCCTCCTTCTACTCCCCACTCAGTATAAGCAGAATATAAAAAAAAGATCATTATTCCCAGATAAGCAAATTCAAAAATTTTAAAAACTTTCATCATATCACATTACTCTTCTATAAACATTACACCATCATTGATGCGAGAATTCAAGATAGTAAAATCCTGATTAGCATCAAAGCCATCTGCTTTATTAACGGTACCATCGGGCAGGTGACTTGTATAAGGAAAATCGGTAAAAACCCAGCTAATTTTCTGATCCCAATACAGTTGCTCTGCTGTTAGATGTGTACTATCCGCAGTACGAATATCCACATTTCCTCTCATATCAATCAGTCCTGTTTCTTTATACGATATTGCATAATCAGCAGTCACCACACTCACTTTTCCTTCTTCATCAATAATATCGAGCACTACTCCTTCCGGAAATTCATGATATCCAAAATTCCTATTGGTAAAATCCAGAATTCTCGGTGTTCTCAGGATCGCTTTTAGCCTTCCTGAATCCGTATACTTAAGATTTAACTCGATTCCTTCCGCCATTGGGATATCCTCCACTCCTGCTGCCACTTGTATGTTATCTGTGTTAGATTGGCATGAAAAAAACATTGTCACAGTAAAAACTGTGACAATGTTTATTAATATTTGAATATTCTTATTTCGCATTATAATTTAGGCACTTTTACAGTCTCTCCTATCCAACATCCAATCTTAACAGAAGATATTCCCGGATTATTAAAGACATCTGTCTTAGAAGGTGCTTTTGCTCTATAGTTAGCTGCAGTTTTTGCTGCAACTGACTTCAAGCTAGGATCTACCTTTGCTGCTCTGTTAGCGTAGTTTGCAGCTAACCAGTACACAGCCCTTTTACTAAATACATCTGTCCCACAGTTATTCGCACTACTTGCAATCATACTTGCTATTCTCAGGTATGAAGTACCAAGAGATGGTTTTTGCTGCAATGCTTTTTTGTAGTATGATCTTGCTTTTCCATAGCTACCTTGCTTCTTTAACACTTCTCCTATTTTGAAATATACTTTTGCCTTATCACTAGCCTTAGTTTCCAACTCAGCAGACTGATTGAAATATTCTAATGCTTTTGATCTTTGCTTATCTTTCATCGCTAAGATTCCAAGATAGTATGCCGACTTTGCAGATGGCTCCGCTTTATGAAGGGCTTCTACTAACTTGAAGAATAGCGGATCAGCTGTACATTCTTTAGCTGACATTCTTCCTGCCGCTCCTTTTAACCATTTAACATCTCCACTTTTTTCTGCAAACTGCTCATTATAGAAAGGAATCAGTTTATCACAATCAGCTCTTGCTCCCAGCTTCTGGTTAATTCCTGCTTTTACTTTACTATAAGCAGCCAGGTTAATGCCTGCGTTTTTAAGTTTTCTTTTCTCTTTAGAAGACAATGCCGTACCTGACTCTTCCTTTTCTGTCAGTGTAGCAATCGTTTTTGCTTTAGCACTTTCTTCATCTTCAATTTTTTCTGTGATATCATCATACAACTCAAAAACATCTTGCAACTTCTTCTTACCTGCATCTTGCAAGTCTACTAACAAAGAGAAGTATGTATATAGTTTTTTAGCTCCTTTAAAATTCTTTTTATCTGTCGTATACGCTTTATGAAATTCTGCAAACTGAGCCTCAGTAGTTCCTATTTTAGTATCGTACATCACCTGTCCGATATCAGAGTGCATTGCTCCTACTTTGGTTTTAGCAGGAAAATACTGGAAACGCTCTTTCATAAGAGCAATCAACTCATTAGCAATTGCTGTTTTATCTGCTCCCTGAGCTTTTTTCAGCTTATGTTTTAGTAATTTTTCACCGAACTGATATGTCGCCACACTATAAGTAGGACATTCTTTTCTTACTTTCCATAACGGCTCCTCTGCTGCATCATAATTTTTTACCTTAGCATGTTCATATGCTATAGAAGCTGTTGTAGCACAGTCTGTAGCTTGAGCACTAGCACTTGATGCGCCTAAAGCTAGTCCTGCTGCTATTGTAAACATAATTTTAAATCTCATAGCTGTATTGATTCTAGTTAATTAAATTTTATTTTTCTAAACCATTTATCATTTAACGACAAACTTAACGAGAAATTAAAGAAATCTTCTCTCACTAAGCCAAAGTCTGTTGTTCCTCGTTGACCATATTCAAATCCAAGGTTCAAGTTCGAAAATCCGTTTCGAACTGGTAGACCTACTCCAAAAGATATGCCAAACTCATCTATAGAATGATTATTGATGTGCAGCGGTGTTTCCTCATATCGAAATCCTGCACGATAGGTTACTCTTTTAAAATAGCCGGTTAAGGCATTGTATTTAGGAATATAAAACCCTCCCACTCCAAATTTCCATGCGTTCTCATAGGTTACATTATCCAGGCTTACTGTTCTGTTTGTAAAATCATCAGAGTTCGTATACCCATACTCTCCTCCTACAAACCATTTATTAGGTTGTCCAATCCCTAATTCTACTTCTAATTTGGCTGGAATATCCATATCCCTGTCTGCAATAGTAATATCTTGCTTATCTACTACTGATTCTCTTCCTTGTTGATCAATAGTAATTGTTGCTAATTCTCGTTCATTTTTGGATCGAATCTCAAAAGACGGAGAAGAAACAACGGAAGATCGTAATTGAAGTTTATCTGTTATCATCTTATTATACATAAGACCGAAAGAAAGTCCTAAACCTGAAAGTCTGGAAGTTGTAATTTCTCTGGTTCCATATTGGACCTCTTTCCTCCCGGAAACAACTTTGTTTTCGATACTTCCGAAACTATAACTGACATCAGCCCCAATACTCAATTCGTCTGTAACCTGATATCCGGCATTTAGAAAGACTTTATTCACTCCTCCTTTTCCCGTAAACTGATTTCTTTTTTCTTCTGTTATCTCTGTCAATCTATATCCTACCAGATTATATGGAATTAATCCGAATCCAAATCCGAATTTCCCTGCCGGAATTCCTACTGCCAGGTATTCCAGTGTTGCATTATCTGTATTATAGGATTCATCCGCTCCCTTTACGGATAAGGTGGTATAGGTTGTTCCTATCGAATAGGTAGTAAGTTTTAAATTTCCAAATCCAGCCGGATTCTGCAAGTTCAAATGAATACTATCCCCTAAGATACTCAATCCCCCCATTGATCTGTTTTCTATAGTCCCTTTAAAATTTTGAAGGCCTCGTCCAAAAAATGAGTATGGCGAAGAGGTCCCTTGTTGTGAATATAACACACTGGTAGTGACTACCAATATAGTAACTAAAATTCTTTTTATCATTGAGTATTATTAAAAGCTAAAATATAATTTAGTCCCTCCAACAAAAAATTGGAGGTCGCAAATATGCTATTTTTTAATCTTTTAGACAAAAAATGTGCATCCCCGCCGGTTAAAATAACTGTTAAATCACCATAGATGTTGCAATATTTTTCTATTACCCCATCTATTTCACATAAAATTCCATGAACTACTCCAGAATGAATCGCCTCTTTTGTTGTATCACCTACAAGTGCTTTTGGCTCTTCCAGTGTCAGCAATGGTAATTTTGCCGTGTGATTGTGTAAACTCGTATATCTCAATCGTATTCCGGGGCTTATAGCTCCTCCTAAATACTCTTCTTTTTTATTTTTAAAATCATAGGTAACGCAAGTTCCTGCATCAATAACCAATACATTTTTATCCGGAAACTGATCTACTGCTGCTGCTATCAACGCCATCCTATCTACTCCTAATGTCATGGGAGTTTTATATAAATTATCGAATGGTTTCCTTGTTTGATGATCCAAAAACAATGTTTTTATTTTTTTTTCTAAAAATTTAACATCTTCACTTTTCATATTCCCTACCGAAGAAACAATTGCCTGTCCAATTTCAGGAAACCGGGTTTCGATCTTAGTTATAACTCTCTTAAAGTCAAAATATTTTACAACCTCTTTATATAAGATGCCAGAATAATCAAATACCCCTATTTTTATATATGTATTCCCTACATCAACGACTAAATTCATGCCTTTTTTTATGAGTTGCTAAGGTACAAAATGAATTTTTTATTTTTTTTCTTTGTGCATTTAAAAAAGGGTTATATATTTGCACCCGCAATCATGCAACTGGTACCTTAGCTCAGTTGGTAGAGCAACGGACTGAAAATCCGTGTGTCCCTGGTTCGATTCCTGGAGGTACCACCTTAAAAAACCCGAACATATGTTCGGGTTTTTGTTTTTTTGCTCCTATTTACATTCTCTTTTCTCTTTACAACCTACTCTTGCTTTCATTGCAAAAAACCTGATCTTTTATAAAAAATCAGGTCGAAAAACAACAAAATAAGGGACCTAAATCCTGAAACAACACACCTATTCCTTCTCTTCTTTAAAATAGGAAGGACGCCATTGCAGATCTCCAAAAACAACCCGAAATCGATCCTTCCAATTACGACAGCGCTTCACATCTTTCCAGATATTTTTATACTCAATAAAGTTGATAGTTATCGGATTATTAGATTTGATATTCTTGGTCAGCCCGTACACAACTTTTTCTTCTTCTCTTTGAAAAGTTCCGAATAGTTTATCCCATATAATTAATACACCGCCATAGTTCTTATCTAGATACTTGTCATTAGAACCATGATGCACTCTATGTACCGATGGCGTATTAAACACCTCATCCAGCCATCCCAGTTTTTTTATTCTTTCGGTATGAATCCAGGTTTGAAACTGCGCTACCAGTATCAGAGAAACAATTGCCTGAAAAGGACTAAAACCTATTAACACCATTGGAATTAAAAACATCCACTCAAACAAGCCTTCTACAATACTTAATCGCATGGCTATAGTAAGATTATAATCCTCAGAAGAATGGTGCACACTATGGCTGGCCCATAGAATTCTATGTTCATGCTCCAAACGATGCATCCAGTAGTATGTAAAGTCCGCCACAAAAAACGCAAGCACCCAACTCCAAATTGTATGAGGTATCTCCAGAGGTGTCAATAGACTAATCGGAAGCAACCCAATGACTCCAATCCCACCAACCACTGTTTTATCCAATAACTGATTCATAATAAAAATAGCAATATTAGCTCCAGTATCCCCCCACCGTCTTTTTTTAGCAGTACAAACATCCAACAGTAATTCAACTGCAATAAGTGAAAGATTAAAAACAAAGAAAAAAGCTATATATTCCATAACAGACGCCTTCTCCAATAAAAACAATAACTCGGTAAAACTCATAGTATACAATTCTTTAATAGACGGTTTCACAAAAGTAAATCTGATTCTTACTTCAATACTTGTTCATTTTGGACAGAATCTTTTTTCAATATTATTTTGCTTTATTTTAACTTTTTACCTCACCCTATTTATTTGTTTTTCATAGTACATTTACTACAGAATCAATAGTGTATTCTATCTTAAAACCAATATAGTATGTTAAAAAAAATCCTGAAACTAGACAATGTTCACGAACTAACTCGTGAGCAAAAAAAATCCATTAATGGAAAAGGGAGCAATCCTACAGTATGTCAATTTGGTATATTATCAATGGACTGTTCTACCAATACAAATGGGAACTGCACTTGCATAAACTTTAGATGTGTTAGAGGTCCCAGGCATCATTGCCGTTAATACCAGAATCCCTTTCTGTATCTTAAATAAAAAGCCTTTTTGATTGCAAAAAGGCTTTTGTTTTTTTAGGAAATTTTGCCCCCAGAAACCATGTCAATATGATTTCTGACCTTTTCTCATCTCTTACAAGCGAGGTAAACCACATGAAGAAACATACACTCGCTCTATTAAAAAATAACTATTAGAATCCAGCACTATCTACCTCAACATGCCTTAAAGGTATTTCATTCCTATTTACAGGTAATATGGACATGGTTTTTCCTAAGGGTAATTGTAACTTTGTACAGCAACACAAAAAGAATCTATTGAATATGATCACATGGAAAGATGTTATTTCATTTGCTACACATGGCAATCCGATTCCGGACAGACGTGTAGAAAAGACAGAAGAAGAATGGCGTGCTCTTCTGAGCCCGGAACAATTCAGAATCACTAGAAAAAAAGGAACTGAAGCTCCTCATAGTGGTGCGTATTGCAGCAGCCATGATGCAGGGAAGTATAACTGCATCTGCTGTAGCACTCCTCTATTTGATTCTTCAATTAAGTTTGAATCCGGTACAGGGTGGCCAAGTTTTACAGCCCCTATTAAAGAAAACGCTATCAAATATGAAAAAGACACCTCCTATGGGATGATTCGCGTAGAGGTCATGTGCAATACTTGTGATGCACATTTGGGACACGTTTTCCCTGATGGACCAGCACCAAGCGGGTTGCGCTTTTGTATTAATTCAGAATCCATAAAAATCGATCGCAATGAGTAATAAAATAACAAAACTAGCTACTATTGGAGGCGGATGTTTTTGGTGTGTAGAAGCTGTCTTCCAACAAATTAAAGGAATCGATCGCATTGTATCCGGCTATAGTGGTGGCACAGTACCCGGCACACCTACTTATAGAGAAGTCTGCTCAGGACTTACCGGACATGCCGAAGTTGTACAAATATCCTTTGATCCGACTATTATTTCATATAAGGAACTATTGACTATTTTTATGACGAGCCATGACCCTACTACTCTTAATCAACAAGGAGCAGATGTAGGCACTCAATACCGATCCGTTATTTACTACCATGACCCTGCCCAAAAGAAGATTGCAGAAGATGTTCTCAGGGAATCTGCCTCCCTGTATGACACTCCTATTGTGACCGAACTAAGTCCTCTAGAAACCTTCTTTGAAGCAGAGACATATCATCAGAATTACTACGCAGAAAATAGTGGTCAAGGGTATTGTAGAGCCGTAATCTCACCTAAGATTGCTAAAGTACGAAAGCTCCACACGGACAAATTAAAAAAATAGCAACACCTACACAGTACTTAATTATTAAGTACTGTGTAGGACATCAATTTTAAGTTCGATTATCGAACCTATTAATTCTCAGACAGCAATCCCATGAAACTAACGCACATCCATCATTTCACACAAGAGCTTCCGGCTGATCCAATTATGGAAAACACCCGAAGACAGGTTCCTCATGCTTGTTTTTCATATGTAACGCCTAAAAAGACAACAGCTCCCTCTCTTATTCATGCTTCTAAGGAAACCGCTGCTTTATTAGGTATTACATCAGCTGACATTATCTCTGATGATTTTCTACAGGTTTTTACCGGAAATTCAATATTACCCGAAACCAATCCCTATGCTATGTGTTATGGAGGTCATCAATTTGGCAACTGGGCTGGACAATTGGGTGATGGACGTGCAATCAACTTAACAACCATAAGACACAAAAATCAATCTTATTCTTTGCAATTAAAAGGAGCCGGAGAAACCCCTTACTCCAGAACTGCTGACGGATTAGCTGTCTTACGATCTTCAATCCGGGAATACCTCTGTAGTGAAGCAATGCACCATCTGGGAATCTCTACCACACGAGCGTTGTCACTTTGCTTAAGTGGTGACAAAGTCTTACGAGATATGCTATACGACGGAAATCCTGCATATGAAAAAGGCGCTATTGTCTGTCGAGTAGCCCCTTCTTTTTTGCGATTCGGAAGCTATGAGATATTCGCCTCCAGACAAGACACACATACTCTGCAAGCATTGGTTGATTACACCATTAAACATCACTTTCCTTCAATCAATCCTACTGCACCAGATGCCTATCTTCAATTTTTTCAACAAGTCTGCAATACGACTTTGCAAATGATTATCGACTGGCAGCGGGTCGGATTTGTTCATGGCGTAATGAACACTGATAATATGTCTATACTAGGATTAACTATTGACTACGGTCCTTATGGCTGGCTGGAAGGGTATGACCCGCAATGGACCCCAAATACAACTGACCGGCAATTCAAACGCTATCGTTACGGGAATCAGCCACATATCGGTTTATGGAATTTACTACAACTAGCCAATGCCCTTTACCCTCTAATTCAGGACGCAAAACCTCTAGAGGCAATTCTCAACGGATATAAAGACACATTTGAGTCGACCTATCTACAAATGATGAAAGCCAAAATAGGACTTTTTGAAAAAGCTCCTGAGGATCTTCAGCTTATTGAACACCTAGAAGAAACTTTGCAATTAGCAGAAACAGATATGACAATTTTCTTTAGAAACCTCAGCTCCCTGACGAAAAATCACTCCCTAACATCAAAAGAAATCATTCCTCAATATATCAAAGAAGCTATTTACAATCCCGATACACTTAGCCCGGAAGTGATTAACTCTTGGACAACATGGATAACCTCCTACCTGAACAGATTGCAAAAAGAACCGCTTTCAGACTCTGAACGAAAGAAAAAAATGGATGCGGTAAACCCTAAATATGTTTTACGCAATTATATGGCACAACTGGCTATTGAGGCTGCTGATAAAGGAGATTATTCATTAATAGAAGAATTCTACACGCTTCTAAAAAACCCCTATAAAACACAACCAGATTCCCAAAAATGGTTTGCTAAACGACCAGAATGGGCAAGACATAAGGCAGGTTGCTCCATGTTATCTTGTAGCTCTTAAAACAATTTCATGAAAAGAAAACATGATAAAATAGCATTAGGCGGAGGATGTCATTGGTGTACTGAAGCAGTCTTCCAATCCCTAAAAGGAGTTTCAAAGGTATTACAGGGATATGTTGCTTCTAAAGGAGAGGACCACAATTTTTCTGAAGCTGTCATTGTACACTTTTATCCCGAAGAAATTTCTTTACACACCTTAGTCGAGATACACTTATATACCCATAAAAGTACAGAAGCACATACAATGCGTAAAAAGTACCGTTCTGCTATTTATTTCTATACGCAACAACAACATATCGAGGTACTGGATATCTTACAGAAATTACAAATTGACTTTAAAAAACCACTAGTCACCAAAGCATATCCTTTTGTTGCTTTTAAACCTTCCAGAGAAGCAATCACAAATTACTACTATACAAATCCTCAAAGACCCTTTTGCCAAAATTTTATCACTCCTAAGCTTCTGCTTTTACTAAAACATTTCTCCAAAAACGTTCATCCTCAAAAACGTGAACTATTACCTCCTATCCCTCACAAAAACAGCCCTTAATTTTTTTCAAACGATAAGATTATTCATACCCTGGATTTTGCACAATAATCCCCCCTCCAATCATAATCTCTTCTTCCGGGATAGGGTAAACGAAGTTTTCTTTACTATCCAGTTTATCTTTTATCAAAAAAATATTGAGATCTTCCTCTATATGATACCGAACCAAATCAAACCAATCCTCTCCATTTTCGTAATACAATTCCATTAGTTTTTCTAATCTAATTATTTTTAAGAATTCATTAATATTCTCTGGTTGTTTAGGTACTACTCCTGCTCTTTCTCTTATTCTATTCAATTCACTTACCTCTACAGACAATTCTTCTATTGTCCCTGAAGCTGCTTTAACCACTCTTGCCTTAGCTTCTGCATATATCAGTAATACCTCTGGGATTCTCAAGTGCATCCAGGCGGGTGGGTTTGGGTACGTAAAAGCCCATTTGAATCCTGTTTGGTGTGTATCAGAAGGTAAAGTCCTTGATATCCTATTCCAATCTCCTTCTTTTTTTTGTAATGTGTTTAAAAAAACAGAACCTGGAATAATTCCTTCTGTGTACCCACCTCCCTCATAATTAGAGAATACAAAATCTGTCGGGGTTGCAAAAATAATATCCACTCCTGTATGCCCTCTGACATATATGTTCTCATATTTACTTTCCAGTTCACTTCCTACAAATTCTTTTCCTATTTCCACAACCTCATCATATCGCCTCATATACAACAACACCTTCATTTTTAGTGCTTTTGCCGCCTTTATTGTTGCTCTTGAAGCATCTCCAGAATTTGGAATTCCACTATTTAACACATCATTAATATCTTCTAATATAAACCGGTAACTCTCTTTAACTGTCGCTCGTTTTTGAGGTATGGGATTGTTATTTTCATCATATTCTATAGGTCCTAATACAATTCCATACTCAGAATTCTGATTATAAAACTCCCCATAAACCCGTAACATATAAAAATAGCTCAACGCCCTCATAAACTTTGCTTCTCCCAAATAAAAATTTCGTTTTGCTTCTGACAATACTTCTTCACCTGTTTTGGGCAATCGTATAATAAGTTCGTTTGCATTTGCTAGTGCTCTATATCCTCCTCCATATATATCTGAAATCGCTATATTATTAGATCTTACCGTATGATTTACAAAAGTAGCACCTAATCCGAAGTCCCGAACAGATAATTGCCCTGAGAGCCCTGAACCAGACAATACTGCCGGCATAGGAATCATATTCCTAATAGAAGCATACGCTCCAATAATAGCTGCTTCAATAACCCCTTCATTTTCATATGCCTGTTCGACCGGAATTCTTCCATCTATTTCCACATTATCCAACCCTCCAAGAGTCTCACATGAAGAAAAAAAGATCATATTGATTACTAAAATCCAAAATTTACTTTTCATAATCATTTCTTTTTTTAAAACGAAAGCCTAATCCCCCAAGACATTGTTTTAGGGAGGTGATAGCCTAAATAATCTCTTGAATCTCTACTATTCAGGTTAAAACCAGAAGTACTTACTACTTCAGGATCCACCCCTGGATATTTCGTCCAAGTCAATAAATTAGTAGAATTTGTATAGATACTAGCACTGCTTATTTTCAATTTTTTAAGTAACCGCCTCGGGATGTGGTACTGAAATGATATATTCTTTAACCTTACAAATGAAGCATCTCCTACATTTGCTGTACTTGGATAACTATACAATCCTCCATATCTATCAAACCTTAATTCTGGATATTTAGTATCCCCTTTACCTGGTTTCCAGGAATTTTCATACATTTCTTTTGTAATATTATTTCCATAATTCACATAAGTGGTAATTCGTTCCAAAGGTGCCCATCTTTTTTCTAGTCCAAAAGAAAATTGAAGATCGACCCCTACTTCAAAATTTCTAAAAATAAATCGATTATTCCACCCGCCATATATATCTGGTTGTATATCTCCTAATACCTTTGCATCTTCTCTATAATTAATCACCCCATCCCCATTTAGATCTACAAACTTTAAATCTCCTACTCTTGCCCCTTCCTGGATTGCATGTTCTTTTATTTCATCTTCATTTTTAAAGATCCCTTCAGCAACCAATCCATATATAGACCCTAATGAAACCCCTTCTTCCAAAAGCGGGCTTAGTGATGGTCCCAGGTTTCCTTCTACAGATTTTATAGTATTCTTAAGAAATGTAACATTAAGCGCACTAATCCATTGTACGTCCTTGTTCCTTAACAATTGAGCCTCTAATGTAACTTCTAAACCTTTGTTCTCCATTGAACTATTAGAACTTTTTAACCGTCTGTTAAAACCAGAAGAAGGAAGATTAGGTAAATACATGATCATCCCTGATGTCAACCTGCTAAAATAATCAGTAGAAAGTGAAAACCTTTTATCAAACAATGAAACATTCATCCCTACATTATATTCTTCTGTTTTCTCCCATCCAATAGCCTTATCTGCTACATTAGCTAATCCTATTCCTGTTTCTCCTCCTATAATAGTTGGACTATCTTCCAGAGGGGAACCATAAAATCTTCTATGCAAGAAATCTGGTAAATTTGCCTTTCCTGTTCGCCCTATAGAAAATCGAAATCGCAAATCATCGATCACATCCATATTATTCATAAATGCTTCATTAGATGTTTGCCAAGACACTCCAATCGAGGGAAAATAAGCCCACCTTTTGTTCGGACCAAACTTAGAATATCCGTCTAGTCTATTTGAAAGCATTACATAATACCGTCGGTCATAATTATAGTTTAATCTTGAGAAATAAGAATGTAGTCTACTCTCTGTCAAATGATCATACGCATTAAAAACCCCTCCTGCCAAACTAATCACATCAGAAAACACATCAGTAGGCAATCCTACATAAATTGCCCCCGTAAGATCCAATCTCCTATAATCAAATGCTGTTCCTATCAATAAGCTTGTATAATGACGAGAAAAAGTTTTCGCATATTGCAGTGTATTATCCCAGGTAGCGTTATACGTTTTTGTCTCATAATCTGTTCGCTGACTATAGGGACGAACTTTATAATACTTATAGCCTTTACTATCAGTAATTGCATATTGCATGGCTGTTCGAAAAGTGACATCTTTAAGAAACGTAAACTTTGCATAGCCATTCCCTATGAAATTAATGGCTTCATCTTTATTTTTAGTGCTATTACCAAAAGCCAGCAGATTAGAATACCTAGCATCCTCATTAAGGCTCCCATCTTTATTTCTGACGGGGATATCGGGTCTGGTCGAGAACACCTGATCCAGAGAAGATAAAAGAGAATAGTTAGAAATGGATGTTTGATAATTAAATCCCCCTCCTAATTTTATCTTATCCGTAAGATCAAAATCGTAATTAGCTCTCAGATTATTTTTGAGATAATCTTCTCCAACAAAAAGCCCTTCTTGCATTGTTTTTCCTAATGAAAAATAATATGTACTTTTCTTACTCCCTCCAACTAAATTAGTGTTAATCTCATGAACATCAGCAGATGAACGGGTGATTTCGTCTTGCCAAGCTACATCTGCATCACCAAAATAACCTTCGTTAACTTTATTTGTTTCTGGATTTACAATTAATGCTGCTAACCCATTATACATATTATGTTTTTGTGTTGCTCTTGCTGCTCCGATCAACATTTCTTTGTATTCTGCGGCATCCAACATTTCATTTTTTCGAATAGGGCTGTTACAAGAATAACGGTAATTAAAAGTTAGTTTTGGTTTTCTGTTCTTCTTTCCTCTTTTGGTTGTAATCAATACCACTCCATTTGCTGCTCTCGAACCGTAAATAGAGGCTGCGGCAGCATCTTTAAGTACATCCACACTTTCTACATCCAATGCTTCTATTAATTCCAAAGGGTGTGTTCTGTATACCCCTCCAAATCCATTATTAAAATAAGCGGGTAAATTATCTTCTACTACTAAGGGGGTACCATCAATAACATACAAAGGTTGATTCGCCCCTCTAAACGAGGTAACTCCTCTAATATTGACAATTGCCCCTGCTCCTGGTTTTCCTGAAACCTGTAAGGCACTTAATCCTGCTATTCTTCCTCCCAGTAAACGATCGAAAGTACTTATTCCCGGGAGCCCCAACTCATCTCCTTTTACCGAGGCAACAGGACTAGTAACATTGTGTTTCTCCATTGAATCATAACCTACCAAAACTACTTTATCCAATGTTGTATCCCCTCTTACCATTTGCACATCAAGACTTGAAGTGCTTTGTACTTCTTTCTCTTTATCTACATATCCCAAATAAGAGAACACCAATATGTCTCCTTTTTTGACAACAATCTCATACTCTCCATCCATTCCGGTAGAGATTCCTCTATGAGTTCCTTTAATGAGTATACTTACACCTAACATAGGAAGTGAATTCTCATCCTGCACTTTCCCTTTTACCTTTATTCGCTCAGTTACTTTCTTTGCAACTCCTTTTGGCTTTATGGTTACATGATGTTTATGAATATGAAAAGTTAGGGATGTGTTTTTTAAAATTCGAGATAAAACAATATCTATTTTTTTATCTTTTACTTTGATACTAAACCGTTTTCCCAGGTCAATATCCTCATCTTTAAAAAAGAATTTATATGACGACTTCCCTTCTATTTCCTTAAAAACCTGTAATAAAGAAACGTCTGTAAGATCAAGACTTATTTTTTCATGGTCGTAACTCGTAGTTGTAGCTGTAACTCTTCCACAAAAAAATAAAAAAATAAAAAAGATATAACGAAAATTCCTAAAGCTTCCTGAAAACATATAAAATTCCTCTCCCGATTGACGATTGTCTTTCTTAGTTTTTAAGAAGTTTATTCTATCACTATTCTAAAAATCAACAACCAAGCACAAAACTAAATTAAATCTTCCTATCTTTTTAACAAAAAACACTTAAATTATTCAATTTCCCTCTGGGAAGTAATCACAATTGTATTATCTTTTAGATGCCATTCGATAGGGGAATAATTCTTAATAACTTCGAGCACATCTAAAATCGATTCCTCTTCTGTATCAAAAACTCCAGTAAATTCGTGATTATCTAGCTCTGGATAATTATTCACTATTTTTACATTATAAAACCGCTCTAGTTTCTTTATGATTTTTTTAAACGCTGTTTTCTTAAAAATTAGACGACCTTTCATCCAGGAAATGTGATCAGATACATCTACATCACTTACAGTAATCTTTTTATTTCCTTTCTGGAAAACACCTTTTTGATTTGGTGTTAACTTTACTCCATTTTTTTCTTTACCTGTTGCATACAAGGCGACTGACCCTTCTACTAACACAGTATTAACTTCCTGATCCTCCGGAAACATTGCCACATTAAACTGAGTACCTAAAACCCTGATATTCATTTGATCTACCTCAACCATAAATGGTTTTTCTTCATCTCTCTTTACATCAAAAAAAGCTTCTCCTTTTAAATATACTTGTCGGTTCTTATTAGCTACAAAATCCACCGGATATTTAAAGGTTGTTCCCGAATTAAGATGGACCAATGTCCCATCTGAAAGCACAACTTTGAAACGTTTCCCTTCTGGCACAACAACTTCATTATACACTACATTTGTAGCTAATTGATCCTCATAAATAATCTTATTCTTTTCTTGCCTCCAGATAATATTTCCTCCCTCTTTATAATCTTGATTCTTCTCTATATCGATCTGTACTATTTCTCCATTTGATTTTTTGAGTAGTACAGGTTTATCTACAACTTTTAAGCCTGAATTAGTAGGATCAGGAATATTGAGCTGCAGATAGCACATATATCCAATCCCAACGAGAGACATAAGAATTGCGGCATATTTAAATACATTTTCATAACGAAACGTAACCACCTTGGTCGCAGATGGAATTGCCTTTTGGTATGCTTCAAGAGCATCAAAGCTATGTAGGCTTTTATTGATGGCACCATCTAACCTAATGTATTCTTCAAATATCTTTTTATGCTCTGCATCATCTAACCACTCCATTAACAGCTCTGATTCCTCCTCTGTTAAGTCATCTGCAAGATATTTATTAATAATTCTCTTTATTGTTTCGTTCATTTTAACTTATTTTATGAAAAAAAATAACTTTTTCACCTATATGACGTTAGTCTCTATTAAATACCCCCAATTTTACAAAAAATAAATCAAGTGGATTTTTCTTTAAATGACGATATCAAATTATTAACCGCCTTAAAGAAGGGGTGTCAAAAAGCATTTAAGTTCATTTACAGTACTTTCTATGAAATTTTATGTGTTTACATCCTTAATTTTACTTCTAACAGAGAAGAGGCTGAAGATATTGTGCAGGATACTTTATTAAAACTCTGGCAAAAAAGAGAATCCATCGTAATAAATACTTCTTTAAAATCGTATCTTTTCCAAGCTGTATACAACAGATTTGTAGACAATTACCGAAGAGAAAAAAAGAGGTATGAGATCCTAGACACAATTCGGTTAAGCGCACTAAATTCTCTCTATACAGAAGAGGAACAGCAGCATGAGAGTCAAAAAATCAAAATATTGCAACAAATTATTGAGCAACTTCCTCCCAAGTGCAAAGAAATATTCCTACTCAGTAAAATGAGGGGGCTAAAATATCAACAAATAGCAGATGAATTAGGAATCTCTATAAAAACGGTAGAAAACCAAATAGGGATTGCATATCAAAAAATCAGAGTTGCTTTAAAAAACTCAAATCTCTCTTTTTGATTTTTCTCTACACCTTATAATGCCTTCTTTTAGGTCTTCCGGGGACTAATAAAAAATGGATATTAATTTCAAGACTTGCACCTTGAGCATTTAGATGCTGATTACCCGGCAAAAAGGAACAATCCTTCTTTTTCCCTTTTTTTCTCTTGAGAAGTTTTTATTTTTACTCGACAAATCTATATTATGACCTTCGCTAAAATATACATATTCGTTATCAGCTTCCTTCTTTGCGGAAGTATTATTGCACAAGAAGCCCCTAAAAAAGAATCTACCTGGAGCATGCTAAAATATGACGGAGTTTCTGTTTTTAAAGGAGTTAAACATGCCTACACGCAACCTTTTAAGTGGAAAGGAAAGGATTTTGCTACCCTAGGTACAATCCTTGTCGGGACTTCTATACTTTATGCTATTGATGAACCGGCTAATGAATATTTCACAAAACAAGAAAAAGACATTCCCCACATTGTTAAGGAGTTTGGCTTTCGTTTTGGAAAACCCTTAGTGAATTACGGTCTTACTTCTGGAGTATATACTCTTGGTCTTTTAACAAAAAATGAAAAAATCAGAAAAACCGGGGTCTTATTAATTGCCTCTGCTACTGCAGGTGGTATTATCCAAACTGTAAGTAAAACATTAGTAGGTCGTGCCAGACCAACAATGAATGAAGGACATGACAGTTTCCGGTTTTACTCTAATGAAGCTGGATACCATTCTTTTCCTTCCGGACATGCGATCCTATCATTTACTACAGCACATGCTATTGCCAAACAGTTCAAAAACCCGTTTATCAAAGGAGGAATCTACGCCGTAGGAATGATTACTCCTGTGTCCAGATTATGGGCAGGGGCACATTGGCTAACAGATGTTAGTCTTGGGATTGTGTTAAGTGTTGTTATTGTCGACGGTATTGACAATTTTTTAAACAAAACAGAACGATACACCTATAATAAAAATAAAGTAAGTATCAAATGGAATTTAAAGCTTACCCCCGGACAGTTAGGAATTGTAGGCACGTTCTAACAAATGTAACCTTTATTCTGTTTCATAAAAAGTGGTAGCATCTGTTAGTAACTGATCTAATACTTGATGTTGATGTGCCATTTCGGCAATATCAAACCCCAAATAATTCTGGAGATCGGAAGCTACTACAGTTCTAAAGGTCTTTATTTTTTCTATTTCAAAATAAAGATAGCCGGTTCTACGAACAAAGAAATCTGATAAGGTAACTACCATTTCATGATGAACACCATACCAAAGCTCTGCCCGAATAAGCTTTTCTATGACTTCTTCATTATTAAAATGGGTTATTTTTTCAAGAATCTTGTCAGCTTGTTTACCATAAGTACTAACCAAATACCAACAAATATATTCATCCTCTACCCCTAAAGACGCCAGTCTTTCTTTTAATTGCATTCGATACAGCACAACTTCTTCTCTGCTTTGTAACGGATAATTGGTTAAAGGAATCTCATCTGTCAATGCTCCTTTTGTCGCTCGATTCCCTATAGAATCATCTATAGAAAATAGTGTATTCATAATCCTCTCTGCCATTTTTCTATATCCTGTCAGTTTCCCTCCTGCAATAGAAACCAAACCTGTTTTAGAAATAAAAATCTCATCTTTTCTTGATAACTCCGAAGGAGTTTTACCTGCTTCGTATACCAGAGGACGTATTCCTGCCCAACTAGAAATGACATCCCTTATTGTTAATTCTGCCAGGGGAAACATCCTATTCACCGCATCGATCAGGTACTTCACATCTTTTCTAGTAATCACAATACGTTTCAGGCTGGCGGTATATACTGTATCTGTAGTACCTATATACGTTACCTTTCCTCTTGGAATTGCAAAAATCATTCTACCATCATCCACATCAAAATAGATCGCTTGTCTAAGTAATAATTTATCTCTGGGAATCACAATATGAACTCCCTTACTCAATTGCAATGTCTTTTCTTTTTTTGAAGTATCCAACTGTTTGATTACATCACTCCAGGGACCTGTAGCCGATACAAAAAATCTGGCACTAATCATCAACTTTTCATTTGTGATATGATCCAAACAATGTGCTGTATCCATATTCCCTTCTTCGGTATATCCAAAAGAAACTACTTCGCAATAATTCAACACCTCTGCTCCAAGAACATGTGCTTTTTTAAGCAATTCAATCGTCAATCTTGCATCATCAGTCCTGTATTCTGCGTAATACCCTCCTCCTTGAAGTCCTTCTTTTTTTAATAAAGGCTCTTGCTCTATAGTCTCTGATACACTTAACATTTTCCTTCGGTCATTTCCCGACACATCTGCTAAAAAGTCATATACTTTTAGTCCGATAGCAGTCATCAATTTCCCATAGGTTCCTCCTTCATAAAGAGGAAGTAACATTTTTTCTGGTACTACCAAATGCGGAGCTAGTTTATGTACAATAGCTCTTTCTCTTCCCGATTCCCGAACCAATCCAATCTCCAGTTGTTTCAGGTACCTAAGTCCTCCATGAATCAATTTAGTTGATTTATTACTAGTACCAGAAGCAAAATCATTTTTCTCTATCAGACACACAGATAATCCTCTGGAAATGGCATCCAGCGCTATCCCTGCTCCTGTCACCCCTCCTCCAATAATAACGACATCAAACAACCGAGATGTGACTCGCTTTAATTGAGATGCCCGCTCATGTACTGAGAACTGTCTTTTATTTTTCATTAAAAATACTACTATAAACCATCGAACAATGCCACACTAATCTAAGTAAAATATATCAAATCTTCTTTTTCTTTTTTGGAGACAGTGCTTCTTAAAAAATAAATGCTTTTGTTTGTTTTAGAAAAGCTTTTTAATCATTTTAGCTTTTATTAAAATATTAAAGTAATTTTATTGTAAGCATATAGAAGTTTAACGACAGAATATATATGCCTGTAATTAATAAAGAACGCAGCATGTCAAAAACATATTATGATCCCGCAGATTTACGAAAGTTTGGAAAAATAACAGAATGGAGCGAAGAGCTGGGAAAAAAATTCTTCGATTATTATGGAAAGGTATTCGAAGAAGGAGCTTTAAGCGCCCGTGAAAAATCTTTGATTGCACTCGCTGTTTCTCATGTAGTAAAATGTCCTTATTGTATTGATGCATATACCAAAGATGGGTTACAACGAGGAATCACCAAAGAAGAAATGATGGAAGCTGTTCATGCTGGTGCTGCTATCGAAAGCGGCGCTACCTTAGTACATGGAGTGCAAATGATGAAAAAATATGACAAACTATCTATGTAAGTTTACTTTTTAGGATCATTAGTATCACCTAAGAATTAAATATATGACCAAGTCCCTGAAGAAAAGAAATAATGAATTAGCAAATTCTCATAGACAACTGGAAATTCTGAGTAATGGGATTTTTCAAAATGGAGAACTTCCCAAATTTGCAGATCAGATTGCAAAAACGGGACATTTCCCTTTACGCCCTAAAAAACTGGAAATCCTGCAAATTAATGTTGGATATATGTGTAACCAGGTTTGCGAACACTGTCATGTGGATGCTGGTCCTGATCGCAAGGAAATTATGACCAGAGAAACAATGCAGCAATGTATTGATGTCATAAAAAACACAGGAGCTCATACCCTGGATCTTACCGGAGGAGCTCCTGAGATGAACCCTAATTTTAGGTGGTTTGTAGAAGAAGCAAGTAAAGCAGGAATTAAAGATTTTATTGTCCGTAGTAATCTGACGATTATCAGAGCTAATAAAAAATATTACGACCTTCCTGATTTTTTCAAAAAATATAACATTCATGTTGTTTCTTCTATGCCTCACTGGACCAAAGGAAAAACAGATAAACAGCGAGGGAATGGCGTTTTTAACAAGTCTATTGAGGCCTTACTGGAACTCAATAAAAGAGGATATGGGATGCCTGATAGTTCTTTAAAGTTAGACTTGGTATACAATCCTTCTGGGGCTTTTCTTCCTGGAGACCAAATGGCTATGGAAAAAGATTTCAAAAAAGCATTATTTGATGATTTTGGAATTCATTTTCATAATCTTTTTGCTATTACCAATCTTCCAATCAGTCGATTTCTGGATTATCTTATTGCTTCTGATAATTATGAAGACTATATGTATCAATTAGTCGATGCATATAATCCTACGGCAGTAGAAAATGTCATGTGTACTAATACTATTTCTGTCAGTTGGGATGGGTGGCTATACGACTGTGATTTTAATCAAATGCTGGGTCTCAAAGTCAATAGTAAAATAAAGCATATTAGTGAATATAACGAAGATATCCTTCTCGATCGGGATATCATTATCTCGCAGCACTGTTACGGGTGTACTGCCGGTGCAGGAAGCAGCTGTCAGGGAACTGTCGCATAACACCTAAGTACATGAGATCAACAACGTACTATATATTTATTGGCTGTCTGTTTGCCAGTTATTTTATAACTGCACAGACATCACTACAACAACTATTGGATCAACATACTAAAAACAGTATTCCTTTTATCTCTGTAGAAGAAGTTGCACAGAAAACTGACCATTTTATTTTACTTGATGCAAGGGAGGAAAAAGAGTTTGAGATCAGCCACCTCAAAAATGCAATCCATGTTGGGTATGATCATTTTATTATAGATACAATTACAAAGAAAAAATTTTCAAAAGATAGTCCGATTGTGGTATATTGTAGTTTAGGCATCCGATCTGAGCGAATTGCTGAAAAACTAAAAAAACAAGGATATAAAAACATTTTTAATTTATACGGAGGAATTTTTGAGTGGAAGAACAAAAACTTTCCCGTTGTAAATAAACATGAACAAGAAACCGACTCCATTCATGTATTCTCAAAGGAATGGGGAAAATGGCTTCTGAAAGGAAAAAAAAAACATTGATCTTGAAAGAAAAAAACTTACTTCTCATATTTACCAGAAATCCCGAATTAGGGAAATGCAAAACGAGGTTAGCTGCTACTATTGGAGACCACGCAGCACTGGAAGTATATAAATTCTTATTGAATCATACTGTATCAATTACAGAAAAACTCTCTGCGGATAAAGCTGTATATTACTCAGAAAAAATACGAGATAACGATATCTGGTCCACAGCGTCTTATATCAAATACAAACAAAACGGGGTCGATTTAGGGGCTCGGATGCTTGCTGCTTTTCAAGAAGGATTCGCCAATGGTTATCAACATATTATTATCATAGGAAGTGATATATACGACCTCCAGCAACACGATATAGAGAAAGCATTCTTATCTTTAAAAAAGCATGACTATGTAATCGGTCCTGCCAAAGACGGAGGATATTACCTGCTGGGGATGAACAAATTAACCCCCTCTCTTTTTAGCCGTAAAACATGGGGTACAGATTCCGTACTAAAAGACACCTTGCTCGACTTACAAAACGAAGCTGTTAAAATACTAGAAGAACGAAATGACATCGATTATTATGAAGATATCGAAGGTATTGACGTTTTTCAACAACTTATACAAAAAATAAAAAAATGATTAAACAAATAAAAGAAACCACCGAATACCTCTTAGAAAAAGGTTTTGAAAACCCAGAAATAGGAATTATTCTCGGAACCGGATTAGGGCAGCTGATCAATAATATTGAAATCATTAAAGAAGTAAGCTATAATCATATTCCTAACTTTCCTACGGCAACCGTAGAATTCCATAAGGGAAAACTTATTTACGGAATATTAGAAGGGAAAAAGATAGTTGTTATGCAGGGGCGTTTTCATCTATATGAAGGATATACCCTTCAGGATGTCACATATCCAGTGCGTATCATGCACCGATTAGGAATCAAAACGTTATTAGTTTCTAATGCTTCAGGAGCGATCAATCTCGATTTCAAAAAAGGAGAATTAATGCTTATTGATGACCATATCAATCTACAGGGAGGATCTCCGCTGGCTTTTAAAGGGGTAGAAGAATTAGGAACGCGGTTTACCGATATGAGTGCCCCTTATGACCTGCATATCAATCAACATCTGGAAGCGATTGCCAGAGAACATAATATCACCCTTCACAAAGGAGTATATGCTTCTGTATTAGGACCGCAGTTAGAGACAAGAGCTGAATACAGATACCTGAGAACTATTGGTGCTGATGCTGTAGGAATGAGTACTGTACCTGAAGTTATCGTGGCCAACCATCTCAACCTACCGGTATCTGCTATTTCTGTACTTACAGATGAGTGCGATCCTGATAACTTACAAGCTGTAAATATCGAAGAAATTATTGCTATGGCAGCGAAGGCGGAACCTGTAATGATTACACTCTTTAGAGAAGTAATTAAAAAATTATAACTCGTATTTATTCTCTTAAAAGCGCTTTATTTTATATCTAATTTACTACGTACTATATGAATAACTATTTAGACACCACAAAAGATGTATACAAACAGGCAGCCTTAACCCCTGATGTGGGATTATGCTGTACTACAAACCCTATATGGGAACTACCTGGATTAAAAATCCCTAAAATCATGCAAGAGATGAATTATGGTTGTGGTAGTACAGTAAATGCCCGAGACCTGACAAACAATCCAAAAATATTGTATGTAGGAGTTGGTGGCGGGATGGAATTGCTTCAATTCTCTTACTTTTCTCGTCAAAAAGGAGGAGTTATCGGTGTCGATGTTGTACAGGAAATGTTAGATGCTTCTAAAAAGAACTTTATTGAAGCAGAAAAGCAGAATGAATGGTTTAAAAGTGATTTTGTCGATCTAAAATACGGAGATGCATTAAACCTACCTGTTGATGATAATAGTATTGATGTAGCTGCTCAAAACTGCCTTTTCAATATCTTTAAAGCAGAAGATCTAAAAAAAGCCCTAGAAGAAATGTATCGGGTTTTAAAACCTCATGGTCGGTTAGTTATGAGTGATCCTACATGCGAACAACCTATGAATGAAGCGCTTCGCAATGATGAAAAACTGAGAGCATTATGTCTCAGCGGTAGTATTCCCATTGCCGATTATGTTAAGGCATTAACCGATATTGGATTCGGAACTATCGAAATAAGAGCTAGAAAACCTTATCGTATTCTAGATCCGGTTCACTACAACACAGAAGAACTCATCTATATAGAATCTATAGAGGTTGCTGCGATTAAAGATCCTATGCCTGCTGATGGTCCTTGTGTTTTTACCGGAAAAACTGCTATTTATTATGGGGCTGAAGACTATTTCGATGATAAAAAAGGACACGTACTCCTCAAAAATCAACCACTAGCTATCTGTGATAAAACTGCAAAAGCTCTTGCTAATCTACAGAGAAATGACATCTATATCAGTGATGCTACGTATCATTACGATGGCGGAGGCTGTTGTTAAAAAAAATGAATAGAATGTTGATTATCACACAATAATATCAAAAAATCAACATTCTATTATTTGATATTTTTTAACATTTATAAAATACTATTAAAACCACCACAATTACTTTTAATTTATTAACCAACCACTGTATCATAATGACAGTGATATTACACAAATCAACATATGACACTAAGCATTTTATTTATTGCTGCATGCTTTCTGGCATTCAGTAATGGAGCAAATGATAACTTTAAAGGAGTCGCAACCCTTTTCGGTAGCGGAACAACTGATTACAAAAAAGCAATTAACTGGGCGACACTAACCACTCTTGCCGGATCTATTGCTGCTGTTTTTCTGGCTGAAGAACTAGTCAAAAACTTTTCTGGAAAAGGTTTAGTACCTCAGGAACTTATACAAACTCCTGTATTTGCTATTTCTATTGCTATGGGAGCTGCTATTACAGTATACATTGCTACCAAAATAGGAATGCCTATTTCTACAACACATAGTTTAGTCGGCGCCTTATTCGGAACAGGAGTTATAGCAGTAGGAAGTGAATTTAACTTTCAAAAACTGGGCAATACCTTCCTAATGCCATTAATTGCGAGTCCTCTAATTGCTGCTATTCTTAGTTTAGTCTGTTATTTTATACTCCATTCCGGAAGAAAAATATGTCGTATTACCACAGAAGAAAACGAAGGTGCTATTACTACATATCAAGGGAATTTTCTCTCGCTTTCTATTCAAAAAATAGTGGACTTCTTCCATTATATAAGTTCTGGTGTTGTCAGTTTTGCCAGAGGTCTTAATGACACCCCTAAAATTGTCGGTTTATTACTTATTATCAAAGTTCTGGATATTCAATGGAGCATGATTGCTATCGCTGTAACCATGGCGATTGGTGGACTAGCAAAAGCTAAAAAAGTTGGAGAAACAATGAGTAAAAAAATAACTCCTATGAATGCAGGGCAGGGATTAACTGCAAATATGATTACCGGCTTACTCGTAACTACAGCTAGTATTCATGGTCTCCCTGTTTCGACAACTCATGTGTCTGTTGGGGCAATCTTCGGTATAGGGACATTGACTAAAAAAGCTGATCTGAAAACAATTTCTAAGATTGTATTATCATGGGTTCTTACCTTACCTATTGCAGCATTGCTTAGCGGTTCTTTATTTCTACTTTTAAGAATGATTTGTTACTAACAAAAAAGTTTAGTTGTTTAAACACGAACTAAACTTTTTCGTTATTATTTTGGTCAATAATTCTTTTCTAAGACTTCCTTTAGTATTACAAAATACACTCCCTACTCTAGACTATGTCTGTCTATACTCTTTGCTAAACTTTTTAATAAGTATGACGGAAAGTAATAATTCTATAAGGGCAAGTATTACAATGACAAAAAGTGCTAATAAGTAACCATAAATATCAATAACAACTCCTGATATCGCAGAAAAAAGATATAATCCTATAAAATAGGAAAAAGAAAAATAGCTCAGTACATCTTTATGAATCTGCGGAGAAGATAATAACAATGCTAAATCCTGTATAATTGGATACACTAACCCATATGCCATTCCAAATAGAGAAGAGGCTAGTACATAAATCAAAACATCTTCTTCTGCAAAAAAGAATAAGACCAAAGAGATGACCATAAAAAGAAGAAAAAACGTATTTGTATAATACCTATTTAATTTCGCAATATAAGCACTCAATAAAAGACGAGACAAAACCATTGACAATGAAAATGACAAAAAGAAATAGAAATAATTTACCCCGAGTTCTTTTGAAAAAACTGTTTGAAAATTAGACATTAAAGATAAGGTACAAGCACCTAAAAATACCATTAACAAAGGATATATATATCCTTTTTTCTTTTCATCAGTAATCATCTTATCTTTAGGGTTTATTTTTTCAGAATCCTTTACAGCTACATTGTTAGAGATTGAAAGAAATAAAAATGCTGCACAAAATGAGCACACCCCCCCTGTAATTGCAAAAACGATAAAATAGTTAATATTTTCTCCATAAATGATGTCTATCACAATAGGCGCTAAACTAATTCCAATAACATTAAAAGCAGACAAATATCCAAACAATGTGACTCTATTATCAGAATTATCACTATAAGCCATCAACATAATCGGGGACACATTGTAGTAAATTCCCCAACCGATTCCTGTAAATGCTGATGCGATAAAATAAAAAACATCAACTTGATGATACGTTCCAAATATTATAACTCCTATTGAAAAAAAAAGTGCTCCTACAAAAAGTAAATAATTTCCAGAATATTGATAAACAAGCCTTTTCGTAAAAAGAATAGAAACCATTGCCCCAATACCAGTTATAGCGAACAGGTAACCTGCAGTAGCCGTATCTCCATTTAGTGACTTTATATAAATCGGCATAATAAAAAGAGTCCCATATGCTATGGAAATTAAAATAGCTGCTATAAAAATTTTTAAAATATTGCTTTTTGTTTCCGAATGTTTCATTTGTATCCTAGTTTTTCAATTATTTTTAGCCCCGTAGCTGGAGCATACCGAACTCCTCCTCCAGAGGTCCCTCTTACATAAATCGCTTCATTTTTCTCCACCTTTATTTCCTTTTGATCAGAATAATTATCCGCAAAAACAATCGCCTCTCCTATATACTCATCCAAAGCATTCGTGTACTTGTTCAAGACTTTTTTAGCCATTACAAAGTCTTCTGATGTTACTGTGATTTTCTTATCTGGATCTATACCCCATTCTGTAGAAGTGATAGACAAAAGCCACTTTTTTTCTTTATGTAGAGGTAATAAAAAAGCTTCATCATCTAAAAATATAAATGCACAATCATTTTTTTCTGGTTCTATATTTATAGAAAAAGCACATACTTTTTTGTTCCTACTTATTTTTTTATTCGGTTCGAAAGTATTTAGGAAAGGACCTGTCG
The DNA here is from genome assembly GCF_042684685.1 of Aquimarina hainanensis. Classification (NCBI taxonomy): domain Bacteria; kingdom Pseudomonadati; phylum Bacteroidota; class Flavobacteriia; order Flavobacteriales; family Flavobacteriaceae; genus Aquimarina; species Aquimarina hainanensis. The sequence goes on along the minus strand of NZ_JBHULX010000001.1, from coordinate 483,342 downwards.
ACACAATAACATCCTTTGACTCATATATTGCTGAAAGATGGGTAATTATCTGAAAGTAATCTCCTTTTTTACTAAACTCTGTAACATATGTCTGTGTATTTATATCTAATCCATTCGCTGTTAGATTATTTGCTAATTTCTCACAATACGACCTAGCATCTACATATGAACCATCCCCTTTCCCTATATAGAAAGAGCCTCCAATTTCTTTCTTAAAAAAATGACTAATAGAACCAGCAGGAACTGTAGATGTATCATTAAGGTGTCCTGCAGGTTTACAATATTTCTCTATAAGACTCTTTCTATCTTCAGTCATATAAACAACATCTATAGTATCAGGTAATACATACCCTACTTCCTTTGCCAAAGTTTTTATAAGTGTACTGGATGTTTTATAGGACTGCTTTGCCTGATCAGAGATAGACAAAGGTGGATTAAAGCCAGCAGAATAATAGGATGTTCCTTGTCCGATCTCCTGTTTCTCTATTAATAACATCTTCTTATCAGGGAATCTTTTATGAATTAAATTTGCTGTTGTTAATCCTGTAATTCCCATACCTATTATTGCAATATCGTATTTCATATGACATTCCAATATAGAGAGGTTATAATAAGGTCTTCTTCTCCTGTGTTGACTACTGAATGTTTTTCGCCACTTTCGATATAAAGAATATCAAACCTATTTAATGTTATTTTTTTATCCTCAAAAATCACTTCTCCTTTACCTCCAACAATCATCCATATTTCAGCTACTTTATGCTGATCTACAGGAGTATTCAATTTCGGAGGAACAATAAAAATAGAGCTACTAACCGGACAGGAAATATCAGATAAAAGATGCTCGTGAAGTGATATTCCTCCGTCTAGATTTTCAGTAATTTTTTTTTCTATTAACTTCATATCTTAAAAAATAAATGAGTGAGCGTTTAAATCTTTATAAAAGTCATATCCGATAATACTATTTATAATAATCGCACTTCTTCTAGAACTTAGTGATAAGTTAGGGTCTGATAATCCATGTGTATGAATAGCTCCATTTTGTATATAAACAGAACATTCATCTTGATGCTTCCAATTAACACTATAATCAGAGTTAATCAAAAAATTGTCTTCATCTCTATTAAAAAGACATTTGATTTTTTCGAGATAAGAAGGAGTCTTATACTTATAACCTGTACAAAAAATAACAACGTCTGAAGTAATTTTCTTAGTCTCCTCTTTTGTTCTCATTTCTAGAACATATTGTTTATTGTCCTTATACACTTTTTTCAAGGTATGCCCTATCAATAAATTACTTCTCGTTTTAGCTTCTTTCTTTATATACCTTTCTTTATATAGGCTTTGGTAAATTTCAACCAAAGTTTGCTCAGAAACTCCATTATTAGCAAAATTATACGTGGAAAGAAGTTGCTTCTTTTCTTCTTCACTACTATTGTAGAAATACTCAGCAAATCCTGGATTAAATATCTCGTTAACAAATGGGGAGTCATCTAATTGGAATATATTATCACTTTCGGTAATCCAATTAATTTTTTCAGGTGCATTCGTCTTTTGATTGATCAAATCCAAAAATATCTCAGCTCCACTTTGCCCACTTCCTATTACAGACACTGTTTTCCCCGAAAAATCATGACTTTTGTACATATATTCTGAACTGGAAAACAAGCTATTTTTATCTACTTTTAATTGATCATCAAAAACCTCTGGTATTACTGGTGAAAGCCCTGTAGAAAGAACTAAATTATTTGTTCTGTACTTCTCTTTATCAGTTTCAATCTCCAGCCAACCATTTTTGTAATCAACTTCTCTCACTAAGGTATCTTGCTCTACATTATCTAAACTAGACAATACCCAAGATAGATAGTCACTATATTCCTCTCTATTAACACTTCCAAAATTGGCTGTTATAAATTGATATAATCGATTATTTACAGATAAATAATTGACAAACGAAAAAGGGTTGGTAGCATCTACTAAGGTCACCAAGTCTTTGAGGTAAGATATTTGCATTTTAGCATCAGGAATTAACATCCCTCCATGCCATTCAAAATTAGATTTTCTTTCCAGTATTTTTCCTTTTAATCCTGGAACAGTTGACGATAACGCTCCAAGGCTCAAACCAGATGGGCCTGCACCTATACAAATAAAATCTAGGTCTTTCATGATCTATAATATGTGTTTTTTTAAATTAAGTATGTGAATTGATATACTATGGGGTATAGTAGTATCTTTTAGTTTATACAAGAATCAAATCATTTGATATTCGCTTGTAAAAATCCCCAGAAAGCACAGTAGGCATAATCGGATTTGATAGTTCTTTAAATGATTCGAACCACTGTTTTTTATAGGTATCCTCAATAGATAAATACATATCCATCCAGTCTATTACGATTTTAGAAGCTTTCTTCCCGTTATAGCTTTCTGGCATTAAATGATGTGTTATTTTTTTCTTCGATTCTATATATTGTCTTTTCAAGGCAGAAGAACTTTTTGCTTCCTTGTGATTCAACGCTTTATAATCCATAAAAAAATCCATGTAATGATTATAAAAACTGACGAATTTGGAAACATTAAAGTCATTAGCATCTATATCTGCGTTTTCCTTAAGCAGGAATAATCTCAAAAAGCCTTTATCTATTTTTTCATCCAGGGTGTCACACCATATAGCATGCCCTTTTGATGTAGAAAACTTTTCTCCATTCAATAACAAAAAATGATTATCAAGGATTACGTCAAATGTTTTATAAACTTCTCCGTAATCAAATACTCTTTTTATTACATCTAATATTTCTTTGTTATCGAATCCCAGACTTATTACTGTATCAATATTGCTCTCCTTATTAAAAGGGTTTTCAGATAATCCATATTTTTCTCTACAACGTTCTCCCAACCAGATAAAATATGAAAAACCATCACAATATGGATTAATGTGTCTAATATTATCATGTTGTATACCCCAGTGTTCCTTAGGAGAAGGAGATGTAACTCTATACATATTCTTTTTACTCCCTTCTGACATTTCTAAAAAATAGTTCTGAACCTTCTTTAACTCAAAAGTATCACAAACATGAGATGGGTAGCTGTTTTTAATATTCTCAGGAAGTATACTAACTCCACATGATTCACATATAAATCCCCTCATACCAGTACCACAATCCGGACACTCCCCACAAATAATACTCGGCGGCAAAAAGCCATATGTTGCATCATAAGGATGCTTCTCTTCATATAAAAAACAAGCATTGTTAATGAAGTTACCAAAAACAGCATCTGAAAAAAAATGTAATTGTTTTATAAACTCTGGATTATCTGCTGGATTAACAAACTCGTCAAAAACAATATCTAGATTCTCAAAAGAACGAAGTATTTTTTTATAGTTTTTTGTACATATCTCCTTTGGAGTCATCGACTCTATAAAAGACTGAAGTAATACAAAAGATTCTGTAAAATGTACTCCTGAATAACAATACGCCTGCATATTATTATTGATTACATTGCGTCTTATAACATCCATTTTGAGATAAGGTCCCGCAATATGTCCAAGATGCAAAGCCCCGTTAGGAGTAGGCATAATTGGGCTAAGAAAATATGTTTTCATTTTCTGAAGTTTAGGTTTTAAGAGATTTAGGCAAGCTTTTAAAAATTTGGTTAAGCTTTAAAAAACTCGACGTGGCAAACCTCCCCTTTTTATTCTAAAAAAATAATTAAGTAGTTAAAGGTTTTTTATTTTCATAAAAGGTATTTTGCCAGGTTTTATTTGTTTGTTTTTAAAAGAAAAATATCATTTAGTTAATGAATAATAATGAAGTTCAATACGTTTATTTTCTAAATTTTTTCACAAAAAATCAGTGAATGGATTCTGGAGAAGAAAACGAATCTGTATTCCTTGTAGATTTGCTAATCATATTAAATGCCTACAATGAAAACACTATTCGCTATTGCTTCTTTTTTTCTTTTGACAATATCTTTATTATTCTATCCGGAGCGTACAAAAACCTCTGAAAAGTTTTGGGTTCAAAACTCAAAAAAACAAGAAGCCTTATTTTTTTTAGATAGTATCCGGTCATTGAATACAAAAAAATTAATCGACGAAATCACCGCTACTACAGATTCTATTCATCTTAATCAGCGAAACATTAATAAAATTTTGTCCCCATCTGATTTCGAAAAGCTACAACAAGCCATTAAGAATAAAGAAATGCCTATTACAGTCGTTAAAAGTATTTTTGGAAATATCCCAATCGATAGTACTTATATACAACACGGAGCAATCCCCATAACTTTCTTTACATTAGGTCAGAAAAAGGAAGTAATAACGCAATATGCCATCGCTCTTAACGATTCTAATATAAGCAGAGAAAGCGATGTTTATTTTTTTTCAGAAGACACATTGCTTTCCAGACATCACATATCCCATCGTTATGCATTGGATATTCAATTTTATACCGACCATATTTCAAAAAAAACAATCATTTATTATACACAAAATCAAATAAGCGGATCAGGTACCTGGGAATATCATTTTAACTTTTATCAATATGAAAAGAATGGTTTACGTCCTATATTAAGCGAAATTGCTATTGCTAATCTTCAACCTCCCTGGAGTTCGAGAATTATCGAATTACATTCCAAAATCAGCAAGACGACGCCCTTAACTATGCACATAGAATACCAACAACAGTTAGTTGATTCAGAAAACCCGCTTATCAAACACCCTATCGCTAAAGACAGTATATATATTGAATATCAATGGAATCACACATACCGGAAATTAGAAACCAAGTACAAAAACACCTCTTTCTCTAAAGAAAAACATACTTCTTTTTACATTTCCCAGAGTGATCTGTTATTTCTTCATGCATATCAGCCCGAAATACGTCAGCTTCTAGCTTATAAAAACCCTTCTCAATCAGTAATTAACTACATTCTAGAAGTAAAAAATACTATTCGGAAGAAATAGGAGCTACAGGAACATCCATCTGAAAATATTGTACAACCTCTGTTAAGTTCTGCTCCAAGTAATATTTAGTATGTGAATATTCAAAATGCTTTTTAAATGCTTCCTCATCGTCAAACCGTTCTCTAAGAATAAACCGACTAGGATCATTAAAAACCTGCTGTACACTAAACAAGCTACAACCGGCTTCCATTAGAGAGGCTTTTTGTAAATTGGACAAAGCCCTACGCGCAATAACTGTTTTTGTTAAATCTTTAATCTTTATCTCTGCGGTAATAAAGTACCCCTCTTTCAATAAAATATCCATATATAATTATTAAAATTGAACCATTTGTACCTGTCTGTACACTATGCACAAACTCTTATACAACATTACTTGTACTCATTTCACTGCTAAAAAATATCAAATACTATAATACAGGGGGAAGAAGATTCATTAACGTTAAAAAAATGTAAGCATCAATGCCTTACAACACATCTCATACTCTAATATACTAAAAAATACTGAATATCAACAACATACACCTAACAGTAATCCCTATTGATTTTCTAGTGATTCCGTATCTTTATCCTTGTGAAAAAATACCTTCAAATTATCTCTGATTCATACTCGGGATACTGGCAATATCTAAAAAATGAAATCCTGCTTCAGAACGATTGGGATAATTATTTTTATGGATTGATTCTAATTTCACTAATTGTTTGGGGGTTAGAGCTTATTTTCCCCTGGAGGAAAGACCAAGCTATTTTTAGAAAAGATTTCTGGCTGGATACATTTTATATGTTTTTTAATTTCTTTTTGCTCAACCTTATTATTCTTATTGCCTTATCGAATACAGCCATTACTCTTTTTGATGAACTGCTAAAAAGCATACATCTTTCTATAACAGATATTCAATTGTTTGACACTAATATACTTCCTAAGCCTATTGGTTTATTCATCTTTTTCTTAATCAGTGACTTTATTCAATGGAATACGCATCGTTTATTACATCGAATTCCCTTTTTATGGAATTTTCATAAAGTACATCATTCCGTAAAACAAATGGGATTTTCTGCACATCTTCGATATCATTGGATGGAGCCAGTTGTTTATAAATCAATCCTGTATATTCCTATTGCTATTATAGGGGATTACAAAGCACAGGATGTTGCCCTGGTTCATTTTTTTGCCCTCATCATCGGTCATATAAATCATGCGAATCTGGGATGGGATTACGGAATTCTAAAATACATCTTGAATAACCCGAAGATGCACATCTGGCATCACGCAAAAAAAATGCCTCCCTCCGTAAGGTATGGTATAAATTTTGGACTAACTTTAAGTATTTGGGATTACTTATTCAAAACCAGCTATATCCCGGAAGACGGGAAAAACATAGAGCTGGGATTTGAAGGGGATGAAACATTCCCTAAGGATTTTATATCCCAAGAAATGTATCCTATTAACTTAAAGTTTAAAAAGAATGAAAGCCCCTAGAGCAGTTATATTTGTATCACTATTTTTATTGACCTTCCAGTCAAAAGCACAAACTAAATTTGATCATTCTATTTGGGATCAAATCTTACTTCTCAACGTCACTAAAGATGGGAAAGTAAACTACGGCGGTTTTATGAAAGATAGTTCTCAATTATATGAATATTTTACTCTTTTATCTCAAAATCCTCCTACAGAACAATGGAGCAAAGAGGAAAAATTGGCATATTGGATTAATGCCTATAATGCTTATACCATTAAACTGGTAATTGACAGCTACCCTATTTCAAGTATTAAAGACATCAAAGACCCCTGGAATAAAAAGTTTTTCAAAATCAATGGAGAATGGTACAGTCTTAATGACCTGGAACACAAAATTCTCAGAAAAATGAATGATCCCAGAATTCATTTTGCTATAAACTGTGCTTCTTTTTCTTGTCCTGTAGTATGGAATAGAGCCTATACAGGAGCTAATGTAGAAAGTGCCCTGGAAAATCAAACTAAAAAGTTCATAAACGACCCTCTTAGAAATACAATAACAGAAGATGTAGTCAGTGTTTCTAAAATCTTTTCCTGGTATAAAAAAGATTTTAAAATTGATGGAAAAAATGTCGTAGATTTTATCAATAAATATGCTACTACCAAAATCATCAACCAATCTAAAAAAGGATATAAGACCTATGATTGGAGTTTAAATGAATAATTTATATAGCTTTACATCGTAATTTCTGTATATTGAAAATATCAATCATCATTCCTATTCTAAACGAAGCTTCTACTATTGATTCATTATTAGATCACTTACTATCATCTGCCTATAAAAAAGAGAACATACAAGAAATTCTTATTGCTGATGGGGGTAGTACAGATGGTTCACAGGCAGTGATTACTGCATTTAAAAAATCTCGGAATGACAGATTGATTCAACTAATCTCCTCTGCAAAAGGGCGCGCCAGACAAATGAATACTGCTGCTGCCTTATCCAGAGGAGCTATTTTATATTTCCTTCATGCTGATTCGTTTCCTCCCACAGCATATGACCAACATATTATAGAACAGGTACAGCAACAAAAACTAGCAGGGTGTTTCAGAATGAAGTTCGATGATACTCACTGGTGGCTTCGTCTTGCCGGATGGCTTACAAAATTCAAATACAGAGCATGCAGAGGCGGAGACCAAAGTCAATTTATTACCCGGGAATTATTCGAAGAATTAGGAAGGTATAATGAAGCATATACGATCTACGAAGACAATGACCTAATTAATAAGTTATATGCACGTAATGAATTTGTTGTTATCCAGAAATGGCTTATTACATCCGCCAGAAAATATCATACCAATGGGGTATGGAAACTACAGTATCACTTTTGGGCTATTTATGTCAAAAAATGGTTAGGAGCCTCTCCTGAAGCTCTGTATCAATACTACAAAAAACACATTACTGGTTAGAAGTATTGTCCAATCCCAAATACCAATCCATGTGTAGCCCCTTCTGTTACCCCATATCCATAATCAATTCTAAAAATAGCATTAAAAATACGTTTATGGATAAATCGTAACCCAAGTCCGGGATATATCCTTATATTATCTTTCTCTACAAAATCATCAAATGTCCCTCCTGGATTACGCCAGGTTCCTCCATCGACAAAAATATTACTCTGTAATACAAACCAATCCTTCTCATATAGTGTATGTCTGTACTCTGAATTCAGAACAATAGCACCTGTTCCTCTATCTATAGTATTCCCTACTCCTCGAATATTAATATTGTTATCTACCGCAAAAGGGGCAAAAGGGGATGTATCATTTGTGGATAACCCTACCCGAAGTCTAAATGCCAGATTTCCTTTTTCCTTAACCCTGCTATAATAAAGAAAGTCATTCCATCCGATAATAAAATCAGGAATTACCTCTTTTTTTAAATTCACTACATATTGCAGGTTAAGAATACTCTTAAAACCAGCAACATACTGATAATAATAGTCCAGATTATTATATTCATAAATTGATTTAAACAAAATTTTATCTATACTATATGTCAATGGAACCTGATCACTTGTCGCTCCTCTTTTATAGTCATACTCCTCCTTGAAATAATTAACCCCAACTGCAATTCTGTTTTGAAAATTAAACCGATATAACCCCAATAGTTCATGTGAAGTATTATTGTATTTATAATCGGCAGTACCCGTATCTAGATATACAGGTTCCTGAGTTGTCAGATTTTGATAATTAATTGCTAATCCTGCTTTTCTACTAAATAAAAATGGCATTCTGAGATTGACTCCAAATGAATTATAAATATCATTTTGATAAAACCCTCCAAAAATAATATTACGACCTAATACATTAAAATCATATAACCCGATACGAAATGCAAACTCATCATCATTTGTGGTATAAATATTAGCTGTAGGAATGGTCGTAAAATTTTCTTCAATTCCATACGTCACCTTTCCTCCTTTTTCTACTGTATAATATGCATGAGATATGGATGGCAACTGCTTTAATCGTTTAATATCTTCCTCTAAAACAATAGAATCCAGTGGTGCTCCTTGTTGTATTTCGCACAGTCTGGCTATAGCCGCTGTTTTCGTTTTTTTATTTCCTTGAATCTCGAAAGAAGAGACTTTATTTTCTTGACTAAATCCAGAAAAAGAAATCACTACTATAAGTAAAAACCAAAAGTATTTCATGAGTTTTATGGGGTAAAACGGTTTTGTGCAAATAAATTAACCCAGTTATCTTCACTGACTCCCATTAGAGTAATGGAATAAGACATTGATGGAAGAAGTTCTGGAGGAGGGAGTTCTCTCGTAATATTCAACACAACATTGTCTGTATTATAATACTGAAAATGGGTATCGAATGTATAGGTTCCTGAGAGCAGGTTATTTTCTCTATCAGAAACCACCTGAAAAAATATTTTATTGTCTTCATTTTCGAATTGAGGCCATGAAAAAACGGGCATAGAAGAAGACGTTACCTCTATTTGTATCGCATCAGTATATGTGGTAGGGGTTGATTGATGTTTTAATCGTATCGGATTAGAAATATGCAAAGTATCTTGCTCCATAAAACTAACAATCACCCATTTTTCTTTAGTTGTTTCCCGTTCGAATCGCTTCAAATATCCATTAAACACATCAGATTGGTCTGTCTTAACCTCTCTGTAATGACTGTATTCATTTTTATTATATGAAGTATCTGGAGTTTCATAATATCTGATATTTGTAACCCCTTCTCTGGGGTAAAAATACACATATACCTTATCTTTTTCTAAGGCATCAGAAGCTGCACAAGCAATTACATTATCTTTCTTTAATGGGTATTTTGACACTAAACTCATCAACAAATTTTCTTTCTCTTCAATCACTGCATCATCATCAGTACACCCACTTAATATACTACTTATGATACTACACAAAACTGCTATATATGTAACTCGATTCATCTGTCTTTTTATCCGGTACAGTGTTATACTTCACTAATTCATACCGACACTATAATTATTGGTTTATTTTATACAGTTCTTTTATTGTCTTTTCTGCGGGTTTGTTTTGAATCGTAAAACGATTATTATCCATCCCTCCTACGGCAGTATGATTATGATACCATTTCCATAAAAAACCACCTAAAAACCAGGGTTCATTCCAGAACTCTTCATAAATCACCTGTAATGCATTTTGCTGAGCAATAAGATTTACTGCTCCTTCTACGCTACTTGAATCCCATGGTTGCTTTGCAGTGTAGTTAATACTTCTATATCCATATTCGGTAAAAAGAACCGGTTTACCGCTTTGGTCATAGAGTGTTTTCATTTCTTTTTTATACTTCTTCCATCCTTTTCGTAATTCTTCAACCGTTGGAGTTTCAGATGCGGACAGAGGAAAGTAAGCATCAATTCCTATAAAGTCTATCTGATTCCAAAAAGGAACTTTTTGATATTGATCCCAGTTCTCTGCATATGTCAACTTACCTGTATATATCGTTTTTATATCTTCTATAAGTTGTTCCCAATACTGGGGTCTTTGCTGTACAAAAGAATGCAATTCTGTTCCTATACAAAATACCGGAACCTCCATCTCTTCTGCTAATTTTGCATAACATAGAATAAAAGCTGCATAGGACTTCTCCAGCGCTTGCCAGTCTTTCTCTGTTGCCATAGAAATATTTCCTGTAAACTCTCCATGCCACACCCATATCTGAGGTTTTAACATTACTTTTATATGTTGCTTCTTCAACAAGCGAATTGTCTCTCTTGCCCCTTCTACTTTCTCTCCCCACCACTGTCGATCAACATTGTACTGTATTACAGGTGCTTCCAACGATTTTAAAAACCCAAACGGCATTACCGCTGCCCAATTGGCATTTACAGCTACTAAAGGGGTTACTTCTGCTTCAGAAATCGGAGTACTGGAAGCAACAAAACTAACTCCATTTATTTTAAAAGACTGTTGACCTGTACAATTGAAAAACAAAGCACAGATCAACAATAAAGACATATATTTCATATCATTACGCGCTTATAATGCGCCATGTAAAGTACACTTTTTTTCAGTTGGAATCAACAACATCTGTTCTCTATCCATCTACTATCTTCCTGAAATTATTTTTTTTTAAACAGTTACGGATTAAAAAACAGCTCGCAACCCGATGTTAAATGTTTCTCCTAATCCAGTATCATTTCCTCTTACAAAATTTGTGTAGAGCGCTTCTATATTTAATTCTTTAGTCAATTGGTATTTTGCTCCCCCTCCAACAGCAGTAAAATCTTGTTCGAATTCATTGCCTAAATCGATTAACTGAGAATGCTGTACTAATCCAAGAACAGTAAACTTAGCGCTGGGGAAATAACTCAGGAATACTCCTGGTGTCAAACGAAGGCTATTATTAGCAAAACTCTCTCCTTCTTTCCCAAAATTAAATTCACTATTCAACTCTCCAAAAATCTGAAATTTGTTTCCTGTAAATGTATAATCATAGAAAAAACGATTCTGCCATGTATATCCTTTTTGATCAAAAAACACACCATCTTCCACCTCATTATCCACCAATGGAATAAACAATGAACTCTGAATAGAGAAGTTTGTTACAGAAGCTAGTGGTACAAATTTCACAGAAGGTGCTATGGAGGTCAATCCTGATCGAGCAGTTCCTCTTTCTCCATCAAATTTAAACACATCCAATGCATTTCTGTCTGCCACCACATTAGATCTAAACTCTAAGATTAGCCCTGCATTCCATCTTTTGTTATTTCCTAATCCAGTATATGCTTCCAATGTAGAGGTAAAGAAAGTCGCTCTTGGTTCATTTTTAGAGACATCTCCATTAGAATTTGCCGACTTGGTTTGTGTATATAAGTTATTAAACCATTTCAGATCATATTGTCCTTTTCCTATTAATTTAGATGGTGTCAATGTCTGGATAACGGATCCTTCTTCTTCTTGGGCAACTCCTAAGGTTACTAAAAAAAGGCTTATGGTAGTGATAATTATTTTCTTCATCTGTTTTTCGTGTTTTTATGTATTCTTTACTTCTGTTTTTTTATTAGTAAAGGGCTACAGTTACTCTCCTCCTTATTTTACAAAAAAGAAGTGCTTTTTATATTATATATAAGATATGGATTATTTTACTTTGTTCAACGACCAGTTATAAGGATAATATGAAACTTTTGCTTTTACTGGTAATGGTTCTTTTCTGAACTTATTGATATAAGTGATCTCGTTTCCTTCATGAGTAAAGTCTTCCTTGTACCACTCAAAAATCTGAGACAACTGCACTTTATTCCCTTTTACCTTGATAAAAGAGGGGTTATTTAATGCCTTTACCGCTTGTCTTTGTAACTGCTTCTCTAAGAGATCAGGGGTATAAGCTTCTGATATAATAGGAGGACATCCTAAACCTGCACATACCAGTACAAAATGAAAACGAGCTTCTTTTGGGAAATTCTTTCGAAGTAATACATTCTCTACATCATTTAGAGTAATTTTCTTTCCTCCTAATGTATAGGTGTTTTTATCAAAAAAACCTTTTATGTCCAACGGCGATTTTACCGGATATTTCGTCACTATTCCTTTAATCACAGCTACATTATAAGCGTTGATATAGAAAGCTTGATACTCCTTGGCATTAGAAGTACTTACTTTACTATTTGCTGCCAAAGAAATCAGCTCATCCAAACTGGCAGGGTTTTCTTTAATAGCTTTATAATTAACTCGTCCATTAGAAACATAAGTTTTAAAAAATGCATCTGCTTTAGAAAAAAACGCTTGATTCTCCTGTGAAAAACCAAAATGCATACACATAATAAGTATAGTAAAGACTATTTTTTTCATAGATTGGGTTTTATATTTTTTATTAATTCTTTTCCAATTATATCACTTGTAATAAGTTCTAAAGTTTTGAATCTTATTACTGAGCATTCAGTCGTGAATCCCACAGGCTACTTACAAGTTTTTTTTATTTATTTGCAAAAAATATCACGTTCGAAATACTAGTACAACCCTTACAAAACACTCAGTTTTTAGACCCATTCTAAATTATTTGCGCTAGATAAGTTATTACCTTTATATACGACAGACTAGATGGAAGAAACCTCTTCTCTAAGATAACAAAACCTACCAACATGAATGCTTATGAAACATGTAGTAATTATTGGCAATGGGATTTCTGGTGTAACTGCCGCTAGGCATATCCGAAAAAAATCAGATAAGAAAATCACTATCATCTCTGCTGAAACAAAATATTTCTTTTCTCGAACAGCACTTATGTATATATACATGGGGCATATGAAGTTTGAGCATACACAACCTTATGAAGATTGGTTCTGGAAGAAGAATCGAATTGAACTAAAAAATGGTTTCGTGCAGCGAGTACTTCCGGATCAAAAAGAAATTGAATTTAAAAATGGAGAACGTCTGTCATATGATACACTGATCATCGCTACCGGATCCAAACCTAATAAATTTGGCTGGCCCGGACAGGATTTAGACGGTGTGATGGGTATGTATCACAAACAAGACCTGGAAAAAATTGAACATTACGCTCCTAATAATCAAGTATGCAAAAGAGCCGTGATCGTAGGAGGCGGACTCATTGGGATAGAACTAGCAGAAATGCTACGATCCAGAAATATTCCCGTGACATTTTTAGTTCGTGAATCAAGTTTCTGGAATGGCGTACTTCCTAAAGGAGAAAGCGAAATGATCAATCGTCATATTATCGATCATCATATCGACCTGAGGCTTTCTTCTAACCTCAAAGAAATAATTGCTGATGAACACGGAAAAGCAAAAGCAGTAGTTATACAAGAAACAGGAGAAGTGATTGACTGTGATATGGTCGGTCTTACTGCCGGTGTATCTCCTAATATCGATTTCCTCAAAGATTCTGGAATTGAATTAGGAAGAGGAGTTAAGGTCAATAGATATTTAGAAACAAACATCCCGGATGTGTATGCCATCGGAGACTGTGCTGAACAACATGAAGCCATTGGCAATAGACGCCCTATAGAAGCTGTATGGTATACCGGAAGAATGATGGGGGAAACCGTAGCACAAACTATTTGCGGTAATAAAATCCAATACAAACCTGGACACTGGTTTAACAGTGCTAAATTTCTGGATATCGAATACCAAACATACGGATGGGTTTTCGCCAAACCAAAAGAATACGAACAACAATTTCACTGGAAACATACAGACAACACCAAATGTATTACAATGTCTTATCACAAAGAGACTAATGAATTCCTTGGAATCAACACATTTGGAATTCGCATGAGACATGAAGTCTTTGATCGCTGGTTAACCGAAAAAAGGTCTGCAGACTATGTATTGTCACACCTAAAAGAAGCAAATTTTGACCCTGAATTCTTTTCTTCTTTTGAAGATGAAATCTTTGCTTCCTATAAAAATCAATTACGAGTTGTTTAAAAATATACCTCTTCTACCCCAGAAGATTCGAAAAAAATACTGAATATGAGTAATAAACTAGAACATAGTATGTCCTTGGCTTCTCCTGATGCCAAAGGCGTTTCTACCAAACAAAAAATCGCCTTGAGCATTGGCTTTATCGGATTATTTATTCTGATACTAGCACTAGCAAACACCAATTTTCCGAACCAGGGGATTTTCTTAACACTATCACTGGCTCTAATAACCCTGGGAACAATCATATACGCTAATGATGCCTATCTAACCAAACCAGAAGGAATAAAAAATGACGGAGTCTGGTTTAAATCAATCTCTTCCAGAGGTGTTATCGGTTGGCTTACAGGGGTCGCATTAACTACCTTTTATATTGTACTTTATTTTTACCCTCACTTCCTAGGACAAGGAACGGATGGAGCTCCAAATAGTGGTTTAATCGGATTATTCGATCCTTTGAGTAAACTATTAAGTGGTAACCCAGCCAGCCAGTGGTTTGTATATGGTACATTATATACTGTATCAATTCTCGCTTTTGGGTATAAGTTTATTTTAAAATACAGACATAACAGGTATCAACAATTACGAACTGTTTCTGTAATGTTTTTTCAATTAGGGTTTGCTTTCTTGATTCCAGAATTTATGGCACGTTTAAATTCAGACACTTTTAAGCTGCCTTATTACGACCTAAAGAATGTATGGCCTTTGAATTATTATAACTTCGAACAGTATCGAATTGATGAATTTATCAATGCAGGAACAATCGGGCTTTCGCTTTTGATTTTTGGTGTTGTTTCAATTTTTATTATTACACCAATACTAACCTATAAATTCGGAAAAAGATGGTATTGCTCCTGGGTTTGTGGATGTGGAGGTCTCGCAGAAACAACCGGAGATGCTTTTAGACAACTATCCAGCAAAAAATTAAGCGCCTGGAAATTAGAACGCTGGTTAATCCATACTGTTTTAGTCTTTGTTGTTATCATGACCACTGCCGTGGTAAGTACCTATCTGGGCTACGATGATACCAAATATTGGTTTACCAAGACGGTATTCCTGCTAAGTGTTGCTGCTATTTTGACAATTGTTTTCGCTTTAGTAATGATTTTCAAAAGAAATGAACTAGGCAAAGATGCCCGATACGGAGCGATTGGATATTTTGTGGTTCTGGCTGCTTTATTCGGTATTCACTTTTTTAATAGCGACACTACCATTTTCTTTATAAAATCCGAAACCCTACGCGCTACTTACGGGCTGTTTATCGGATCTATTTTTTCAGGAGTAATCGGAACAGGGTTCTACCCTATTCTGGGGAATCGATCCTGGTGCAGATTCGGATGTCCTATGGCTGCAATTCTAGGGTTTCAGCAACGATTATTTTCCAAATTCAGGATTACCACCAATGGAGGACAATGTATTTCATGTGGAAATTGCTCCACCTATTGTGAAATGGGAATTGATGTGCGCTCTTATGCACAAAAAGGAGAAAACATTGTTCGATCCAGTTGTGTAGGATGCGGCGTTTGTTCTGCAGTTTGCCCACGAGGAGTATTAAAACTGGAAAACGATTCCCTAAACGGAAGAATCAATTCTAATGAAATTCTATTAGGAAATGATATCGATCTAATGAATTACGTAAATAACAAATAATCCGAAACACCCTATATTAACAGTAATGAGTTTGCATTATTTTGAAGTTTTCTTGTTAGCATTTTTATTTCTTCTCGTCTAAGAAAGCTCTATAAAACCTTTCACTGATGATTTTAAGAATAATAATAGCTTGCTTACTTTCTTTTGCCCCATTAGAAAAAAACCTGACGGTAAAAAAACAGTATATCAAAGAATATTATGAATCCGGGATGCTAAAAGCAGAAGGATGGATTATGGGGGCTACAAAAACAAAATACTGGATCTATTATTACCCCAATGGGCAGATCAAAAAAAAGGGAGATTATAAAAACGACAAAAAGAATGGATATTGGTATTTTTATACAAAAGATCGCCAACTAGTCAAAGAAGGGCATTTTATCGATAACAAAGCCGAAAAGTGGTGGATTATTTACGATATTGCCGACAATAACAGTACTATTAGGATCACAAAAAAATACCAGTATCAAAACAATAAAAAAAATGGGTTTTGTCTGATTTTCAAAAATGATGAATTGTTTAAAGCAGAAAAATACATCAATGATCAAAAAATGGGAGAATGGACAGATGTGTATTCTTTCAGAAAGGACAATCCCAATGCTTTTCTATAAATGAATCCAACTATAAAAGTTATCATTCCCGCTTATAACGAGGAGGAATCTATTGCGCATGTAATTCAGGAAATTCCTGAAGTGGTTTCTGAAGTTATTGTGGTAAGCAATCGCTCTACCGACCAAACAGAAAAAGTAGCTAAACAAGCTGGAGCAACTGTATTGAGAGAAGAACAGATGGGTTATGGCTATGCCTGTCTAAAAGGAATGGATTATATCGCCGCTTCAAAAGAAAAAACAGATATCATTGTCTTTCTAGATGGGGATTACAGTGATTATCCGGCTGAGCTAACGACTATTGTAGCTCCTATAATTCATGACGACATTGATATGGTTATCGGAGCCCGGGATAAGAAATTACGAGAGGCAGGTTCTATGACATTCCCTCAGATATTCGGAAACTGGCTTGCTACTAGACTTATGAAATTATTCTTCAATGCGCGTTTCACTGATCTTGGTCCTTTTAGAGCAATTAAGTATGACAAACTTCTCTCCTTAGAAATGGAGGATAAAACCTATGGATGGACTGTAGAAATGCAGTTAAAAGTGTTAAGAAAAAAATACACCTATACCGAAGTATCAGTACCTTACAAAAAGAGAATTGGTGTCTCAAAAGTTTCAGGAACCATAAAAGGTGCTATCTTTGCAGGCGTTAAGATTTTAAGTTGGATTTTTAAATACAGTTTTTCGTAATGGATATTGCCATTATTATTATTTACACAATTGCGTTACTCATCATATTCTTATACAGTTTAGCGCAATTAAATCTATTGTTCAATTATCTCAAAGCGAGAAAGCAAAAAGATAATGCCCCTGTATTTGACTTTACCAGAGAAGAGGAAATCCCTCTGGTAACGATTCAGCTTCCTGTCTACAATGAACTCTATGTAATGTCTCGCTTACTGGACAATATTGCCTTATTGGAATACCCAAAAGATAAGCTGGAAATACAAGTTCTTGATGACTCTACAGATGAATCTGTCACTACGACAGCTAAGCATATCGAAAAACTACAGCGACAAGGGCTGGATATTAAACATATCCGAAGAGAAGATCGATCTGGCTTTAAAGCAGGTGCTCTAAAAGAGGGGCTAAAAATAGCTAAAGGAGAGTTTATCGCTATTTTTGATGCTGACTTCCTTCCGGAAAAAAATTGGTTACAGAAAACAATTCCTTATTTCAAGGATGAGAATATTGGTGTTGTACAAACCCGATGGGGACATATCAACCGCGACTATTCCATTCTTACCAAGATTCAGGCTTTTGCACTGGATTTTCACTTTACAATGGAACAAGTAGGGCGTAATCACAAAGATCATTTTATTAATTTTAATGGTACCGCGGGAGCCTGGAGAAAAACATGTATAGAAGATGCCGGAAACTGGCAAGGAGACACCCTGACAGAAGACCTGGATCTCAGCTATAGAGCGCAATTAAAGAAATGGAAGTTCAAGTACCTGGAAGAAGTAGAAACTCCTGCAGAATTGCCGGTAGTTATCAGTGCTGCCAGATCACAACAATTTAGATGGAATAAAGGAGCTGCTGAGAATTTTCAAAAATTATACTGGAAACTTCTTAAAGACAAAACAGTTCCGTTTAAAACAAAATTTCATAGTTTTTTTCACTTGCTGAACAGCAGTATGTTTCTATTAGTCTTATTAGTAGCTATACTCAGCGTTCCTATATTATACATTAAGAACAATAACCCTATGTTTGCCTGGTATTTTAATGTGATTGCATCTTTTGCACTAAGCACTGTTATTTTCTTTTTCTGTTATTGGTACACGTTTAAAAAAATACACGGAAGTGGTTTTTGGAATTTTATAGAATATGTCAAAATGTTCTTCACATTTTTCTCCATTGCAATGGGATTCTCTGTTCATAATTCCAAAGCTGTTTTGGAAGGACATTTTGGAAAAAAGAGTGAATTCGTTCGCACCCCAAAGTTTAATATCAATTCTTTAAAAGATTCCTGGAAAGGGAATAAATATATCAACAAAAACATATCTGCCAATACCATATTGGAAGCTTTACTAACCGGATATTTTGGTTTTGCTTTATACAGTGCTTTTAAGCTACAGGATTTCGGTCTGTTTTTATTTCATATCATGCTATTTTTGGGATTTGGTTTTGTATTTTTTAAATCTGTTACGTCTAAACTGTGATTACACGCTTGTGGAAATATAACAAATCTTCACTTGTTCTTATTCTCACTTGCGCTATACTGTACTACAGTTTTGCCTATACAACGCTACGAACTGATTTTGTAAAAGTATTCAGTTTATGGGGTGCCCTTTTCTTCCTTTCTTATAAAATCTTTCAGTTACATAAAGGGGATTACAAATTACTAGCCTTTACTGCGCTCTTATTTAGGGTTATATTTTTATTTGCAACCCCGAATCTCTCTCAGGATTTTTATCGCTTTATTTGGGATGGGAGAATGTTGTTAGAAGGAATGAATCCTTATTTAAGTTTACCAGAAACCTGGATTAAAGCAGGGAATTCACCCGTAGCACAAGCTATAGAGTTATACCAGGGAATGGGACCATTAAATGGAAGTCATTTTACGAATTATCCTCCTATAAGCCAATTAGCATATGCTATTGCTGCTTTACTATCTCCTAATAGCATTTTAGGAGCTGCTATTGTATTCCGGCTTATATTAATAAGTGCTGATATCGGTATTTTCTTTATAGGTAGAAAGCTATTAAAAAAGCTTCATCTTCAGGAAAATCGCATTTTCTGGTATATCCTCAACCCATTTATTATTATCGAATTAACAGGCAACCTCCATTTTGAAGCATTGATGATATTTTTTATCGTCTGGTCATTGTATCTAATAGTACAAAATAAATGGTTTTGGGCAGGCATCGTTTTAGCATTATCTGTTTCTGTTAAACTAATTCCACTATTGTTTCTTCCTTTATTTTTTCAAAAGTATTTTTTTAGTGAAAAAAAACGCCTCTTCGGTTTTCTAAAACTCTGTGGGTTTTACAGTGTTGTGCTCATTAGCACCCTTCTTCTTTTTATTCCTTTTTTATCCAAAACATTTATTCAGAATTTTAGCACTACTATTGCTTTATGGTTCCAAAATTTTGAATTCAATGCGAGTATCTATTATATAATTCGATGGATTGGATACCAAACAATCGGATGGAATATTATTGCTACAGCAGGAAAAATCCTCCCTCTTGTCTTTCTTTGTCTTTTATTAATCCTTTCTTTTTTTAGAAAAAACAAGGAAACAATACCTCTTATCACTGCCATGTTGATCAGTATTAGTGTATACTATTTCCTGTCTACCACAGTACATCCATGGTATATCGCAGTGCCTCTTTTTCTTTGTATTTTTACTCCCTATCGATTTCCAATCGTCTGGTCTTTTTTGATCATTCTTAGTTATACTGCTTATACAGATCTTGGATTTAAAGAAAACCTATGGATGGTGGCTATAGAATACATTTTGGTTATCAGTGTATTCGTGTATGAATCTTTTATTAGTTCTTCTGTCTTTTTCAAACCTAAAGCCACTAATTAATTACCCTTAGTTTAGAACAAAAACGCGTTTATGTATTTTTATTGATCAATAAAAACATATAAAAACCTGAATTCAAAATATTTACAAGTAATTATAGCCGTTAAACAAATCCAAAAACCAGCACTTTTATGGTTTGTATTTTATAACTTAATTTTAAGAAATCCCTCTGAAACATAGCAGTATACAACAAAACTTATAATCAGACAAAATCACAAAAAACATAATTAATCGTTAATTTTTAACATTTTACTAGATTAGAGAAAAAAACATTATAGATTTGCCCCCCAGAACTCAAAAACTCAACTAAATGCATCGCCCCTGCAGCAAGAAAAAAAACACTGACTTTCAAGAAATAAGACTTCATATTTCGTATTCGATTTTTACTATAAAGAGCTTTTTAACCCCCTAGTATTTTTTTAGTCGATAACTCCGATAGTTGATTACTAATTAGGATGTGAAAAATTGTCTTTTTTTGTCCCCTTAACCTACACAAACAAACACAATAATATCTAATTCAAACAACTAGGAAATAGCGACTAAAAAATATCTTCTATTCATAATGTTATGAATGAAGAAAAACAAAAAGAGGTTTTTCTACTAATAGAAGAACCTCTTTTTTAATTAAATTATACTGTGTACTAAAACTTACATATTCTTAAGATTAATCACTTCTTGTACCGTCAATTTTCTCCAATGACCTCTTGGAAGATCTTTCTTGGTTAGTCCAGAAAAAACAACTCTGTCTAATCGAATTACATCGTAATTAAAATGCTCAAACAGCTTGCGAATAATTCCATTTTTAGAAGATTTAATTTCTATCCCTATTTCTTTTTTCGAAGCACCATCTACATAAGAAATTTCATCCGCTTTAATGAACCCTTCTTTTAATTTAACCCCTTCTTTAATATCCTGAAGATCATCAAATTTCAGGTTGCGATCCAATTCTACATGAAATATCTTCCTCACATTACTCTTATGATGTGTTAATTTCTTTTCCAGATCCACATCATTTGTAAATAACAATAACCCTGTCGTATTTCTTTCTAGTCTTCCTACTGGTTTTAATCTGGCTTTACTAGCATTAGCTACCAATTCCATTACCGTTTTATTTCTCTCCAGACTAGTGGTTGTAGAAAACCCTTTAGGCTTATTCAATAAGATATATTCTTTTTTCTCAGGGGTAATTAACCTTCCATCAAACTTCACCTCATCTGTTAATTTTACTTTATATCCCATTTCTGTAACAGGAGCACCATTAACCCAAACACTTCCCGTCTGAATATACAAATCAGCTTCTCTTCTTGAACACACTCCGGAATTAGCTACAAATTTATTGAGTCGAATTTCTTCTTTCTCCGAAGCCTTGCCTTGTTTTGTATTTGTTTTCTTATCAGGAGCTGTATTTCTCCCTCCAAATTTCCCTTTTGGTGTTCTTCCTTGTCTTCCGTTATTCTTTCTACTCCCTGAATTACCTCCGCGATTCATATCTTAAATTTTGTGCAAAGATACTCTATTCCTTTTTAGAATTAATAATTATTCTCCTTCAAAGGATACAGTACATTGACGATCCCTGTTTATATGTAATTTTGTAATATCCGGTCTCGAATAATGTCCTACAGGGTCAAAGTTCTGGCGCTCTTCATACACCCTGCCAAAATCAATTGTTTCCACCAATAATCCTTCCGAGTTAATTACCGGAGGTACTACCCACTCTCCGTCAGGTCCTGCAATACACGAACCTCCATTACTAAGAAGCTCCGGGGCTTTTTCTCGAATATAATCAGCATGAGGAATCGTCTGAGGAATAGCTTCTTTTTTCATAAAACTGGATACCGAAACCACAAATGATCTTGATTCCCGGGCAATAAACCTGGTAATATCCTTAGTATTATAATCACTTCCCGGCCATACTGCTATATGTAGGTTTTCTCCCTGACCATAAAGAGCCGCTCTGGGTAATGGCATCCAATTCTCCCAACAGTTTAACCCTCCTACTCTAAAAGATTTTAAGGCATGGACCCGCAAACCATTCCCATCACCTGGTGCCCAGGTTAATCGTTCTTCATAAGTAGGTTGCAATTTGCGATGTACGGATTGGATAACCCCAGTACGATCTATATATACTAAAGAAGCATATAAGCTATGCCCTCCTCTATCTGTAGGACGTTCTATAATCCCTAAATATATCGCTATTTGATATTTTCTGGACAATTCACAAATGCTATTCAGATCCCCTTCTTCTATTACAATTGCGTTTCTGGCATAATGTGCATGAACTTCTTTTTGTACAGGGTGATCAAATTGTGCTCCATCAGTAATCGAAACCCAATAAGGATAACCAGGCAAAAATGTCTCGCCGAAGACTAACAATTCTACCTTTTTAAGTTTCGCATCTTTAATTGTTTTTTCTATTTTCTGTATCGTTGCTTTTTTATTCAACCATACCGGAGAGATTTGTGCCATCCCTATTGTCAATAAATCTTTTTCCATACCCTAAATAATTCCTCTGAAGATACGACTTATTCTATGTTTTCATCGATTAAAACCTAAACATTAAACATTTGCTTTCTATAGATTTTATGACAGTCTTATAATTGGACTCGTATCTCATCTATAAAAAACACCTTAAAAAACCATGTCGTTTTTACTGGTTTTCAAATATTTATACAAAGAATTGACGTGCGGTTAAACCTCAAGATAACATTAAGTTAACATTGAAAACCGACAAAAAAATATAGAATTCGCATTTTTATATCCCAAAAAAGAAGATCCCTAAAAAAGACAACGAAATGATTACCAACTAGGAGGTATTCTCATCTCAAAACTACTTTTTTCTCAAAACTTAATTTACTGTAAAAAAACAAGGAATTAACGTAAACATAACATTAAAAAAATGTTCTCTTAACTTTGAAACTGATTTTTTCATTTCTAACTGACATAAATTTGCCTCGTAAGATAAAAACAAAAGAGAATACTCTTAAAAACTAAAACCTAAAAAATGAAAAATTTAAAAGTAGTATTAATAGCAATTTTTGTAGTGTCTTTCCAAGCATTTTCTGCTGACAAGTCGACAAAATCTCCGGAACAACAATTAAGAAATGAAATTATCAATTTATTAGATAATCCGGACATCAAAATTAGCAACAACGAAGTAAAAGCAAATATAGAGTTTACACTAAACTCTAAAAATGAAATCGTAATCCTGACAGTAAATTCTGAAACTGAATCTTTAGAAGACTTTGTAAAGTATAAACTAAATTACAAAAAAGTGAATTCTAAAATGCCAGAAACTAATTCCAAAATTTTCAGAATGTCATTAAAGGTATTAAATCCTAACGTATAGTATCTATACGGACGCCCCAAAACTAGAAAAAGCAGTTACCTAGCAGTAACTGCTTTTTTTTATTTCTATTTTTTCTTCACTTCGGGTTTCTAACTACTGGTAATCCTAATTTTATATCGCTTCTTCCTGACAGTGTCCCATTTTTTTCTTTATATATAAAAAAGAACTGTTATTAAAATAACCTCAACAGAAAAGATTGTAGCCCTTGCATCCTCTCAAATACTGTCTGCTAATTCACATAGCATAAACGTATCGAATTATCTAATAAATTGATAATTTCTATTTTCCTCTACCAAAAATCTTCTGGTATTTACACCCCTCTCCTTTTATCTTCTTTTTTATCAACCTCTTATCAAAAACAAATAAATTACTTCGGTGCAAACCCACGAGGTATTCATTAGAAACAAATTTTCAATTTCGAGGCAATCCCTGGGGTATTATATTCTTTAGTAACACCAATAAAAAACAAGCTTTTTTCACAATAACTCATTGATTAGACATAAGGTAAAACCTCAAAATAACATTCTCCTAACACTTGTTTATTATCTAATTTCTGTATTCTTTCACATATTCCTGTCATCTGTTGGAGAACTTAACCTTCTCTTCCTTTTTTATTGAAAAAAGCGTAAAAAAAAGTAGCAATTACTACTTTTTTAATAAGGTTTCTTTTTTATTAATCACACTCCTTATTAACCTAAACATAACCTAAAAGCATCATTCTAATCATAAATTTTATCACAAAAAATGCAGGATCAGAATGTACATTTGTCACAAATAAAATTGAAAACAACAGTATCAAAAACATACAAAAATGAAAAACTTAAGATTATTACTTGCAGCACTTTTTATCACTTCAACGCAATTATTTGCTTCTACTCCTTCTGATGAGACTCCTGAGCAACAATTAAGAAATGAAATCCTTACATTATTAAGCAGTCCTGATATCAAAGTAGAGAATGAAGATTTAAAAGCTAATATCGAATTTACACTTAATGCTAAGGGAGAGATTGTTGTACTGACAGTGGATACCTCTGAGAAAATAGTAGAAGACTATGTTCTTTCTAAATTAAACTACAAAAAAGTAGATTCTGAAATATTAGAAAACGATTACAAGATATACAGAGTCGACCTAAAAATCTTAAAACCTAACTCTTAATCCTTTCTTACTAGTGATTTCTAATGGATAGTCCTTATCCATAAACACTAAAATAATCGACGCAGCGAGATCATTTAAAACTTTTTTAAATGATCTTTTTTTCGTTTATAAAAATGACAAAATTTTATCTAAAATACTTTTGAAATCAATAAGTACAATGCTAAAAACCCCGGAAACAATTATAAATTTCAAAATGTTATGAAGCCAGACATAATGCACTTTCCCTTTTGATCTCCACAACGCTACTAAAAAAAGAATGAGTAAAAATATACTGGCATAGAAAAATATACGCATTCCTCCTATACGATAAGTATTCAACAGTAAATACAGAGGGATTCCTGAAACGAACACTAAGATGCTGACGAGTTTTTTAGACATTCCCTCTCCATATTCGACAGCAATTGTTCTATAGTTCTGAGCTATATCTCCTTTTAGATTCCCCATATCCTTTACCAACTCTTTCATGATCAACATCAGATATAAAAAGGTAGCATGAACAAATATAACCTGATCAAAATTCAGGTAATAGATAAAAACTGCAAAAAAAGGAGTGATCGATAATAAGGAAGCAACAATATTCCCTACAAATAATATTTTTTTGAGTTTATGAGAATAAAACCAAATACCAAATATGTACAATGAAAAAAAGACAACTGCCTTAAAAGACACATAACTTGCCAGTACTACGGATAAAAAGTTAAGAATAAAATAGGCTGTTAGTTTTGTTTGCTGACTTACCAAACGATCCAGCATTGTTTTTTGCGGTCTGTTTATTAAATCTTTTTCTCTATCGTAAAAATTATTAATAATATATCCGGCAGCTATCACCCCGGATGACGCCAAAACTATGACAAAAAGATTCGTATCTAATAATACATTTTTCCACCCTCGATTGGGAGCAAGAATAAATATAGCTGTTAGATATTGAGCAATGACTAAAATCAGAATATTATAGCCTCTCACCACAGAAAACAAACTTAACAACTTCAGTAATACAAGTTTGTTTTTTCTACTAAGCATAAGAGAAGAATGCTTATTTTTTTAAAAATTATACACTACTTCCAGTTTATGCCCCTTAAGCGCTTTTCTGGCTTTTTCAAGATCTTGTGTAAATCCTAAAATGTACCCTCCTCCACCAGAGCCACAGAGCTTTAAGTAGTAATCGTTCGTCTCAATACCATTTCTCCACAAGGTTTGAAATTCCTTTGGGATCATCGGCTTAAAATTATCCAAAACAACATTAGATAATTTTTTTATGTTAGAGAACAACGACCTGATATCTCCTCCCAGGAAATCTTCCACACAGGCATCGGTATATTTTACAAATTGGTTTTTCAACATATTGCGAAATCCTTCTTGTCTCATTTTCTCCATAAAAATATTCACCATAGGAGCTGTTTCTCCTACAATTCCACTGTCTAAAAGGAAGACAGCACCTTTTTTATGATCTACACTTTGAGAAGGAATTCCTGCGGGTTCAATATTATCTTTGGAGTGGATCAATATTGGTAGACTGAGATAGCTATTTAAAGGATCGAGACCAGAACTGTTTCCATGAAAGAAAGATTCCATCGCTCCAAAAATTTTCTTTAGAGTCAGCAGTTTTTCTCTGGTCAGGTTTTCTAATACTGTAATCTTATTATCTGCATATTTATCATATATAGCAGCCACAAGCGCCCCACTACTTCCTACTCCATATCCCTGAGGAATGCTACTATCGAAATACATTCCATTTTCTACATCAGCCGTTAATCGCTCCAAATCAAACGTAACAATTCGCTCATCATTAATCTCTTCCAGATAGCTGGCAAACTTTCTTAGACTTTCATTAGAGTTTTTTGCTTCTTCATCGGGGTTTTCAGAAACTTTTAATGCTCCTTTATAAAAATTATAAGGAATAGAAAGTCCTTTGGAATCTTTTATAATTCCATATTCACCAAACAAAAGAATCTTAGAATAAAATAATGGGCTTTTCATGTTGTTTTCTCCTACCTTTTCCGGATTAGTATCCATATTTTTATAAAGTTACAAAAATTTAGCTCCTGTTCCTATTTTGTCACAAATATACTGTCCTTTCTGACAATAACCAACCAGCTCTTTTTTAACAAATTCCAATACGGTTTCTTTTTCTTTTTCAGGATATAATACATGTACATTTGCTCCTGCATCCAAGGTAAAACACACTTTGGAACCTGTAGCTTTTCTATAATCCCAAATCTTATTAATAATTGATAATGTATTTGGTTTCATCAGAATAAAATACGGCATAGAAGTCATCATCATCGCATGCAGACTCAATGCCTCACTTTCTACTATTTTTATAAATGCATCCTGATCTCCATTAATCAAAACCTCTTTTATCTTTGATATATTCTCTTTTGCTTGTTCAAATCTTTGTTTAGCAAAGGGGTGACCGTGCATTAAATCATGACCTACTGTACTACTCACTTGTTTCTCTCCTTTATCCACTAATAATATCAGATCTCGATATCCACTGAAATGATCATGAATTTCATACGGAAATTTCACTGCATACGCATCATCACTTCCTGTAATATCTGCATGTGCACCCCAAACTTCTACAGGTCCTTCTATACTACGGCAAGCACTTCCTGACCCCAGTCTAGCTAAGAATGATGCTTTTTTCAGAAAAGCTTCCTCTGTCATTTCTGGATGCATCTTTTTTTCCAATCCCATCAGACAGTACGAAAGTGCACTCATACCACTGGCTGAAGAAGCAATTCCACTACTATGAGGAAAAGTATTGGAGGTCTCTATCCTGAAAGTATACTGCTTCAAAAAAGGAAGGTATGGATATACTCGTTCAAAAAACTTTTGGATTTTCGGACGAAATGATGGTTTTAAAGCGCCTTCAAAAAATAATTCAAAATCAAAGGTATTGCCTGCCTCTTCTTTTTTAGCATACCAGACAGTAGTTTCTGTCTTGCAATGATCTAGGGTAAAACTTATAGAAGCATTCTCTGGTAATTGAACAGGTCTTTTCCCCCAATACTTTACTAAAGCAATATTACTTGGTGCACTACAAGAAATTTTTCCTTCATTCGGAATATCTTCAGTTGGTTTTAAAATAAATTGAGGGTAATCATTCATCTTTACTTCTATTTTTTGGCAAATATAAGTTCTTATCAACATTTATAGGACGCCCAACTAGTAAAAATAAATTGTTATTTTAGTAGCTCACTATATCATCGGATGAAAAAGAGACTACTTCGTACTACCTTGTCTGTTTTGTTTTGTTTATTTATTGGTTTTCTGGTCACTATTACTTCTCAGAAATCCCTTCATCCTTGGTACACTACGCTCAACAAACCTTCTTTCACCCCTCCTTATTGGGTCTTTTTTGCCGTTTGGAATCTTCTCTATTTTATGATGGGTATTTCTTTAGGAATTATTTGGAACAAAGGGTTCTATCATAAATTGGTAAAAACTGCGTTATATCATTTTGGGTTTCAACTGTTGCTGAATGTTTCATGGTTCATTTTTTTCTTTGGACTACAAAATTCATTTATAGCGTTATTAGATATAACTACCCTGTTTATCTTGCTATTATTTACAATTAAATGGTTTAAATTTGTAAACGCTACAGCTGCTTACCTACTTGTACCCTATATTCTATGGGTTGCTTTTGCGACCGCATTGAATTTTTGCATTTGGCAACTCAATTAATGAAGAACGTAGAAAGAATAAGGAATTAGAAAAATTTATGAGTAAAAAAGCAATTGTTTTACAAACAACTCTTGAGTTAATTACAAAACAAGGTATCCGAGCAACTTCTCTGTCGCAAATTATTAAAACATCGGGTGTTGCCAATGGCACCCTGTATCATCATTTCAAAAATAAAGAAGAAATCATATCCGAATTATACTTGATGCTTTCACAAGACTTTGGTACGGTCGTTATGAGAAACCTACCAGAAGAAGACACCAAGAAACAATTTGCTATTATGTGGCAAAACCTTTTTTATTATTTTGTAAACAATCCTTTGGCATTTATATTTTCAGAACAAATTGCACGATCTCCTGAGATCCCAACAAGTTTAAAAAATCAAGCCAGGCAATACTACAAAGACATCGAAGCTTTTTTTAGAGAAACTATCCGAAAAAAAGAGTTTAAAGCATATGACATACTAGTCATGGAAGAATTGTTTTTTGGAAATGTGGTTTCGCTGGTAAAACTATATGAAAATAAAGGCGGAAATCTAAAAGAACGTTGCATCAATCAGGCTATAGAAATTTCATGGAAAGGATTTCTAAAAAAAGCTGAATAATACAACAATCACCCCCTACATTATAAAACTACAGCATTTTTTTACTGTAATTTATACCTGAAACAAAAAAGCACCGGTATTATAGTTTAATCCGGTACTTTTTTGTTTGTATTATTTTTTTGTTGTACTAGTTAAACAGAATCTTCAGACAAGATTCTTTGTACATATCTTTCAGCGCTGCTTCAATTGCTTTTTTAGAATCTTCCGCAGTTCCTATGGAAGCTCCTTTATATGTCAATTCTCCGGTTTCTTTACTCCACACAAAGTCTTTATTTCCGGATTTGATAATTCTATCTTCATCTTTCGTTGTCACTCTAAATGTAACGAAGTCTTGTCCATACTCTACTCCTGCAGGGAAATAGATCTCTGTCACAAATTTAGTAGATCCTTTTGCATAGACATAGCACACACAATCTCCAACATCTTTTGTTTCAGACACTCGGACAATATTATTTTGCACAATTTTCCATCCTTCACTCTGATAAGTCCCTACCAAGTTCATCAACATGGTTCCTTTTTCCGCTAATTTCCCATCTACTAAAGATTCAAAAGTTACCAATGCAGAAATTGTTCCTGCACGTTCTTTTTGACTTACATACAATACTTTATCCAGGCTAAGTCTAAACTTGTATTTATTCACCCCTACAATATCATCTATTTGTCGTGCCAGGTCTTCTTTTTTATACCGTTTTCTCACCACAGTACCTGATAATCTTACATAGGCCGTATTCCCCACATAAGATTCACTAAACAATTCCAATACCGTTTCTTTATCCACTCCCTGATTCAGGCCATTGACCATATTCACATAATCAGAAAGAAGCTTTCTTACCGGCTCGTCATAGTCCGCTGCTTTGATATTCTGTACACTAAACGAGGTTAGCAAAGCCACAATAATAATTGTAATTTTTTTCATAATAATTTGGGATAAATATTTAATTTAAAGATACTAAACTTTTAACAATTTTATGCATTATCAAACGATACTACCTACACATTATTACCTAATGCTATCAATTTCTCTACTGTTCTCAGGTTTCTCGTTGTCGCATTACACATTAGCTTTTTTTCAAAAAATGCATTATTTAATTTTGTTTTTCCATATCCGTTAGGGATATACAGATACACCACTCTTTCTCCTGCCACTATCTTCTCCTCTTCTCTGGCTACTGATCTCAGTACTGTCTCTTCGGCTGCAGCTACTTTTTTTTCCAAAAAGGTAACATACACCTTCTTTCCCAGATCTTCTTCCTCGTACTGAAACGGATTTGCATTACGGATTCTTTTTAACTCTTCTATATCTAGCACCAAGACAGGAACATCAAATCCGTACCTTTTTTTTATTTCATGACTGATTACAGTACTTATTTCTTCTTTTTTATATCTATTTGTTTCGAATATCACATTACCACTCTGGATATAGGTTTGAATTTCTGACAATCCTATTTCTT
The DNA here is from genome assembly GCF_042684685.1 of Aquimarina hainanensis. Taxonomy (NCBI): domain Bacteria; kingdom Pseudomonadati; phylum Bacteroidota; class Flavobacteriia; order Flavobacteriales; family Flavobacteriaceae; genus Aquimarina; species Aquimarina hainanensis. The sequence continues at coordinate 452,943 of NZ_JBHULX010000001.1, read as the reverse complement.
CCAAAAGAGAAGTCAAGTCAATCATTTTTATTTTTTTTTGACCACTTACATTAATTCCTCTAAGTAAAGCAACATACATATTTTTTACTGTTTTGCAATAGCCTGAGCAGCGATATAAGCTCCCGTCCAGGCATTCTGAAAGTTAAACCCTCCGGTAATAGCATCAATGTTCAAAACTTCACCGGCAAAATACAAATTTTTATTTTTTTTACTCTCATACGTTTTAAAACTAACCTCTTTCAAATCGACTCCTCCGGCAGTAACAAACTCTTCCTTGAAGGTACTTTTTCCGTCTACAGAATACACGCTTTCTACTACTTCTGATGCCAGTTGCGACAATTGACTTTTGTTGACATCTGCCCACCGCATAGTATCTACAATCCCAGCTGCATTCACAAAGCTCCTCCATAAGCGTTTTGGCAGCTCAAATCTCGCATACTTATACACCAGTTGCTTAGCACACTCTTCTTTAAACCCTTTTAGTTCCTCTATTACATCTTTCCGGGTATACCCTGGCAGCCAGTTTACTTCTATCGTAAATGAATATCCGAGATCATGTAACACTAACGCCCCCCAGGAAGACAACTTCAGTATTGCAGGACCACTCATCCCCCAATGTGTAATCAGTAATGGTCCTTCGCTAGTCAGTTTCTGTCCTTGTATTTTTACCTCCGCATTAGCAACTACTCCAGGCAGTTCTTTTATCCTTTTATCTGCTATATTAAATGTAAATAAAGAATGAACAGACGGAACAATGGTGTGATTCAGCTTTTTCAATATCTCCCATATCTTTTGGTTACTTCCTGTAGCAACCATCATTTTTTTTGAAAAAAACACCTCTTTATTCGTCACGACTTTCCACAATGTTTCTTCCTGACCAAAGTCTTTAATAAGCTGCCCTTTTACAACTGTTACTTTTCTTTCTTTAGCCTCCTTTATAAAACAATCGATAATCGTCTGTGAAGAGTCAGACACCGGAAACACACGACCATCTTCTTCTATTTTCAATGCTACTCCTTTATTTTCGAACCACTCCATCGTATCTCCTGTCATAAAAGTATGAAAAGGACCTATCAACTCTTTCTCTCCTCTCGGATAGTTCTTACTCAATTCTTTTGGGATAAACTCTCCATGTGTAACATTACAACGTCCTCCTCCTGAAACTTTAACCTTCGTCAAAACTTCTTTTCCTTTTTCTATTATCAGAATAGTAAGCTCCGGATTTTGTGTTGCTACATTAATAGCTGTAAAAAAACCGGCAGCTCCTCCTCCGGCAATAATAAGATCATATATCATGTAGCAAAATTAGGAAAATCCGTAATGATCCCATCTACATTCCAGCTTTTCATTTTCTCGAACAACGGCTTTTTATTGACAGTCCACACATATACCTGCAACCCATTATTATGAGCTGACAAAACATGTTCTTCTTTTATACAAGAAATAGGAAGATGCACTGAATACGCTTGTAGTTTTATAGCGATCTCAATAGCTCTTTCTGGTTTTTCTTCCTCCAGTACACCTACTTTAATCTCATCACTCGCACGCCTAACTTGTGTCAATAACTCTTTATCAAAACTAGATACTATAAAGTCTGAAAAATCCCAAAAGGTCTCTTGAACAAGTATTTTTAGATACGACACAACCGACAAAGCTGTGTCTTTCCCTTTTAGTTCAATATTAATAGTACAGCGTTTATCAACAAGTGCCACTATTTCTGATAACGCAGGAATAGTAGCACCTTTATTTGTCACAACATTCTTCAATTCCTGAAATGATAATTCAGATACCCGACCTTCTCCCCGGGTTGTTCGATCTATTGTTTCATCATGCATCACGATCAACTCTCCCGAACGACAACGATGCACATCTATTTCCACTCCATCAACCGAATACCGAAGTGCTTCTTCTACAGATATCAATGTGTTTTCTTCTGCCAATCCCGCCGCTCCGCGATGTCCAAATATTTTCACAAGAACTACTATTATTTAAATGCCGGTATCCCTGTAATATCCATTCCGGTAATTAACAAATGAATATCATGAGTCCCTTCATAAGTAATTACACTTTCTAAATTCATCATGTGTCTCATGATACTATATTCTCCTGTAATTCCCATTCCTCCTAATATCTGCCTAGCTTCTCTAGCAATAGTAAGTGCCATATCCACATTATTTCTTTTTGCCATAGAGATCTGAGCAGAGGTTGCTCTTCCTTCATTTCTCAATACTCCTAATCTCCAGGTTAGCAATTGTGCTTTGGTTATTTCCGTAATCATCTCTGATAATTTCTTTTGCTGCAACTGTGTTCCTGCAATTGGTTTATCAAACTGGATTCTCTCTTTCGCATATCGCAGGGCGGTATCATAGCAATCCATTGCTGCACCAATAGCTCCCCATGCTATTCCAAATCGTGCAGAATCCAAACACCCCAATGGGGCCCCTAATCCACTTTTTTCTGGCAGGAGATTCTCCTTAGGCACTTTCACATTATCAAAAATAAGCTCTCCTGTGGCTGAAGCTCGCAACGACCATTTATTATGTGTTTCCGGGGTCGAAAACCCCTCCATACCTCTTTCTACAAGTAACCCATAGATTCTTCCTTCTTCATTCTTTGCCCAAACCACTGCTACATCAGCAAACGGAGCATTGGAAATCCACATTTTTGCCCCATTTAGTAAGTAATGATCTCCTTTATCTTTAAAGTTTGTAATCATTCCTCCTGGATTTGAACCATAATCCGGTTCTGTTAACCCGAAACAACCTACAAACTCCCCGGAAGCCAGCTTGGGCAAAAATCTTTTTCGCTGCTCTTCAGTTCCATATTTCCAGATCGGATACATCACTAAAGAGGATTGTACTGAGGCAGTAGATCGAATCCCTGAATCTCCCCTTTCTATTTCTTGCATAATCAGCCCATAGCTAATCTGATCCAAACCAGCCCCTCCATATTCTGCAGGGATATAAGGACCAAAAGCTCCGATATCTGCCAATCCTTTTATCAACTGTTTTGGAAATGCTGCTCGTTGTGCATATTCTTCTATTATAGGAGAAACTTCTCGTTTTACCCACTCCCTAGAAGCTTCCCTCACCATTTTCTGTTCTGCTGTCAATAGTTCATCTAACTCATAATAATCAGGTGCTTGAAATAAGTCTGGCTTCATACTGCTTGTTGTTTTATAATTAAAGAATACATGAAAGTTTCTGAGATAAGAATTCTAACAAATGTACTTAATGCTACCAGAGAAAACAATTTTTTTAATTCGTTAAAAAAATCAACAAATTCAAACTACATACAGATGTTTCTTACTGTTTCTCATTTGTTTTTTTCTAAAAGTGTGTATATTTTCTACAGTATTAACGTGCATTCTACACTTTTTATACAATTTCCACACATCTACGATCATCCCCATCTCAATCTTCAACCACTTACAAAACAAGGGATTACCAACAAATTACAAGTACCTTCCAAACAATGGCACAATTTTAACAAAAGAATACATGTAAAATACAAACCCCTGCAACAATGAAAAATCTATTTTTAACTCCTATTCTTATAATAGGTATATTAATAGGCTTAGAAAATGTTTCTGCACAGAATGCGCCTCAGGAAGGAATTTCTACTGAAAAAGAAATCGCTTCTATTCCGGTTAAAGAATTACCAGAAACCATCACAAAAGCTGTTGAAAGGGATTATAAAGGGGCGGTTATTAATAAAAGTACACGCTCTGACAAAACGTCTTTTTACGAATTAAAATTAGCATATAAAAATGGAGAAACTTTAGTCATCAACTATGACCCAAAAGGCAATCTCATAAAAAAGTAACTAACTAACATTATTTTCATAGCCAAATCAACTAAAAGATGTAATCACAATTGCATTGCCCCCAAGAGAAATGAATCTCTTAATACTACAGATTCATTTCTCTATTAAAAATGAAAATATTAAAAAAATAAAATTATGAAATAGAAAGTACCCGAATTATGCAATAGGTTTTCACAGCAAAAGCTAAAATAGTGACAAAGGAGTAACTACCCGGTCTATTTTGATAACACAAACTCAACTACTAAAATATCAGAATACACTAAACGCTATACAATATTTAGCCATCTCATGCCCAGGTCGAAAATCTGTTGTATAATTTCGGGCTTTTAACTCCCTCTAAACATTTAAAAACCACCAATCCTAACCTACCCATGCTTTGGTTTTTAAGCACAAATCCCCTTAAGGTCAAAAATTAAGAACATACTACAAAACCACCCGAGATGGTTATATTTAGAAAAAGTGAGGATTCTTTTTGAATTCTTGCTTTTTCACTTTTTGTATTACATTTTTAAATAAAAGTCTTTTGTCAGCTTCATATAAGCTTCTGTATATTGGTGTCTGGAAGACTCTATCACCAGCTCTTCTTCTTCACACATTTTATTCAAAAAACCTAGTTCCAAAAGGCTTCTTTTCAAAACTGTATCTGGAGTCCCTCTAACTCTGGTAATTCGTTGCGGAAACAAGGAAACCTGTGCTGCCAACTCTATAATTCGCTTCTCTTCTTTAAAAGGAACTATCAATGCTAGTTTACCTTGCTCATTCAATAGACGAACAGCCCCGTGAATAAGATGTTCAAACGGAAGGGCTTCTTCAAACCTTGCCAAATCTCTTTTGACATCTGTTGTTTTATAATCCTCTGCAAAAAATGGAGGATTACTAATAATCAGGTCGTAAGAATCCTCTATTTCAGTCACAAATTCCTGAAAAGAGGCATGATAACAAAAAAGTCTATCCCCCCAAGGAGACCCCTCAAAATTATCAACTGCTTGCTCATATGCATCAGAATCAATTTCTAACGCATCGACAATTTCTGCCGGAGATCGCTGCGCCATCATCAGAGCAATAACCCCTGTTCCGGTTCCCACATCCAATATAGAATGTACAGTATCAGATACAGAAGCCCAAGCCCCTAAGAGCACCCCATCTGTCCCTATCTTCATAGCACATCGCTCTTGATGCACTTCAAATCTTTTAAACACAAAAGGTTTACTCATACACTAAACATTTCCAAAACAGTTACAGATACAAATCAATTAATCCATCCGGCACCTGAACCAAAATTTGTTTTTTATTTCTATCTACTTTTACAATAAATTCATCATTCATAGGAATAAAAATTTCTACTCCATCCCTATCCACTTCGAACAAAGACTGAGCCGTCGAATCATTTATTCCTTTTACAACTCCTACTTCACCAAAAGAAGTATCCACTATAGTAAATCCAATTACTTCATGAAAGTAAAATTTATTCCCTTCCAGTGGAGGCAATAGAGATAACGGCAAATACAATCCTGCTTTCATCAGGCTATCCGCATCCTCTTCTGAGTCTACATCTTCAAATTTTATCCGCAATAGATCGCTTTTATGTAAAACACATCGTTCCAAAAAAAATGGAATCAGGTTTTTGTTATATTCAACAAAAACCGATTCCATTCCTACATAACTTTCAGGATCATCAGTATCTAATTTTACTAGCACCTCCCCTTTGAAACTAAATTTACTTACGATTCTACCCAGATAGAAGCATTCTTCTTTCTTCATAGTTCGTGACTAAATATAACTACTCTTCTTCGTTACTAGCTTCTGGTGTTTCTTCTTCAGCTTTTGCAGCCTCAGCAGCTTCTGCTTGTGCAGCCGCCTCTGCTTCTGCAGCAGCAGCCTCACGCTTAGCATTCACTTCTTTTTCTGCAGCTAATGCTTTTTCTTTTGCATCAGCTTCTTCTTTTGCTAAACTTTCTTTCTTAGCAGTAACACTTCCTTCTTTTTCTGCTAACCAAGCCTGGAATTTCTCTTCCGCTTGTTCCTCGGTCAAAGCTCCTTTTTTCACACCACCAGCTAGGTGATTTTTCAATAAGGCTCCTTTATAAGATAAAAGTGCTCTAGCTGTATCAGTAGGCTGAGCTCCATTTTGTAACCACTTTACAGCACTATCAACATCTAAGTCGATTGTTGCAGGGTTAGTATTTGGATTATAAATTCCTATTTTCTCTAAGAATTTACCATCTCTTTTTGCTCTAGCATCTGCTGCTACAACCCAGTAAAAAGGCTTCCCTTTTTTACCATGTCTCTGTAATCTGATTTTAACAGGCATACGAATTAATTTTTGGGTACACGACCCTATTTATAATTTAAAAGTCTGCAAAGATACTGTTTTTTTATAAACCCTGACACAAAAGAACTTACAACTTTGCAACTAACCTAATAATTTTTCTCAAACCAACAAGTTTATCCGTACAGCAAAAAAACCTACAAAAATTAAAAAATCTTACAAAAACAGGTATTTAACCGTTAAAAACAGCACTTAATCGTTATTTTATTTCATTTTATTCTCTTAAATATTGGTAAATCAATATTTTAACCCTACTTTTGTTTTCGTTTAATAGCAATTACTTTAAAACCGTAATTAAGTTACAACAAAGCCCCTAGTAAATATGAAAAAAACAACTACACTTATCTTACTTTCTTTTTTCATCATAACCTCCTGTAGTACAGATATTGAGATTAACACTCCTGCATTACAAGCATCCGTAGAAGGAGAGCTTTTCAGAACTGATTTCAAAAAAGCAGTAATTAAAGATGATGGTCGCCTTATGATTATTGGTCATTCAGGAACGGAAACCATTCGTTTTTATACAGCTACTACCAAGGAAGGAAAGTACAAATTAGGACAATCCAATGTAGAAAGCTCATTCGAAACAATGGATAGTAAATTTTTATCCACGGCAGAAGAGAGTGAAGGAGAAATTGTCATTACGGAAATCTCCAACAATGAGATCACTGGTACTTTCTATTTTAAAGACTTAAAGGACACTGAAGGAAACACAAAAAGCTTTAGCAATGGATGGTTTTACAAAGTTCCTATCGGAGATGAAACCCCTGAAGACACACCTGAAGTTCCCAATCCATGCCTTACAAACGCAACTTTAACAGCTAATGTAGACGGAACTCCAATTGAAACAGACACACACAGCGCAGAATCCTTTGGAACTGATAATTCGTCTATTCTTATCAAAGCCGCAAACTTTAAAGAAGAGATCACTATTATTTTTCCTATTGACGCAATTCCAGGAACTTACAGCCTTACTGGTTCTGGAGATTACAGTGCCACTTATGAATATAAAAAAGATAAGGCATCTGCTGTTTCCGGAGAGATAACGATCATATCCCATGATCAAGAAACAAGATGCATCAGCGGAACTTTCTATTTCAGTACCGGAGGAGATACAGAAATAACAGAAGGCGTATTCGATTTCGGATATTAAACAAACCAAATATTTACCTGTAGAAAGCGCATTTATAATTTTATAAATGCGCTTTTCCCATTTTATCGGTTGATAACTATCCATAAGTTTCAAGTTCCAATATTCACATTTTAGTTATTTTTGACCTTTACATTTGTATAGCGGAAAAACTTCGGAAACTCGACCTTTTATGTATCTTATTTTTGACACTGAAACCACTGGATTACCTAAACGATGGGATGCACCTATCAGTGACACAGATAACTGGCCACGGTGTATCCAGATTGCCTGGCAATTACATGATGCTTTAGGGAACTGTATTGAACATCAGGATTATCTGGTCAAACCAGAAGGCTTCAACATCCCTTATGACGCTGAAAAGGTTCACGGGATTTCTACAGAATTGGCTGAGCAAGATGGGATCTCATTACGAGAAGTACTTGATAAATTCAATATCGCGCTGTCTAAAACAAAATTTATTGTCGGACAGAATGTTGGCTTTGACGTCAATATTATGGGTGCTGAATTTTTCAGGTTAGATGTAGCAAACAAACTCCAGGAGCTTCCCGTGTTAGACACCTGTACTGAAACTACTGCACAATTATGTCAAATCCCTGGAGGGCGAGGAGGTAAATTCAAGCTCCCCACCCTAACCGAATTACATGAACATTTATTCGGTACAAAATTCGGAGAAGCACATAACGCAACTGCCGATGTAGAAGCAACAACCCGATGTTTCCTGGAACTTATCCGAAAACAAGTATTCACACTGGAAGAACTGGATGTTGAACCCGGATATTTCGAGGAATTCAAAACCAAGAACCCTGAACCTATTCAATTAATAGGTTTACAACATATAAATCTAAAAAAAGCTTCACAAAAAATTAGTGAAGCTTTAAACAAACAAACAGCACCTAGCCTATCTCAGGAAGAGATAGAAAAAAATATTGCTGCCTTAGATGCTGTTAACTTTGCACACCTGCACAATCATACTCAGTTCTCCATTCTTCAATCTACCACAAGTATTCCTGATCTTGTAAATGCAGCTGTTGCTCATAAAATGAATGCCGTTGCCATAACTGATCACGCTAATATGATGGGGGCTTTTCATTTTGTAAGTGCCGTTTCCAAACATAATAAAAGCGTAACGGCGGCTAATGAAGAGGCAATTAGCAATGGGGAAGAACCCAAAGGGGTCCCAATCACCCCTATCATTGGATGTGAATTTTTCGTTTGTGAAGACCACAAAGACAAATCCAGAAAAGATAATGGTTATCAAATCGTTATGCTCGCCAAAAACAAAAACGGATATCACAATCTGGCAAAAATGTCTTCCACTGGGTTTGTAGATGGATTTTACTATATCCCCAGGATTGACAAAGAGGTTATAAAACAATACAAAGAAGACATTATCGTCCTAACAGGGAATTTATACGGAGAAGTTCCCAGTAAGGTTTTGAATATCGGAGAAAAGCAGGCAGAAGAAGCTCTTCTTTGGTGGCATGAGCAATTCGGAGACGATTTATACATAGAACTTATTAGACATAATCAGGAAGATGAAAACAGGGTTAACCAGGTCCTTATTGATTTTGCCAAAAAACATCAAATAAAAACAATCGCAACCAACAATACCTATTATTGCGATCAACAAGATGCCAATGCCCACGATATCCTTTTATGTGTAAAAGATGGAGAAAAACAAGCTACTCCCATAGGTAGAGGTAGAGGATACCGATATGGTCTTCCTAATCAAGAGTATTACTTCAAATCTTCTAAAGAAATGAAGGAACTCTTTAAAGATATTCCCGAAGCCATTATAAACACGCAAGAGATTGTCGAAAAGATCGAGCCTTTCGAGCTTGCCAGAGATGTATTACTTCCTGCATTCGATATCCCTGAAGAATTCCAGTTCGAAGAAGATAAGGTTGACGGAGGAAAACGTGGAGAAAACAAATTCCTAAGACACCTTACCTATGAAGGAGCAAAGAAAAGATACGGGGAGATTACTCCTAAAATTGATGAGCGATTAGACTTTGAGCTCAAAGTAATCGAAAAAACAGGATACCCCGGATACTTTCTTATTGTAGAAGATTTTATTCGAGCTGCTAGAGAGATGGGAGTTTCCGTTGGTCCCGGTCGTGGGTCAGCAGCAGGATCTGCTGTTGCCTATTGTTTATGGATTACGAATCTCGACCCGATAAAGTACGATCTTCTTTTTGAGCGTTTCCTAAATCCTGATCGTGTCAGCATGCCCGATATTGATATCGACTTTGACGATGAAGGACGTGGTCGGGTAATGGATTATGTAATCGACAAATACGGCGCTAACCAGGTAGCCCAGATCATCACCTATGGTACCATGGCTGCCAAATCATCTATCAGAGACACTGCCAGGGTACTGGATCTCCCACTTAGTGACGCTGATAGAATCGCCAAGCTTATTCCTAATATGTCCAAATTAGGAAAAATATTTGGGGTAGACGAAGCTACTTTAAAACAGAAATTCAGATCTGAAGAGCTTGAAAAAATAAACGAACTTCTAGGTATTGCAGAAGGGAATAACCTGGAAGCAGAAACCCTTAATCAGGCTCGAATCCTGGAAGGTTCTGTCCGTAATACCGGAATTCACGCTTGTGGAGTAATTATTACTCCTGATGACATTACAAAGTTTGTCCCTGTAGCCCTAGCTAAAGACTCCAACATGTACTGCACGCAATTCGATAACTCGGTTGTGGAAAGTGCCGGACTACTAAAAATGGATTTCCTGGGACTCAAAACATTAACCCTGATCAAAGACACGGTTAAAATTGTCAAAGCCAAACATGGAATTACCCTGGATCCGGAGAATTTTTCTCTGGAAGATGAAGAAACTTATGCTTTATTCCAAAGAGGAGAAACCGTAGGAGTATTCCAGTATGAATCTCCAGGAATGCAGAAATACATGAAGGAACTCAAACCAACTGTTTTTGCAGATTTGATAGCCATGAATGCCTTGTACCGTCCTGGACCTCTGGAATATATTCCGAGTTTTATCAACAGAAAACACGGAACTGAAGAAATTATATATGACCTGGAAGCCTGTGAAGAATATCTCCAAGAAACCTACGGGATTACGGTATACCAGGAGCAGGTGATGCTACTTTCTCAAAAGTTAGCAGACTTCACTAAAGGTGAAGCCGATGTACTGCGTAAAGCTATGGGTAAAAAGCAAAAAGCAGTACTGGATAAAATGAAACCCAAGTTTATCTCACAAGCCTCTGCCAAAGGGCATGCCGAAGACAAACTGGAAAAAATATGGAAAGACTGGGAAGCTTTTGCCGCCTACGCCTTTAACAAATCGCATTCTACCTGTTACGCCTGGATTGCCTATCAAACAGCCTATTTAAAAGCTCATTATCCTGCAGAGTATATGGCCGCTGTACTATCCAACAACATGAATGACATCAAGCAAGTATCTTTCTTTATGGAGGAATGCAAACGCATGAAACTAGAAGTACTGGGACCGGATGTTAATGAATCTTATAGAAAATTCTCCGTAAACAATGAAGGTGCTATCCGCTTTGGAATGGGAGCAATTAAAGGAGTAGGAACCGGAGCTGTTGCAACAATTGTAGACAACAGGAAAGAAGATGGTCCCTACAAATCTATCTTCGACCTTGCCAAACGTATTGACCTTAGAGCTGCCAATAAAAAAGCGTTTGAGAGTCTAGCATTAGCAGGCGGATTTGATTCTTTTACAGACACCCACAGGGGACAATATTTTCATAAAGATGCCGACGGAACCATGTTTTTAGAAAAAACAATTCGGTATGGCTCTAAGATGCAAGAAAGCGAAAACTCTTCTCAGGTAAGTCTATTTGGAGAAAGTAGCGATGTTCAAATCCCAGAACCTATCGTTCCTCCCTGCGAAGAATGGGGAACAATGGAAAAATTAGCCAAAGAAAAAGAAGTGGTAGGTATCTACCTGTCCGGACATCCTCTGGACGATTTCAAACATGAAATCAAATATTTTTGTAATGCCTCTTTATTACATTTTGCAGATCTGGAAGCAAATGTAAACAAAGAACTCGCCTTTGGTGGCGTTATTACCTCCGTCGAACACCGTACCTCTAAAAACGGTAAAGGATGGGCCACATTCGTTATAGAAGATTATGATACTGCTCATGAATTCAGGATATTTGGAGAGGATTACCTAAAACACCGCCCTTTCCTGGTACAAAGCACCTTTGTCTACGCCAAAGCCTATGTCAAAGAAGGTTGGACGAATAAAGACACCGGAAAAAAAGGAGATCCCAGAATACAGTTCAACAGTTTCCAACTCTTACACGATGTATTAGAAACGTATTCAAGGAAACTGACTATCCAGCTAGATATCAACATGCTCTCTGAAAAAAGCATTGAAGTTCTTCAGGAAATTCTTAGTGCTCATTCAGGAAATCACACCTTGAATTTTGTTATTTATGAGATGCAGGAAAAATTAAAGCTTCATCTTCCTAGCAGAAGACAAAAAGTAAACATCTCTCCTGAACTACTAAATATCTTAGAAGAAAATTCAATTTATTATAAATTGAATTAAAAATTCAACATATTGTATACGCGAACAGGATCGGGATGCCTCCTGAAATACTGACATCTTCCATGATTTCTTTTGTCATTCTGGCAGCCCTTTTCCTTAATAGCACTTAACACATTCTTCATTAAAAAGACGCTTGCAACATCGTTTTTGCATCAAAAAAAACATCTCTGAATGTTAATTACAATCCCCCTATTACACAGCACCTTTTCTTTTTCCTTGTCTATGCTTCGCTTCTTTTTTCTACAAACATGATTCCCCATCATCCCTTTATTCATCTAGCTATTAGTAAAAAAGTCATCCAATACACTTTCTTAGCTCCCTTCTGCATCTCCCTTAAAATTGAAGGTAATCTCTCTGTTTTTTGCACAAAATTCACAACGATATTCTGACTTTCAATACTTTCATAGTATATTTGAAATCGAAAAACTCAATGCTTCTATAATCAAAACAAATGTTTTGTTTGTAAGCTTTGGCAAAATTATTGACTAATTTTGTGTGAATAAAATATGAATCTTAAATAAAAGATAAACTATGGCATTAGAAATAACAGATACTACCTTTGAAGAAGTGGTATTAAAAAGCGACAAACCAGTACTAGTAGATTTTTGGGCGGCATGGTGTGGTCCTTGTAGAATGGTGGGTCCTATCATTGAGCAAATAAGCGAAGAATATGAAGGAAAAGCGGTTGTAGGAAAAGTTGATGTTGACGCTAATCAGGAATTTGCTGCTAAATATGGTGTAAGAAATATTCCTACTGTATTAGTTTTTCAAAACGGAGAAGTAGTAGGTAGACAAGTAGGAGTTTCTCCTAAGAATGTTTATACAGACGCTATTGATTCGCTTTTATAAAACTGATAAGCGATATAAATTTATAAAAAAGGTTTGATGAATTATCAAACCTTTTTTATTTTACACATATAATCAAATACGATATGGATCTTCAAAAAGAAACAAATAAAACTTCTGGATTTATCAACCTAGAATTATTAGCGAAGCAGGTCGTTGAAGGGTTTATATCCGGAATGCACAAAAGCCCTTTTCATGGATTTTCTGCTGAGTTTGCAGAACACAAAATCTATAATAGTGGAGAGAGCACAAAACATATCGATTGGAAATTATATGCTAAAACCGATAAATTATACACTAAGCGCTATGAAGAAGAAACCAATCTGCGATGCCATATTATCATAGATAACTCAGCTTCCATGCACTACCCAAAAATAAAAGAGCACCATATTGACACACTCAACAAAAGCAGTTTTGCAGCCTTAGCAAGCGCTTGCTTGATGCAGATTCTAAAAAAACAACGAGATGCCATAGGACTCAGCATATACAGTGACCAATACGATTATTATGCTCCGGAAAAAGGGAGTGAGCGACACCATCAGATGCTACTAAGCAAACTAAGTGAAATGGTCACTCGCTCCACCCCTAAGAACACCGATACTTACACCTATCTTCACCAAATAGCAGAGAAAATCCACAGACGCTCCCTTATTTTCTTATTTACTGACATGCTTCAGGCTAATACGAAACCTGAAAAATTATTCGATGCCTTACGACACCTTAAGCACAACAAACATGAGGTCATATTGTTTCATACTTTTGACGGAGATAAAGAAATTCAGTTTAATTTCGACAATACTCCTACTCGATTTGTAGATGTAGAAACAGGAGAATACATCAACTTATATGCTGATAACATCAAAGAAAATTACCAAAAAGCTGTCCAGGCATACTTCTATGAGTTAAAAATGAAATGCACTCAATACAAAATAAAGTATGTCCCCGCTGATATCACAAAAAAATTCGACAAAATCCTAACCACCTATCTAATTGAACGACAAAAGTTTGTATAACTCCTCAAAAAAAAGTCTAAAAAAAAGTCAAAAAAGATTTGTGGAAACGAAAAAGCGGTGTATATTTGCAACCGCAATAACGCACTGGTCTGGTAGTTCAGTTGGTTAGAATACCTGCCTGTCACGCAGGGGGTCGCGGGTTCGAGTCCCGTCCAGACCGCAAAATTGCAAAAAGCTTCAATATTTTTTGAAGCTTTTTTTTGCGCAATTAAAAATGTTGTGTTGTCCACGTTTAACGTGGTGGTTTAGTAATAAACCAATGAGAAGCTTTTCCAGCAAATGGAGAGGCTTTTTTATTTTTATAACTTTTTATACCGTCTGAAATAAAGCACTCCAATGCCCCAGAACAATATTTATATACATCACCAAAAACACAATAGCTACCACAAACTTGACAAAAGTTCCTGCCAAAAAACCAATAAAAGATCCCAAGGCTGCTTTTAGCGCTCTGGATGAATCCGAACTATCCTTAATAAGTTCTCCTATAAAAGCTCCTGCAAAAGGACCTATAATAATCCCTAATGGTCCTAAAAATAAAATTCCGACAATCAATCCTAAAGAGCTTCCTATAACACCATATTTTGTCCCTCCAAATTTCTTCGTTCCCAATGCAGGTACTATATAATCCAATCCCCATACCAATACCGCAACCCCTAATGTTATCCCCAGAAAAGTCCAGTCTTCTTCAATCGTTTTTGTAAGATGAATCAGTAACAACCCTATCCACGAGGTCAACGGACCAGGTAGCACCGGAAGAAAACTCCCTACAACCCCAAGAAAACACAATAGCAATCCAATTATTACCAAAGCTATATCCATATCTGCTTTTTTTTAAAATATTTGACGATCAACTAATTAAATTGTTACACTCTAGAACTAAAAAAATAGTTATATTAGTACTTCAAACACTCCCCCGCTAAATTACTAATTATAACATCTAAAAATTACATGAAACAGGTCATAACATGCGTGTTACTATTCAACACATGCCTGTTTGGAAAAATTTCATGTAATACGAAATAACAATGTAAACCCATGAAATCATTTTTTTTAGGAACTATTTGCATGTACATTACTTTTAGTCATGCCCAAACATCGGTTACTATAGCTGACAGCCTTTTTCAGGTTGGGGAATATCAAAAAGCAATTGCTCTCTATCAAAAAAACACCTCTTCTCCCTTATATGATACCAAGATTGCCAAAGCTTATAATGCGCTGGGGAATCATCAACAGGCTCTTACTTACTACCACCGAGCCATCACTAAAAACCCCTCCTTAATTCCGACAACACTGGCATATGGAAAACTGTTACTCACCACCAAAAAACTCAAACAGGCGGACAGCCTCTTCCTGTATCTCACCACAACCTACCCTTCTAATCCTAACTTTCATTATCACTTAGGCATTACTAAAGAACAGCGACAAGACTCTTCATATATAGTCTCTTATAAAACTGCTTTTTCTCTGGATAGTACTCATCAAAAAAGCTGCTATAAAGTTGCTAAGTATTACATGCAAAAAAGAAAGTATGACCTAACAAAAACAACTGCCTTAAGAGGACTATCTTCCTATCCTGAAAATCCTCAGTTATTAAGCATATTAGGTCAAAATAATTTTCTGAGAAGTTATTATGATCGTGCCATTCCTTTTTTCAAAAAATTACTGGAATTAGGATACGAAAGTGGGTTTATCCATACCAAAATCGCCACTGCATATCTAAAAACATCCGACTATGACAAGGCTATTATCCATTACAAAAAAGCCTTAGAATTCGAACAAAAACCTCATCTATATAGCCAGATAGGCTCTATATACGGTCGTCTTAATGATCATACACAATCTTTAGAAAACCACAAAAAAGCTCTAAAGCTAAAAAACACTCCGGTAGATCAGGAACTTATTGATATTGCTATGGCATATCGACATCAGGAACAATGGGAAAAAGCTATACAATACATTAAGTCTGCTATAAGAGAAAATCCTCGTTCACAAAAAGCACATTATCAAATGGCACTATTTGCAGATGCTTACTATGACGACCCAAATACCAAACTCAAGTATTACGAAACCTTCACAAATACCTTTGGAGAACAACAACACAAGTACATGCAATTTATGGTAGAAAAAAGAATCGAACAATTACAAAAAGAGATCGAACAACAGAAAGAAAAATAACACAAAAAGCTCTCAAAACACCTAAAATTAGATAGTTTTCTTTGATACAGCTGTTACTTTTAGAAAAAATATGTAGCTTGCCTTTTTGAAAAAAGGCAGGCTTGTACGATGGGCAAAAACAATTGGTATATAATTCTGTTACTCTTTTTTTTATCTTCCTGTGATTTCTTTCTTCCTAAAAAAGAAAGCCGAGAAGATATTGTAAAAAAAGAATGGGAAAAACTCAATCAGCACGAAGTTGAGCAACCACCCTTATTTACTAACTGCAAGAATGAACCCAAAGAAACATTAGAGATCTGTTTCAGCAATACTATTACTACTCATATTGAGCAATTTTTATCTGATTATACAGTCGTACTAAAAGAAGCTACCCAAGACACTGTATGGGTCTCTATTATTATCGACAAAGAAGGAGGAATCACTTACAAAGATTTTGAACCCCCTGCTTTTTTAGAAAAACAGATCCCCAATTTCAAAACACTTCTTACAGAAAGTCTTCTATCACTACCCGAAGTAAAGCCAGGACATGTACGAGGCACTACAGTAACCACACAATACCGGTTGCCTATCCTGATCAAAGTAGATTGATCAAGAAGTTTACTAAGAGGAAATGATTAGATTTGCATAAATTATTCTTTTTGGAAAACGAACACATAATACTAGGTATTGATCCAGGAACCACCATTATGGGATTTGGTCTGATAAAAGTAGTCAACAAAAAAATGTCTTTTCTGCAACTCAATGAGCTTCAGCTAGGCAAATATGAAGATCACTACCTAAAGCTAAAGCTTATTTTCGAACGTACCATAGAACTTATAGATACATACAATCCTGATGAGATAGCAATTGAAGCTCCTTTTTTTGGAAAAAACGTACAATCTATGCTCAAACTCGGAAGGGCACAGGGAGTAGCGATGGCAGCAGGACTTAGTCGGGAAGTACCTATTACCGAATACTCTCCTAAGAAAATAAAGATGGCTATTACCGGAAACGGAAATGCCACTAAAGAACAGGTCGCCAAAATGCTACAAGGAATGCTTAAATTAAAACAACTTCCCAAAAACCTGGACTCTACAGATGGTCTTGCTGCCGCAGTTTGCCATTTTTATAATATGGGAAAACCAAATACTACTCAAAAAAGCTATACCGGCTGGGCCGCCTTTGTTAAGCAAAATGACAAAAGGATCAAAAAATAGAAACAAACTCGATCCAAAATTTAGTATTTTACTCCTCTTTTGATAATTAACCCTAAAAACAAAATAAGATTAGCGGTATTTATATCCATATTCCTTTTTGCAAACAGGCATGCCATTATTGCGATTTTCACTTTTCTACTTCCTTAAAAAGAAAAGATCAGATGATCTTTGCTTTGTGTGAAGAGCTAAAAATAAGAAGGTCAGAAGTAGCCGATTACGAAATTATTAACACTATTTATTTTGGAGGCGGAACCCCGAGTATTCTAAAATCGGAAGAGATTCGTTTTATTATAGATACCATTTATGAAACCTATTTGGTTGCTGATGAGGCAGAAATTACACTGGAAGCGAACCCTGATGACCTTACTCCCGAAGCTATTAGTATTTGGGCAAATTCTCCTATCAATAGACTTAGTATTGGTATTCAATCTTTTTTTGAAGAAGATCTGGAAATGATGAACCGTGCCCATTCGGCAGAGGAAGCACTACAATGTTTACAACTGGCAGCAGCCCATTTTGACAATATTTCTATCGATTTAATTTATGGAATCCCAGGAATGACAATTGATCGCTGGAAACAGAACCTGGAACTCGCTCTAGCCTCCAAGATCCCGCATATTTCCAGTTATGCACTTACAGTAGAACCTAAAACTGCACTAGATGCTTATATCAGAAAAGGAAAAATTCCAGCTCCCAGAGACGAGGTGGCACAACAGCATTTCGAACTATTAATCGATACTCTGGAAACCGCTGGATTTATCAATTATGAATTTTCTAATTTTGGAAAACCTGGCTTCTTTAGCAAAAATAATACTGCATACTGGCAAGGAAAACCCTATTTAGGCATTGGACCATCAGCACACTCCTTTAACGGAATACAACGCAGCTGGAATATCCCCAACAACATCAAATATATAGACGCATTAGCACAAAAAGAGTTACCAAGAGAAATCGAAACTCTCAGCACTCAAGATCGCTATAATGAATATATTATGACCGGTCTTCGAACCATCTGGGGAGTTTCTCTAACCAAAGTACTACAAGAATATGGAGATTCATATCACTCCTATCTATTACAACATGCCCAACGGTTTATCGACAAGCAATTGCTTACCATTGAAGACAACACTCTTTTGATTACCAAAAAAGGAAAGTTTTTGAGCGATGGAATTGCAAGTGATCTTTTCTTTTTAAATTTAACCTAACGAACCTAGTATTGTAGTCAATTAAACACTTATGGATCGCATCATTCTACAACACCAAAACGAATATACAATAGACCTATCAGCACCTATTGATATCTCTATCCCTATACGAGCTTCTACTACTAATGTAAATGCCTGGTATATCCCTCCTCCTGTAATCACCCCAGTCACGGAAGGAAACTGGATCGGGAAAGTATCAGAAGGTGCCTCTACCAATTTTAACAACATTATCTTTAATCCTCACGGACATGGAACTCATACCGAATGCGTAGGTCATATCACTGAAGAGTTCCACAGCATTAATCGTTCTTTACAGCGATTCTTTTTTATAGCACAATTAATATCAGTAACCCCAGAGGAAAAAGAAGGGGATAAAGTCATCACCAAAGCTATGATTGCTTCAAAATTAACCTCTTCAGTAGAAGCAGTCATCCTCAGGACACTCCCCAATACTGAAGATAAATTATCTAGGCAGTACTCTCATACAAATTGGGCGTATTTATCCGAAGAAGCTGCTACATTCTTGCGAGAATCAGGAGTAAATCACCTGTTGATTGACCTACCATCAGTAGACAAAGAAAAAGATGACGGAAAATTACTGGCACATAAAGCTTTCTGGCGATACCCCCAGCAACCCCGCTATAATGCAACCATAACAGAAATGATTTATGTGCCGGAACACATTACAGATGACAGGTACTTATTAAATTTACAGATTGCAGCATTTGACAACGATGCTTCTCCCAGCAAACCAATTTTGTACCGACTACACTCACCTCCTATTCCTGATAGTAAATAACGTATCCCAAGTATGTATTTAAAAAATTAAAAACAAATTAAAGAATCTGGGGCAATGATAAAATCTCATACAGCCCTTATTTTGTGAACAAAATAAAAAAGTAATATGGAGTTATTATTTATTGGACTGATCGGAGGAGCCATCTTTTCCTACTTTATTTTTGCAAAGTTTAGTGCTTCTAAAAAAAGAACCACTATAGAATCACAGTCCGTAATTCTTATGGAGAAAATAAAAAGCGTGTGCAAACTAGTGACTGTAGAGGGAGATTTTGCAGAAATCTACCACTATGAAAGTGTCAAAGAAAAATTTTTCAGCTTACTTACCGGAAAGAAAAAAGCACTAATCCTTATTGATGCCAAAGCACATGTAGGATTTGATCTCTCCAAAATCAAACTAGAGAGTGACACTAAAAAAAAACGCATTATTCTCACACAGTTTCCACAACCACAAATCCTGACCATAGAAACCGATTTTAAATACTATGACAAAAAAGAAGGTTGGCTTAATCCTATGACATCTTCAGATCTGACAGAAATAAATAAAGAAGCGAAGCAATTTATTATCGATAAAATTCCCCAAAGTGGTCTCTTGGAATCTGCAAAAAAAGAAGCTTTAACCGCTATTTCTATAATGGAAACACTGGCACAATCAATTGGATGGACACTGGATTATTCTGCTATTGAATTACAAGAAGGAGAAACAAATAAATTAATAGATAACTCTTGATGAATATTACTATTTCTACAGATAAAAACCTATTGGATGTAGATTGCATTCATCAGTTTCTAACCCATTCTTATTGGGCAAGGGGCAGAACCAAAAAAGAAGTCGCACTTAGTATAGAACATTCACTAAATTTCGGAATGTACCTCGATCAGGAACAAATCGGATATGCCAGAGTCGTCACTGATTTTATCCTTTTTGGTTACCTCCTAGATGTTTTTATTATCGAGGAGCATCGCGGAAAAGGATATGCCAAAATGTTGATCCGTCATATTCTGCAATATAAGACGGTAAACAACGTTCAAAAATGGATGCTCAACACCAAAGATGCTCAGGGACTCTATAAAAAATTCGGATTTGTCCCATATGAAAATCCTACTTCAACTATGATGCAAAAAACCAGTAAACCTCCAATAATATGAACATAGAAGAATTTCGAAATTATTGTTTACAAAAAAAAGGAGTCACTGAAGAATTTCCTTTTGATAAAACAACATTGGTATTTAAGGTTATGGGAAAGGCCTTTGCTCTGACAGGACTAGATCGACTACCGTTTAGTGTCAATTTAAAATGTGATCCGGATCGCGCTATTGAACTACGAGAATCTCATCCACAGGTAGCTCCTGGATACCATATGAATAAAAAACACTGGAATACTGTTACTTTCTCTGATGGTTTACCGACT
Organism: Aquimarina hainanensis; assembly: GCF_042684685.1. Taxonomy (NCBI): domain Bacteria; kingdom Pseudomonadati; phylum Bacteroidota; class Flavobacteriia; order Flavobacteriales; family Flavobacteriaceae; genus Aquimarina; species Aquimarina hainanensis. Next base: position 432,439 of record NZ_JBHULX010000001.1, on the reverse strand, counting down.
CATCTATTGATTGACTTAATTGATCACTCTTATGAACTCGTTGTCAACGGACTGACCAAGAAAGCAAAAGAAACCTTAAAAAATCTATAAGTACTCTAATTGTCACCAAAACAAATGCGAACGCCTTTAGACTTCTATCAGCAGCAAATCGAACTACATAAAGTAGCCTTATCCCAAATAAAACGCAAACTTGTTCGCTCCAGTATGTTGCGACTTATTACTTTTTTCGCCATTATTACCGTACTCTATTTTGGCTATCCAAATGCTCAGATAATTATTGGAACACTTGTGTTGGGAGCTGTCTTATTTATCTTTTTAGTCAATAGACATACCCGTTTTATCGCACAAAAAAACAAAACCAACGAACTGATAAAAATTAATGAATCCGAAGTGAAAGTAGCAAACAATGACTACAATCATCTGGATTCAGGAAAGGAATTTATCGATCCTGCTCATTTTTACAGCCATGATATTGATCTTTTTGGTCCTCGTTCTTTTTTTCAGTTTATGAACCGTACGGTTACCCTTGCCGGAAAAAATAAACTGGCAACTCTCTTAAAAAGTAACGATATCAACCAACTAAAAGAAAAGCAAGAAGCTGTAAAAAACTTAGCCAAAATCCCACTATGGAGACAAGACTTTAGTGCAATTGCTGCATTAGTACAGGTTGATGTATCTATCCCAGTAATTGAAAAATGGCTGGACAATTACACTCCCTTTGTTCCCAAAGTAATGAAAGTGCTACCTATGATCATTTCCACTATTTCAGTGATCATGATGATCTTATTGTTTACCGAGACAATCAGTTTTTCTGTTTTTTTATACTGGTTTTTTGTAGGTCTGATTATTACTGGAGCTCGTTTAAAAAAAATCAATACACTCTACAGTGAATCTAATCAGGTAAAAGATACTTTTGAGCAATACTACAAGCTTATTGATAAGATAGAAGCTGCCTCTTTTACCGCTCCCCTACTTCAGGAGCAACAGCAACATATCATCTCGGAAAAAGAAAAAACTTCTCTTGTTCTAAAGCAATTTGCTACTATTCTCAATGCATTTGACCAGCGAAATAATATGTTGTTTGGCGTATTAGCCAATGGTCTGTTTTTATGGGATTTACTTCAAAGTTACCGAATTGAACAATGGATTCAGAAACACCAAGAACAAGTAAGTAAATGGTTTGAAGTAATTGCCTTCTTTGACGCATATAATTCATTAGGAAACTACGCTTTTAATAACCCTGATTATATATACCCTATTATTACCACAGATGCTATTGTAGTCGATGCTAAAGAACTGGGGCATCCGATGTTATTACCAGAAAAGAGAGTTGATAATGATATCTGCATAAAACGAGAACAGTTCTTTATCATTACTGGAGCTAATATGGCAGGAAAAAGCACCTTTCTGAGAACGGTAGCTTTGCAAATTCTTATGTCTAATATTGGTCTCCCTATTTGTGCTAAGTCATGCTCTTATAATCCGATCAAGCTTATCTCCAGTATGCGAACTTCTGATTCTCTCAGTGATGATGCTTCTTATTTCTTTTCGGAATTAACCCAGCTCAAAAAAATTGTTGATGCACTGGAAAATCACGAATATTTTATTATTCTGGATGAAATTTTAAAAGGAACCAACAGCAAAGACAAAGCTGCCGGATCAAAAAAATTTGTAGAAAAACTGGTTCGGGGAAATGCTACAGGTATTATCGCTACCCATGACCTGAGTCTGTGTGAAACTGCTCATGAATTACCCGAGGTAAAAAATAAGTTCTTTGATGCGCAGATCATTAATGACGAATTGTATTTTGATTATACCTTTAAAGAGGGAATTTGCCAAAATATGAATGCTTCTTTCTTATTAAAGAAAATGGGGATTGTATGATACCATTTAGGTTTTGAATTTACAGGCAAAGAAAATTAAGGTAGTGCTACGGTTTATTTTTATTCTGGGACTGAGATAAAAAAGAACATTTTATTCCAGTAGATTTAAGGTCTAAATGGCATAAATTAAGATCCAGGGGATGACTTGTTAATCTATAAGGTAATCAAACTCTATACACTTACCGCAATTTAAAAGAGCTGGATCCGAATATTATAAAAAAGCCCCTTATGAATATACTAAAATGACTACGTTCTGCGAAATGGAAAATGACTACCATATATCATAGCAATTATTAAAATTACCTTGTAAAAACTATCTCAGTAGTATCAAGTAATAACCTCTATTATTCTTATCTATACACTATCACCCCGTTCATTGGAGTAAATTACAAAACCACTGTACATTGTTATGAATATTGAGTTCCTAAAATATTAGCTAATTGAATACAAAGTCTTTTTACATGCCCTAAAGATTAATTTCTGTAGTTGCAATAGGTTTTTTACAAAATCATATAGGAAACTTGTAATTTTACAGACTAAATATGACAAGAAAATATGGAAAAAACTTTTGTTTTGATATTCATTCTAATCTACAATTTTTCTCACTCCCAAACAGAAAGAATTAATTTAAATGCTCATGGACAGGGTCTTAAATTAACAAACAGTGCTGATATTGCCGGAACTTATATCTCCTTTACTGATCACGATGGCAAATCTGCGAATATCAGTAGTTTTGATGACAATTATACAGATTCAAACTATCGAAATGCCTTACAGTTTTTTGCCAGAAATGGTAAAGACTTTAAATTCGCGACCTCCCCTAATGGAAATTCCGGAACGAATAAATTTGTTATTCTTAATAATGGGAATATTGGAATTGGAACATCTAATCCTATTCAAAAACTAGACATCAATGGAGGGTTAAAACTGAACCTAAACACTCATGGGCAAGGTATTAGATTAACAAATAACACTAATAATGCAGGAACGTATATCACCTTTACTGATCATGATGGTAAATCTGCAAATATCAGTAGTTTTGATGACAATTATACCGATTCAAACTATCGAAATGCCTTACAGTTTTTTGCTAGAAATGGTAAAGACTTTAAATTCGCGACCTCTCCTAATGGAAATTCTGGAACGAATAAATTTGTCATTCGGAATAATGGAAATATCGGAATAGGTACAACTAATCCAGATATGAAATTAACAGTAAATGGAGATATTCATGCTAAAGAAGTAAAAATAGATCTCAATATTGCCGCTCCAGATTATGTTTTCAAAAAAGACTATAGATTAAGAAGCATAAATGAAGTAGAAAAATTTATTAAAAAAAACAATCATTTACCCGAAATCCCATCTGCAAAAGAATTCGAACAAAATGGTATTATGCAGGCAGAAATGGATATGAAACTTCTTAAAAAAATAGAAGAACTAACACTTTATACTATCCAACAACAAAAGGAAATAGAGAAATTAAAATTATTAGTCACACAGTTAATAGCATCAAAAAAATAATAATTATCCAATTACATCACCTTACATATTGGCATAAAAATCAGGTAATACTACAAAAGATGAGAGTCATATAATTGTTTTTTAAAAACAGAAGGGGTTACCCCTTTTATCTCTTTAAACTTTTTATTAAAATTGGACAAATTATTAAATCCGCTATGATAAGAAGCCTCCTGGATTGTCATTTCTTTATGTTTAGCCAATAAACGTCCTACATTCTCAACTCGTATAGTAGTTAAAAACTGAAAAAATGTTTTATTCGTTCGCTGCTTAAAATATCGACAAAAAGCATTTGGGGTCATATTTGCTACCTCTGCAACTTCTTTGAGCGTAATTTCTCTGTGAAACTCATCCATCACCAATTGAAATACAGAAGCCATTCTATTCCCCTCATTATCTGAGTACATTTTTTTTGATATAAAAGAAGAAATCGGCTCAATGTCCGCTGCATTGATAAGGTTCAGAACGTTCAAGAAAATCATAAACCTTCCCATTTTTGTCTGCTCCTCTTTCAACTGTACAAACAATGCTTTGAGCGTCTCTTTTTCTGAAATAATTTTCATCCCATATAAAGAATTCCTAAAAAAACTAGAAAAATCGTCAAATTCAGGTAGCTCAAAAAAGTCAGTCCCAAAAGATGCTTTAGTAAAAAAAACAGAAATCATATAAGACTCCTGACCTGATGGCTCACTCTTAAGTACATGAGGAACATGACTACCGAAAACCAAGATATCTCCAGTCTGATAATCAGTAATAGCATCTCCTACAATAACACTACCTTCTCCTAAAATGATACAAGAAATCTGAATTTCTTCATGTTGATGAAATTTATCATAGAAAACCATTTCTTTATCCTCCTGAACAATCAAAGTATCCGTAGACCCTTTAGGTATTTTAAATGGTAAAGCCTTCATACGTATTCTAAATATAAGACGATATTACTCATAATTATTAAATAATTACACATTTAGGGTAATATAACATCATACATGGATAATTTATACCTAATCAAGCCTTTATAATCATAATATCTTTGACACAAATAATGATTCGAATGAAAATACAATGGAAAGGGGTAATGCCTGCCGTTACCACAAAATTCACCACGCAAGACACCTTAGACCTTGATATGTTTACTGTAAATATAAATGCACAATTAGAAGCAGGGGTTCATGGAATTATTCTGGGAGGTACACTAGGAGAAGCAAGTACATTAAGTACAGAAGAAAAAAGTACTCTTATAAAAACCACAGCATCTATAACAAATAATAAGGTGCCGGTAATTATGAATATTGCCGAACAAACAACAAAAGACGCCATTAAAGCAGCTCATCAGGCAGAAAAGGATGGAGCAAATGGTCTTATGATGCTTCCTCCAATGCGATATAAAGCAGGAGAACGGGAAACCATTACGTATTTTAAAGAAGTCGCTACAAACACTTCTTTGCCAATTATGGTATACAACAACCCTGTTGATTACAAAATAGAAGTAACCTTAGACATGTTTGAAGAACTCTTAAAAGAAGACAACATTCAGGCAGTTAAAGAGTCTACCCGGGATATCTCCAATGTTACCCGGATCAAAAACCGTTTTGGAGATCGGTTAAAAATCTTATCTGGAGTAGATACGCTTGCTTTGGAAAGTTTATTAATGGGTGCAGATGGATGGGTTGCCGGACTTGTTGATGCCTTCCCAGCAGAAACAGTTGCCATTTATGAATTGCAAAAAGCAGGAAGAATACAGGAAGCTTTGGCTATCTATCGTTGGTTTCTTCCATTATTAGAGTTAGATATAAATGCTAAATTAGTACAAAATATAAAACTGGCAGAAGTTGCTACAGGCATTGGAACAGAAAATGTTCGTGCTCCAAGACTTCCGCTTATAGGAGAAGAGAGAGCAAATGTGCTGGACATTATACAAACAGGAATCAATAACAGACCTATACTCCCTGATTATAAAAGTTTGCAGGAACCCATTATTTCTTAAGATCTAAGCATATTACAATTCCAGGTCTGAAATAATTTTTAATTGAGAAGACTATGAATACTAAAACCCCTCTATATAACCAAATATAACAAAGCATGATAACCGGACATAACTATATAGGACATCAAAGAATCGCATCGGGGAATACCACTTACAAAACGATCAACCCCAAACTCAATATAGAAAACCCAACAGTTTTTTATGAGGCAACAGAAGAGGAGATCGAAAAAGCGGTTTCTTTGGCAAAAGACGCATTTCAACATTTCAGAAATTTCTCAGGAGCTAAAAAGGCTAGCTTTCTAAATGCCATTGCAGATGAGATACTGGCATTGGATGAACTCTTACTAAAAACTTATATGGCAGAAACCGGTTTACCAGAAGGGCGTGCCAAAGGAGAACGAGGAAGGACTATTGGGCAACTGCGTTCTTTTGCTGATTTGGTCAGTGAAGGATCATGGGTAGAGGCTACAATTGATACAGCAGCCCCTGAAAGAACCCCTATCCCAAAACAAGATATCAGAAAAATGCTGGTGCCTTTGGGACCTGTAGTTGTTTTTGGTGCCAGTAATTTCCCCTTAGCATATTCTACTGCAGGAGGTGATACTGCTGCAGCCTTTGCTGCAGGATGCCCTGTTATTGTAAAGTCACACCCGATGCATGCTGGAACCGGAGAACTTGTGGCTATGGCCATTCACAAAGCAGCGCAAAAAACCGGAATGCCTGAAGGGGTATTTTCCAACCTCAACAGTAGTGGTATTGAAGTAGGCGTTCAGCTAGTAAAACATCCAGCGGTAAAAGCTGTTGGTTTTACAGGAAGTATTCAGGGGGGTCGAGCCTTATTCGATCTCGCATCACAACGCCCTGAACCTATCCCTGTATTTGCAGAAATGGGAAGTATTAACCCGGTACTTCTCCTCCCGGAAGCTGCAAGCTCCAAAGCAACAACGCATGCCAAAACATATGCCAGTTCAATCACATTGGGAACAGGTCAGTTTTGTACCAACCCTGGACTTATTATTGGAATTAAAGGAGCTGCACTCGATCTTTTTATCAAGACCCTTTCTGAAGAAATTATACAGATAAACCCCTCTTGTATGCTACATCCTTCTATAATTGGCAATTACGAAAAAAACAAACAACAACTAATTGCACAACAAGGTGTGACAGTTACAGCAGAATATCCTCATGAAACGGCTGTAAATCACGCCAGACAAGCAGTAAGTGTAGTAAAAGGAGAAACTTTCCTAAATACCCCTTCCCTACAGCAGGAGGTATTCGGTCCTTTTTCTCTAGTAATTTCCTGTAGTACCAAAGAAGAGATGGAAAAAATCATTTCTTCTTTAGAAGGACAATTAACAGGAACTATTCTTGCCGAAGGTAATGATGCCGTACAATTTGAAGCTGTAATCGAAGCTTTAAAAAACAGAGTAGGAAGAATTATCTTTAACGGTGTTCCTACCGGGGTAGAAGTTTGCCCTTCCATGCTACATGGAGGACCATATCCCGCTTCTACAGATAGTAGATTTACAGCAGTAGGAGTCCATTCTATAAAACGTTGGGTTCGTCCTTTCAGTTACCAAAGCTGGCCGGATCAATTATTGCCCGATGCTTTAAAAAACAGGAACCCATTGGGCATTACAAGAACTGTAAACAATCAACAAACAACAGCATCGCTATAAAAAATTCTATATGCGCTATTTATTCCTGATTCTATTTGGGTTATTAATAACAGGGTGTAAGCAGCAAAAAACGCCTGATACATCGACCGTTCTAACTCAATTAATAAATGAATATGAAAACCATAAAGGATATGATACCCATACATATCCTTTAGGGCTCTATACCAAAGAGTATTATCAGTCTGAAGCCTCTTTTGCTCAGGAATTACTAGAAAAACTCGCTAAAATCGATCAGAAAAAACTGAACGAAACTGAACGTATTTCTGCTCAACTCCTTCGATTTATCCTACAGGAACAAATCGATTTTTATGCCTTTGAGAGGCACCTAAACCCATTACTCTCAGATTCCGGTTTTCATATCAATCTTACATTTCACATCCGACCTTTGACCAATCTGGAGCAAACTAAAAAATATCTCGATAAATTACAGGCAATACCTACTTATATTGATCAACATCTAGAAAATTTACGTGCTGGATTGAAAAAAGGAGCCTCACAACCCAAGGTTATTTTTAAAGGATATGAAGCTTCATATAACGATCAGATCGTAACAACCTACCAGAATAGTCCTTTTTATACTCCATTTACTTCCCTTCCCGAAACGATTCCTTCGGCTCAGAAAGATTCTATTCTACAGGTTGCCAAAACTATAATAGAAACCAGGGTAATTCCGCAATTCAAAAGAGTAAAAGCTTTTTTTGAGACAGAGTACCTACCTAAAACCCGAACAACGTTGGGAGTTTCCAAAACACCTAATGGAAAAGCTTTCTATCAGAACCGAATTAATTACTATACAACCAGTGATCAGTATACTGCAGATGACATTCATAACATTGGATTAAAAGAAGTCACTCGTATAAAATCCGAAATGCAAAAAATTATCGACTCTCTAGAGTTTAAAGGCAGTTTTTCTGACTTTCTGACCTTTCTTAGGACTGATGAACAATTTTATGCCAAAACTTCCAGAGAACTATTAATGATTGCCCGGGATATTTCAAAACGTGCTGACGAACAACTTCCAAGGTTTTTTAAAACCTTACCACGAAAGCCTTATGGAGTAGCTCCTGTCCCCGCTTCCATTGCCCCTAAATATACGGGAGGAAGATATATAGGAACCTCTAAAAACAGTACGGATCCCGGATATTATTGGGTAAATACTTATGATCTTCCCAGCAGGACTTTATACACCCTTCCTTCATTGACCGTACACGAAGCAGTTCCCGGTCATCACCTACAAGGAAGTTTAAACAATGAATTAGGAGACAGCATTCCCCAATTTAGAAAAAACCTTTATTTATCTGCTTATGGAGAAGGTTGGGGGCTCTACAGTGAATTCCTTGCCGAAGAAATGGGAATTTACACCACCCCCTATGAACATTTCGGAAAACTAACTTATGAAATGTGGAGAGCATGCCGTCTAGTGGTAGATACAGGGATTCATGCCAAAGGGTGGACTAGAGAAGCTGTCGTAGCTTTTCTCCAGTCCAATACTGCACTATCTCTTCATGAAATACAAACAGAGACGGATCGCTATATTTCATGGCCTGGACAAGCATTATCTTATAAAATCGGAGAGCTAAAAATTAGGACTCTTCGAAAAAAAGCAACAGCAGCCCTTGGTAGCGAATTTGATATCAGGGAATTTCATGAAGTAATCCTGCAACAGGGAACCGTAACTCTCTCTATCCTCGAACAGCGGATTATGGAATACATCAAAAAACACAGTAGTAACAATGAATAAGAAACATATCTATAAGTGCATTGACGCGCATACTTGCGGAAACCCTGTCCGAGTGGTCACCACTGGAAGACCTGATCTCAAAGGGGAAACTATGAGTGCGAAAAGACAACATTTCCTCAAAGAGTATGATTGGATTCGAAAAGGACTCATGTTTGAACCTAGAGGGCATGATATGATGAGTGGAAGTTTCCTGTTTGAACCACACGATCCTACAAATGATTTTGCAATTCTATTTATAGAAACCTCTGGATGTCTGCCTATGTGTGGTCATGGTACTATTGGAACCATTACCATCGCTATAGAAGAAGGGCTAATTACACCTAAAATTCCTGGTAAAATTAGAATGGAGGCTCCAGCAGGATTAGTTGAAATTGATTATCAACAAACCGGAAATAAGGTAGATTGGGTAAAATTGACTAATGTATCCTCTTATCTCGCAGCAGAAGATCTAAGTATTGATTGCCCGGAACTTGGAGAACTCATCTTTGACGTTTCCTATGGAGGGAATTTTTATGCCATTATCGATCCACAACCAAACTTTGAAGGAGTTCAGGCATATACTGCCAGCAAACTTATTCAATATGCTCAATTGATACGTGACCGTATTAATACCAAATATCCTGATCAGTTTATTCACCCCGACAATGAAACGATTAGAGATGTCTCTCATATTTTATGGACCGGGACCCCTATAAACCCTTCTTCTTCTGGAAGGAATGCTGTATTTTATGGAGATAAAGCAATCGATCGTTCCCCTTGTGGAACAGGAACTTCTGCTAGAATGGCGCAATTATATTCCAAAGGAAAATTAAAAAAAGGGGAAGAATTCATCCATGAAAGCTATATAGGTTCTAAATTTATAGGACGAATTAAAGAGGAGACAACATTGGGTACTACCAAAGCCATTATCCCTAGCATACAAGGATGGGCACGTATCTATGGTCACAACACCATTAGTATAGACGAAAATGACCCATATGCATTTGGTTTCCAGGTAATTTAACATTCTTAAATCAAAAAAATTGAAACACTGTATCATTATAGGAGGAGGAATTATAGGGTTGTGTAGTGCTTATTACTTGCATAAAGAAGGACATCAGGTAACCATTATTGATCAATCATCAGCTACTACCGGAGCGTCATATGTCAATGCCGGATATCTTACCCCCAGCCACATTATCCCATTGGCAGCTCCTGGAGTAATGAAAAAAGGAATTAAATGGATGTTTAATCCTACCAGTCCTCTATTTATCAAACCCAGGATGCAAAAAGATTTCATACAATGGGCTTGGGCTTTTAATAAGTCCTGCACACAAAAAAATGTCTCCAAAAACGTCACAGCCATTAAAGACATCAACCTCTTTAGCAGCGAATTATACTCTGACATAAAAGCAGACGAACAGTTTAATTTTCATCTGGAAAAAAAAGGGTTACTCATGCTTTGTCAAACAGAAAAGGTTCTGGAAGAGGAAACACGTATGGCAGCTATTGCTAGGGAAGAAGGGCTTCCGGTAACATCACTGTCACTTGAAGAGATAAAGAACATCGAACCCGAAATATCAATTGCTGCACTAGGTGCATTGTTATATCGATGCGATGGACATACAACACCACAAACATTTATGGAAGAGATGAGAACCTACCTAACCAATGTAGGAGTCAATTTTCTATTGAATGAAAAAGTTACTGATATCATTACTAATAAAGAGTCTATCTCTTCTGTAGTCACTTCCCGACAATCCTACAAAGCAGATGAATATGTATTAGCAGCAGGATCCTGGTCTCACCTGCTGAGTAAGAAACTGGGATTAAAAATTTTGTTGGAAGGAGGCAAAGGATATTCTATTAACTCGACAAGAAATCTAGGAATAAACATGCCTGCTATTTTATGCGAGGCAAAGGTCGCTGTGACCCCTATGCAAGGGTTTACTCGTTTTGCAGGTACTATGGAGATCGCAGGAATTAATCACGATATTAATCCAATACGGGTACAAACTATTGCTAATGCTGCCAATAGGTACTATCCGGAGATTCAGCTAATGCCAGAAGAAACTGCCAAAGCTTCTTGTGGACTACGCCCTGTTTCCCCTGACGGTATGGCCTACATAGGAAAATCCGAAAAGTGTTCAAATCTGACTATCGCCACAGGGCATGCAATGATGGGATGGAGTATGGGACCTGCAACCGGAAAACTTGTATCTGAGATTATTTCCGGTCAAAAAACATCTTTGGATCTGTCTGTTTATCATCCAGATCGCTCTTTTTGAAAAAATCAATAAAACAAAAACAAATTCTTTTTAGTATACCATTATGAATGCATTAGGAATCGGTGGATCTACCATAGAAATTGAATTAAATGCCATACAACCAAGCGCACATCTTGTCCCCTCTATCCAGAAAGAAGAGTTCCAGGATAGAATACAGAAGGCTTGCCTCCTTATGAAAAAGCATCAGGTTCCCGTCCTTTATCTACACGCAGGAACCAATCTGTATTACTTTACAGGTATGCGATGGTCCCCTAGTGAACGATTAATGGGAGCATTTTTATTCCCTGATGGAAGTCTCCATTATATAGGTCCTCGCTTCGAAAAAGGAACAATTATGGATTTCATGATGATTCGGGGAACTGTGCATTGCTGGGAAGAACATGAAAATCCATATGAATTATCATTGAAAATCTTGCAAAAAAAAGGATACTCCGAAGGAAAAATCGCTATGGATGAAACAACTCCCTTTTTTGTCATTGATGGATTTATTCAATTACAGTCCTCTTATCAACTTATGAATGCCAAAGTGATTACCGCAGGATGCAGAATGACAAAATCCCCTGCTGAGATTGCTATTATACAGGCAGCTATGGACATCACTATGAAAGTTCAGAAAGCTACTGCAAGTATATTAAAACCAGGGATCAGTAGTAAGGAAGTTACAGACTTCATTAATGAAGCACACAAACGATATGGCATTGCTTCCGGTTCTTATTTTTGCATTGTTCTATTCGGGGTAGATTCTTCTTTTCCGCATGGGGTAAAAGCTCCTAAAAATCTGGAAGAAAACGATACTGTTCTGATCGACACCGGTTGTATTTTGAATAACTACATTTCAGATATTACACGAACTTATGTCTATGGAACTATTAGTGATGAACAACGAAAAATATGGAATCTGGAAAAAGAAGCACAATTGGTCGCTTTTCATGCAGCACAATTAGGGCATCCCTGTTCTCATATCGATATTGCTGTGAGAAAGCATCTCGAGAAAAACAAACTAGGACCTGACTACAAATTACCTGGATTACCACACCGAACCGGGCATGGCATTGGTTTGGATATACACGAATGGCCATATATTGCTAGACATGAAGACAGCATATTAACACCTGGAATGTGTTTTAGTAATGAACCTATGATTTGTGTTCCTTACAAATTTGGTGTTCGCTTAGAAGATCATATATACATGACTGAAGACGGTCCTAAATGGTTTACTAAACCTGCACATTCTATTGATGATCCCTTTGGGCTAGCATTGTAGGAATAGTCAACTTTCTTACATAAAGTTAATTTTAGACCTAACCCAGAAAAATTTCAATTTCTAATATCGATTAAAACATTCTTTTTTTAAAAGAAAAAGAGGAGCTTCTTTCTGCTCATAAACCAACATAACTATAAAATTCCTGTTTGCTTTTTATAAAAAGCATCCTGCTGTTTCTTCATCAGGTCTCTTGTTATTTTTTTCTTATATGCATAGAGTTCTTCTTCTTCCGCAATATCCTGATACACTTTATCATTAATTGTATGATCCGTCGCTACCAAAACAGTACGTTGGTTTTTCTTCTGATCCACCCATGATTTCACTTCCTGTTCCCTATCTTCTACTCGATAATCGTATTCCCCACGGGCACTAATCAATTTTGCAAAAATAGGAGCAGTTTCTATAGCTAAAAAGAGTAAAAAAATAAAAAACGAAGGGAACCAAGGAAGTTTCCCTAATGCTTCAATACGAGCCATAAGCCCGTCAAAATTATCAATAACCGGTTGAGAAGCAGCAACTACTTCCTGATATTCTACTGCCAATGCTTCTTTTTTTTCTTCCAGTGTTTTTATCCTGGCTGCTGTGGTTGTTTTCAGTTCTTTCAACGCCGCAAGAGCAGCATCATGTTTTTCTCTTTTTTCTTTATAAACCGGTCCTTTGCCTATCTTTTTAGTCCCTTTTCTTCCTTCAGCTTCTGCAATATAAGTATCATATAATGCATTGACTGCTGCTTCTTTGGTTTCTACAGTTGTCGTTAATGCTTTTATTTCTTCATTCAACGCTTCAACCTGAGGGGTATATTGAGTTTGTATCTGTTCTTTATTTGATAAGGTATAGTCATTTTTTTGCTCTAACAATACTCTGTCAATTTCCTTTTCAAATATTTTTAATTCTAATGGTTTGGAAATAACAATTGCAATAATAACAGCTAAAATAAGCCTGGGAACAGCTTGTAAAAACTCTCGTATAAACCGGTCTTTTTTCTTAATAGTAGATACGATAAATCGATCTAGATTAAAAATAAGTAACCCCCAAATTAATCCAAAAAAGATTGCTGTAAGGTATGTATCAAATACAGTATATAGTGCATAGGCTGCTGCTATAAATGCCATGACTGCGGTAAAGAAAACTGTGGCTCCAATCCCGACATATTTGTTTTGCTCTCCGTGAGAACACTCTGATAATATTTTTTCGTCTGCGCCAGCGCATAAAATAAAAAATCGTTTTAGCATGATTGAGGTTTTTTGATTGAATGTATATATAGAACGTTGATTGTAAGTAAAATGTTACACATTGTTTATAACTCTATACTGCTCTTCTTGTTCTATGTATATAAATAGTATCTATATTTCTTTAGAGAGGATATCTTTTCTCACTTTCTTATATTTTTTTAAAAACCGATTCTACATTCAATCCACCTATCAACTACAAATATGATTGTTTCTATTATGGAAAAAACAAATATCATAAAACCGATATCTGAGCTTGTAAAACGCAAAAAAGTGTTTGAGTATTCAAACACTTTTTATACCGCATTGGTTATTCTATAATTCTATTGATTAGATTTTTGGTGGAGGGGGTGGAGGAGGAATATTTGGAAACGCCTCTGATTTCTCCTTTTGCTCCTTCGTCATTGCATTATATATCATCTTCATATAATTTGTTTCTTTCTCCTTTAAGATTATTCTTTGTCTCTCTTCAATCCTTTTATTAATTTTCTTTGCCCATCTATTAAAGCTACTCACCATCTTTGCAGTAACTTCTCCTTTTCGAACAAGTGGTGGCGGAGGTGGAGGGGGAACATCAGGAAAAGGAATTGCTTGTCTCTTTTGTTCTTCGCTCATTTGTCCATAAATTCTTCGCATTTCTTTCAACTCCTCTGACTTTATAATCACTCGTCTTCCTTTTTCCTGTGCTTTTCTGATATTTTTTGCCCATTTGTTATAACGGGCAATCATTTCTGCTGTCACGCCTTGCAACTCTTCAGAATGGAGTGTTTTTTTTCCCTGTTTTACTACTGGAGCAAAAGGGTCAGAAGCAATGGTCTCCTGATAATTAAACAATGTCATACTAATCCCCATAATTGGAATCATCATTAGCAGCCGTAAGACCGCTCTTCTTTTTGAAAATGAAGTTTTCATCATTTGTAATCGTTTTTTTGTTAATGAATAATTGATTTCGCTCATTATCGCAGTGTGATTAAAACTGATCGGATAGTTAATGAGCAATTGTTGATATTCCTGTACAGATGTCTGTCGGTCAATGACAGCCTGATCTGCCAGAAATTCATGATTTAGTTTCATCGCTCTTTTGACCCAAAACCATAATGGATTGAACCAAAAAATAACTTGAAACATTTCTACAAACAGAATATCTACGGTATGTCGTTGTCTTACATGAGTTTCTTCATGAAGTATAATTTCTTTTGGAATTTCCTGATTTACATAGGCTTCTTTCGAAAAAAAGACGTATCTCAAAAAGGTAAAAGGAAGGATCTTTCTGTCCACTAATACGCTAATAAAAGTGCTATCATTCCTTTTTTCACTATGCCGGATTTGTTGTTGTAAGTGCCATAAATTTCGAATACACCGAGTTCCAAATATCAATACTCCTACAATATATATACTCCAAATCAATAGCCTAACTAATTCCTCTGTTCCCTCCTGATATCCTTCTTCTACTTTGGTTTCTCCAACAGGAGTCTCCTGAATTAATTGAGTCGTTTCCACATCTGATACGGTATATGATATGGTAATTAACGGAATAATGTATGCTATAAAAATAGTAACGAGTAAATACCAACGTTTGTATCTATGTATTTTTTCCTTTTCCAGAAATAACATATAAAACCCCCAAAAGAGTAACAAGCATAGAGTTGATTTTAAAACATATAGTATCATTTCTTCTTTTTTTCGATTTCTTGATCTACAATTTTTCGCAATTCTTCTAATTCGGCAGTGGATAAATTTGTCTCCGAGGTAAAGAAAGAAGCGAATTGGGAAGCTGAATTATTAAAAAAATTCTTGATCAAACTATTCACATGTGTAGAGAAGTAGGTTGTTTTTTCAACCAGGGGGTAATATTCTCTTGATTTTCCATATAAAGTATATGCTACAAAACCTTTATCAGCCATCCTCTTTAGCAAAGTAGCTACTGTAGTCGTTGCTGGTTTAGGCTCTGGATATTCCTCTAATAAATCTTTCATAAAAGCTTTCTCTAACTTCCACAAATATTTCATCAATTGTTCTTCTGTTTTTGACAACTTCATGCTCTACATTATTAGAATTAACTCTACAAATGTAGAACAAAAATAATACTTTACAAAAAAATAGCCCACTTTTAAGAAAGGCGGGCTACTTTTATATAAAAATTCAATTCGAAAAAAGATTATTTTTTAACAATCATAAAAACTTCCGATCTGCTTTTCGAATGGATCTTAACTATATAATAGCCACTCGTTTTTGTTTTCTCTCCCAACACAAATTTAGTTGGACTTGCTTTATAAAATTGTCTATTAATCTGTTTTCCATACATATCATACACACATATTTCTACGGGAGCTTTCTGTAACTTAGATAGATCTATTGTTGCGTATTTTGTATAGGGATTAGGATATGCATGCATCTCTAACCCACAGCTTTCGTTTATTGCCGTATAATTCCTTCCTGTACGTATTGGCGCCCCTGCAATAGAATTATATGCATACTCTTTTATTGTATATGACAATCCATCAATTGCCACTGTGAGATAGAACCATCCATAATGTACCTCCCCATTGATACTAAAAGTAAACCCAACATATCCGGATTTGCCTTTCCAGGTATCATATGACGAAGAAAAGATCGTATAACTATGATTCTCAGGTGTAAAATTACTAGCCTTTCCTATATCGATACCTTCTCCCAGAAAGCTCACATAATTAGTCCCTGTTTCACATACAATATCTTTGTTATAAGTAACTAATGATAGTTCTCCTCCTGAAACCCAAGCCCCATAATCTCTGTTATCCCCTATTTCTATTTTAAAAAATTCCCAATTTGAAGTAGTATTCACCACAATATCATTAATATCTACGAAAACAATATTTCCTGTAGCATTACAAGGTTCACAATACAACCCACCACAATCAATTCCTGTTTCATCTCCATTCTGAATACCATCTGTACATGTTGCTGTACTTGCCTCTACAACAATAACACTATAATCTTCGGCTTCATCTCCTCCTGTCGTATTGCATGGAGTAGGTGCATCCCACCAATGATACCGAATGCGTAACCTTGTCTTTCCCAACTTAGCGGTGGTAGGTACAATTACTTCTGCCAGTCCGATTCCTGCTCCTCTTGGCTTCATTAAGACCTCTTCTCCCGGATCTGTAAAATCTCCGTCCTGATTCCAGTCAATCCATCCTCCAACTACATTTGCTCCCCAATTAGGAGTACTATAATAAGGAGTTACTATCAACCTTTCTGCCTCTCCCTGAACAATCGTGGCTGCAATAGCTGTAAAATCAGAATATGTACTATTACCACTTGTATTATTAATCTCTCCAAAAGTAACATTACTGATATAATTAGTTCCTTGATTTCCTGCTATGCAATACGGTGTAGTAGAACATGGAGAACAAGACCCTCCACAATCAATTCCTGTTTCATCTCCATTTTGTATCCCATCATTACAAGAAGGAGTTGCGACATCTCTTACTTTACTTCCTGCTTTAATTCCCCCAAAGGGTTCCGTACTATACGCATAGTCTAATAAAGTATATGATGTGCCATCGGCATTTACCCGTACCCGAAACCATCCATAGTTTGTTTTTCCTGAATATAACTCAAATTGAAACCCTATATACGCTGTTTTACCATCCCATTGGGTATAGTTAGCATTTCGAATGACATGTAAATCCGGATATGCTCCCCCATTCACCCAGTTATTTTTAGAGTCAATCATAGCACCAGAAACTAATGGTTCGGGATATAGACTTCCCGGAAGACAAATCAATGCTTTTGTATACGTTTCTAATTTTAAAGCATTATTCTCAAAAAAAGTTCCATAATTATTTGTTTCTGCCCCTTGTAAAACAAAATAAGTCCATGTAGTGCTTGCATTCGCAGTATAATCAGGATTATCCACATACACTACCTCGAAAGGATCATAGAACATGAAATCAAATGATACCTTGGCTGAATTCAAAATACTTACTCCTCCATAAATAATCGCATCCTTCAGGGTGATATTTCCCTTCAGGTTATCAAGACTTGTATGTTTACTGGCTTTTCCGCTATATCTGACTCGTAATTTTTGATTCGTGATTACAGAAATAGACGTAGTGATTCCCTGCGGAGCTATTGATGAAAAATGAGTCCCCTCTACAAGTGCTCCCGAAGATAATGAAAAACTCCCTCCTTGTATTTCAATATCATAATACACTTCTGCTAACGATCCATTATTAGACACTGCTTCTTCTACAGTATTATTAGAAGCAACCAACGATGCCCCTTTAAGATCCACTCCTGTTGCTATTAAATTCGCTGGTTGCCATAACGGTCTTCTCGATGGGTGCTCTAAAGCCGCTAACATTCTATTTACTTGTCCGATCGTAAACATCTTAGCACAGCCAGATGCTGAATCATATCCCATGTAATTTTCATAGTTAATTAGATTTCCGCATTCACTGGCTCCTATAGTACATCCCTTATCTCCAGAATTGGAATCCTCTGTTGGCGTATCACTAACATAATCCCCATTTGGGTCATTACACCCCCCTTCAAATGTATGGATCAGATTTAACCAATGTCCAAATTCATGAGTAAACACAGATGCAAATTCTTTATTTGTATTACCGTGCAGATATTGTCCGTTATACACAACTCTAGCAATATTCTGATCCGACATACTAGTATTTGGATACCAGGCGACCCCTGAGTTATTAGAAGCTCCATCTCCATATAAGTCGCCAGTAATGTACACATTCATATACTTATAGTTATCCCAACCATCTGCTGCCACAATCGGGCTGCCATAATTTCCCATTCCTGATGCTTCTGGATGTATAATTACTCCATTGGTACTTCCTCCATTAGGATCAATTTTTGCTAATGCAAATCGAATATTCAATATGGATTTTCTTCCATCAAATACCGGATCTATACTATTGAAGTCATCATTAAGCCCATTAAAATCTTTATTTAATGCTTCTAAAGCTCCGTGAATTGTGTTATAATCTACTGTTTTCCCATGTTGTATTTTCCCATACACATGGACTACTACAGGAATGGTATAGGTCATGCCCCTTTTTTGGAGACCAATTCCTTCTTGCACAAGTCCTTTTGTTTTTTTATTAAAGGCATCATACTCTGATTGCGCAGCAGGATTTTGAGAAAAAGCTACTGCATTTACCTCACTTGACTTACATTTTCTAGCATCGACAGATGTCTGTTGTCCCAGACATATAATGGGTATATACAATACTAAAACTGTTAGTACAGCAATTCGAATTTTCATAATAAATTGAGTTTATGTTATTAGTTATTTCAAAGTAAATTCAAATCACAACAATCTGATAACTATATAATAACCAAAGCATATACTATTCTACCTCTCTTTATTCTAAAAAATACTTACGGCTGGTTTCTCTTACAAAACAAAAAAGCACCTTGATTATCAAGGTGCTTTTCTACATTATTTTATTACTTTATTATTTACTTAGCGCTGTAAAATACTTATAGAACAATGGAATTGTTTCAATTCCTCTCAGATAATTAAAGACTCCAAAATGCTCATTCGGGGAATGAATAGCATCACTATCCAATCCAAACCCCATTAAGATGGTTTTACTCTTTAGTTCTTTTTCAAACAAAGCTACTATTGGAATACTTCCTCCTCCTCGCTGAGGAATTGGAGCTACTCCAAAAGTATCTTTATAAGCGTTACTCGCTGCCTGATATCCTATATTATCAATAGGAGTAACATACCCTTGTCCCCCATGGTGTGGAGTTACTTTTACAGTAACTGCTTCTGGAGCAATCTTCTCAAAGTGATCCTTGAACAGCTGGGTAATTTCTTCCCAATCCTGATTCGGAACTAATCGCATCGAAATCTTAGCATATGCTTTACTAGCGATAACAGTTTTTGCTCCTTCTCCTGTATATCCTCCCCAAATTCCATTCACATCTAATGTCGGACGGATTGAATTACGTTCATTAGTCGTATATCCTTCTTCTCCGTATACAGCCTTAATATCTAATGACTTCTTATACGCATCTAATGAGAAAGGAGCTTTTGCCATCTCTGCTCTCTCTTCTGTTGATAATTCTTCTACCTTATCATAGAATCCCGGAATTGTAATACGATTATTTTCATCGTGTAATGATGCAATCATTTTGGTCAGAATATTAATCGGGTTTGCTACTGCTCCTCCGTACAATCCACTATGTAAATCTCTATTCGGTCCGGTTACCTCTACTTCTACATAACTTAATCCTCGCAATCCAGTGGTAATAGAAGGAACATCATTAGCAATCATCCCCGTATCACTAATCAAAATCACGTCATTACTTAATTTCTCCTGGTTTCTCTCTACAAACCATCCCAGGCTCTTACTTCCTACTTCTTCTTCTCCTTCGATCATAAACTTAACATTACAAGGTAACTGTCCAGTTTCTGTCATAAATTCCAGAGCTTTGACATGCATATACATCTGTCCTTTATCATCACATGACCCACGACCAAAAATAGCTCCTTCGGGATGAATCGCTGTCTTTTTTACTACAGGCTCAAACGGGGGACTATCCCATAATTCTATCGGATCTGCCGGTTGTACATCATAATGCCCATACACAAGTACGGTTGGCAATGCCGGATCTATTATTTTCTCCCCATATACAATAGGGTATCCAGGAGTTTCACACAATTCTACCTTATCACAACCTGCTTTCTCCAAGCTTTTTTTAACCGCTTCTGCAGTTCTGATTACATCTTTTTCAAAAGCTGAATCCGCACTTACTGACGGGATTCTTAATAGCTCCATCAGTTCATTAATAAAGCGGTCTTTATGTTCTCCTACGTAGGATTTTATATTTTGCATTTGCCTATTTATTTTTTTTCTAAAAGTACTAAAAATGATTTATTCCGGATACTAGACAAAAACCTTCTTATACTCATTTTTTTTACTCCCATAGCACACTCATTATCAGTACCGTCTTAAAAAAGATTTATTTTTTTCAAAAAAAGTTTTCAAAATCCTTTGAGATCATGAAGTATTACTTATATTTGCACTCGCTTTTACAAATGTTTTTATTTGCTAAGCGATATTTATTGCGGGCGTGGTGGAATTGGTAGACACGCTAGACTTAGGATCTAGTGCCGCGAGGTGTGAGAGTTCGAGTCTCTCCGCCCGCACAAGACAAAAGCTGACTATTTAGTCAGCTTTTTTTATTTCAATATAACAATCAATCTGCCCTACACCAAAAAAAAACCATAATCTCTTTATCACCCTCTTTCTAACTTTCGCTAATCGCACATAAGTTTAAAACCGATCACACTCGACCCTACTTCCCCTAATCAACAATCCAGCACAACGAAAAGACAGTTCTAAACAACAACAATATCAATCTTCCCTTCACTAAATACCTTACAAGAAAAAACAGACCAGACATTCTATTTCAACAACTAAAAAAAGCCATTAAATACGCTAAAAAGAACATCTTTGACCTTTTAAACTTTTCCTTAAAAAACACTTAAACAACACCAATCTCCCATCTCACTCTTCCTCCTTATCAAAAATTATTTTTCGATGTATTCCTTTTTTAAAAAACCTATAAAAACAAAAAAGACTTACAATTGAATTGTAAGTCTTTTTTTGCTCCCCCTCTTGGGCTCGAACCAAGGACCCTCTGATTAACAGTCAGATGCTCTAACCAACTGAGCTAAGGAGGAATTTCATTTGCAATCCGCTAATGTATTTCCGTTTTGCGAGTGCAAATATAGAACCTTTTTTGAATTGTAAAAAACATTTTTACTATTTTTTTTAAAAAAAGTTCTTATTTAAAAATTGCTCGATAGATATCATTTCCATTAGCGAATAACAGCAACGCGATTAACAACACAAAACCAACCAATTGCGCATATTCCATAAATTTATCATTCGGTTTTCTCCCTGTAATCATCTCATACAATAAAAACATAACATGCCCTCCATCCAATGCAGGAATAGGCAGAATATTCATAAATGCCAAAATAATAGAAATAAAAGCTGTTGTCCCCCAGAAAGCTTTCCAGTTCCAGGCTTCAGGGAATAAATTTCCTATTGCCGCAAAACCTCCTACCTGAGTTGCTCCTTTTTTAGTAAACACATATTTAAACTGTGCTATATAATCGTGTAGTGTCCAATATCCCAATTCGAATCCCTGACTAATACTTTCTCCTAGCGAATAGGCCTTCTTCTGCACTTCATAATCTCTTCCAAAAGAAATTCCTATTATCCCTTCTTCATCCGGGGTAATGGTTGCTGTTTTTTCAATCCCTTCTCTTTTATATGTAAGAGTTATGGGCGTTGTTTTAATACTATCTTTAGCCCTGGCTTCAAAATAATCGCTCATATATGCTACAGGAGCTCCATTTGTACCTGTAATAATATCTCCTACCTCTAATCCTGCCTTATCTGCCCCTGAACCTTCCTGAACTAAATCTATCTTAGCATCTCCTATTGGCGAAAAAGGAGTCAACACTCCTGTTTCAAACATTTTTTTACCAATATCATCAGGTATCGTAATCGTTTCCATTTCTCCATTTTGATGCAACACTTCAACTGTCTTTACATCTCTCAAAAATAGGTATGCATTAATTCGAGTCATATCTTCCAACTTCTCTCCATTTGTCTTCAGAATACGATCTCCATCCTGAAATCCATATTCTTTAAACGATTCTGCTACCTTAAACCCTTTAGGCATATCTGCTACTCCTACATAATTACTCCCCCAGGTAAAAACAATCGCCATATAAATAAGAAAACCAAGAATAATATTCACTGTGACTCCTCCTAACATAATAATTAGGCGTTGCCAAGCTGGTTTTGATCTAAACTCCCATGGTTGTGGAGGACCCGCCATTTGTTCCTTATCCATACTCTCATCAATCATTCCAGCAATCTTTACATACCCTCCAAGTGGCAACCACCCGATTCCGTATACTGTTTCTCCTATTTTTTTCTTAAACAAAGAGAACTTAACATCAAAAAACAAATAGAATTTTTCCACCCTGGTCTTAAATAGTTTTGCTGGGATAAAATGCCCCAATTCATGCAGGATAATAAGAAAAGATAAGCTTAACAATAATTGTATTGCTTTTACAAAAAATGGACTCATATCGGTCTATGTTCAAAATTTAAATCACGCAAAAGTAACCTTTTAGTACTGCTTATGAAAGAAATCTAAAGAGTGGAACGAATCTTTTAATGATTTTTTAGCAAAAACTGGTCGTACTAATAAAACATTCCTCGTAATTTTGCAGTATTAAATTACTCATATGCTTCGTTTTTTTTCCAGATATAAGTTTTTTGGAATTGTTCTTTTGGTACTTTCTGCAATTATCATTTCTATTATTTATTCTATTCTAAAGCCTACACCGGTTTTACCTATTTACGAACCAGAGATGGTCAACACGGAATTAGTAGACAGCACCGTACAACACATCAGAAAGTATCATAAAATCGCTCCTTTTTCCCTTACCAATCAAAATGGAAAAACCATTACAGAAAAAGAATATGATAATAAAATATATGTAGCAGATTTCTTTTTTACCACCTGTCAATCCATTTGTCCAGTTATGACAGGACATATGAAAAAAATTCAGGACGAACTCATGAATGACGCTTCTGTCTTATTACTATCTCATACAGTTACCCCTGATATTGATACTGTTGCCCAATTAAAGCGATATGCTAAAAGAAAAGGGGTCAATGACACCAAATGGAACCTGGTTACTGGTGACAAAAAGCAGATTTATAATCTAGCCAGAAAATCGTATCTGGCAGCCAAATCTAATGGAGATGGAGGTCCTTATGATATGATCCATACAGAAAATTTTATTTTAGTAGACACCAAAAAAAGAATTCGTGGTTTTTATGACGGAACAGATGAGGAAGAAATTGATCGGCTTTTGGACGATATTGAAATCCTAAAAAAAGAACAGTGATTACATCCCGGAGAACGGAACTTCTACTGGCGTTTCTCCTTTTGATATCAAAAAATCTCTTACCGCATAACCAGTCCCGGCAGGCCAATACGTCACTTCTGAAAAAGGAATGATTTTATAATCATCCAACTCTTCATTAAGATTGATCTTTCCACTGACCCTAACATGATACACTAGCAGTATTTGATTCATTCTATAAAACGGATAATGCCCAACAAAAGAAACTAATTCTCCCATTACTCCTAATTCTTCCTGAACCTCTCTAAGCACTGCCTCATCAGGGTGCTCATTCCTCTCTAAAAAACCAGTAATCAATGCATACCAATCCTCTGGCCACTGCGTATTATGAGCTAATAAAATCTGTCTTTCTTCATATTCTACTATTGCAGCGACTACCGGAGTTGGATTACCATAATGCACGAAGTTACAGTGATCACTGGAACACGCTAAATACTCTTCTTCAAATACTTCTAATGGGCTTTGACAGCTAGGACAAAATTTATACACTTCTCTCATGCATCTTTACTTAGCAATTACACTTCTTATGCGCAAGATAGCATTATTACTTATATCTTATTCTTATCCTCTGTACTTAAAAAAAGTTAAAATGATATAATGCGTATTGATTAAACTTTAATAAAAATCCGCTTTCGATACAACACATAAGCCACAACAACATAAAAGACAATAACAACTAATGCATACAATAACGACGAGAATTCCTTACTCATTCCTTCATATACAAAAACAGTCTCATACAGCCAACTATGAATCGTATACTTTTCTCCTACTGATATCAGATAAAACGTTTTGGAGATAAACATAGACGAAAAATAGAGCACAATAGCATTAGAACCAACATAGGTAAACATATTCCCTAAAGAAATCTCTTTATAATCCGTAAGGTAATAAATCAACGCTAAAATAAGTGTAGCATATCCTGAAGTAACCAAAACAAAACTACTACTCCATAATGCCTTATTCAGAGGAAAAACAAGGCTCCATATATAACCAATTCCCAACAACAAGCTTCCTAACCCTAATAATCTTAAATGTTTTCGAAGCATTGAACTCGTTAACACTTCTCCTATAAAAACCCCTGTAAGCGCAGAAGCAATTGAAGGAATTGTACTTATTATCCCTTCCGGATCGTAATCAGGTTTCCACATATGAGTTCCCAAAAGCTGTAAGTCTAAGTAATTTGCCCAATTATTAGCTGCTCTTTCCAAGGTAGGAGTATCTCCTCCAGGAAAAGGAATATATCCCAACCATATCCAATACCCTACGAGAATTCCTGCCGTCAATATCATCAATCCTTTCTTACTCATATTAAGATATAATACCGAGGTCACAAAAAAAACAATCCCTATTCGCTGAAGAACTCCAGGGATTCTCATTTTCTCCCATGATTCTACAAAAGGAATATATGGCAAAAAAGCATTAAGAAACAGTCCCAATCCAATCAACTTAAGACTCCTTATCGCTATCTTTTTATAAATTGTTTTATCAGGTGTTTTGGCTTTGTATACAAAAGAAATAGAAATACCTACTATGTACAAAAAGAAAGGAAAGACAAAATCTGCTATTGTCAAACCATTCCATTTTGCATGCAATAAAGGTTTATAAACAAAACCCCAGTCTCCTGGGGTATTTACTAATATCATGACCACTATCGTTAACCCACGTAAAAAGTCAACGGATTGTATTCTATTTTTTAATGTCATGAATTACAAAAAATTATTTTTCATCTTATTCCACACTTTTACAAGTAACCCTCCAGATACCAGTGTCACAACTATAAAAATAATTGCATCTGTATATTTTCCATAGATAAGGTTTCCTGTAGCAAATAACGCTCCATAGACTAATACACAACCAAGAAGCATTGCTCCAATTCCTAATGGAACCGCCCATTTTTCCTCTTTATCTACTATATCTATTCCTTCTTCATTTGCTCTCTGAAGTATCTTATCCCAACCAGGTCCTCCAGGTTGTATTTTTTTATAAAAATTAAACAGGGTTTTATCTTCATCAGGCTTTGTTAGAAAAGTAGCCAACAACCATATAATAGTTGTTACAACCACCACAAAAGGAATCTGTCCCCAGCTTGGAAAAATCCCGGCATCTCCAAACATAGAATTTTTTACTACTTCTATATTAATTATAATCGAAATAATCCCTGAAGAAAACATGGCAGAAATCTCACTCCATGCATTGATACGCCACCAGAACCATCGTAATAAAAATATCAGACCAGTTCCTGCCCCAAACATTAAAATATACTTAAACAACTGAACCGCATCTGTCAATAACAAAGCAATAACTGCACTTATTGCCATTAATAATACTGTAGAAATTCTACCTACATTTACTAGCTCTTTTTCTGAGGCATCCTTCTTAACAAACTGCTTATACACATCATTTACTACATAAGATGCTCCCCAATTCAAATGTGTAGATATCGTGGACATATAAGCTGCCACTAAAGATGCTACCACCACTCCTAATAACCCTGAGGGCAACTTGGTAAGCATCGCCGAATACGCTAAGTCATGCCCTAGCTTATCATTTGTAACATCAGGAAAGGCTTCTTTTATGCTTGCTAAATCCGGATACAATACTAATGATGTTAACGCTACAATAATCCATGGCCAAGGACGTAATGCGTAATGCATAATATTAAAAAAGAAGGTTGCTCCAATCGCGTGGCTTTCATCTTTTGCTGCTAACATGCGTTGTGCTATGTAACCACCTCCTCCAGGTTCTGCCCCTGGATACCATGAACTCCACCACTGGACTGCCAACGGAATTACCAGCAAACTAATAATCATTTCTTTATTACTCCAACTAGGAAGCAATGATATTTTATCAACTACATTAGGGTGTGTAATCAGACCATCCAAACCATTCACCTCTGGAAGGTTAACACAATAATAAGCAGCTCCTATTGACCCTGCCATTGCCACAAAGAATAGTAAAAAATCAGAATACACAACTCCTTTAAAACCGCCAATCGCACTAAACACTACTGTTATCAATGCTGCATATCCTACTGTGTGCAAAGGAGGCAATCCAAACATAATTCCACCAATCTTAATTGCTGCCAAAGTAACCCCTGCCATAGCAAGTACATTAAAAATCACTCCTAAATATATAGAACGAAACCCTCTTAAAAAACGAGCTGGCTTTCCTGAATATCTCAGCTCATAAAATTCCATATCTGTATTAACATTAGAACGCCTCCAGAGCTTAGCATATACAAAAACCGTCAATAGCCCTGTTAATAAAAAGGCCCACCATTCCCAGTTTCCTGCCACTCCATTTTTTCTCACCAGATTGGTCACCAAATTCGGGGTGTCTGTAGAGAAAGTTGTTGCCACCATAGAGAAACCTAGTAACCACCAAGGCATACTACGCCCGGATAAGAAATATTCAGATGAATTTTTACCGGACCTTTTTGATACCACTACCCCTATTAACAATACGGATAATAAAAATGTGACTATTATACCATAGTCTAAAATACTAAGTTTCATAATGTATTACTCTTTAAATAAATTTCCTTCGTTTTTTAATATTCGTTGTTTCGCATGGGTTGCATAATTTCTCCCCATGGGTATTTTTTTACTTCCTATCTCAATTAAATTCCCTTCTATACACTTTACCTTATCTATAGCTATAGTATAGGACTTATGTATTCTCACAAAGTTTTCTGACGGTAGTTCTTCGCTAATACTCGACAAGGACTTATGCGAAACATAACTTCCATCTTCCGTACAAACTTTTATATAGTCTTTCAGACTTTCTATAAAGAGAATATCTCTGAGATATATCTTCATTAATTTACGTTCTACTTTCAAGAATATATGAGGATCATCATCTGAGGTAAGTCTTACATTCTTTTCAGAAAGAAGCCTCGCCATTAGTTTATTAATCGATTTCAGAAAACGACTAAAAGGAATTGGCTTTACCAAATAATCTAACACCTCTAGCTCATAACTCTCTAATGCGTGTTCTTTATATGCAGTAGTAATAATAATCATTGGATATTCTTGTAAACTTTTCAAGAATTCCAAGCCGCTCATTCTGGGCATATTAATATCTAAAAAAACAACATCAATATCACCACTTTCCATAGCAGGAAGTGCCTCAATAGCACTTTCATACACTCCGCATACTTCAATATTTTTAAACTCTTCTAAATAAGACTCTATCACATTTATGGCCAAAGGCTCATCATCAACTATTATACATTTTACCGTCATTGTACAGGGATTTTAAGGACAACAATAAATTCGTTATTCTCAACAGCAATGTACAAAACATAATCCTTATCGTATAGTAGTTGAAGCCTTCTTTCAATATTTTTTAGCCCTATTCCTCCTTTTGATTTAGGAACGGTCTCCTCATCAAATGTATTTTTAGAAACAAAAACCAGTTCTTCTTTATTTTTTTCAAAAGAAACTGTTAAATTCATATCAGAGCCAGAATACAATCCATGTTTAAACGAATTTTCAATAAATGGCAAAAATAACAAGGGAGGTACCTGAACTTCATCTACATTCCCTGTAATACTAATTTCTGATGTTACTTTATATCCAAACCGTACTTTTTCAAGTTCTATATAGTTATCTATATAATTAATTTCCTGAAGAAGTGAAACACTTTTCTTACTGGCATCATAGATAATGTATTTCATTATGTCAGACAATTTCAAAACAACATCTGAAGCTTCTGAAGATTTCTGCATTGTCAACGCATAAATATTATTCAGGGTATTAAAGAAAAAGTGTGGCTGAATCTGTGCTCTCAAATATTTGAGCTCTGTTTTATATTGTAGTGCTTTTAATCGTTGATTTTGGTTTCTTTCATAAAGAAAGTCTGCTGTAAACTTAATCGAAGAAGTCAGACCAATAACATACAGTTCTCCCAGAACTACTGCAATGATATGATTAAATCCAAATGCATCATGTCGACCCTGTACTTCTGGCCAGATGTTTTCAGTAACCAACCAATAATTCAGACCCGACCGAACCAGATAATGAATCCCTAAAGCCATTAATAAGAATGCTATATACATAGCATATTTCTTTTTCAAGATATACTTAGGAACTAAATAATATATATTAAAGTACACTATAATAATGTGGAGTGGGAACTCTACTAGATTTGACTTTAATGAGTACCAATAATCATTAAAATAGCTCCCCCATCTCAAAAAATTGAACAAAAAATAAACCGTCCAAAAGTAAAGATGGTACTTCTTCTTAATCGTTAACTGTATTCCGCTTCCCCTCAATGTATAAATATCAATAAAAATGACTTATATGTAATTTTTTTACGGCAAAAACCGTCAAAATGTATAATTAATTAAAAGAAAAAACAAAAAAATTAAAAATCCCATTTTACTGAAAAACCACATTATATGAGAATATATGTCGTTCGTTGTAAAAAACATGTTGTACATATAAAAAAAATTTTTTCATGAATTCAAAAGTTTATTTTGTGGCAATCAATTAACAATCCATAAGACATGAAACAAAAATTTTTTACTTTCATCGGCCTTTCCTTATTCTCCATCTTGGGGATATTTGGACAGGATGTTCAAATCTCCGGAACAGTTACCAGTATGAGTGATGGTTTGCCTTTACCAGGAGTTAATATCATTGTCGCAGGAACCTCTACCGGTTCTCAGACTGATTTTGACGGTAAGTATTCTATCAGCGCACCTCAGGGAGCTGTTCTACAATTCTCTTATTTAGGGATGAGAGCAGTAGAAAGAACAGTTGGTAGCGAAACGGTTATCAATGTTCAGTTAGAGGAAGATGCCGATCAATTAAGCGAAGTGGTTGTAACAGCCTTAGGTATTAAAAAGAGCAGAAAATCTCTTACCTATGCTGCACAAGACTTAAAATCAGATGAATTAACCAAAGTTAAAGATGCCAACCCGATCAACAGTTTATCAGGTAAAGTATCTGGTTTAACTGTTAACAGAAGTTCTTCAGGACTTGGAGGATCTGTAAAGGTTACATTAAGGGGTAATTCTTCTACCAGAACAAATCAACCTTTGTACGTTATAGATGGTATTCCATTATCTAACAACAGTTCTTACCAACCAAATAATGCATTTGGAGATTTTGGTGGAGGTAACCGTGATGGTGGAGATGCATTATCTCTTTTAAACCCAGATGATATCGAAAGCATGACGGTATTAAAAGGTGCTTCTGCTTCTGCATTATATGGTAGCCAGGGAGCAAATGGTGTTATTTTGATTACTACTAAGAAAGGAAAAGAAGGATCTTTTAAAGTTACTTATTCTTCGAATTTGACATTTGAAAATGCTGCTAGCCTTCCTGAATTCCAAACAGAATATCTTGGAGCTGCAGGAGAAAACAATGCTTGGAACGGCGGAAAAGGAGCTTCTGACGATCATGTAGAAGACTTCTTTAACACAGGGGTTACCGCTATAAACTCGGTATCTATTTCAGGAGGAACAGAGAAAGCTCAAACATATTTCTCATATGCTAATACTTCTGGATCAGGAATTACTCCTTCTCATAAACTAAAGAGACACAGTTTAAACTTTAGAGAGACAGCTAAACTATTTGACGACAGACTAACTGCCAATGCAAATATCACTTTATCTACTCAATCTATAGATAACAAGCCAGTAAATGGACTTTATTTCAACCCGTTAACAGGTCTTTACCTATATCCAAGAGTAGGCGGAGATAGTTTCAGTAATTACGAAAATACTTATGAAACTTTTGTTCCAGGAAACATTCACCCACAACAAAACTGGATTTTCCAAGAAGATATTCAACAAAATCCATATTGGATCATCAACAGAAACCAAAGTGATGACTTAAACCAAAAGTTAATTACTGCATTATCATTACAATTTAAAGTTAATGATTGGTTATCATTCCAAACAAGAGGGAGTTATGACAGAACAATCAATAAGTTCGAGAAAAGATTATACGCTACTACAGAAGCGACTCTAGCTCCTGCAACAGGAAGATTTATTTATAGAGAAACTGAAGACACTCAGTTATATGCTGACTTAATAGCTACTATTAACAAAGACTTTGGAGAAAACTGGAACCTTTCTGCTAATATCGGTACCAGTATTACAAACTCTAAAATTGGAGAAGGATTAAGTTTAGACTCTGGAGTAAACGGAGGTTTACGAGTTCCTAATCAATTTATCGTTCAGAATTTTGACTCTAATTTTGCTAATTCTTTTACATTAGCACAAACATTAGCAGGAAAAAGAGAACAACAATCTGTTTTCGCCAGTACAACATTAGGGTTTAAAGAAATGATTTATCTTGACCTAACGGCAAGAAATGACTGGACATCTACATTATCAAATACTGATAACAATTCATTCTTTTACCCTTCCGTAGGTATTACAACAATACTTTCTGAAGCATTCGAATTACCAGAAGCGATTAGCTATGCTAAGGTTAGAGCTTCATATGCAGAAGTAGGAAACGATTTACCTGCTTTTGTTTCTCAACCACAATTCTCTGCTCCATTTGGACAAGGAGCATTCATCCAGTCTATTACTTCTGTGGTTCCATTAAAACCAGAACTTCAAAAATCAACGGAATTTGGTTTAGAAGCTAAATTTATAGACAACAGATTAGGATTTAATGCTACTTATTACCAAACAAATACGAATGATCAGATTATCCCTATTTCAACTCCAACTTCTGGACAGGGACTTACACAGACATTCATTAATGCAGGTAACATACAAAACCAAGGACTTGAAGTTTCTATTAATGCATCTATTATCAGAAATGATAACTTTGAGTGGAATAGTATCCTTAACTATGCGGTAAATGATAATAAAGTAAAAGAACTTAAATCTGAGTTAGCTCCAGATCAAGACGAAGTAATCCTAACAGATGCAGTACCTTCTAACATCAACTATAGATATATTATTAAAGAAGGTGGATCTTTTGGAGATATATACGCACAAACAACTGAGAGAGATGCCAATGGAAATATTGTCCTAGCAGCGGATGGTACTCCTGTAAATGGAGGAATCAACTTAGTTGGAAATGCAAATCCAGACTGGACACTAGGATGGAACAACAGCTTTGAATACAAAAACATTACTTTAAATGTATTAGTAGATGCTAGATTTGGAGGAGAAGTATTGAGTATCACTGAAGGATACCTTGATGAGCGAGGGCTATCTCAAAGAACTGCTGATGCTAGAAATGCTGGAGCTGTAGCTGGAAGTTTTGTAAACGAAGACGGTACTCCTTTTACAGGTACTGTTGATCCTCAGGCATATTATACTGCAGTAGGGGGAAGACAAGGGTTTACCGGTGAATATGTATATGACGCTACAAACATTAGATTAGCAGAATTATCTTTAGGGTACAGATTTAAATTACCTGAAAGTTTATTCATAAAAAGCGCGAACTTTTCTGTGATAGGAAGAAACCTATTCTTTTTCCACAAAGATGCTCCGTTCGATCCGAACATATCTGCAAGTACCGGAGAAGGTCTTCAAGGAATCGATCTCTTTTCTCAACCTACTACCAGAAGCTTAGGATTCAACTTACAATTAACATTTTAACTTTTTGAAATATGAAAAGTATATATAAAATATCAGGTATTGCATTACTGTTCTTAATCTTCGCCTGTACAGATAACTTCGAAGATATAAACACCAATGACACTACAATCCCAAAGAATCAATTAGAAGCGACTGATTTCTTTGCGGGTATGTTCAATAATATTTATCAAAATCAACCTGCCTGGAGTACACAATTACAACAAAACCTTAACGGGGATGTTTATTCCGGATACATGATGCCTCCAACTGGTTTTGCCAGTAACATTAATAATATGACCTATGCATTAGTAGATGGTTGGAACAACTTCCCTTGGAATGTTGCTTATTCTAATATCATGCTCAATGCATTCACGATAGAAGGAATTAGTAAAGAAACAAATCCTAAACTATATGCGCTTTCTTTGATATTAAAAGTTGAAGCGATGCACAGAGTTACTGACATATACGGACCTATCGTATATTCTAGATTTGGAGAAAACCCACTAGTAGGTTATTATGATTCTCAAGAGACTGTTTATAACACATTTTTTGAAGAACTGGATTACGCTATAACTACATTATCTGATAGCAGCTTGCCAGATGTTCCGGGAACATTTGCTGCTACTGATCAAGCTTATGGAGGAGACATAGATAAATGGGTTCAATTCGCAAACTCTTTACGTCTTAGATTAGCAATTCGAATCTCAAAAGTAAATCCAAGCAAAGCGCAAACAGAAGGAGAAAAGTCGTTAGCACATAGTGGTGGATTGATTGACAACAATACGAACAACTTCTTAGTAGATGGTAAAGTTGAACATCCATTAGCTACGATAGCTGCTTCCTGGAACGATATCAGAATGGGAGCTTCTATGGAATCTATTCTTACTGGATATGAAGATCCAAGATTAGAAAAGTATTTTGAAGAATCAGAAGTATCACCTGGTGAATACAAAGGAATCAGAATTGGTATTAATGCAGACAAACCAAAATATCAACCTTTTTCTAACATAGGTGAAAGTATTATCAGAACAACTCTTATTCAATTAATGACGGCATCTGAAGTACATTTCTTAAAAGCAGAAGCAGCATTAAGAGGATGGGCTGGAGCTGGAGATGCTCAAGCCAACTACGAAGCTGGAATTGCCACTTCTTTTGATCAGCATGGAGTAGCTGATGCTTCTTATGCATCTGATAACACAAAAGTTGCTGCTGATTATACTGATCCTGTAGAAGCAGCTCATAATACTGGAGCAGTTAGTAATGTAACTATTGCTTGGGACGCGGCTGCTAGTAATGAAGTAAAATTAGAAAAAATCATAACTCAAAAATGGATTGCTATGTTCCCTGACGGACAGGAAGCATGGAGTGAGTTTAGAAGAACAGGATATCCAAAATTATTCCCTGTTGTAAACAACAAGAGTAATGGAGAAATCGATACAGATATCCAAATACGTCGCTTAAAATTTGCTGACTCTGATAAAGTAGCAAATTCTGCCGAGGTAGAAAAAGCAGTATCTCTGTTAGGCGGTCCTGATACTGGAGGTACCAGACTCTGGTGGGATATCGCTGGAGGTAATTTTTAAGTTAATTTGTTTAGAAAAAGAGATAAGCATATTGCTTATCTCTTTTTACTCAACTCCCATATCATAATCACAATTACTCAATAAGTTATAAATAGACTTAAAAAATGATCAAAGAAATTAAGTACAAACAGGTTGGTAAATTTGAAGACACTAAGTTTGAAAAGATTCACAATGAAATATTTGAAAACTCTGTTAATGCTTCAAAAATTGTAGCGCAGGAGATTGCTGATCTTATCATTCAAAAACAAGAAAATGGAGAGCAGTGTGTTCTTGGTCTGGCAACAGGCTCCTCACCTATTAAAGTATATGAAGAGCTTGTAAGGCTTCATAAATCTGGTGAGCTTAGTTTTAGAAATGTTGTGACCTTCAATCTGGATGAGTATTATCCTATGAAGATTGAAAATCAACAAAGCTACTATCATTTCATGCATCAACATCTTTTCGATCATGTAGATATTCATCCGGAGAATATCAATATCCCTAGTGGTGATATTCCCGTAGAAGAATTAGATCAGTATTGTATTGACTATGAGATGAAAATCAAACAGTACGGAGGAATTGATTTTCAACTATTAGGTATTGGGCGATCTGGACACATCGGATTCAACGAACCTGGATCACATCGTAATTCAGGAACCAGAATTATCACATTGGACCACATTACTCGTAGAGACGCTGCTTCTGATTTTAATGGTATTGAAAATGTACCTAAAAAAGCAGTCACTATGGGAATTAACACCATAATGAATGCCAAGCGTATCATCCTTTTGGCATGGGGGCATAAAAAAGCTTCTGTCCTTCAGGAAACAATCGAAGGAGATATTACTTCTACAATACCCGCAACTTTTCTTCAAGATCATAAAAACACCACAATCATTTGTGATGCAGAAGCTGCATCTGAACTAACTAGAATTAAAACACCTTGGTTAGTAGATCAATGTATATGGACAGAGGATCTAAAACTAAAAGCTGTCACCTGGCTTAGTCAGGAAGTAAAAAAACCATTATTAAAATTAACCGACAAAGACTATAACGAGCATGGTATGTCTGGGCTTCTTGCATTAGAAGGATCCGCATATGATCTCAATATAAAAATATTTAATACACTACAACATACAATTACCGGGTGGCCAGGAGGAAAACCAAATGCAGATGATACCAATCGTCCGGAAAGAGCTTTTCCTACCAAGAAAAGAGTTCTTATTTTCAGTCCTCACCCAGATGATGATGTGATCTCCATGGGAGGTACTTTCTCCAGATTAATCGATCAGGGACACGAAGTACACGTAGCGTATCAAACCTCTGGAAATATTGCTGTAAACGATGAAGAAGCTTTAAAATTTGCTGAAGTAGCACAAAAGCTAGCAAACGATTCAGATATTTCCATTTTTAATACAATAAAAGATTCCTTAAACTCTAAAAACAAAGGAGACATTGACATCCCTGAAGCACGATTAATCAAAGGATTAATTCGCCAAATGGAGTCATACGGAGCTACCAGATATTTAGGATTAGATGATTCCAATGTACACTTTTTGAATCTACCATTCTATGAAACCGGAAAAATCAAAAAGAATCCTATCGGAAAAAATGACATTCAAATCATCATTGACCTTATCAACGAAGTACAACCTCATCAAATATATGCTGCAGGAGATTTAGCAGACCCACATGGTACGCATAAATTATGTCTAGATGCTATTTTTGAGGCGCTTCCTCTACTAAAAAAGCAACCTTTCATGAAAGATTGTTGGGTATGGTTATACAGAGGAGCTTGGCATGAATGGGATATTTCTGAAATAGAAATGGCGGTACCATTAAGCCCTGATGAAGTAAACAGAAAGACCAATGCTATCTTGTTCCACCAATCACAAAAAGACAGAGTGATGTTCCAGGGAGAAGATGCGAGAGAATTCTGGGTACGTGCTCAAGAAAGAAACAGAAACACCGCCGAATTATATGATCAACTAGGATTAGCTGACTATGAAGCTATAGAAGCTTTTAAAAGATACCATTTCTAATTGTTCTCATCAAATAATTTAAGAAGTGAAAAAAGAGGTTAGTCAATCTCGATAATTGAGATTGACTATACCTTTTAAGTCTCCTAAGTAATAGATATATCTATCACAAAAAACAAAAAACAATGCCGAATATCACTTTAAAAGAGATGTCTTGTATATTAGGAGTTTCAATTTCCACTGTTTCTAAAGCACTTAGTGACAGTACAGAAATAAGTAAAGAAACTAAAAAAAGAGTAACAGAGATTGCTCAACTTTATAATTACAGACCCAATAGTATAGCGCAAAACTTACGTCTACAAAAGACGAATACTATAGGACTAATTGTTCCTGATTTGGGAAATATCTCTACATTAGAACTCGTAGACGAAATTGCTGATTACACCATGGCTAATCAGACAAAACTAATGATCTATCAATCCAAAGGACGTAGCGAAAGAGAAATCGCGTTAATAAAAATGCTTACCAACGGATGTACAGACGGTCTAATCATCTCTCTGAGTCCTAAAACTATTGAGAAAAAGAATTATGTATCTCTGATGAACCTTACACAAGCAAATTTCCCTTTGGTATTACTCAATAAAATTGATGAAATACCATGTAGTAAAGTTTTTATCGATAAAAATATCCAGGCTGATAATATCGACGATATAAACTTACCTCATCAAATGCTCGGTAAAGAAGCAGTAAAAACTCTGATCAAAAAAATTAATAAAAAAACAATTGGAGCTACTGAAAAATGCCTTAATCCAGCATCAATGATGTTCCGATCTATTTCTAAAGGAATACTACAACAAAAGCGAACTTCCCGCAAAGAGCTCTGTTAAAAAAAGAAGCTTCATTATCAAAATAAATCATTCGTTTTTCTAACATCATATTCCTAATCCAATTATATTCTCCATGAATTCTAAATTCTTTATCTTCTTTTTTATTCTTTTAACCGCTTGTACAGAAAAACCAAAAAACATTGTTTCTAATGATCATGTAGGAATTACCCCTACCCCATTGCAGCTGGAAAAAAACGAGGCTTTCTTTTTATTATCTCAAAACACTAGTATCTCATGCAATAGTGATGAAAGTACTACGATTGCCAATTTCTTTACCAAGAAATTAAAAGAATTTACAGGTCTTTCTTTAGAAGTTCATAAAGACACACAGAAAAAAAACACAATCAGGCTTATTATAGACGCTGAGCTAAGCCTAGATTCAGAAGCATATCAACTGCACGTTTCTCAAGAAACTATAGAGATCAAAGGAGCTACTCCTCAAGGAGTTTTTTACGGATTACAGAGTTTACTACAATTAATTCCTCGCTCTGCTAAGGAGATCACTAATACAGAAAATACAATCTGGAAAATTCCAGGAATAACCATTACAGATAAACCTGCATTTTCCTGGAGAGGAATGCATTTGGACGTTTCCAGACACTTTAGTTCCATTGATTTTATCAAAGAACAACTAGATTTGCTTTCGTTATTCAAAATCAACAAGTTTCACTGGCATCTTACAGACGATCAAGGATGGAGAATTGAAATCAAAAAATACCCAAAACTTACAGAAATTAGTTCCAATAGAGTCAATGAAGATGGTACTACTTATGGAGGTTTTTATACACAAGAACAAATAAAAGAAGTTGTCGCCTATGCCAAAGAGCGATTTATTGATGTTGTTCCTGAATTTGACATTCCGGGACATACTGTTGCCGTTTTAGCAGCATATCCAGAACTAGCCTGTGATGATAAAACCTATAAAACCCGAACACTATGGGGAGTCGAAAGTAATGTTCTCTGCCCAGGAAAACCTGAGACATTGGTATTTGTAGAGGATGTAATAAAAGAAATGGTATCCTTATTTCCTTTTGAATATTTCCATGTAGGGGGAGATGAAGTTCCTAAAGATCAATGGAAAAAATCAGAAGAATGTCAACAATTAATGAAAAAAGAGGGATTAAAAGATGAACATGAACTACAAAGTTATTTCATGGCTAAAGTCGAAAACATATTAAAAAAATACGATCGAAAAATGATCGGATGGGATGAAATCCTTGAAGGAGGAATCACTCCAACCACAAATATTATGTCCTGGCAGGGAGAAGAAGGTGGTATCAAAGCAGCTAATGAAGGACACGACGTTATTATGACACCTGCTGCCTTTGTATATTTCAACTTCTATCAGGGAGACTACAAGGTAGAGCCTATGGCTTTTGGAGGATATATTCCTTTAGAAAAAGCATACAATTACTCTCCGATCCCTTCTAAAATTGATACGGACAAAAGAAAACACATCCTTGGAGCACAAGGAAATATCTGGACAGAATACGCCAGTACAGAAGCACAAATAGAATACCTGATTTACCCGAGAATTATAGCACTAGCAGAAGTGACCTGGTCTGATCCTTCTAATAAGAATTTCGAAAATTTCCTAACTCGTCTAGACCACTTATATCCTATTCTGGATGCGTATGAAATTAATTACCACATCCCACTTCCTGAAGGACCTAGTACTGATCAGATTAAGTTTGCAGATAGCACCAGTATTTCCTTTACAACTACTCACCCTGTAAAAATGGTGTATACAACTGATGGAACAACTCCTGATAAAAATAGTAAAGAGTATACTGCGCCATTAACATTTACAACCAATACGACCATTAAAATCGCGTCAATACTCCCGCATGGAAAAATGAGTCCTACACGAACTATCACTCTAGAAAAGCAGCAAGCTTTCGAACCGATAGCAGTTGATTCGCCTAAAAAAGGATTAAAAATGAACACGATTAAAGGGCACTTCAAAGATGTTAACGAAATTGACAAAAACCTTCCTATAGAAAGTACTACAGTGGATAGTATTTCTCAAGCCAATACTACCTATGCATGGGGAAGCGATGTATTAAAAGAAAACTTTAGAGCCGTTTATTTAGATGGATATATAGACCTTCCAGAAGATGGCACCTATATCTTCAACAGTGTTCAGGATCAGGTTTGGATTGCTGATCAGTTAGTGATTGACAACAAAAGACCTGTAAAGAAAGGAGATCAACCAATAGACGGCTACATCATCCTCAAAAAAGGAAAGCACAAATTAAAAATAGTATACCTAAACAATGTTGTAAAAGGATGGGCATCTGACTGGAACGATGTGAAATTACAATACAAAAAAGCAAGTGATTCAACATATACCACAGTCGACAGAAATATGATTTTTCATTAATCAAATGAAATAACCCTACTCATCAAGTCTGACTTTTTTAAATGTCGTGTTTTAAAATTGTCAGACTTTTTTTTAGAAATAAAAGAATGGTTCTGATAGCTCTAAGCTAATTACAAAAAACAATAAAAATAAACAGATGAAAAAAAATCTCTTCTTTTTTTGCTTAGCTATTCTAATGATTTATTGTTCTAAAAAGAAACAACCAACTGATACTTCTTCTTCGGAAAAAATAATAGCAATTCATCTGCTAGATCAAACCTCTGATGAGAAACTTGAACAATTGAGTAAACAATTACCTGAATTGGCAACATTAGGTGTTAATCTTTTATTCTTAGAGGTTGATTATCATTACGACTTCACTTCGCATCCGGAACTAAGGGACCCTACTTCTGTTATCACCAAATCCGGCGCTCAAAAATTCAAAGAACAGTGTGATAAGAATGGTATCAGATTAGTTCCTCAATTTCAATCTTTTGGTCACCAATCATGGGCAGAAACTACTTACTCTCTATTAACAATCTATCCGGAACTAGATTTAACCCCTGGAGCATATCCAGGTAACAAAGATATTTATTGTAGGGAATGGGATCCCTATAATCCGAGAGTCAATCAAATTGTATTCGCGTTAATCGACGAGATCCTGGAAGGTTTTAATGCCGATGGGCTTCATCTGGGAATGGATGAAATATTCCTGATTGATTCTCCGCATGCCAAAAGTACCAAGGATAAAAATCCGGCAGAGGTATTTGCTAAGGTTGTTAATGATTTTCATGACTATTTTGCAACGGAAAAAAAAGTAGATCTTTTTATATGGGGAGATCGTCTTATAGATGGCAATATCTATAAATATGGTTCCTGGGAATCCTCTCTCAACGGTACTGCTCCTGCAATAGACTTAATCCCTAAAGATATTATTATCTGCGATTGGCATTACGAACCAATGGAAACCTACCCTTCTGTCAACATGTTTATTGACAAGGGTTTTAGTGTTCTTCCCTGTAGCTTCAAAAAAATAAACGCTGTAGAGAATCTAATCAAGTATTCTTATAAAAATAAAAGCCCAAAAATGCTAGGTCATTTATTTACGACCTGGAGCTTTCAAGACGCTGTGAGTACATACGCTCCCTTACTAAAAGGAACCTCATTAATACAAAGTAAAAAGTTCTATGATGTTACGTATGATATCTCCCTGTCTCCGACAAAAGACACAGCTTATATACAGCTCAAAAGTGATCTTCCGGAACTGACAATTCATTATACCACCGATTCTTCAACTCCTTCTACCCACAGTAAAACATATACTGCTCCAATACCCATATATAAAGAAACTACTATTAAAGCACTTGCTTTTGAGGGAGCACAGGAAAAAGGAACTATTACAAGCAAAAAAATCAATATTCATAAAGGGTTAGCAGGAATTACAACCTCTAAAAGCCCGCTAACCGATAAATATACAGTTCTTAATGGTATCCATGCGCTACATGATGGAATTATTGGTTCTTCTTCTTTTTCGGATGGTCACTGGGCTGGTTTTGATTCAATTAATATGGATATTACTATATCATATCCGATTCCTCAAAAAATAGAAACAATTGCTTTTCATTTTATCAATGATCCCGGTAACTGGATTTATCCCCCAGTTTCTATAGAAGTATACTCTTCTGTTGATGGAAAAGATTTTACCAAAATTAAAACAATCGACATTCCTCTGAGGAAAGAAAAGGTTCGCTATGCAGAAATCAAAAATCTTGATCTCTCTACACAATATTTGCAAATAAGAGGAATCAATCGTCCAATTCCTCAAGACCGAAAAAATGCAGGAAAACCTACCTGGATTTTTATAGATGAAATTATTGTACGATAAAATATCCTTTGACAATCGTAATGAACTTTGTTCGCAACAACCTGATCGAAAAAAAAGCGTAATAAAATCGTAAGATTCGACTTCATTACGCTGTTACCTTTACTCTAACTGGATGCTTTTAAAACTAAAAAAAGCACGAGGGTTTATTTTTTGTATTTCAATACCTTAACCCCTTTATTTAAGGTTAAAATCAATATATACTTTTCATTTCCTATTACTATTGGAGCGAGCTTTCTTGCTTCTATATCTTCCAGTAAAGCAGAAGACACCTTATCCTTTGTTCCTGTAGCTTCTCCCATCATCAGATATCCTTTGGAAGCATCATAGCGAATCGTTTCTACCTCTGCTTCATATAATGTTCCAATACCAAAAACATCCTGATACCCATCATTATTAAAATCATCTACTAAAAAGTCCATCGTAGGACCGAATTGTGCCCTGCCTGCTATGGGCGAAAATAAAAAAGTTCCATCTCCCTGATTCTGAGCAATCGTAGTTCTAAAATCATGTACTTCGTAATGTGTAGCAGATTCCAGATCTTTATCTCCATAGATATCCCCCAGAGATGAATTTGCAAATTCTTTAAAAGTTTTAATCTTAGTTGTCAGCATTGGAACTTGTTCCGAGGAGCATTGTTTCCCTCTAACCGGTACTAGGACTCCATTAGATTCCTTACTGAGTACGACATCAAAACTATTATTTCCGTCAAAATCTCGTGCATAAATATGAAATGGTTTTTCTTTTTTAGGACGAAATTTATTATTTGTTCCCAAATTTCCCAATAGATAATCTACATCTCCATCCTTATCATAATCTGAAGCGACTATAGAAAAATACCAGCCATTTTTATTCGAAAATTCTGGAAGCGCTGCTTTGGTAAACACTCCTTTCTTATTATTAAATACAGTCAATGGCATCCATTCTCCTACTACCAGTAAATCTTTGTCTCCGTCCTTGTCATAATCTGAAAATACAGCATCACTTACAATTCTTAATTTCTCAATTCCTTCAATTTTTTCTTTTGTTACATCTGCAAAGATTCCTTCTTGATTTTCCAGAATATACGATGGCGTTGCCAATGGATACTTCCCCGGCATCACTCCTCCTCCTATAAATAAATCCAAATCTCCATCTCCGTCATAATCCGCAGCTGTCACTGTGGCTGTCACTGTGGCTATAGATGGGAAATTCAAATCTCTTTTAAATTTTCCATTTCCAATATTTTCATAAACTCTGTCATGCAAAAACTTACTAGCTTCTGAATCCTCATAACTCCCGGAGGCCACATATAAATCCAAATCCCCATCCCCATCTTTATCAAAAAACAAAGCATCACTATCTTCATACGCTTTATCTTCAGAAAATAAGGATTGATTAGAGCTGACAAATGTTCCGTTTTTCTGCTGGATATACAATGCCCCTGAAGCATGCTTCGCATTTCC
This sequence comes from Aquimarina hainanensis, assembly GCF_042684685.1. Lineage (NCBI taxonomy): Bacteria > Pseudomonadati > Bacteroidota > Flavobacteriia > Flavobacteriales > Flavobacteriaceae > Aquimarina > Aquimarina hainanensis. The sequence goes on along the minus strand of NZ_JBHULX010000001.1, from coordinate 390,215 downwards.
TATAAAAAAGTCTTCTAAGCCATCTCCATTAATATCCCCAACCGCAAGTGCAGCTCCTTTTTTACTTTGTTGTTGAGGTAAAAGCAATTGCACCTTATAATCATCAAATGTATTGTCTTTATACACATAGTCTATCCCTAAATCCATTGCTTTAACTGCTGCAAATACTGTTTTTTCCTGCTTTTGTTTCCCTCCATTCCGTATTCCATCATCATAGGCTATTGTAAGATATTGGTCTCCTTCTTGATTTTTTAGTACCGTTGTTATACCCTCTTCCCAGCGAACCAATATACTGTCTATTGTTTTTGTTGCTCCTAACCCAAAAAGCAATCGATTAGAAACAGTAGATTGATATCCTCTGGAGGTATACACCTCTTTTTCCTGTATCATCTGATTGGTATATACAGTAACTTTGGCTCCAATACCATTTGGGTTTTTCACCGCTCCCTTTAATCCAATACCCACATAGTGATTTTTTTGCTCATTTTTATAGATACTAGCAATATCTCCCTGATTATTCACTACTAAATCCAGATCTCCATCATTATCTAAATCACTATAAGCCGCTCCATTGGAGTTTATTGCTTTTTCAAATCCCCATGCCAGAGTCTTATCTGAGAATGTGAAATCTCTATTGTTTTTAAATATTCGATTTTTCAGCTTTGCTGAAGGCATCATAGCAATGGCTGTTTCCAGAGTTACCTTTTTTCTCCGCATGATATTCGCCTTCATATTGTTTCTAAAATCCTGATTGGACAAATCATGCTCTATTCCGTTTGTTACAAATAAATCATTGAATCCATCATTATCAAAATCTGCTAACAACGGAGCCCAACTCCAATCTGTTTTAGTAATCCCTGATAATTGACCTATTTCACTAAATATTCCTTTTCCTTCATTTAATTGAAGCATATTAGACATATACTGATGATGATACCCAGCTGCTACCAGTTCATTAAAGTTTTCAGTACTCATGGTTGCCATATTCTCTTTGCTTCTTTGGTAATCATCTGCCAACATATCCAACACTATTAAATCAGGCAATTGATCATTATTAATATCGGCATAATCGGATCCCATGCTATTGGCTGAAATATGGTCAAAATGCGTTAGGTTTTTATTTGAAAAAGTTCCATCTCCATTATTGATATACAAAAAATCTGGCTCTAAAAAATCATTAGCAACAAAAACGTCTATCCAACCATCATTATTAAAATCTCCAATAGAGGCACTTAATCCCCAAGCTTTGTTAAGGATACCTGCTTTTTTGGAAACATCTACAAAAACTCCTTTCTGATTTTCAAAAAGCTGATCAGTACTTTCTGGTCGAATATCTTGCTGTATTCTGGGATCGATGGTAACATTGTTATTAAAATCTGGTCTGTGATTTACTAAATAAACATCTAAGTCTCCATCCTTATCATAATCAAGATAGTATGCTTGTACAGAAAATGCATTCGAATCCAATCCATATTTTTTTGCTTCTTCTTTGAAGGTCCCATCTTTTTGATTCATAAATAACAGGTTATTTCTAAGCCCTTCATTTTTGAGATCTCCTGATTTGCATACATATATATCCAGCCAGCCATCAGCATTTATATCTATCATAGAAACTCCCGTAGTCCACCCCTTATCATCTTCGACACCTGCTTTCCGGGTAATATCCTCAAACACAAAACCTCCTTTATTCAGATATAATTTATTGCTTTGCTGATTAGATGTGAAATACACATCTTCCAGACCATCATTATCAATATCCCCTACTGCAACCCCACCACCATTGTAGATATAAGAATAGTTCAAAAAATTGAAGTATAAATTTTCTGTTACAGTGTTCTTAAACGTAACATGACTATGCTCCGGAGAAATCTCCTTGAAAAGGGTTTCTCTAACTACTTCTTTATTTTCTTTTTCTGAGATTGGTTTTGTTTCCTTTTCTTTTTCTTTGGAACACCCTATAAGAGCAACCAAAGCGAAGAACGCCCAATATTTCATCTGTTTATTTTTATTGATTTTTAGAATTTGCCTAGATCATTCGATCAATATCAACTGAATAATTATGACTCATCCCACCTATGTGTTTTTTCTTCTTCCCCTCATAAAACAAGCAAATAATATTCTTATATATTTTGATTTCACAGACCAAAGAAGACAATTTTGATTTCAGCAAAATACTTATAATTTAACTTACTTCCAATCATTCGTCATGAACAACTTCACAATTTTACTTTCTACAAAAAACACCTTGTTTTTCACCTTCTGATCACGAATTTTTCAAAAAATAACAACATTCGATAAAAAATACTAAAACCGTATTCTATAAAATAAAATCCCTTTGCCCTGGAAAGAAAAACACATATCTCCAATAAGTATTCTCCTGATTTCATTTATCAAAAAACCACAATCTCGAGCATATGATGTTGTTGATATAAAATTGAATGTCATACATCTAATAATTAATCATTTTCAAACTCTAATTTATATCTTTCAAGATATTCGTTAATTTTTTAGTAATAAAACCTAATCCAATGGAGTTTAATGATAATTTAAAAATAAAATCCTTCGCCGATTATAAAGAAGCATATCGCGAGAGCGTAGAGCAACCGGAAAAATTCTGGGAATCGGTTGCTGACACATTTTATTGGCAAAAAAAATGGGACAAAACACTCGAGTGGGATTTTACATCTCCAGAAGTGAAGTGGTTCCAGGGAGGTCAGTTAAATATCACTGAAAATTGCTTAGATCGCCATCTAGAAACTATTGGAAATAAGACTGCTATCATCTGGGAGCCCAATGATCCTGATGAAGAGTCCAGACATATAACCTACAGACAGCTTTATGTAAAAGTCTGTCACTTTGCTAATGTGCTAAAAAATAATGGAATCAAAAAAGGAGACAGAGTCTGTCTATACATGCCTATGATTCCTGAACTTGCTATCGCGATGCTTGCTTGTGCGAGAATTGGAGCAGTTCATTCTATTGTATTTGCTGGGTTTTCCAGTGCCGCAATTGCCAGCCGAATCAATGATTCTCAATGCAAGATGTTAATTACTGCTAATGAGGTATATCGCGGGTCAAAACGTGTAAATCTAAAAGGAATGTGTGATGAAGCATTAAAGGACACCCCTTCCATAGAAACCGTTATTGTATACAGAAGAACTGTAGAACCTACTCCTATGACTCCTGGTCGAGACAAGTTCTGGTTTGATGAACTTCAAAGAGCAGAAACTACTTGTGAAGCAGAAGTTATGGATGCAGAAGACATGTTATTTATCTTATATACTTCTGGTTCTACCGGAAAGCCTAAAGGTATGGTACACACGATTGGAGGGTATATGGTTGGTACCACCTTTACATTCCAGAATGTATTCCAAATGGAAGAAAACGATGTATATTGGTGTACTGCCGATATTGGCTGGATTACCGGTCATAGCTACATTATCTATGGTCCACTGGCTTCAGGGGTTACAACTGTAATGTTTGAAGGTGTTCCGAGTTATCCGGATTATGGAAGGTTCTGGGAAATCTGTGATAAATTAGATGTCACTCATTTTTATACTGCTCCTACTGCTATCAGAGCGCTGGCTAAACAACCTCTTGAATTGGTCAATAAACACAACCTTTCTTCCCTTAAAGTACTAGGGTCCGTAGGGGAACCTATCAACGAAGAAGCCTGGCACTGGTACAATGACAATATCGGAAAAACAAAATGTCCTATTGTTGATACCTGGTGGCAAACGGAAACCGGAGGAATCATGATTTCTCCAATGGCCGGAATAACACCAACCAGACCTACTTTTGCGACATTACCCTTACCTGGTGTACAACCTGCATTAATCGATGAGCAAGGGAACGAAATTGCTTTTAACTCAAAACAAGCAGAAGGTCGTTTATCAATCAAATTCCCATGGCCATCTATGGCACGTACCATTTATGGAAATCACCAACGTTATAAAGAAGTGTACTTTTCGACTTTTGAAAACAAATATTTTACAGGTGACGGAGCCTATAGAGATGCCTCCGGAAATTATAGAATTACTGGTAGAGTAGATGATATTGTAATTGTTTCAGGGCATAATCTTGGTACAGCACCTATCGAAAACGCAATTAATGAACATGAAAGTGTTGTAGAAAGTGCCGTAGTAGGATTCCCTCACGATATAAAAGGAAATGCATTGTATACATATGTTACGCTATACAATGACATACAACCTAGCGATGCACTAATTGCAGAAATTAGAAATACGGTGTCCAATACTATCGGACCTATTGCTAAACCAGATAAGATACAATTTGTCAATGGACTCCCTAAAACGAGAAGTGGAAAAATAATGAGACGTATTTTGAGAAAAATTGCCTCTCATGACACCTCTAATTTAGGAGATACCTCGACACTTTTAAATCCTGATGTGGTACAAGAGATTATGGAAAATGCACTGTAGTATCACAGTAACTCTCTTATTGTTTTTATATAGCTCAGAACAATAAATAACATAGTTTGTGGTTTAAAAAAATGAACTAAAACACAAACTCATGAAATTTAAACAGTCATTGCTACTGCTAGGAACCGCCCTAGCAGTAGTGGCTTGTTCTGAAGATGAACAAAGCCAAACACCACAGCTAATCGATTCCGAAACTGCTGCCACAGACCTTACCGAAAAAGCGTATTTCAGCCAAAACGGAATGGTAAACGAAGGGTACTACGAAGGGATGAAAGTTGCTTATGAAACTATTAACGGAGATCACATTTTTGAAGGAGATATCATCCTTAGTGAAAAGGATATCTACAAAAATGATACGCATTATGTAATCGAACAAGGAGCACCTGTTCCTCTAACAAAAAGCGTAGGAAGAACTTCTGGAAGATGGCCAAATAATACCGTTTATTACACCGTTCAAAGCGACCTTCCTAATCAAAGTAGAGTTACTGATGCAATTAATCATTGGGAAACAAGAACAAATCTAAAGTTCGTAAAAAGAACAAATCAACCTAACTATATCTATTTTAGATCTGGAAATGGGTGTTCTTCTAGCGTGGGAATGGTAGGAGGAAGACAAAACATCAACTTATCTACCAGATGTAGTACAGGAAATACCATTCACGAAATTGGACATGCCATAGGGTTATGGCATGAGCAAAGCAGAACTGATAGGGATCGTTTTCTAACAATCAATTTTAATAACATCGAGTCAGGAAAACAGCACAACTTCCAAACATATGCAGAAAGAGGAAGAGATGGTGATGAATACACGACTTCTCTAGATTTTGGTTCTATTATGATGTACGGTCCTACAGCCTTTTCTAAAAATGGGCAACCTACTATTGTCAAAAAAGATGGAGGTAGTTACCGCGCTCAACGAAATGCTTTGTCTGCTGATGATCTAAAAGGAATCAATAAAATGTATCCCGGTGATGGCGGAGGAGGTCCTGTATATGTAAACGGTCAGTATTATACCGTACATGGATTACGAGTATATCGATACAATGACAAATGGTATTACTACAGCTCCAGAAATGGATGGAGACAAGTTGTTTATGTCAATGGAGCCTGGAGATATGCATAAAAATGTAATCTTTGATTCATAAGTAACCGCACAAAAGAGGTCATCGTTATTGGTGACCTTTTATTTTTTGAAACAAGAGAAATAGTTTACTTTTGAACAATAATTCAATTCTTTATGATTAGATCGTTCTCCACAATATTTATCATCAGTATACTATGCTTTATAGGTTGCAAACAAGAACAAAGTAACACTGGTATAGAAACTGAAGAAACTATCGTGCTTGATAGTCTGGCAAAAGAAAAAAACAAGATTAAGATTCTTAAGCTTTCTCCACAGGCAGAAAAAGATCTGGAAAGCTATAAAGATTTTGACAACTTAAGAAAGCTGATCCGTTCCCTGAACAATTCAAATGCTTATTACACTAAAAAGTATGCAGATAGTATTGATTTATTAATTGATACATTTAACGAAAACCTGACAAAAGAATTAAAAGTTAATCCTATCTCTTCCCGGATGGTTGTTTTATCTACTGAGTCCGGTCTTTTAAATGAGCTTAAAAACCGCAAAAAACCTGTTCCTGAAAAACTTTTGGAAGCCAAAAAAAAACTGGTGATTGCCTATAATAGTCTGGTCATTCAGCTGAACGAATTATCACTTGCTATTCCCGACAATATAGAAAAAGAACTTCTAAGGGATTCCAAAGATATCCGGGAGTCCGATATAGAATAATTACTATTTAAAATATTATAAGTTTTTTCTTGTTAATCAACAGAGAAGTATGAGCACTGTAAAGCTCGTATTTCTTGCTTATGTATATACTTTAACATTAATACAACTGTTTTTCTTTCCATACCATCGTACAACTTACTAATATTGCGTACGATTTAATCGTGTTTATTCCGAACCCTGCCCCATGAAAAACACCAAAATACTCCTTGTAGAAGATGAATTCCCTGTTGCTTTGGACATCAAACTTCGTCTTCAAAAGTTAGGATACGAGATTACTGATATCTGTGACAATTATACTGATACCATAGAAAGTATTACTGAGAACAGTCCAGATATCATTATCATGGACATTAATATTAGTGGAGATAAGAACGGTATACAAACAGCTGAAGCTATTTATCAGAAGAATAAAACCCCCATTATATTTCTTACAGCAAACGGAGATGAACGCACATTTAAAGAAGCGTTGGAAACCAACCCCTTTGGTTTTTTACTAAAACCATTCAAAATTCAGGAATTATCTTATGCCATTCAGATTGCTGTACAAAAACAACAAGAACAAAACGCAGCCATCAATACACCTATAAAACAAAAGCAAACAAATACCTTATTCATAAAAGATAGATCAAAATTAGTTCGTGTTTCAATTCATGAGATTTTATGGATAGAAGCAATGGATAACTATACACGTATTGTCACACAAGACAAAAAAGTAATGGTAAATATGTTTCTGAAAGAGTTCTATGAAAAAATCCCAAAAGACAAATTCCTGAGAATTCATCGGTCTTATATTATCGCTTTATCTAAAATTGACGCTATTGAAAATAGATTTGTAATCATAGGCAATGAACAAATTCCCTTTAGCAAAGCATACAGAAAAGAATTATTTAACGCCCTGGATATACTATAGTTCATATGAAATTATCTCTTTTCATTTGCTTATTCCTTTTCTTTTTCATTCCCTTGACTAGTATCAGTCAAGCAGATAGCCTGGAATTACAATTACCAAAAGCTTCTCAAGCAGAAAAAATAGGGCTGTATAAAAAACTGACGATAAAATACAGTGAGATCAAACTGGAAAAGGCTTTTGACTATGCCCGCCAGGGGCTGGCGCTGGTCAACGACTCTATTTCTAAGGATGCTGGCTTCTTTTATTTATTATTAGGAAAGATTGCTAACGAACAAGGAAATCCTCAACAAGCTTTACGCTATTACAATAAGACATTGGAAGTTGCTCAAGCGTTAAATTATGAACTTGGTATTGCCAAAAGTTTTCAAAATATAGGGGTCACTCATATTCGAATGGGGCATTATGAAAAAGCATTAAAACACTACTTAGATGCTCTAAATATCTACCAGAAGCACAATAAAAATGAACTTGTAATAGGAATCTTAAACAATCTGGGAACCTTACACTCTTGTCACCTAAAAAACAATCAAAAGGCAAAAACATATTTTGAGCAAGCATTAGATCTGACAAAAAACAACGACGATCACAATTTTAAATCCTACATCCTGACTAATATCGGAGAAATGTATCTAAGGCAAGAAGCTTATGAAAAAGCGACTGCTTCCTTTTCTGAAGCACTCTCACTTGCTAAAAAAGAAAACAATATTCAGGTAATTGTAAATATTTTAAAAAATCTATCTGCAATCCACCTTGCTAAAGAAGAATACCCCCCAGCCTTACAATATGCACAAGAATCATTAGAAATTAGAGAAAAAGCCGGGTTCTCATTAAAAATAGCATTAGAATACCTGCATCATGGAAACATTTATGAAAAACTGGGAAACAATACAACTGCATTGCATTACTACCTAAAAGCACAGGAAACAGCATTAAAAATTCACTCTACCCCTCAATTAGTCAAAACATATGAAGCACTTCATCGCTTCTTTAAAAAAACAAAGCAGTTCGAAAAAGGATATCATTACTTATGCCTTTATACCCGTTATAAAGACTCCTTATTCACTACCGAAAAATCAAAGCAACTCCAGCAGATTCAAACCAAATTTGATGTCGAAAACAAACAAAAAGAAGTACAGCTGTTAACCAACTCATTACAGATAAAAGAACTTCAGAACCAACAGCAACAAACCGCTGTAACAACCCTTATCATAGGTCTCCTGGCATCTGTATTTATTTTGTCAACTGCTATATTTGCTTATATTCATAAAAGAAAGATAAGCAAGGCATTAGAAGAGAAGAACAAAAAAATAGCTACCACATTACAAGAGCGGGAAATCTTATTAAAAGAAGTGCATCACAGAGTCAAAAACAATCTGCAGATTGTAGCTAGTTTAATAAATCTACAACATGAATTTGGTAACAAAACACCTCCTCAGGAGGTTCTACAAAAAGTGCAGGATAAGATTGAAGCCATGGTTATCATACATGAAAACTTGTATAAAAAAGGAGACCTTTCTTCTATTTCGTTTAAAACTTATATAGAGCGATTATCCTCTTATTTTAAAACAAGTTATGCCCTATCTGAGCAAGGTATTAGTATCACCACCGATGTGGTCGACACTCCTATAAATATAGATACGCTGGTACCTTGCGGATTAATCCTAAATGAAATTATCTCTAACAGTATCAAACATGCATTTCCTCCTACTCATAACGGAGCTATTATGATTAAGGCTTCACTATCGGATCAGGGGTGTACCTTAGCAATAAAAGATAATGGTATAGGATTTCCTAAAGATTTTGATCCAACAAAGCATAAAGACTCATTAGGAATGCAGCTTATCAAAGGACTGAGCAAACAAATAAAAGGAACGCTGAGTATAACATCTGATAAGGGGACCACATACACCCTTTCTTTTCCTCTTGGTTTAGAATAACAATGACCCTTTTTTTTAAAACATTCACCCTTAAAATAAAACCACAGACCAAATTCAATTAGAGATCATGAGCATATTACCTAGGTTTGTATCTCGAAAACAAAAAAGATAATCATATGAGATTTTTTCAGAAATCAGCAACCTTGTTATGCTGTACTTTTATATCCTTATTAATTGGATGTGATTCCAATGACGATACTTCTTCTACAGACACAAATCTTTTAATAGAAGAGGCAATGCTCCATGACTTCCCTCTGAAAGAAACTTCATATTCCTCGATACAAATTACAGATCCTAAAATTGTAAACAATACAGAGATTGTTCCCGGTAAAATTGAAATTATCGTTTCAGAAACCGCTCCTTTGAGCTTAAGCTTAAAAACTGTCGGTTTTAATCAAGATAATTTCAGCATTAGTCCTTCTGTTGGAGATATCAGAGATTATAATAACAATGAGAAACACCGATATACGATAACCTCTTTGAAAGACCAACAAGCAGTACTTCATTACGATGTGTACGTCAAAAAAAATATTCCTGTAGAAACATTAAAAATAACCGACCTCGTTTTTGAAAAAAGCAAAAACCAACAATTCTCAAATGATATTAACATCGCCAAAAGAGTAGAAGACAATAGCGGAATTGACAAAATTTATGTTTTTGTCCCTGTAGGAACAGATTTCACCAGTCTCACTCCGACTATTAGCTACGATGCTTCAAAATTATTTTATTATCAGGATACTTCTCAGGCTCCCGGATCGACAGATCAAGAATATCCTGCCGAAGGAGTTGCTATTGATTTTAAATATCCTAAATCATTTATTCTTGAAACAAGAAACAGTGATCATAGTGCATCCAAAACTACCGTTGTTATAGTGGATATAAAAAACCCGATAAAACTGGAATCCGAGACAATTACTACTCCAGATGCAACTGCTGGGACTACAGAGAGTTTTACGGTTACTAAATGGATTAATCAAGGAAACCATGTCATCAGGTATACCAAAGCAAACACCTACGAAAATCAAACCCCTGAGACTCCCACAAATGTTATTACGGTTAGAAGAACGCTTCCTAGTGGAGGATTGAGACCTGGAGAAAGTGCAGATGTATCAGTGAGAGTAAATAGCAGAAACTATCCCGCTGGAGATTACAGTACAACAGCTGTTATCTATCCCGGATTCGAATATCATGAAGAAATCGATGAATTACTGGAACCTGCAAAACTCGCTGTCTCATCCAAAATAAAAACCCCTTAAATCAATCCATAAAACGATTGCTAATTGACAATAAACTCCCTCGAAGCATTCAAATATCAATGATCGGGTACTCGATAAAGCCTTCCTTTTACATTGGAAGGTTTTGTTTTTTTCCTACAAAAAATAATCTTTTACTACTTAATTTATTTTTATTCTAAAAAACACTCTTATTCCCTTTATCTTTACTACTAAAATAAGGCTATCTCACTTATCTTATCTCCTTCCTTTTTTCTCAAAAACATCCCAATCAATACATTTACAACATATTATGATTATGGTTTTTGTGTTTTTTTTAGTATCTTACAAGAAATCTATCACACACAATCATATTGGGGCTCTATATATTATATTAATTTTATACGCCCCCAATTATGAAAAAACTGTTACCATTACTATTCCTTTCCCTATGTGTCAGCTGCGATATTCCTACAGACGGAATGTCCCAAAATGGCAGAAAATCTGCTCCTACTAAAACAAAAATTGATTTTCAGGGAAACACTATTGTACTCCCCCAAGGGTATTTACTCATATCCGCAGAAGAATTCGAAAATCGTATAGAGTCCATTGCAGATTCTTCTAAATTCAAAAAGATGGCGAAACAAGAATTAGAAAAAGTTAAGAACAGAAAAGTAGAATATCAATTATTTATAGATCCTAATAATTCAAAAAACTTTGTTTTTGTGTATACGAGAAACTATGTAGAATTTGATGAGTTTATCGCTCAAAAATACGTTTCAAATCTCAATAAAGAATTAAAGAGGGAATCAAATAAACAACGAATTAAATATAGAAGAATTCACGGGCGTTACTTTTTTACGAATACTTCTAAAATTGTAAAATTAAAATATATTAAAGCTGTAAAACAAGAGCAAAAATTCCAAACAGAATATTTAATCTCCTCTCAATCAGGAGGTATGGGGTTATTAGTCAGTAATACCCAGAATATTGATTTTGAAACTTCTGTAAAAGGGTTAGCAATGCGATAAGATGGACACTAACTCAACTATAATTAGAACATCCTGTCCTCTTCAGAGGGCAGGATCTTTTTTTAGTATTCCTTATTTATCCATAAAAAAACAGTTTCACAAAAAAAAGATAGAAACATTTGTTTTTATAAATCGAATAGCCTTTGTAATATGTACTTCGACTGTCTTAGTAGAAATCCCTAAAATTTCCGCAATCTCTTTATGTTTTTTTTGTTCAAAACGGCTTAATTTAAAAACTTCCTTACACTTTTTAGGGAGTTTTTCTATCACTTTTTCTAATTTAACCAAATCTTCCGATATGGTGTCCTGCGTTTCTTCTTCTGAAAAAACTTCAAACATTATTTCCCATTTTAATGCATCTAATGCATCTCCTTCTCGTTTTTGTTTCCGCAAATGCATTAAGAATTCATTATGGCAGGATCTGAAAAGATAACTTTTTAATGAAGAAGTAATATTCAATTCCTCTTTCTTCTCCCATATTCTGAGAAAGACATTTTGGATCAAATCTTCTGACAATATTGTGTCATTTGACAACTTAAACATATACCGATGTAATCCTATATAATAAGTGTCAAAGAGAATTTTATAGCTTTTTCTATCCCCTTTGACAATGCCTTTAATAAGGTCTTTTTCAGTATAGATAATATTGTTTTTCATGATGAGCACGCTCCGCTAAATTAAAAAAAATAAAATAAAAGTAAGGGAATGTTATCATTTCTGCATCTTATATACAGATACACCTAAGAATGAGCAATTATTTAACGATAATAAAAAAGTACCTTAATAACACCATTTCTTCTTCTGAACGGGAAATGCTCTGGCAGTGGCTTCAAAATGACGCTAGGAACAGAACACTTTTCAAAGAAGAAATAAAAAAATGGTATCAAAGACAGGAAAAGAAAGAAGATGTTGACTCTAATTCGGCATATCTTAGGTTTATGACTGCTATCACTAAAAAGAGACCTTCTTTTCTTCAAAAAATAATCTCTTTTCATCCAATAAGATATGCTGCTGCTGCCCTTCTTTGCGGAATCTTGTTTGGTGCTTATTTCTTATATACTAATACTGATATATTCCCCTCTTCAGAAAGAGTTCCTTTCGTCACGGAATATCCCAACTCCGATAATAAGGTCAAAATTGTTCAATCGGATGGGAGTACAACCTATATAGACCTCGAAGGTCAGACCCAATTAACCGATCAGACAGGAGGAGTAATCGGCACAAAAAATAAGGACCAACTGGTATTAGCTTCTAAAACTACCGCAAGAGAGGCTGCTTTTATGGAAATTTCTATTCCGAAGGGCAATATGTTTCAACTGACATTGGCAGACGGGACAAAAGTGTGGCTAAACGCTTCCAGTTCTTTAAAATTCCCTCAGAGTTTTGACCCTTCTGATACAAACCGAATTGTATACCTCGAAGGAGAAGCCTTTTTTGATGTAACCAAAAACAAAGCGCAACCTTTTATTGTTAAAACGAAAGATATCGATGTCAGTGTGCTGGGAACTCAATTTAATGTTTCATCCTATCAGGATGACGAAGCTATCAAAACGACACTGGTAGAAGGCTCTGTGGCAATTCATCAGAAAAACAATACTGCAAAAAAAATGATTCTTACCCCAAGTTATCAAGCAGTTTTTGATAAAAAACAACAATCGATTCATCAGAAAAAAGTAAATACTACTGTATACACTTCCTGGATGAGTAAGAAGATTATTATTCAGAATGAAACCTTTGCAGAAGTTTCAAAACGGATAGAACGTGCTTATAATGTGTCGATTCACAGTCATAATAAAAAACTAAACACAACACGGTTTACAGGTGAATTTGACATAGAAAATATCGAAGAAATTTTTATGACATTTTCCAAAACTTTAGAATTTACATATGAAATAAAAGATAATACAATTACAATCAATCCATAGAAAAAGGAAGTGCGGCAACACCTCCTTTTTAGAATGTTGATTATTAAAATAGGTACTAACAATCAAACTTTTCAAAATTATGAAAAAAAAAGGGAATCCCTGGTCATGTATTCTCATGACCGATAAATCAATGATCCTTAAAATGAAGCTATCATTTATTGCTTTTTGTTTTTCTGTTTTTCAAATAATGGCGACGTCCGGTTTTTCTCAGGGTAAGATTCAATTAAACTTTGAAAAAGCGCCAATCAGTGATGTCCTTCATGAAATAAGGAATCAAGCCCCTTATAAATTCTTTTACATGAATCAGGAGATTAATCTGGATCAAAAAACATCTATTCATGTAAACAATGAAACACTGGAGAATGTACTATCCATCCTTTTTGAAGATACGAATATCTCATATGCTATTATAGGAAAGCAGGTTATACTAAAAAAAGCACCTAAAAAGACAAAAGAAGTACTCTACAGAGAAATTAAAGGAACTGTCAAGGATGTAAATGGGAGTCCGCTACCTGGTGCAAATATCATTGTCAAAGGTACTTCCATAGGTGCGCAAACAGATTTTGATGGCAATTTTTCTATCAATATATCAGAAGAACACACCACATTAGTTATTTCTTTTATAGGATTCGAAACTACCGAGGTAGACATCCAGGGAAAAGATTTTATCAATATCGTATTAAAAGATGCTTCTGCTCAATTAGATGATGTTGTTATTGTAGGATCCAGAAACCCCAGCAGGACAGCTACAGAAACAGCTGTAGCAATTGACGTCATTGATGTGACAGAAATAGCCTCTCAAGGACCTCAAACCTCTGTAAATGAAATACTCAATTATGTTGCTCCTTCTTTCACTTCACAAACACAGACGGTCTCCGACGGAACCGATCATATCGACCCTGCATCCTTACGGGGACTTGGTCCTGATCAGGTACTGGTCTTAATCAATGGAAAAAGAAGGCACAATTCTTCACTGATTAATGTTAATGGAACTGTAGGAGCTGGTAGCGTTGGGACTGACATGAATGCAATTCCTACATCTGCGATACAACGAATTGAAGTATTGAGAGATGGCGCTGCTGCACAATATGGATCGGATGCTATCGCTGGAGTTATTAATTTGGTACTAAAAAAAGATACCGGAAAATTAGATCTTACCTTGACTACCGGAGCAAACTTTAGTAAGAACGCAAACCAGTTTGAAGGAGGTAGTGATGGAGAAAAGGTGAAAATTGAAGCCAATTATGGATTAGCTATCGGGGACAATGGGGGGTATATCAATTTCTCCGGTTCACTATCCTCCAGAGAACCTGCTTTAAGAAATAAAGACTATCAGGGAGATATCTTCAGAGGATATCACGGTGCTGAAAGGGTATTCGCTGCTAATGGAGGAATCGTAGCAGCAATGACATTGACTGACTATCAAACTGCTTCTCAAGAGCTGAGCTACCTAAATCAGGATACAAAAGATCAGATTGCCGCCTTAGACCTTACCAATGAAGACGATATTACCTCGCTTAGAGAACTATTAAATTTTGATGCTGATGAAGATGAACTAGCTGCGAGAGGACTGAGTCGTTCTGATTTTAGATTTAAAGTAGGTACTTCTAAGCTAAGAGAGGGTAAATTCTTCGCTAATATGGAAATTCCTGTTGGAGAGAATGCCACTGTCTATAGTTTTGGTGGTATTAGTTATCGTCAGGGATTGGCTGCCGGATTTTACAGAAGACCAGCTCAAGCAGATGGCAGAGCAAATACACCTGCATTCCCTAATGGTTTTTTGCCTAATATAGGTACGGATATCATTGATAAATCCTTAGCCACAGGAATCAAAGGAAAAATCAATGATTGGAATATTGATTTTTCGAATACTTATGGAATAAACACCTTTGACATAACAGTGAGTAACTCCAGTAATGGAACTCTGGGCGTTGCAACCCCCAGAACCTTTGATGCAGGGGCACTAAAATTTATGCAGAATACAACCAACCTTGACACTAATAAATTTCATGAAGACATTTTCAGCGGGTTAAACATTGCGATGGGAGCTGAATTCAAGGTAGAAAACTATGCTATTAGTGCAGGAGAAGAGGCCTCTTATACCAGTTATGATATTAACGGAAACCCTGTAAATAGTGCTACCCCAGACGGATTACTTGTTCGTAACAATTTTACAGGGTCCGTTCTTGGAGGAGGATCACAGGTTTTTAGAGGATATGATCCTAATAATGAAACTGATAAATTCAGAAACAGTATTGCTGGGTATATTGATATAGAAGCTGATTTCACAGATAAATGGCTCTTTAGTGTTGCTGGGCGTTATGAGAACTTCTCTGATTTTGGAGATACATTTAATTATAAAGTAGCAACTCGCTATAAATTATCAGAAGACTTCTCGATCCGTGCAGCCAATAGTACGGGATTTAGAGCACCTTCTCTACATCAGCAGTTTTTTAGCAGAACCAGTACCGTATTTGTAGACAATCAACCTTTTGAACAAGGAACATTCACGAATGATAGCCGAGCAGCATCCCTTATCGGTATTGCAAAACTAAAAGAAGAAACTTCTAATAGCTTTAGCGCTGGTCTTACTGCCAAAATTAAAAACCTTACCATTACAGCAGATGCATATCTGATTACTATTGATGATCGTATTATTTATAGTGGAAGCTTTGGGAACGGAGGAGACCCTGAACTAACTCAGGTATTTCAGACTGCCGGAGCAACGAGTGCTCGTTTTTTCGTTAATGCCATTGACACTAAATCTCAAGGGTTTGATGTTGTTATTTCTCATAAAGCATCTCTGGGAGATGAAGTAACTTTAAAAAATGACTTGTCTGCTACTTTCTCTAAAACAGAAGTCGAAGAAATCAGAGTTCCTGAAAAAATTGCAAATGCGGGATTGAGTGGTAGTTTTTTTGATGGACAAGAAGAAGCCTTCTTAACCCTTGCTCAACCGAGAGCAAAGGTAAACCTCACAAACAGTCTATCTATAGGAAATTGGGATTTCCTTCTAAGAAATGTATTCTTTGGAGAAGTGACAGATCCTGATGATTTTAATGGCGACCTGCGAGTAGAGGGAACAACCGTAAGTGATGATGCCATATATGGAAGTAAAATTGTAACAGATTTATCAATATCAACCTCTATTTTGAAAAACCTACAAATAACAATAGGTGCCAATAATTTATTAGATGTATATCCTGATGAGAATAGAACAGAAGGAACTGCAGGGGATCAGTTTGTATATTCGAGAAGAACTTCTCAATTCGGGTACTCTGGTCGATTCCTTTTTGCTCGTTTAAATTTTAACTTATAAAAAACCCCCTTTTGTTCTTATGGTAAACAGGCGAGGTTACTGGTATATCCTTGCTTGTTTACCTCTTTTACTAGAATTTAAAACATGTCGCTACACAAGGATTCACTTCCTTATGACATATCATGTACTCACATTGAAATCATGTGTGTTTAGGAACTGAATATTCTAGATATCAAATAAAACAATATCGGGTTATTAAAAAGAGCAGGGCCATAAAAACAGCCCTGCTCTAATTTTATAATTAACTAAACTTCTTTGTTATTTTTTAATAATTCGTTGTATTTGGTTTTTACCTTCAGATGAGATCTTTATCATATAAACACCTCTTTTCAGACCTGATACATTAATTGTGTTTTCTGCAGATCCTTTCTGAATAGTCTTTCCTAAAAGGTCAATAATTTCATAAGATGCATCTACTGTTGGTGGTAAGAATATTTCTATCTCTCCTCCTGCAACCGGGTTAGGAGCTACTGTAAACTTCTGGTTTTCGAAAGCTTCTGTTTCTACAACCCCTTCTGTTACAGATTCTGTTAACGCTCTGCTACCACATCTACCGATTCTATTCCATCCTCTACCTGATCGTTTTTCATATAAGTACCCTCTGTACGTTACTCGATCTCCAGCAGAATACGAAACCCCAGATCTCCATGGAGCTACTCCTGCGCAAATATCTCCACTACCTCCACAGTTTCCTGAAGCAGTATACGTTGTGGAATTACAGTTAATTGTAAAAGAATCTACATTCTGCCCTGAATTTCTTGCCTGCCAGTTTGTTCCTACAGTAGTCGATACTTGTCTGGATTGTCCTGCACTAATCGTAAACTGAGAACTTCCATTTCTGTAAAAACTCAAGCTACAATTGGTACTGTTTCTAAAAGTGACATTGACTTGATCTCCATCAGAGCATCCTCCGCCACCACTAAGTCCCATGGCTCTCCAAAAATTTGAAACAGTAGCTCTCACTCCGTAATTACTTCCTCCACTTCTGCTACATCCACCATATCCATGTACTCCTACTGCATTTCCTGAAGCTTCATCAATAATAGGGCTTCCTGAATTTCCTCCTTCAGTATCTGTTCTATATCTCACAAAAGTATTGGTAGAAGAGGATAATGGTCCTGAATGCGTTTGCTGCGTCTGATTATCTCTACCTGTATCGACTCCGTATCCCGTAATTCGAATTGTACTTCCCGGATTACTCTGTACTACATTGTATGATTTTCCTTGCGCCTGAATTGGCGTTTTTCCTGTTTGGCTATTGGCACTTGCTGTAAAAACTGCCCAATCAGTAGAAGCTCCTGTATATTCAGTTACAAAGTTTCCAATAGGATATTGGTCTTCTGGTCCTGGGTGTACAACACTTCCTCCTGAGTTAGATTTTGGAACCTGAAACTCTATTAATTGTGCTCTACTAGTAGCACAATGTCCAGCTGTTACCAGTTTTCCATTTCTAATAATCCAACCTGTACATCCTATTGGCATAATTCTACCAATTGCTCTATCTGAGGAAGCTCTCCTATCATCAGAAGATCCACATTGTGTTTTTGTGGACGACTTTTCTCCTACTTCCAGTTCATTCACTTTTAGACGAATTGCTCCCGATTTTGCCCCAGAAGTCAATGTTACTCTTACCTTATCTCCATTAAAATAAGCTGTAGAGTTTTTCCATTCTTTAAGTGTGTTTGCTGTTAGTGTTTGCGTTGCTCCATCTAATAATGATGTAATGGTAAGTTTCCCATTAGCACCTAATTCTACCTCCTCAAAGTACAATCGTAACCAAGTAGCTCCTTTTTCGGTTACTACTTCCGAAGCTTCTTGTGTTCCGCTCTTATTTGCATTTGTTTTTATCTCCAGGTTATACTTGGAATAATGATGAGGTAGTTCTTCCTGTGCAAATACATTCGCACATGACCATAAAATTATGGTCAATAAAAAAAGTGATTTTTTCATGTTTAAAAGATGAGTTTGTGTTAATTGTTAAATTTTGTTTAGTTAATTACAAAACTAAAAGTACAACAATAAAACAATCATCTCAAAAACAACATATTACATTTTAATGCGAATTAGTCTAATTTAGTATTTATTTAACAAAAAAAGCGTTCAAATATCTTGAACGCTTTCTTATAACGGGTTCTATTAATCAAAAAATCAATATCACTGAATTCTTTTTATGCTACAAGAATTACAATGTTGTGATTTGTATCGGTCCTGCCCACTCACTATATGTATCTAAGTTACATCTAGAGCGTACATATACATTATAAGTGGTTCTTGATTCTAATTTTTTTATTTCTACATTGTTACTTCCTACGTTAAGGATATTTCCTTCCTCACCTACGATTGGCTCATCATTTTTTGCAATGTTGTCATCTAGTTTTTGGTATCTTACTTCCCAAGACTGCTCTTTATAGATAGCGTCTTGCTCCCATATGACATTTACAGTTTCATTCGTTACATCTTCTGTAGAAAGACCTTTTGGCTCCACACATATGGTGCTCACTTGATCATCTATTGTTACTTCTGTCCCTGAAGTAGTAGTCGTATCAAAAGATTCTGATTCGCAACTTATTAGTGCAATCGAAAACAAGGTTAGAAAAAGGGCTTTTTTAATCATTTTTTTAAAATTTAAATAGTGCTTTAAATAATTATTTTGGTTAAAAATTCGAGGCAAAAGTATTTAAAAAAACAATACAAAAAGCATGTGAAAAAGCTACCTAACTAAAAGAAAAATAGAGACTTACAAAATGAAAAAATAAGAGATTCGCATTAAACAATTGATCGGATTGCACATAATGGAACTAAAACAAAAGAGTTTAGTTAGAATCATTCATTTTTTTAACAAAAAACACAAGAAATCAAAAACACATAAAATGTTAATAAAAACAAAAAATACTGACAAAAACTCAATAAAAAAATCAAAAACAACTCAATTTTTATCATTTACATAATAAAAAGACTTTTTTTTAATGAATACATCAAGATCAAAAAGAAAAATTGTTCATTATTGACAAAAAAAAGAGACTTTCCTTTTGTATTCGAAAAAATAACGGCACTTTTTTTCTTCAAAAAAGACTTTTTACAAAGAAGTTTGCTTCTATTTGCTCATTCGTTCCATAGACGGAATGACTAAAAAAGGCACATTTGTATGATACACTATTTGATTTACAACAGGCTTAAAAAGTAAATTATCAAAAAAAGAATGCTTATTATGTATCATAGCCAATAGATGAATAGGATTTTTTTTCTGATAATCCTCAATTGCTTCTATTACGTCCATTCCATCTGTAATATGAAATGTATGTGTATTTTCTTTAAAATATTCATCCAAAAATACTTTGGTTTCTTCCTGATAATCACTTAACGACAATCCGTAATAAGCATATAACATTGTTAGTTTGGTCTGATGGTTTGTACTTATTTCTTTGATAAAAGAAAGCGCTGTATTATCTGTATTCAGGTTATAATCTGTAGGGAAAAGGATTTCTTTTGGAGTAATATAAGCATATTCTTCTGGTACTGCTATAACGGGACACTTTGCTTTTTTTATCATATACATCGTATGGGTGCCCATAAAAATTTCTTTTGCTCCAGTAGCCCCCTTTGTCCCCATCACAATAAGATCTATACCCTCATTATCAATGACCTGCAATGCCTCATCAATAAGCGTATTAAAGGCTGACCTATGAATGAAATGATGTCTCGGGTTTTGAAATTCTTCTTTTATTTTTTCTATGATGATTTCCAGTCCTTTTTCTGAGTTTTCCCTTGAAATATCTTCTAACTGATACATCTGTTGATTTTCTAACAAATACTGATCATGATAGGATATAGGGGTATATGTGTTCAACAAATAGAAGGTACAAGTTTCATTTTCATATAAACGAAGTGCGTATCGTATGGCATTAAATGCATTTTCTGAGAAATCTGTTGGTAATAGAATTTTTTTCATGGTGTATCGTCTTTTATTTTCTTGGTAAGTTTTGCATTACCAGAAATGGTATCGTAATCTGTAATCCTATCTTATCAATCGTCGACTGAAAAAATATATATTCCAAAAATGAATGTCTGGAATTAACCATAACCAGCATATCGATAGCCTTATCTCTTATAAATGTATTGATTTCTTGTGATAGGCTCTCGGAGGCTTCTCTGTGAAAAGTAAGGTGATTTTCTTTAAAACAATCTTCCAGAAACAGCTTATTGTCTTCTTGCCGGAAGGATAATTCATCAGAATCCGAAATAAACAACATGTGAATCATCGATCTATAACTCTTGGAAATCGTAGATAACAGTCTCAACTCTCTCTTCTTATATGGAATTTTAAAATTCGTAGGAAAAAGGATTTTTTTAGGTTGTGTATATGAGCCATAAGATTGAGGAATTGCTAAAACAGGACATTTTACATATTTCATCAAGTGCAGGGTATTACTCCCAAAAATAGCATATTTATGGGAAGTTTGTCCTTTGGTTCCCATAAGAATCAGATCGATATTTTCTTGATCTGCCAATACATTTGCAGCATCTACCAATTCATCAAAAACAGCTATTTTATGGTACTCATGTTTTGGATTGGGAGAGATTCCCCTAAGTGTCGTCTCAACCTCTGTTAATTGCTGAATTGTTTTCTTGTGAATTGCGTTTTTTAACGCTTCAAAAGTTTTTCTATCAGGAATCATTTCTTCCGCATAAACTTCATCTGCATACGCATGTAATATAAAGAATTCACAGCGTTCATACTTATAAAGTTCTGCTCCATACCGAAAGGCATTCATTGCATTTTCAGAGAAGTCTGTAGGGATTAGAATTTTCCTCATAATGATCGGTTTTGTTATGATTATGATACTTCAAAACTACTGAACCAATTTCTATAAAACCATGATAATTATCAGGTAATATGTCTCTTCCTATGGTATTAATTATTGAGGGATTTGTACAATAAAAGTACTCCCCTTATTTTCTTCGCTGATATAAGATATGGAACCTCCGAGGCTTTCCAGGTGGCTTTTTACAATATTCAGACCGATACCTGTTCCTTGATTAAGTAATGCATTTTCTGCTCTAAAATATCTATTAAAAATAAACTTTTGTTCCTTCTCAGGAATTCCTATCCCTTCATCTCTAACAATAAACTCCAGCATCTTTCCTTCTTTTCGAACAACCAGATCAATTGTTGTATCTTCTGGGGAATATTTTACTGCATTGTGAATCAGATTAGATAAAACCAATTCTAATATCTTCTCATCAAATTCAACTATATATTCTTCAATATTCTCTGGATAAGTGATCTTCTGTCCTGATTTTAATAGCATATTAGCACCATACAGTACTTCATTGACTACTTTACTCAAAGGAAATGAGGTGAACTTATAATTTACTTTTCCGCTATCTATACGTTCTATAGACAAGAAATCATTGAGAATTCCATCGAGGTACCTGATTTTACTTTTTATGGTATTGAGGTGCTTTTCTCTTTTCTCCTGTTGTTCTGTTTTGACATACTTTCCTGCCAAAGTCGCTGAGGTCAAAATGCCACTTAGTGGAGTTTTAAACTCATGAGAAACCAGCGAAAGAAACTTGGTTTTCAACTCATTAAGCTCTCTTTCCTTGCGTAAGGATTCTTTTATCTTATTTTCTGCTTCCTTTCGTTTCTTAACTTCATCACGTAGTTCTGACACTGTTTTCCCAAGCTCTTCTGTGCGTTCATTAATCCGTTGTTCCAGCTTATCATTCAGCTCTAAGATCAATCGTTCTTGCTCTTTTCTTATAGAAATATCAATAATCAACGCCATTACATAGTGCTTTTCTCCAATATGGAAAGGGGTCAATCCTACTTCTACCGGAAATTGTCTTCCGTCTTTTCTACAACCGAAAAGATCTCTTCCTCTTCCCATTTGTCGTTTCCCGCTATTCATCATGAAGTTACTCACATGCTGCTTATGTTCTATATGGTACCTCTCGGGAATCAGTATATTCAGATGTTTTCCTACTAATTCCCTGGATTCATATCCAAACATGTCATCCGAACAAGTATTTGTTGCTACAATAATTCGTTCTTCATTCACTACGATGATTCCTTCAGAAATCGCATCTGAAAGAATCTTAAAAATCTCGCTGTTTTCTTCAATTATCATATTGAGGTCAAAAATAACAATTTTAATTCGTTGCTGAGATTCATTTATTAATGAACCCACAAATAAAAATGTAAATTATTTCACAGACATCTCTCTAAGAAAGGCTTGACTCTTTATCAAAAAAAACAATCAGCTAAGATGTCCCTAACTGATTGTTTTAATTACAATGATATTTATTATCAAATATTAAAAAGTCGTTACTCCGTCATTTGGTTGATACACATAGTTAAATGTATAATATCTGCTACTACCCAATATAATTTCCTGAGTTAAATCTGCCGGAGCTGGTGCATCTTTATAATAACTTAGGATTTCTAGCTTAGCATATCTCCCATCACGGGTTTTTACTACTAATACTTTTCCTACTACTGGAGAGACAATATGAGTAGTAGAATCGTATGTATACCATCCTTCCCCGGATCCCGTTGAAATAGCTAAACCATCAGCTCCATCCTGAGTCAGTTTTGATGTATCAACAGAGGTTACACCTGCTAAAGAGGTTCCTGATGTTATATAGGCAGCCGCTTCTCCTGATCTAGCAGGCTCATCAGTTGTCCCTGAAGGAGCTCCTCCATTAACGATAATAGTTGTTCCTCTAAAAGCGATATCCCATTCCTGGTCACTTGTAGTTATCTTACCTGTTTTAAAATCAAATTTGGTAAACGGTCCGGAAACCGGCTTTCCTTGTCCTCCTTGCTGAGGAGCATGAATATTAGACGCCTTACTTGATTCTACTTCCATTAATGGTGCAGCATCATCGTCACTACTACATGAAGTTACGCCTACAAAAAGCAATAACATTCCTAATAAAACTGTCGTTCTCATATATAATAAAAATTAAAATTTAAACATTACTTTCCCATAAACCATTCTTCCAGGAAGATTCGAAATATTCGCTGCATCTGTATAATCGAATATATTATCCACCCCAAAACTCATTGTATACGATTCATAAATTGTCTTATTAATCGCCCAATCCAAAATCACATAGTCCTCGACAAACACATCATAATCATCCAGGTAGGTATTATTATTCGAATCAAAAAGTCCATATTTACTTCTATAGGTCGCTCTGATATTGGTATTTAATTTCCATCTGGGGTGGGTATAAAAGATTTTTCCATTAATCATATGACGAGACCTGTTCAACAGACCGAAATAATCTTTCTCTGATAACTGAAAAGCACTCAACGTTTCCGGGTCTCTGGCAAAAACCTGACCATTTTCAAAAGCCTCCTGTGCTTCTTTATCCTTGGCATACAATAATTGGTATCCTGCAGTAAATAGAATAGAAGGAGATATTTTATATTTTACATTTGTTTCTATCCCATAGGTATATACCTTGCTAATATTCTGATAACTAAATACGTTCTGACCATTTGTTTTATTCGCTATTACCTGAGTTTCTATCATATCTTTCAGATCATTACGAAATGCATTGATATCAACTGATAGCCCTTCTATAGGTTTATAAACAAGTCCAAGATTATAATTCACTGAGCTTTCTGATTTTAGTTTTCCGTCAAATTCAGTAAGCGGGATTACAATTCTGTTGATTAAACCCAGAGCTTGTAACTCTCTAATTCTTGTGGGAGCAGCATTATAGCCCAATACAGTATACCCGACAGAAGAATTTGTAAAATCAAAATACAATTGTCTGAAATCCGGTGCTTTAAAACCTACCCCTACACTGGTCTTTACTGCTACTCTATCAGAGATATTATATCGCAAAGCTATTTTGGGACTAAAATGAGAAGCATATTCACTATGGTTATCAAACCTAAATCCGGGAATTACATTCAATTTTCCAAAAAAATGCCCATCATACTGTACGTATACATACTGGGAATTAAACTCAGGATTATCGGAAAAACTGGTTCGCTCAAGTCGTTCATTCTTCCATCCTACCCCTCCTATAAATGAATGGTTTTTATTCACTGTATACGTCATTCTAGCTTCGGGAAGCTGTAATCGTTGATCAAAAAAACTCTCATCCAGTTTTTCTCCGTTAGTACCCTGTAGAAACTCTTCGGCTTTATATTGTGTACTATATATATCCAGATATCCTTTTGTTTTTTCAGAAAAAGAATGGCTGATCTTTACACGTGCATTCCATTCTTCTAAGTTCCCTTCCCCTTCATTTCCAGCAGAAGAGACTACCTCTTGTTTCTGATCATAGTATCTTCCCGAAACCAGAATGGCTGTCTTTTCTGACCACTCATAACGCAATTGAGAACTGATAGTATAATTGGAGAAAGGGTCTACTGTATTTGTTATATCTAAAGGGTTCAGATCATATCCATCACTGCTATAACGATTAAAAAAACCTTTGACAGATATCTTATCTGCTCCATATGCCAATGCGAGATTTCCATCGTGAACATTATAATCACTAAAACGATAATTCACACTTCCATGTAATCCATCAAACTTCTTTTCTGTAATGATATTGATTACTCCTCCCAATGCTTCTGATCCGTACAAGCTAGAAGAAGCTCCTTTGACGACCTCTATTTGTTTAACATTACCTAATGTTATTCTATTCATATCCAGCGTTCCTGCCGAACGCCCTACAAGAGGTACTCCATCTATTAAGATCAAGATATACTGAGAATCAAAACCTTGCATTTGCACTCCCTCTCCTCCTCCAAAATCAGGAATAGTAATTACCCCTGTTTGTTCGTTAAGAATATCACTTAAGCGTACTGAGTTAATTGCTTCTATTTCTTTCTTGGTTACAATCTGAGCAGGTAAAGGAAGGGAAGAAACCTGTCGATAGGTACGCGTAGCTGTAATCATAACCTCCTCCAGTTTTTGTTCCTGAATATGGGTAGAGTCTGTTTTTTTTTGAACTTCCTGAGAAAAAGAAAAACAACTAATAATCAACGATATACTAAACAAAAATGATCTCACGGGGTTATAAAGACATAAATTCGGCTACAAATATATTCTCTATTTTAAATAAATCTAAATAAATTTAATATTTTTGTACCGAAATAACATTTAAAAAAACCCCCGATGAAAAGAGTAGCATTCATCAGTATCTATTTCTGTGCACTAGCATTGATCAATGCACAAACAAAAAAACAACAAGACCAAAAAGCCATTAAAGACATGTGCGGTTGTTATGAAGTTGGTTTTAATTTTGCCGAAACATTTTCCTATTCCAAGGATTCGACTTATAAGCCATCTAAGAAAAAACATGCCAAAGCAATTGAATGGGTACAATTGGTTGAAGACGCTGATGATAAAATTGCCATGCAACATTTGTTAGTGATCAATGATACGATGGTGATTAAACACTGGAGACAAGATTGGTTATTTCAAAATACAGATCAATATTTATTTAATGCAAATAACAACTGGAAATTCAATAAATTATCTCCGGAGGCTGTAAAAGGTCAGTGGACTCAGAGGGTATTTCAGGTAGATGATAGTCCTAGATATGAAGGGTCTGCTACCTGGGTTCATGTAGATGGCAAAAGCTTTTGGGAAAACAGAACTAGTGCCCCTCTTCCAAGAAGAGAGTATACCAAACGAAGTGATTATAATGTGACTGTTAGAGGAAATAGACATGAAATCACCAAAACCGGATGGAATCATTTACAGAATAATGATAAAGTGATCAGAGCATCAAACAAAGAAGATATTGTTTTGGCAAAAGAGTTTGGACTTAACACTTATACAAAAGTTGATGACAGCAAATGTGTAGCTGCTCAGAAATGGTGGAAAGAAAACACAGAAGTTTGGAAAAAAGTAAGGAATAAGTGGAGTTCAGTTTTTAGCAAAAACAAAGACTTAACACTATCTGCCAAAGTAAAAAACAAGAGGCTTTACAAATACTTATTCGACTTGGAAGCCACAGCTAAAGATAAAGAAATAAGTGACATTATTGATTCTTTTGTCGTTCAACAATAATGATCAAAACCGATTTATATAATAAGTAAACGCCATACTTTTTTATAACGTTACAACCCGAATAGTTTTAATTAATTATTTGGGTTGTTAATTTTATAAATCAGGTGTAAACACCTATACATCTCAACAAGCGATTTAGATATATTTGGCACTTATTAAACGTTGATACGGTTGTTTTTTTTAGGAGGAAAACGGTTATGATTAGATTTTACAAATAATACTCCTTCTGCAATACATAAGTTAAGATAATAAAGTCATTACAGCCTTATCACTAATAAACCTAGTTAATGCCCGTACCCCAGGTAATGGGCATTACTTTTATCAAACCGGTAAACTTTGTTCTTGTTTTTCCTTATAATTCTTCTAATAGCTCCGTTGCTTTGTCAAAGTTGTAGTTTTCTGGGTCATTAAGAATCAAATGCAACTGCTTCTTTACATTCTCCACATCTCCTTTTCGCAAGTACACCATTGCTTTATACCAATAAGCCTTACTACTTTCTACAGTTTCTGTCTCTAACAACTGGTCAAAAACAGTTATTGCTTTTTCATATGCTTCCAGCTCCAGATAAGAAGCTCCTAAATACGCTAACACATAAGGTAACTGATCTGTTTTATTGGTCTCTACTACATCCGTAAATATTGCTATAACCCGTTCATATTCTTTTTCTGTAAAGGCCTGCTCCCCGGTTATCAATATGTTTTTTTGAGTTCCTTGTGTAACAAACGAGGGTAAATTATCCCACTCATTATACATAGCATATAATTCTGATGTTTGAGGTTCTCCTGTGAATAGCGTAACAAAAAAGAAAATAATTACTCCTACGGCTCCTAAAAGAGCATACAGATACTTTTTTTTCTTTTGTCTCCCCTGGTTTTCCTCCTTCTCAAAATATCTTTTCCCTCCTTGTTTTACAGCTTGAATATCTCTTTCATACACTTCGCTTCTTCTATAGCTCACAACAGCATCAATCTCTTCTTTATATTCTTTTTTTTCTATGAGGTTCCATCCATTATCCGTAGCAACATCTTTGACAGACAGCTGCATCATGACTTCTTTTTTTAGCCTAATATCTGCTTCCATTTCTTCTTCGAATGCATTTTTATCATCCTCACTTAGCTCCCCTCGGATGTAAGCATCAATCTTTCTATATACAGTTTCATCGTATTCCATATTCTTTCTTCGAATTATAGAAAATCACATCTTGGATTTTATTAGTTTCATTAATTTACTTCTACACTTAAAGATTCGTTGTCTCGCTGTATTAATTGTCGCATATGAAAACTCTTTGATAATTTCCTGATAAGAAACTCCATTAAAAAACAACGAAAGTAACTCTTTGCAATTTTCTGACAGCTGATCATATTGTTCCTGATACAGTTCAAAACGTTTTTGCTCTACTGCAAACATTGCCATATCCGTATCTTTATCTACTAGTGCAACCTCTTTATCTTTTATTACCCATTTTTTTTGCTTTTCTAGTTCTCTTCGCCACATATTTTTACTTACGGTAAACAAATAGGCTTCAAAATTATCTATTTCTAACCCTCGCTCCCTTACTGCAAGTATGATACTGATTAAAGATTCCTGAAAAACATCTTTCGCTCTGGCATGGCATCCTTTATTTTGAAGAATAAATTGTAAAACCTTAGGAAAGAATCTCTCATATATTTCTGAGATCACCACACTATCCCCCTTCAATAATGCTTCTATAAAACGATTTCCTGATTGCATTAATTTCTTATAAATTTATTTACGCTGCCCAACACCTCTCTAAATACTTGAAAATAAATACACTATATTTACCATCCCCTATCGAGCTTTCACTTAACCGATTTTAACTTTGTTATTACACAAACAAGATAAAAAAAATCGGGTAATGAACTAATAGTTCATACACTATTATATAAAACAGTAACTCCATATAAACTAAACAACAATGACACGTTTAACCCCTCTTGTAAGTATCTTGATTCTATTGTTTTTGTATTCCGGTTGTAGTCGGGATCCATTACAGGAACCAATAGTCAAATCAATTCCAAAAACACCTGAAAATCAATCTTCAAAAAATGCACCACTCCAAAATCTTCCTATTGAATCTTCAAATGAGCTCATTGTTCAGTTTAAACAAGGGGTTTCTACCGTTCAAAAACAAGCCATCCGACAACGATATGAAGTAAAAACCTATCAAACATGTAATTGTTCTAATCAACAAATAGAAAAATGGGAATTCAAAGAAGGCATCGATATAGAAGGTAGGAAAGGTCAAATAACGCAAGATGACGTTGGAATAGAAAGTGTCGATAATGAATTTTCTTATCTTATGGAAGCTGTTACTACAGGCTGGATTCCTTATTCGCAATCTCCGGATCTTATTCGATCTCGAACCAAAGCAAATAATGCAGGAATAACAATTGCTATTCTGGACACAGGAATTCACTTACAAAAACTTCCTGTCTCTACTCCATTTCTATACAATCCGGGAAGAAATACGACAACGCTACATACAGATATTCGAGTAAGAAGAAATCAATCCCCTTTTGTGCAATCCTCACAAAGACCAAGAACCCCCTGCTCATATAACGGACAAACAGAGATTTCTGGTTGGGATTTTGTCAATCATGATTTTGATACCTTCGATGATCACGGTCATGGAACAAAAGTTGCTAATGTTATCATTACTAATATGGAAAATGAACAGATCAACAATTATCAGATTCTCCCTGTCAAAGTAATGAATGATCAAGGAAAAGGTTCCTATTTTGACCTGATCTGCGGCTATATTTATGCCTCAAAAAAAGAATCGGTAAGTATCATCAATATGAGTTTTGGCTGGTATAACACTCCATTTGTTTTACTCCCTAAACTTATGTCAGAAAACACACACATCACCCATATCACCTCTGCCGGAAACAGTAATAAAAATACTGATTTCTATCCCCACTACCCTTCTGCTTACCCCTTTGATAATGTCATTGCTGTAGGAAGTTTTAATGAAGGAAAGGATGGGAAAGTCTCGTTTTCTAACTACGGAAGAAACAGCGTGGATTTTCTTTCACTAGGTACTGCAGTCCCTATAGAAGATAATCTGGGAGATATTTCTTATGCATATGGAACTTCTTTTGCAGCTCCCTTTGTAGCCGTTAAAGCAGCAAAACACAAAATTGATTTTAACGAAACCCCTTTGGAAATAACAAACAGAATATATACCAACGGAACTCCTGTTTCTTTCCCTACATTTACAAAATACAATGTGATAGTAGAATAAACTACTAAGCGTATTATAAAAGAACACTCTTCTAGACCGTTTTTTTTTAAGTAACTGGCTAATCAGCCCATCCCGAACATGCGGGTTTAAAAAAAACAGTGTGGAAGGGTGTTTCTTTTTTTAGTTAAAAAAGATGCCTACATTTAAGTATTGCATTTACAATTGATTAATGAAACCCTTATTATGCGTTCATTATTTGCTTTTTTTCTGATTTGTTTTTTTTATAATGTATCATACACACAAGAGAACACTCCTCTACAACAAGAAATTCTCAATAGCTATGAACGGATTACTACTTCGACAACGAAATCGTATCCTGAAAAAGCAAAAGAGTTACATGCTTTATCTTTTCCTAAAAAGACAGCTGATGACTCCCTGTTTACAGCACAATTATACCATCAAATCGGAATCTTCAATTTTAGAAATAGCGATTATGAAAATGCTGTAAGAAACACTCGGAGAGCTGTGAAAATACGTTCTTCTTTTAAAGACTCCCTTCCTTCAAAACTTAATAATAGCCTAAACAATCTAGCATATATATTATTAAAAAATGACAAGCACTCACTGGCATTTAGACACTATCAGCAATTGATTAATAACGAGCAAAAAGATCGGTTTACTATCAAAGCCTATGTGCAGATTGTTTCTATTCTTGTAGATTGGGGAGACTATCATCAAGCCCTTCATTACCTCGAAGAAGCAGCTCTTCTAGTTGCTAACAATCCTCCATTACAGCCTCAATTATACAAGATATACCTGAGTTTTTCTTTTGTTTATTCAGAAATGGAATCGGAAACATATAGTAAAAAAGCTATTCTTTTTTTACAAAAAGCCGAGAAAGCGATAAAAGAACTCAATAGAACGCCTTCTATAGGTGTACAACTTACGATCTACAACCGATATGGTCATTGTTATGATGAGCTTTCAGATTACAAAAAAGCAATCGAATGGTATCAGAAAGCACTTTCATTAGATCACGATCAGATGACGACAAACCACCTCACTACACTATACAACAATATCGGGTATGCATATTTTAAGATCAAAGAGTCAGATACTGCCTATACTTACTATCAAAAAGCATTAGAAAAAGATACCCTTAATTCTATGATCCATGATAATCTGGGAGATTTCTATTTATCCAGAAGAAGATACGTTGATGCCTTACAAAGTTACCAAAAAGCAATCTCCTATGAAGCAAACCTATTTTCTCTTCCCAACTATAAAAAACTCCCTTCTTCTGAAGTTTTATTGCGGGCGCCTCAAAAGGTGAAATTAGTAAATGACCTCAAGGACAAAGCCTATGCCTGGCTCTCCTATTATCAGGTTTCTAAGAAGAAGCAACAATTATTATACGCTCTGGAAACCATTAAGACCGCAGATATGCTTATTGATACAATTCGATCTCAAAGCACCGAAAAACAATCTAAATATTTTTGGCGGTCTAAAGGAGTAGATTTGTATATGCTGGCTACCTCTGTTTGTTACTTACTTCAAAAACCTGCAGAAGCTTTTTACTTTATGGAAAAAAGCAAATCCTTGTCTCTCCTAGAAAATCTTACCAAAGAAGAAGCCAGAAAAAGAACGAATCTACCCAGAAAGATTATTGAAAAGGAGCAAACATTAAAACACAATATCCTGGCAGCTGAACAAAGTTTTTATACCGATACTACAAAAACTAAATCAGAAAAACTACAGCATATTCGACAACAAAGAAAAAAACTTGAGGTCTTTATTGATTTTCTAAAAAAACAGTACCCAGCATATTATGCGCTCCAAAAAAAACAATCGATAATTTCCCTACAAGCATATAGAACACAAATACAAAACGGCACAGGAAACAGTATTCAATACATGCTCTCAGAAGATTCTGGATACGGTCTGTTTATTACTAAAAATCAAACACATTTCTTTAAAATCCCAGAAGCCATTTCTCTAAATAAAAACCTTCGGGATATTCAGCCTTTTTTTACTAAACCTATTTTTTCTACAAAAGAACGTGTAGCGTTTAAGAAGTTATCATTTGCTATATACCAAGCATTATTTCCTGTAGAAATCAGAGCAACCATAGCACAAGAAAAGAAGATCGTTGTTATACCAGACCATCGATTGCACCTTTTTCCTTTCGAATCATTAATCACCTACTTAGGAAAAGAATCAAATCAGTTACCATTTTTAATCTATGATGTAGACATTCATTATCAATATTCGTTTTCTTTACTTCACAAACTCGCCCAAAAAGATAGCACGGTAAATCCTACTGCTATTGCTTTTGCCCCGGTTCGTTTCTCAAATAAAAAGCTTACCACTTTAAGTAGAAGTGAACAAAAATTAAACGAAATCGGTCGCTTGTTCCCCACCACTCTATTTACCAAAGAAAAAGCTTCAAAAAACAATTTTATAAAGGAAGCTGCTCCTTATAGTATTGTTCATCTCTCTACCCATGCCAATGCAGTTAGTAATAAAGAGCCCTGGATTGCTTTTCATGATGCTTCTTTGTCGTTGAGTGAACTATACTTTATCCAAAGCAATGCTGAACTTGTTATCCTCGATGCTTGTAAAACAGCACTTGGCGAAATGAAACAAGGAGAAGGTATTTTGAGTTTATCGAGAGGCTTTTTTCACGCTGGAGCTAATAGTGTTATTTCTTCTTTATGGAGCACTAATGAGAAATCCAGCAATGAAATTATTCTCAGTTTTTATCAGTTTCTCAAAAAAGGAGAAGACAAGTCATCTGCCTTGCGTAAGGCTAAACTTCAATATCTCCAAACACATCAAGCTAGTGAATTATCTCCATATTTCTGGGCTCCTCTTATTCTCAACGGAAGGAAAAAAAATGTTTTTCACACACCTTCTTATTCTTATTTTTTAGTTATCGGAGGAAGCATACTTTTATTGTTACTCCTGATAGGAGGATATGTTTTATTCAAAAAAAAGAACTCAAAACAGGAATACGCAGGTAACAATAGTAATTCTATATAAAAATATCTGATCTGGAAGAACTCTCCTTTACTTTTATAATAAACACTTCTTCTCTTCTGCAATTAACAGTACCTTTGCGGCATGTCAAATTTTTTGAAAGATCAATCCTCTGTTTTAAAAAAACTGGGAATTACTCAGCTAAACCCAATGCAGGAAGAAGCTAAGCTGGCTATCTCTTCCACAGCATCTACTATTTTACTTTCTCCAACAGGAACAGGGAAAACTATTGCTTTTTTGCTTCCTGTTATTGGGGGACTAACTCCTGACAATGACCAAATTCAAGCTTTGATTTTAGTCCCTTCCAGAGAATTAGCTATCCAGATAGAGCAAGTTTGCCGGGAAATGGGAACCGGATATAAAGTCAACGCTATTTATGGAGGACGTCCTATCGCTAAAGATAAAGTAGAACTGCAACATCTCCCTGCGATATTGATTGGAACTCCAGGAAGAATTGCAGACCACCTAAGAAGGCAAGCATTTACTTCTACGCATATACAAACACTGGTCCTTGATGAATTTGACAAAGCACTGGAAGTTGGGTTCGAATCAGAAATGAAAGAAATTATTTCCTTGCTCCCTGCACTAAAAAAACGAGTGCTCACCTCTGCTACTCATGAAGCCCAAATTCCATCATTCGTAGGAGTTTCTGATCCGATATATATTAATTATCTGGATCAAAAAAAAACGCAATTATCAATTCAATCGGTAACGACTTCCTCTGACAAAAAACTAGACACCCTACGTGACCTCATTTTTCATATCGGCAATAAGCCTGGTATTGTTTTTTGTAATTTTAAGAATACAATTCAGGAGGTAAGCACTTTCCTAACACAGAATCATATACAACACGGATGTTTTTATGGAGGTATGGAACAAAAAGACCGGGAAAGAGCCTTAATTAAATTTAGAAATGGAACCCATCAAATTCTTGTTGCTACGGATTTAGCAGCAAGAGGAATTGATATTTCAGAATTACAGTTTATCATACATTACCAACTTCCTTTAAAAAGCCAAGAATTCATCCATCGCAATGGAAGAACTGCGAGAATGCACAATAAAGGAATAGCTTATATTATAGATACGACAGATAGCAATTTACCTGAATTCATTCACAATCATAAGGTTATTACTATACAGAACAATGCACAGCCACTACTTCCATCCAACTGGATAACATTGTTTATCTCAGGAGGAAGAAAAGACAAAATCTCCAAAGGAGACATCGCCGGGCTATTGATGAAACAAGGAGGGCTGTCTAAAGATCAGGTGGGAGGTATCGAGCTAAAGCAAGATTGTGCTTTTGTAGCCGTACATCCTGAAAAAAATCTGGAATTCCTAAAAAAAATCAATAATACAAGACTAAAAAAGAAGAAAGTCCGAATAACAAAAATATAAGATATACTCCTTCGCTATATTCCATATCTTTTAATTCGACACGTAATTTTTTTATCGCTCTGTATACCTGAGTCCTTACAGTTTCGATAGAGGTTCCCATAATTTCAGCGATCTCTTCGTATGTTTTTTCGTTGTGATACCGATATTGAATTGCTTCTCTTTGCTTTTCAGGGAGCCTACATAATGCATCAGATAATCTGGAGGTATGTTCCTCCACTGTTTCTTCATTGATAAGAACATCTTCAATTGATCGTTCTTCTGTAAAAGTAAACACTATATTCTCAGAAGAAATTTCTTTAACTTCTCTTTTGCTTTGTCTACTTATTTTTCTTCTTAAGGATCTGTAAAGATAATATTCGGCATTAGAAACCTCAGATAAAGATTTCCTATACTTATAAATATCCAAAAAAAGATCGTGAATTGAATCTTTAACAATATTTTGATTATTTACATACCTCATCCCATAAGAGAATAAAGAATCAACATACAGGCAATATAACTCATTCAAAGCTACGGTATTACCCTTCTTTATTTCTCTCCATAATCGTACTCCATGTTCTATTTTATTTCCCATAAATCTCCCACTTTTTCTAAGAACTCTCTAATAATCTTTGCCTAAAGATAGAAACTTAATCAAAAAAGACAAAAAAACATGCTAATAACATATTAAAAATATATTTTTCTTAAAAAAAAATTAAAACAGCTGTCTATGAATTCATTTTTTAATGCTTTATTAATATAAAGCCTCTGTTTTAATCTTTTTTTAACATAATTAATTCATAAAAATAACTTAGTGAATAAAAAGCATACATATATCATAAGTAAAGAAGAAAAGAAGGAATTACAACATCGAATAAACACTTCTATTCGAAAAGTACAGCAAAAAGAAAAACGTAATAGAAAACGTTTCTTTTACTTTTCTTCTGCCGCTTCTGTTATCATTCTTATTGGTGCAACTTTTATCTATAATTATAAAAAGTCATCTGATACTTTATATCAATATGTCGAGATAACAAATATTAATAATGCTTCATTAACAGATGGAACCATCAAAGTAATTCAAAATAATAAAGAAGTAATTTCTCTACATGAAGAAAACCCTAGTATTACATATTCCAAAACAGGAAAATCTATTCAGGTTAACAATAAAAAAGTAGCAGTTTCAGAAACTACCGATACGCATACAGAGACATTTAATACGATTGTGGTTCCTTATGGAAAAAGATCTTTTTTAACACTTTCGGATGGATCTAAAGTTTGGTTAAATTCTGGAAGTAAATTGACATATGCCAGTACTTTTAAAAAGGATAAACGAGAAGTACACCTGACAGGAGAAGCTATTTTTGATGTAGCACATGATAAAGAACGACCATTTCATGTATTGACACATGACTATGATGTAGAAGTTCTCGGTACTGTATTTAATGTCAGTAGCTACCCCGAAGACTCATTTACGAAAACTTCCTTGAAAAGCGGAAGTGTAAAAATTAATTATGGTACTGCTGATTTTTTCGGAAAGCGTTCTTCTCTAAAAATTATACCTGGCAATCAGATCTCTTATGACAGAGTCTCTCGAAAAATTACCCGAGGGAAAGAAGATATTCTGGCATGTATGTCCTGGAGAGATGGTGTCTTTATTTTTCACAAAAAGAACTTATCTGATATTATCAAAAAGGTATCCAGATATTACAACATTGACATCGAAAGCGATCATCCTGAAATTGAAAAACTTACTTTTTCTGGTTCTTTAGATCTTAAAGATTCTATAGAAGAGGTATTAGACGTTCTAAAAGAAACAACCAAATTCACATATATAAAGCAAGACCAAAAAATAATCATTAATTATAAAAACAGCCCGCCAATGAAGTAAGCAATAATACCCTATTTTATTTTCAAAAAAAATTCAGAAGATGCGCCAACATCTTCTGAATGAATAAATTAAATATCGCGTCGAACAACATTTAATTACGGACTACAAAAATATGAATAAAAAAAGTAAGCCAGTTCTTTTTATATCAAAAAAAGAGCTTAACAAACTCTTATTGAGTATGATTAAGATATATGTTTTATGCTTATGCTTTGGATTAAGCAGTATTTATGCAAAAAGCACATATGGCCAGGATAAAATAAACCTAGAGGCTAAGAACCTCAGTATAGAAGATTTTTTTAAAGAAATAGAGAAAAAAAGCAACTTTATTTTCTTTTATAATGACAATATAACAGACTATAAAAAAAGAATTTCTATCAATGCTAAAAAAGAATCTATTTCTTCAATCCTATCTCGGGTTTTAACAGACAAAAATCTAGCTTTCAAAATTATAGAACGACAAATTATTGTCACTAAAGAAGCTAGAAAAGCTAAAAGACAAACAGTTGCCAGAGGAAAAATAACCGATACCAAGGGGATTCCTCTTCCCGGAGTAACCATTGTTATAGAGGGAACAAATAAAGGAACAACCAGTGATTTTGACGGGAATTATGAAATTCCGGTTTCCAAAGGTCAGACACTAGTTTTTAGCTTTCTGGGAGTAAAAACAAAGAAGGTCATTGTGGGAGATAGTCTAACAATCAATGTCACTATGGAAGATGATGTTGAGGATCTGGACGAGGTCGTTATAACCGGTTACCAAAATATTAAAAAGGTATTTTTTACCGGAGCGTCTCAATCTTTAAAAACAGAAGATATAAAGCTAGAAGGTGTTCCTGATGTTGCTCGATCTTTAGAAGGGCGTGCTGCCGGAGTAAGTGTACAAAACGTAACAGGTACCTTTGGAGCAACTCCCAAGATTACAATTCGTGGTTCTTCTTCTATTCTAGGAGATACGAAACCGATCTGGATTGTAGATGGAGCCATACAGGAAGAAATCATCAACTTATCGTTAAATGATTTAGTTTCTGGAGATACCAATACCCTTTTAAGTTCTGCTGTAGCTGGGCTAAATGCATCAGATATAGCAAGTATTGAAATTCTTAAAGATGCCTCTGCAACAGCACTCTATGGAGCAAGAGCCCTAAATGGTGTAGTTGTTATTACTACTAAATCCGGAAAAAGAAATCAGAAAACAAATATCAGCTACTCTGCTGAATATGCTATCAGACCCATCCCGAAGTATTCACAATACGATTTATTGAATTCTCAGGAAACAGTCTCTATCTACAGAGAGTTAGAATCTAAAGGGTTTTTAAGCTTACCCCAAAGCTTACAGGGAAGATTCGGAGGAATCTATAACATTATGTACAATAGAATAAATACCTTTGACCCTGCAACAAACTCATTCCTTTTAGAAAATACTCCTGAGGCAAAAGCTCGTTTTTTACAGCAATTTGAATTATCCAACACTAACTGGTTTAAAACGCTTTTCCGTGAGACACCAACCCAAAGTCATTCTTTGAGTTTCTCCGGAGGAGGTGAAAATTCTGCACAATACGCTTCTATAGGTTATTATGCAGATCCGGGATGGACGATAGCTGACAGAGTACGAAGATTAACAGGAAATATCAGAAATACATATTTCCTAAATGACAATTATAAAGCAACGGTTCTTTTACAAGGATCTTTCAGGGACCAAAATGCGCCCGGTGCATTTGACAGACAAACCGATGTAGTAAATGGAGGATTCAACAGGGACTTTGATATCAACCCTTTTAGTTATGCCTTAAATACCAGTAGAGCTATCCGCCCCAGAGATAACAATGGGAACCTGGAATATACAAGATACAACTGGGCTCCTTTTAATATTTTAAACGAACTGGAGAACAACACAACGGAATTAACTGTTTTAGACCTTAAATTCCAGGGAGAATTTGAAGCAAAGCTAACGGATGAATTAAAATATAACTTCCTGGGTACTGCACGATACGCCACCTCTACAAATGAGCATAAAGTACGAGAAAACTCCAATGTAGCAGGAGCCTACAGAGCGAATGAGACAACTATTGTAGAAGATCAGAATACTTTTCTGTTTAATGATCCAGAAAATCCGAATGCCAGACCACAAGTCGTATTACCTTCTGGAGGGATCTATACAAGAAGAGAAAACAAAATCGTCACTTATAATTTTAGAAATACACTGGACTTCAATAAAGAGTTAAGTGATAGAAGCGATCTCCGAGTATATCTTGGACAAGAGTTCCGATATGCAAACAGAGAACAAAGCTTTAACAGAGGTTTTGGATATCAATTTTCTAAAGGAGGAGTTCCTTTTACCGATCCTGATATTATTACAAAACTCATTTTAGATGGAGGAAACTATTTTGGGTTAAATCAAAGTAGAGAAAGAGGAGTTACTTTTTTCACTACGGCTACTTATGCATTTGATAAAAAATACATTATCAATGTTACAGGAAACTACGAAGGATCTAACAGAGCCGGAGAATCTGCCAGTACTCGTTGGTTACCTACCTATAATATTGGAGGGAAGTGGAATATAGATCAGGAATCATTTATGCAGGATGTATCCTGGATTTCTAAATTAGCAATCCGACCAAGCTACGGGCTTGTAGGATTATTAGCAGATAATGTAAGTAACAACTTACCTGTTTTTAGAAATGTAATAACAGATCGATTCAACCCTAGCACCAGAGAAAATGCGATAAACATAGAGGATCTTCAAAACACCGAACTAACCTGGGAAAAAACATTTGAGTTTAACTTGGGATTAGAAGCAGGTTTTTTCAACAACCGTATCTCTTTTGTTGCAGATGCATACTCCAGAAAAGGAGAAGACCTCATCGACGTAGTACGAACTTCAGGTATCGGAGGAGAGCGATTAAAGTTAGCTAATAACGCTACTATGAATACCAAGGGACTTGAATTTCAGCTAAACACTGAAAACATCGTTACACCTAATTTTAAATGGAACACAACAATCAACCTATCTTATTTTGATCAGGAAATAACAGAATTACAGCAAAAACCTAATGTATTAGACCTTGTTTCTT
Organism: Aquimarina hainanensis; assembly: GCF_042684685.1. Taxonomy (NCBI): domain Bacteria; kingdom Pseudomonadati; phylum Bacteroidota; class Flavobacteriia; order Flavobacteriales; family Flavobacteriaceae; genus Aquimarina; species Aquimarina hainanensis. The sequence continues at coordinate 351,015 of NZ_JBHULX010000001.1, read as the reverse complement.
CTACAGGTGGAAATGCTATTGGTTTCCCTAGAGGAGCCCTGTTCTCATTCCAGTTTGATAAATTAGATGACAGAGGGTTACCTAATTTTATCTTTAATGATGATAGAGATCCTGTAACAGGTATTGATTTTCAAGAGATAGAAGATATACAAGATTATCTAAAATACGAAGGATCTATAGAGCCTAACTTTACCGGAGGTATTTCTAATAATTTCTCCTATAAGAACTGGAACTTGAGTTTCTTCGCTACTTTCTCTGCGGGTAATAAAATTCGATTACACCCTTATTATTCTTCAAATTATACTGATCTATCTGTATTCCCTAAGGAATTTACAGACAGATGGCTGGCTCCTGGAGACGAAAACAGAACCACTATTCCTGTTATTCCTTCCCAAAGACTTATCAACGAAGTAGGAGTGAATGAAATCAGAAGAGCGTATAATGCGTATAACTTTTCTTCTGAAAGAATCGCAGACGGAGGTTTCGTTCGTATGAAAAATATCTCCTTATCCTATGCTTTCTCAAAAGAAGCACTGGATCTTATTCATCTATCTACGTTAAAGTTAACATTCCAGGCCACAAATCCTTTTTTAATTTATTCTGATAAAAAGTTACAGGGACAAGATCCGGAATTCTTCAGAACAGGTGGTGTTTCATACCCTGTTGCTAAGCAATATACTTTTTCACTTAATCTAGGATTTTAACAAACAAAAAAGATGACTATGAAACTTATAAAAAACATACTAGGTACTCTATTAATAGCAATAAGTACAGTTTTATTTTCTTGTGACTCTTTTTTAGATGAAGTACCAGATAATAGAACACAGATAGACAATGCAGAAAAAATTGCAGAATTATTAACCAAGGCATACCCAGAAGCTTCTTATACCACTTTTATAGAACCCAGAACTGACAATGCCGATGACAAAGGGGCTAGCGCAAGAGAACTACGTGTAAACACAGAAATGTATTTCTGGAGAGATGTAGATGATCCTGATAGTGATTTCCCTACTAATTATTGGAATGAATCCTATAAAGCTATTGCTCAGGCTAATCATGCCTTAGCTGCAATAGAAGAACTCGGAGGAGGAAGTGATTTGAACTATCTAAAGGGAGAAGCACTGTTGGCTCGAGCCTATGCGCACTTCATGTTGGTTAATATTTGGGGGAAAACATACAACCCTGCAACTGCAGCCTCTGATCTTGGAATCCCATATGTAACAGAGCCGGAAGATATTGTAATCAAAGATTACAAACGAAATTCCGTAAAAGAAGTATATGATATGATTGAAGCAGATCTAACAGCAGGGCTTCCATTAGTAACAAATAGATACAACGTTCCTAAATTTCACTTTACTATTAATGCTGCCAATGCATTTGCCTCGCGATTTTATACCTATAAAGGAGACTGGCAAAAAGTAATAGAACACAGTTCTATTGTGTTAGAAAATAATGCTGCTTCTGTTTTAAGAGACTGGGGAGGGGATTATCAAAATCTGACATATAGTGAGACTACTGTAAGATATTCTGCTATAGAAGATCCTTCCAATCTACTATTAGTATCAGGAGGTTCTTTATTCGGTAGATTTTTTGCTTCTGCAAGGTATCAATTATCTTCAGACCTAAGAGCAGATCTTTTTGATAATAATACCAACCCTATTGATAACAAAGGATGGGCTTATAGAGTATTCGGTAATGATTTATTTTTAAACATTCCTAAATATGATGAGTACTTTAGAGTTACCAATGCTGCAGCTAATATTGGGTTTGCATTTACGACCTATGTATTGCTTTCTACCGATGAAGTATTATTAAATAGAGCAGAAGCTTACGCTATGCTAGGACAAGATGATAATGCCCTTCAGGATATGAACACTTTCTTATCTATTAAAACAAGGCAATATGACGCTGGTACTGATATATTGTCTCTGGACGATATTAAATCATACTACGCTACAGATAATGGAGTGTACTCTCCTTTTTATGACATCCCGGAAGCACAACTTCCTATAATTCATGGAATAGCTGAGTTCCGAAGAAGAGAATTTCATAACGAAGGATTACGTTGGTTCGATATCAGAAGATACAATATGGAGGTTATTCATAGAGATTTCTTCGACAATGAATTCGTCCTTACGAAAGAAGATAACAGAAAGCAACTGCAAATACCCGCAGACGCTATCGCATTTGGTTTACAACCAAATCCTAGATAAAAATATTAATTAAAAGAGATTATTACAATGAAAAAAATAATTCATTTAATTACCCTAATAGTATGCTTATTCATCATAGGGGCATGCACTAGAGAAGACAGTGTTAGAGAAAGTCAAATTAATACGAATCCTCCTCAATTATCAGAATTAGATATTTGGTTACGGGAAAATTTCGTAAAACCATATAATATAGAAATCCAATATGCCTGGAATGAGAATGAGGTGAATCTAAACCGTTACTTATACCCTCCAACGGAAGAGAATGTAAAGCCCTTGTTAGAAGTAGTATTGGCGGTGTGGGTTAAGCCATATACTCAATTAGGAGGAGAAGATTTTATTAAAAATATCTCTCCCAGACAGTTTACATTAGTCGGAGGGTTTAATTATAACCCTTCGGGGACTATCACTTTGGGGTTAGCTGAAGCTGGTACTAAAATTACTCTTTTTAATGTAGATCAATTAGACCTTACAGATTTAACATTGACCAGAAGGTATTTCCAAACCATTCAACACGAATATGCTCATATTCTAAATCAAACAAAACCTTATGATCCTGCATATGGAGAAGTTAACCCAGAAAACTATACGGCACAATGGTTTAACAGATCTGTTGCAGAAGCGAGAGAATTGGGATATATCACCGATTACGCTTCTAGTAGTGACAGTGAGGATTTTGCAGAAATGGTGGCAACAATGCTTACAACCTCTAAAGCTGAATTTGATGCTATTGTAGAGGGCATTTCCAGTGAAGAAGCAAAAGCTCACATCAGACAAAAGGAACAAATGGTCGCGAGTTATTTCAGCACGGAATTTGGCATTGACTTATATGAATTACAAGAAGTTGTATACCAAAACACCTTAGAAGTTATTAACTAAATAAGACAAGAAATTATGAATCGAAATATAATAAAAAATATATCGTGTTACTTATTATTAGTACTAATGATGGTGGTATCCTCTTGTAGTGATGATGAAGAAACGGTTTTTGAACAATCCCCAACCGAACGAATTGAAGCAAGAAATGCTGAGCTTCAAACATTACTTTTAGCAGAGACGAATGGTTATAAAGTTGTTTATTTTCCTAATAACCAAAAATACGGAGGATTTACTTTTTTTATGAAGTTTAATGCTGATGGAACAGTAGAAATGACATCGGATGGAGATGCTAATACCGAGGTTCAGTCAAGCCGATATGAAGTGCGTTTAGGAAGTACTACTGAACTGGTATTTACTACCAGAAACCACATCCATAAACTTTCTGACAGTAACCTACCAGGGTTGATTGGTTCAGGATACGAAGGAAATTCCATTTTCGAATATATTAGCAAAAATGACGGAAAAATAACATTTAGAGAACCTCGACATGAGGCAATCTTAGTTTTCGAACCTGCACAGCAGGATGACTGGAACCAGGTTCCTGATTTATTGGCAATGAGACAAAACCTTGTTCCTTCTGAAACTTCTTTTGTTTTTCAACAATTCATTATAATAAATGCAAATGGAGAAACTAACTATAACCTAAACTATGATGGTCTCAGATATCACGCTAATCCTAGAAATCAGGCAGAAGACGGAACGGTTTCTGAGCTTAAATTCGGAATTGCTTTTACTACAGAAGGTCTTATTATTAGTCCCCCGGTAGAAATAGAAGGAGTTACTTACGAGAACTTTATATATGATGCTTCCAAACAATCTTTTATTGCTACTGTTGGAGATACAATGGCATCTATAGGTTTTGCAGATCGCCCTGCTTTTATTACCAATGATGTATTAAAAATAGGAAATGGACTTAATACGTTCTCTTATAGAGTAAGTGAACCAGCAAATCCATTAACATCCCTAGGGTTTGATGCTATGATTGCAGAGGTAGACGCTGCTCTGGCTGGTTTTGGAATAAGTTTCTCCAGATTTGATATGGTTTTGGAACCAGATGAAAACGGGGATGTTTTCATTTGGATCAATACTTCTGGGTTTTGGTCTCAATTTGGGTTCAAATCTTCTATCGTAGATAAAAAGCTTCTTTTGGATTCTATGACTCCGTTAAATGCAAATGCAAATTTCCTGCAAACACAATTAAAGCCACTTCTTGATTTCTTTACCAGCTCAGAAGGTCTTTTCTATGAAACAACCGGAAATTATTTAAATTTTTCTAATAGAGCAGGAACATTTACCAGTGCACAAGACCCATCGCTACGAGTTTATTCTTTTTGGTTCTGATATAGTGGATATGATAAAATTAACTTAACAACATACACACCCCCTTGAACTCAACTGGAAGATAGCTGTCTTATTATTCGTAATAAGACGGCTTCTTTTTTTATACATGTTTTATCGTATTTTTATACCAAACATCATATAACCTATGGGCAAAAGAAAACACATTACAGAAGTTGCTACTGTTTTTTTAAAACTAGGGTGTTTCGCTTTTGGAGGACCTGCTGCCCATATAGCTATGATGGAAGAAGAAATCGTCCATAAGCGAAAATGGATGGACCAACAGCATTTTTTAGACCTGATGGGAGCAACAAATCTGATTCCCGGTCCTAATTCTACCGAAATGACCATGCATTGCGGGCATAAAAGAGCAGGGATTCCAGGATTATTCATCGCAGGGATTTGTTTTATTTTTCCGGCAGTACTTATTACCGGACTTCTAGCTTGGTTATATATGACCTATGGTACAATCCCCGAAGTACATACGTTTATGTATGGGATAAAACCTGCTGTGTTGGTTATTATTCTTTCTGCTGTATTAAAACTAGGTAAAAAGGCCTTGAAAAATATTCCGCTAGCTATTCTAGGAATAGCAACACTTATTGCCAGTTTTGTGGGAATTAATGAGATTACAGCCTTATTAGCTGCTGGTATTATAGGCGCTCTATTTTTTTTCATAACCTCCAATACCCCCCAAAAAAACCTTTCTCTAGCTCCAATAATATTCTTTCAATCTGTATCTTCTTCTGCTACATTATTTTCCACTACCAAAACTTTTTGGACCTTCCTTAAAGTAGGGAGTATTTTATATGGAAGTGGATATGTACTCTTTGCCTATCTGGATGTAGAATTAGTTGCCAAAGGACTTCTCAGCAGACAACAATTACTAGATGCCATTGCCATAGGGCAATTCACCCCGGGACCAATTTTATCAACTTCTACCTTTATTGGATATCAACTCAATGGCTTTTGGGGAGCAATTGCTGCTAGCTTAGGAATGTTTCTGCCTTCCTTTCTCTTTGTTCTTATCCTGAATCCTCTAATTCCTAAAATGAGAAAATCTGTCTTTTTAAGTTATTTTTTGGATGCTGTAAATATTGCAGCCGTAGCTATTATGATTTCGGTACTTATCAAAATGGGGAACGATATTCTAATTGATTGGAAAAGCATTCTTATCTGTTGCGGTAGTCTTATTTGTTTTTTCTTTTTCAAAAAAATTAACACCCTATGGATTATCCTTGGAGGAGCTGTCTCAGGATACATACTCTCTTTTATATAAACCTCTTACAAAAATCAACAACAAAGAAAAACTGCATTATGCAGATAGCATGATATATATCATTGCCCTCCTATAACTGATCGCATACTTTAGAGACTTCAAATCTTTAAAAAGTCATGAACCACATTTTAATACCCACCGATTTTTCAACCAGTTCATTACATGCAATTACGTATGCTTTAGATTTTTTTAGAGGGGAGACTTGTAGCTTTCATCTTTTACATGTCCAAAAGACCTCCGAATATCAAACCGGAAATTTAATGTCATCAGATGCATCTGCTTCAATACAAGATTCCATTATCCAGGAGGACAGCGATAAATTAACTAGCTTGATTCATACACTCAGCGCAAAATATCCTCATCAATCTTATCACTTTATTCCAGAAATAGAATATGACCCTTTTACTGATGCCATCAATCAAATCATAATTGCAAAAAATATTGATTTGATTGTTATGGGGACAAATGGAGTCTCGGGATTCAAAGAAGTTATTTTCGGAAGCAATACCGTGAATGTTATTAGGAATACCAGCTGCCCAGTCCTTATTGTTCCTAAAGGATATATTTTCGAATCGATTCAAAATGTACTCTATACTGTTGATAACTCTAATAACTGCCCTACACATCTCTTGAGTCCATTAAAAACAATCTTACAAAACCACGCAGCACACCTGAAAATTTTAAATATAAAAAATGAAGAACACATCAAAAATGAAGAAACAAATACTAAAAAACAACTGGAGTCTTTTTTTAGTAATATTCCGCAATCCTATCACCCTATTGTGAATGTTTCCACTAAAGAAGCAATCAATAGTTTTATCCAAATCATGAATATTGATCTTAACGCAATGTTCATAAAAAAAGAAACATTAATCGAACGATATATAACGGGGTCAAAAAACATTAATATCAGTTACAAAACGATTGTTCCTCTATTAGTAATACATGAAGATATACAATGAGAGAAGTTCCTTTGCTGTATTCTGGACAATGATTAAAAAAAAGTAACTTTGTAGAAACAGTTATTCACTAATTGTATTCTATTCATAAAGCCTGTAAAACATTATTCTATATATTTTATGCTTTTTACCATATGAATCATCAGAAAAAAATAGGATTGGTTCTTTCGGGTGGAGGATATAAAGGAATTGCTCACCTAGGTGCTCTTCTGGCATTCGAAGAAGCTGGAATCACCCCCCAGTATATCTCCGGTAGTAGTGCAGGAGCAATTGTTGGTGCACTCTATGCAGGCGGATATTCCATTACAGCGATTAAATCTTTTTTTAAGAAAACACCTTTATTCCGATTTAATAAATTCACTCGAAAAAAACCAGGGTTCCTTGATTCTGAAAAATTCTATGACGATTTCAGCTCTTTTTTCCCTGAGAATACGTTTGAATCATTACAGCGTACTTTGTTTATTACGACTACGAATCTCATCGAAGGAACCAGTAAGGTATTTAGTAGTGGAGAACTTATCAAACCTATTCTGGCCTCTGCCGCTTTTCCGGGGATTTTTTCTCCGATAAAAATAGGCAATGCATTATATGCCGATGGGGGGATCATGGATAATTTTCCGATTACCCCTTTGATAAATCACTGTGATATGATTTTAGGAGTTAATGTAACTCCTGTCAAAAAACCTACCGCTAAAGATTTTAAACATGCATATAATGTAATGCAAAGAGCATATTATTTGATGTCCATAGCTAATGCCCAGAATAATTTCAAGCATTGCAATATTCTGGTAGAACCAGAAGAGTTAGTCAACTACGGAATTTTCAATGCTTACAATCTGGATAAGGTATTCGAGCTAGGATATTCTGAAGCAAAAAAACAACTGATTACATATAGAGCAAATCAAGAAAATTAATCCGCATATCAAAGAAGATGTCCTGAGAGTCAAAAAGCACTTCTTTTATTGATATGTTTGCAAAACATAAAACAAACACTCATTTCTATTTTTGAATAGAAATATAAAATAAATTAAAACAGCACATATGAAGATAGAACAACTATATACAGGATGTCTGGCTCAAGGCGCATATTATATCGAGAGCAAAGGAGAAGTGGCGATCATCGACCCTCTACGCGAGGTAAAACCTTATATCGATAAAGCAACAGAAAATGATGCCGTGATTAAATATATTTTTGAAACTCATTTTCATGCAGACTTCGTAAGTGGTCACCTCACTCTTGCCAAAGAAACTGGTGCTGAAATTATTTATGGCCCCCTTGCCGCTCCTTCTTTTAAAGCAACTATTGCAAAAGATCTGCAAGAATTCTCATTAGGAGAAATAACTATTGTAGCATTACATACCCCTGGACATACAATGGAGAGCACGACCTATCTACTAAGAGACAAAACAGGAAAAGATCATGCTATCTTTAGTGGAGACACCTTATTCCTTGGAGATGTGGGGCGCCCTGACCTAGCCCAAAAAGCAGCAAACCTCACAAAAGAACAATTAGCAGAAAAGTTATTCGATAGCCTTCGTAATAAAATCATGCCGCTAGCAGATGATGTAATTGTATATCCTGCTCATGGAGCGGGTTCTGCTTGCGGGAAAAATATGATGAAAGAAACAGTAGACACTTTAGGTAATCAAAAAAAGATCAATTATGCGTTGCGTGCTGATATGACTAAAGAAGAATTTGTCAAAGAAGTCACCGATGGCTTGTTACCTCCACCTGGGTATTTTCCTGCAAACGTAAAATTAAATAAAGAAGGGTATACTGACATTGATACAATTATAAAACAAGGAACAACCCCTTTATCCCCTGATGCTTTTGAATCTATAGCGAAAGAAACCAACGCATTGATTCTGGATGTGAGACATCAAAGCGCCTTTATCAAAGGACATGTCCCCTCCTCTATTTTTATCGGTATCGATGGAGGATTTGCTCCGTGGGTAGGTGCATTAATCATTGATGTGCAACAACCCATTCTTCTCATAGCCCCAGAAGGAAGAGAAGAAGAAACAATTACGCGCCTATCAAGAGTAGGATTTGACAACACCCTTGGATATCTAAAGGGAGGAATAGAATGTTGGAAAAAAGAAGGAAAACAAGTTGATACGATTCATTCGATTTCTGCAGAAGAGTTAAAGGACCAACTAAAAAAAAATAACGCTTCTGTATTTGATGTAAGAAAAGAAGGAGAATTCACCGCTGAACACCTGGAAGACGGAATACATACACCTCTGGATGCTATTAACAATTATCTGGATGCTTTCCCCGATGAAGCTCCTTTCTACCTGCATTGTGCTGGAGGATACCGATCCATCATTGCATTATCTATATTAAAAAGCAGAGGAATTCATAATGGAATAGATATCGCTGAAGGGTATAAAGCTATTAAAGAAGCTGGTTTAGCCACTACGGCTTTTAGCTGCCCTAACAGTTTAAAAAAATAAAAAAATCTGTCCTTTGATTTATACTAAAATCAAAGGACAGGTAAAAAAAGGAGGTTATTCAGTTTCTATTAATACTACGCCAATTTTGGCGTTTCTTTTTTCTTTTCTTTAGTAAATGCATCACTCATTCCTATTTCAGGAATAACTAAAAAAGGAATTTGCGTATGAAACCCTATTCTCTTTACAATCGGTTCTCTTGTCAATCGCTCTATAAAACTATGCTTATAATATAACATGGCTAAAAGATAAATATCTAATTCTTTTGTAAAGTTTTTCAATGTTTCGGACACAGAATCTTTTTCAGGAATCTGATATACAGTACTCGGAATCTCTCCCAGGTATTTCTGTAGCATGTTTAGATTAAACTGTTGTTGCTCTGACAATTCTTTTTGTGTTTTTTCGATATAAACAATTCGGATGGTAGCCTTGAAGAGTTTTGCCATCTCTATTAACGGTTCCAACTCATTCTTACTATAGAAATGATTAAAATCTGTTGCAAACGCAATTTCCGATGGAGTAATAAATCCGAAATCTTCTGGAATAGCCAGCACAGGGCAACTCGTAACGGACTTTATCATATTTACCGTATTGCTTCCCATAAAAATTTCAATTGCATTGGTAGCGCCTTTGGTTCCTGTAACAATCAGATCTATCTTTTTTTCTACAACAATTGACTTAATTTTATCGATCAAAATATCACAAGAAGTAATACTCTCTAAACGATGGTTTTTGTTAGGTAGCTCTTTTTTTATTTTATTCTTGATACGTTCTAATTCACTTAGTGCATTTTTTGCTGCCAAATCATTCAATCCTCTTTCCATAGGTGCCCCATCCAAATAAGTAGCTCTATACATCTGGGGGGTATATGTATTTAATAAATAAAAGGTGCATTCCTCCTCTCTAAAGATTTCTATAGCGTATTTAGCCGCATTCCATGCATTATCAGAAAAATCAGTTGGCAATAATATATTCTTCATCTGTATTATTTTGTTTATTCGGTTTGCGATAATAACAATAACCGATTTGTTAATTTTGGATATTACTCTGTCCCCTTCAACATCCCTGTAATTCATAATTACCCCCCAAAACTAGTTCTTGATCAGATATCAAACTATGATATTTATCATTGCCCACCCTTTACTTCTTTTAGAATTTTGTAAAAAATTAAGGGGACCTATATGATGACTGATACTTGTTTCCATTGCGGTAATGACTGTGATACTACCATTATAGAGTTTGATCAAAAGAAGTTCTGCTGTAATGGATGTAAAACTGTTTACGATATTCTCTCTAGTAATGAACTGAATTCATATTACGAATTACAGAAAGCTCCCGGAGCTAAGCCAGAAGAAGCCGCCGGTAAATATGACTATCTGGACACCCCTGAAATCCAAGAAGAATTATTAGAGTTTCACGATGACTCTATTGAAATTGTACGACTCTATATTCCACATATCCATTGTAGTTCCTGTATCTGGATACTGGAAAACCTTCACAAACTACAACCTGAGATTTCTGCTTCTCAGGTGGATTTTCCAAAAAAAACCGTACGGATTACGTATAATAACACAAACTTTTCCCTAAAAGAAGTCGTATTATTATTAAATGCCATCGGATACGATCCTTACATCAGCCTTAATGATTATAAGAAAGACAAAAAGAGCATCAATAGAAGCATCATTTATAAATTAGGAATCGCAGGTTTCGCTTTTGGGAATGTTATGTTTTTATCATTTCCAGAATATTTTGAAGTCTCTGAATATTGGCTGGAAAAATACAAACATATGTTCAGATGGTTAATGTTTACCTTTTCACTTCCTGTTGTTTTCTATTGTTCTCAGGAATATTTTATTTCTGCTTATAAGGGGTTACGTTCCAAAGTATTAAATATCGACGTTCCGATAGCACTGGGGATTTTAGTTTTATTTCTCAGAAGTACTGCGGAAATCATTTTTGATCTGGGAACCGGTTTCTTTGATAGTCTTACCGGTCTTGTTTTTTTTCTGTTGCTCGGTAAATTTTTTCAACAAAAATCATACGCATTTCTTTCTTTCGAAAGAGACTACAAATCCTATTTTCCCATAGCAGTAACCAGAATAAAAACAGACGAAACAACAAACGCCAAAACAGAAGAAAACATACAGGTTTACGATATAAAAAAAGGAGATCGTATACTGATTCGCAATGGAGAATTAATCACAGTAGACAGTGTCTTAATAGAAGGAAATGCTCAGATCGATTATAGCTTTGTCACAGGAGAAAGCGAAACTGTTACTAAAAAAACAGGAGACAAACTATTTGCCGGAGGAAGGCAACTTTTTGGAGCTATCGAAATAGAAGCTACAAAATCTGTTAAGCAAAGCTACCTAACACAATTGTGGAGCAACGATGTTTTCAAAACAAACAAAGAAGAAGCATTTACAAATCTTACCAACACCATCAGTAAGTATTTCACAATAACTATTTTATGTATCGCAGCATTGGCTACTATTTTTTGGACCTTTTACGACGCATCCAAAGCAATTCAGGTATTCACTGCCGTACTTATTATAGCCTGCCCATGTGCATTAGCACTCTCTTCTCCTTTTGCTTTAGGAAATATGCTTCGATTATTCGGACAGCATAAATTTTATCTAAAAAACGCCAGTGTTATTGAGCAATTAGCCAATGCAGACACACTTATTTTTGATAAAACCGGTACAATAACCTCTAATCAGAAAAGTGCTATCACTTATGAAGGGGTTAGCTTAGATGAAGAAGAAGAGATGTTATTAAAGAACACATTACGAGCATCTAATCATCCGCTGAGCAGAGCCCTTTATGAATTGCTCAATGATCAACATATTAAGACGCTGGACGACTTTCAGGAACATACAGGAATGGGAATGGAGGCCCGCTACAATAAAAAATCTATAAAGGTAGGTGCCGCTCACTTTGTAGACAATGCAATCCCATCAAACTCACTTTCTACCACCGTACATATCAGTACTGATAATGAATACAAAGGGCGGTATGTTTTTCAAAATCGATATAGAAAAGGAGTTAAAAAACTCTTTCAAAAATTATCCGGGAGATATGCACTGGGAATCCTTTCCGGGGATAATGAAGGAGAAAAAACACGATTAGAAAGCTGGTTACCCAAAGGTACTACTCTATTATTCAATCAAAAACCAGAGCAAAAACTAGCACATATCAAATCCTTGCAGGAAAACGATCAAAAAGTAATCATGATTGGAGATGGTCTTAACGATGCCGGAGCACTGGCACAAAGTGATATCGGCATTGTCGTTTCAGAAAATGTAAATGTGTTTTCTCCTGCCTGTGATGCGATCTTGGATGCTTCGCAGTTCACCAAAATTCACAACTTTATTCTTGCCTCTAAACAAACATTAAAGATTATCAAATCCAGCTTTATCCTTTCTTTTTTCTATAACATAATAGGGCTATATTTTGCAGTTTCCGGTCAGTTATCTCCTGTAATTGCTGCCATATTGATGCCACTTAGTTCCATCTCGGTACTAGTCTATGTAACCATTCTTACCAATTGGTCCGGTCGAAAACTAATGAAATCACATGAAAGAAGAAAGTCATAATCCGATAGCACATTTTCAGCAATGGTTTTATGAAGTTGAAAAAGCACATCCCGAAGATGAGGTTAATATCATGTCATTATCAACTATTGGAAATGATGGTTTTCCCAAAAACAGGATTGTTTTATTAAAAAGATTTACTTGGGAAGGGTTCTATTTTTTTACTAATTATAATAGTGAAAAAGGAATCGCTATCAGAAACAACCCACTGGTTTCTCTTTCTTTTTTTTGGAAAAAAGCAGCCCGGGAGGTTCATATTTATGGAAAAGCAACTAAAATCCCTGTAAATTTATCACAAGGTTATTTTGACTCACGTCCCAGAGGAAGTCAATTAAGCACATGGGCTTCTATGCAAGGAAGCAAAATTGCTTCAAGAAAACAATTAAATGAACAGCTCGCTCATTACGATTCTTTGTTTCGGAATAAAGAAATCCCCATGCCGGCATATTGGGGAGGGTATCTGGTCAGTCCAAAAACTATAACTTTTATCGATCACAAAAAAAATGATAAAAATCATCATTTAACCTACTGTTTACAGAAAAATTATCACTGGATTAAACAGACTCATTCTAAATAAGAGGAAGGTCCTTATTTTTTTATTCTTATCAACTTACCCCTATCACATATAACCTCCTGGAGCACCAGTTTTTACTATACTTACCAACGATAACAAACTACTAGTAACCTTGTCCTTTATTACCACATATTCACTTACGGTTAAACCTGATAAATGTCATTTTTTTAGAATCTGTTCCCTCCTACTTTTGAATAAAATCAGACTTTACCATGAGTGTTATTTACATACTATTAACGATCAGTATTATTGTCGCCATCGTATTCTTTGTAGCATTTATTGTTTCTGTTAGAAATGGACAATTTGATGATACATACACTCCATCCATTCGAATGCTTTTCGATGACGAGTTGGTAGGAGAAGGTAAAAAGAAAACAACAATATTAACGAAAGACAAACAATCATAAATATGAAAATGGAAACATTCTATTACGATAATAAGATCGTAAAAAATTTCTTGTATGCCACCGTTCTCTGGGGGATTATAGGAATGTCCGTCGGATTACTGCTGGCGATATTATTTTTATTCCCCAATCTTACGGACGGAATCCCCTGGCTTAGTTTTGGTAGAATACGCCCTTTGCATACCAATGCTGTAATTTTTGCCTTTGTAGGGAATGCCATATTTGCAGGGGTTTATTACTCAACTCAACGATTATTAAAAACACGAATGTTTAATGATCTTCTGAGTAAAATCAATTTCTGGGGATGGCAGTTAATCATCGTAGGAGCTGCAATTACACTTCCGTTAGGGTATACTTCTTCTAAAGAATATGCAGAATTAGAATGGCCGTTTGATATTGCCATTGCCGTGATTTGGGTAGTTTTTGGATGGAATCTCATCGGTACCATATTAAAACGAAGACAACGGCATCTCTATGTAGCAATATGGTTTTATCTTGCTACTGTAGTTACAATTGCTGTATTACACATATTTAATAGTTTGGAGCTTCCTGTAAGTGCATTAAAAAGCTACTCTGTATATGCAGGAGTTCAGGATGCCCTGGTACAATGGTGGTATGGTCACAATGCCGTTGCTTTCTTCCTTACGACTCCTTTCTTAGGTCTGATGTATTATTTTATTCCTAAGGCTGCAAATCGTCCTGTATATTCATATAGATTATCCATTATACATTTCTGGTCTCTGATTTTTATCTATATCTGGGCCGGTCCTCATCACCTCTTATACTCCTCTCTACCAGATTGGGCACAAAATTTAGGAGTTGCATTTTCTGTTATGCTAATCGCACCATCATGGGGAGGTATGATTAATGGTTTATTAACACTGAGAGGAGCCTGGGATAAAGTACGAACAGATCCTGTTCTTAAATTTATGGTAGTAGCTATAACAGGATACGGTATGGCTACATTCGAAGGTCCTATGCTCTCACTAAAAAACGTAAATGCTATTGCTCATTTTAGTGATTGGGTAATTGCTCACGTACACGTAGGAGCATTAGCCTGGAACGGGTTCCTTACTTTTGGTATGATCTACTGGCTTATCCCTAAATTATTCAAAACTAAATTATGGTCTACCGGTCTTGCCAACATGCATTTCTGGATTGGTACACTAGGAATAATCATTTATGCACTTCCGATGTATGTTGCCGGATTCGTACAGGCATCTATGTGGAAACAATTTAATCCTGATGGTACCCTGACCTATGGTAACTTCCTGGAGACAGTGAATCAAATCATACCTATGTACTGGATGAGAGCTATCGGAGGAACGATGTTTATTCTGGGGATGTTCATCATGGTATACAATATGTATAAAACGATCAAAGCTGGAACCGCAGTAGCAGATGAAAAAGCAGAAGCTGCTCCATTACAAAAAATCACAAAATACAGAACTGCAAAAGAAGGATACCACACCTGGTTAGAAAGAAGACCTGTGAAACTAACCATTTTTGCCACGATTGCAATTCTTATCGGAGGAGCAGTACAGATCGTGCCCACATTAATGGTCAAATCCAATATTCCTACAATCACTAGTGTGAAACCATATACTCCATTAGAATTAGAGGGAAGAGATATCTATATCAGAGAAAGCTGTGTTTCTTGTCATTCTCAGATGATACGACCTTTCAGAAGTGAGGTAGAACGATATGGGGAATATTCCAAAGCAGGAGAGTATGTCTATGATCACCCATTCTTATGGGGTAGTAAGCGTACGGGTCCCGACCTGATGCGAATCGGAGGAAAATACTCAGACAACTGGCATTTTAATCATATGTATGATCCGCAAAGTACATCTCCCGGTTCTATTATGCCTGCATACAAATGGCTTATCACGGATAAACTAGACAGATCCCTAACTGAAGATAAAATGGAAGCGATGGTCACTCTTGGCGTCCCATACACACCGGAAGAAATCGAAAGAGCCCAGAAATGGATGGATGAACAAGCAGCTCAAATAGAGAAAAACCTATACAATGATCCGGAATTTGCAGAAAGTTATGAAGCTGATAAGAAATATGCTCTAGAAAACGGAGAAGAATTTATTGAAATGAGAGATCGTGAAATTGTAGCATTAATTGCCTATATCCAACGATTAGGAACTGATATCAAAATAAAAGACGGAGAAAGTGTAACCCATAAAGAATAATCAACATGCTAAAATTTATAAAAGGACACATGGAAAGTATTGAAGGTATCGAAATATACCCAATTATCTCCTTATTAATCTTTGGAATATTCTTCATTGCATTGTTCTGGTGGGTATTCTCTGCCAAAAAAGATTATATAAAACAAGTGAGCCAAATTCCAATAGAAACTGAAAAACAAAAGACTTCATGAGAACGATTTCATCATATCTTAGAGTAATCGCATTTATTGCTATTACGTATATTTTAATAGAATGGGTAGTAGAATCCGGAGATGAATCTGCATTTGTAGCAAACCCATATACACTACTAATCATAGGGTTGGTAGCCTTGTTTGCTGTTGCTTTTGAGATTTGTATCAGTGCAGTAAAAGGTACCTTATTCATGGCCTTAAGCCCGGAAGCTCAAGAACGGTTTAAAGCAGCAGAAAAAGAGAAAAAAGAGAAACAATATAAATGGATTAAAGAAAAATACAAAAAACTTTTAGATAGCAAACCTATAGAAGATGAAGCAGAAATCATTCT
The DNA here is from genome assembly GCF_042684685.1 of Aquimarina hainanensis. Taxonomy (NCBI): domain Bacteria; kingdom Pseudomonadati; phylum Bacteroidota; class Flavobacteriia; order Flavobacteriales; family Flavobacteriaceae; genus Aquimarina; species Aquimarina hainanensis. The sequence goes on along the minus strand of NZ_JBHULX010000001.1, from coordinate 334,599 downwards.
GGATCACAACTACGATGGAATACAGGAATTAGACAATAATTTGCCTCCATGGTGGGTCTACGGGTTTTATATGACCATCATATTTGGAACCGTTTACTTGGTTCGATTCCATATAATGAATGACTATACCCAGGCAGAAGAGTATGAAATGGAAGTTGCTGAAGCGAAAATCGCGATTGAAGAATACAAACGTACAGCAAAAGACCTTATCGATGCCAATACGGTAACCTTATTAACAGATGCTTCGGATCTAAAAGCCGGTAAAGCTACTTTCTCCGCTAATTGTGTTGCTTGTCATAAAGCTGACGGAGGAGGAGGAATAGGACCAAATCTTACCGATCCATATTGGATTCTCGGAGGAGGAATTAAAAATGTTTTCAGAACCATCTCAGAAGGAGGACGTGATGGAAAAGGGATGGTTGCCTGGAAACAAAACCTAAAACCTTCAGAGATTGCACAAGTTGCCAGTTATGTTATTTCATTAGGGGGTACAACTCCAACCGAACCTAAAGAACCAGAAGGAGATATCTGGAAAGACCCTGAAACAGAAAACAGCAAATAATTGCTGAATACTGTATCCTTATCTAGCCAAATTCCCTCCCGATTTGGCTAGATATATTGACAAAATAAAACCCTAAAAAACACCCCATTTGGAAGCGCTTGAAAACGAAAAATTCAGAAACTCTATCAGTACTGTAACTGATGATGGAAAACGAGCCTGGGTATATCCCAAAAAACCCAATGGGCGATTCTATGCATATCGCGAATGGGTTAGTTATTTTTTGTTGCTTTTTCTTTTTACAGCTCCTTTTATAAAAGTTAAAGGAAATCAACTGTTCTTATTTAATATCATGGAACGCCGCTTCAATATTTTTGGAGCGCCTTTCTGGCCACAGGATTTTCACCTGTTTGTCATTTCTATGATTGTAGGAATCGTATTCATTATTCTGTTTACGGTAGCATTTGGACGTATTTTCTGTGGATGGATCTGCCCGCAAACCATTTTTATGGAAATGGTTTTTCGCAAAATAGAATACTGGATAGAAGGAGATAGAGGAAAACAAATTCGACTAGATAAGCAACCCTGGAATGCCGAAAAAATCAAAAAACGCGTGCTAAAGTGGTCCGTCTTTTTTTTCATATCTTTTTTGATTGCTAATATTTTCTTAGCCTACTTTATTGGCAGTGACCAATTAGTACATCATATCTCTGACGGACCATTAAAGCACGTTAAAACACTGGTGTCTTTACTCATATTTACAGGAGTATTCTATTTTGTTTTTGCCTGGTTTAGAGAACAAGTATGTATCATCGCTTGTCCTTACGGAAGACTACAAGGAGTTTTATTAGACAATAAATCGATCATTGTAGCCTATGATCATAAAAGAGGAGAACAAGAGACTGGTCGATCAAAATTCAGAAAAAACGAAGACAGATCCGCATTAGGAAAAGGAGATTGTATCGATTGTTTTCAATGTGTTCAAGTATGCCCCACAGGAATTGATATAAGAAACGGTACGCAGTTAGAATGTATCAACTGTACTGCGTGTATTGATGCCTGTGATCATATTATGGAGAAAGTAAAAATGCCGAAAGGGCTTATCCGATATGCCAGTGAAGAAAATATCGAGCGAAAGGCCAAGTTTTCTTTCACTCCTCGACTTATAGGATATAGTGTCGTTCTCACAATTCTTATCGGAGTGCTTGTCGGAATGCTTTTCTTACGAAATGATGTAGAGGCAAACATACTCAGACTACCTGGACAATTATACGAAAGAAAAGAGAATAATATCATTAGTAATGTATACACATATAAACTCGTAAACAAAACCACTTTGGAAATAGAAAATGTTCATTTCGAACTTATGTCTCATAGCGGTAAAATTGAATTAGTTACACATAAAAAATTCACAGTTCCAAAACAAGGATTATCCGAAGGAACTCTCTTTATTGAGATCAATAGAGCTGCCCTTAATGGAGATAAAGACGAATTAAAAATTGGTGTATACAGTAACGGAGAATTAATAGAAACAACAACTACGGCTTTTTTAGGTCCTAGAAGTTATAAGTAAACTACCTCGGGGCAAGCCCGCGAGGTATTCATTAGAAATAAATTTTCAATTTCAAGGCAAGGCTTGAGGCATTATACACCTTGGCAGTGCCGATAAAACCATATAGAATGCGCATATAGAAATTTAATCATATCTCAGATAACGATTAGCTTCTCATGCATATTCCTGGATATAAAGAAACACAAACCTCTTTCTATTCAGAAATCTAAAAAAAATAAACAGATGAAAATTAACTGGGGAACATCCATCGTACTTGTATTTATAGGGTTCATATCTTTTATCATGTTTTTTGTGATAAAAATGAATACGCAGGAAAAATACAATCATCACCTTGTAACAGAAGATTATTACAAAAAGGAGCTTGCTTTTCAGAAAGAAATTGATGCAGCAAAAAATACGAGCTTATTAAAAAACAGCCTGAATGTAAGACAGGTAGACGATCAGTTAATAATTTATTTTCCCGAGGATTTAGATCCTGCAAAAATATCAGGAACCATCACTTTATATCGCCCTTCTAATGAGAATCTTGATTTTGAAATACCAATACAGTTAGAAGGCTCAAAAGTAGAAATTCCTCAGGAACGCCTGGTAGCAGGTCGATGGAATATCAATATCTCATGGAACTATCAGGGCGTTCCATATTTATTCAAAAAACCAATCACACTGTAAGTCGAATTAATGGTGTTAGTAGCAGCGCTCATATTAGGATTTCTAGGTAGTTTTCACTGCATTGGCATGTGCGGACCGATTGCTTTTATGCTTCCTGTAGACAGAAACAATTCTTTGAAAAAAGTTTTTCAAATATTTCTTTATCACAGCGGCAGACTACTTTCTTATACAATCATAGGAGTATTTTTTGGAGTATTGGGAAAAAGTCTGTACTTATTCGGAATACAGCAGAAACTTTCTATTATCATTGGGGTACTGATGGTACTGTTTGTCCTACTCCCTGATCGGCTACTTGCTAAATACAATATATCTAAACCGGTTTTTTCTATCATTGGAAAGGTAAAAAATGCATTGGGAAAAGAACTCAAAAAGAAGAGCAATGACACTTTTCTCACCATTGGTTTTTTAAATGGTTTTCTTCCCTGCGGATTGGTCTATATGGCTGTTTTTGGTGCAATTGCCACTGGCGGGATAGTAGAAGGTGCTCTATACATGACCTCCTTTGGCATCGGAACGATTCCTCTAATGACAGCAACAGTATACATCAGCCGTTTTTTATCAGGAAATATTCGGCGTCACATCCTCAAAGCAATCCCTGTTTTTGTCGTTATTATTGGGCTCTTATTTATTATTCGAGGACTGGGACTTGGAATTCCCTACTTATCTCCCAAAGCTGTAACAGAAGTGGTTTCTTCTAATTTTGAATGCTATAAATAAAGGAATTCTTCCTTCTGGATCATAAGAATCTCAAAATACTCCCTATTTTTACTCAATAATAGAAGTATGGATACTCCTGGAGCTACATCAGGGCAGTATACCATCGATTATTTTGAGCACTAATGAACCCTATTCAGCAATTAACAGATAAAATTCATGCCAGTGACCTTTGGGAAAAAGAAATCTGTATCCCCAGAAATGGGTTCCTTTCTAAAAACGGCACCATAGACACTAACCTATATTACATTCAAGAGGGCAGCATTCGCATCTATGTTATTGACGAAACCGAAGAACAAACCATTCGATTCGGATATAGAAATAATTTTATCGCTGCACTGGACTCTTTTATCAGTGAAACACCTTCCGAACTCTATTTACAAGCAATAAAAAAAACACAGATAAAAGTGTTACGCAAGAAGACATTTATGGATTTTATAGATAGTTCTTCCGAATATTTGAACTTATGGAAGCAAATCGTTGGGATGCTTATATATCAGCAAATGGAAAGAGAAAGAGATATTCTCACCTCATCTCCGGTAGAACGATATCAGAGGGTCCTAAAAAGAAGCCCTCAGCTGTTTCAGGAAGTTCCGCATAAATACATTGCTTCCTACCTGAGAATGAGCCCTGAAACCTTATCCCGAATTAAAAAGTCTTGATTTCAATCAAGGTTTTTGTATTTCTTTTTAAAGACTTTTACTCAATAATAAAAAGAAATACCATGACTATAAAAACAACCTCCTTACTAGAGGACCTGACTCAACGTACCAAACAACATCTAATAAAACTAGAACAATTACAACATCTATCAATTGTAGCACTACAACAACGACCAGCTCCTCAGGCATGGAATATATTAGAATGTATTGAGCACTTAAACTTATACGGGGATTTTTACATTCCCGAAATGAAAAACAGCATCCATCACAGTCCATATTCATATAATCCGATATTCAAAAGCGGATTACTGGGGAATTATTTTGCTAATATGATGCTTCCAGGAAAAACAATGAAGTCCATGCGAACATTTGCGGATAAAAATCCATATAATGCTTCACTAGATATTTCAGTACTGAAAAAGTTTAACCATCAACTTCATGATATAGTATCAATACTGGAGAATTGTGCGACTAAAAACCTCAGCAAGACCAAAACATCTATCAGTATCTCTAAATGGATCAAATTGCGTTTGGGGGATACGCTTAGAGTAGTGATTTATCATAATGAAAGGCACCTGGAACAAGCTTTAAGATGTATAAAAAAGCCAGGGGACATCCAGGTGCCTAAAACAAAATAAAACCAATTGTATCTATGAGATATACAGTTTAAACCGTCATAGAGAACAGTCGTGTCTCTGGTTTATGACGTTGTAATCTCAGATCAAATGACATACATATATTGCGTACAAACGGGCGTCCTTTTTCTGTGACACGAATTCCATTTGGTAAAATTTCCAACAAGGAATCACGCTCCATTTCCTGCAATCTAACGAGTACATCAGGTAATTCTGTAAAACGAAATGTATCATCATCCCAAAAAGTTTCAAAATGACACATTAGGTTCAAAATATGTTTTCTTATAATTTCATCTTCTTCTGTAAGAATGTGCCCTCTATATACAGGAATTACTCCTTCTCTTATTAAATGTTCGTATTCTTCGATTCCTTTTACATTTTGGGCAAATCCATACCAGCTATCACTAATAGAGGACACTCCTAATCCAATCATCAATTGGGTTTTAGAAGCTGTATACCCCATAAAGTTTCGATGTAGTCTCTGAGATTCCATAGATTCATATAGGGTGTCATTTTCTAATGCAAAATGATCCATTCCTATTTCTGTATATCCAGCTTCTGATAGCATTCCTTTTCCTATTTCATATTGCATCCGCTTTTCCTCTCCACTAGGCAGATCTGCTTCATTATAACCTCTCTGCCCATTTCCTTTAATCCAAGGCACATGCGCATAGCTATAAAATGCCAGGCGATCCGGAGATAACTCTTTTGTTCTTTCTATGGTATGTGCTACTTCTGTTTTTGTCTGAAAGGGCAAACCAAAAATAATATCATGTCCTATGGAAGTATACCCTATTTCTCTTGCCAGATCGGTGACTTTTTTTACTCTTTCGAAGGGCTGTACTCTATGAATTGCTTTCTGAACCGTTTTATTATAATCCTGCACCCCATAACTCACTCTTCTAAAACCAACATCATACAATGCCTGTAAATGCTCTCGGGTGGTATTGTTCGGATGTCCTTCAAAACTAAATTCATGATCTTCTGCTATCTTAGCATGACGTACTATCCCATGAATCAAAGCTGCCAGATTCTCTGGAGAAAAGAAAGTAGGTGTTCCCCCTCCTAGGTGTAGTTCCTTTATTGTTGGCTTTCCATCAAAAAGAGCTCGATACAATTCCCACTCTTTTAATAAAGTACTAATATATGGTCCTTCCACTTCATGCCGTCTCGTAATTCGTTTATTACATCCACAAAAAGTACACATACTCTCACAGAATGGAAGATGTATATACAGACTAATCCCTTCCTTATCATTACTCTCCTTAAAGGATCTTTTAATTGACTCCTTCCATTTTTTTAATGAAAATGTATCATTCTCCCAATATGGAACAGTTGGATAACTGGTATATCGAGGTCCCGGAATATTATATTTATCAATTAAATTACTACACATTTTGGTTTTATTTTTCTATTGGATTTTATCTTGTTTCTTCTATTCGTGCAATACCAGAAATGGGATTTTTGTATGGTAACTAATATTTTCTACAACCGGTCTGAACAGTAATTTTTGAAAAAAATTAAGATTCTTTGCTACCATAGCAATCATATCAATGGAGTTTTTTTCTACAAACCTCTGAACCCCTTCTTCAATACTTTGATGGGTTTCAAAATGAAAGCTATGCTCATTTTTGGAGAGGCTATCATCCAAAAACATCTGGTTTTTATGTTGTAGTGCTGTTAATTCTTGTTTTTTCTTCGAGATATGGAGAATGCGCAACATAGCATCTTTCATTGTTATAATCTCAGTAATCGTATCTAGCACCCTATTTTTATAATAGATATTAAAATCTGTAGGGAAAGCGATTTCCTTCGGCGGTTTATAGGTTGCATTTTCCGGAATTACCAAAACAGGGCATTGTACTTTGGTAATTACATCCCCCGTATTACTCCCTATAACTGCTTCTTTTAGTCCCGAAGCTCCTTTTGTTCCCATAATAATGAGATCAATTTCATTTTCTACTACCTGTTTGCGGATAGCTTCTATAAAAAAAGAATGTTCGTGCAACATAAAAAAACGATGAGCTTTGCCCGTTGCATATTCACGCATTCTTCCTAGCAGTTTCTCCTGCTCTTCGGCTACATTATAATCGCCTTTGTTTTCTAATACAATATTTTTTATTCCATATAAAGAAGCAGTCCCATTTACCTTTAATGGAGAGACATGCACTATATAAAAGTTGCATGGCTGATCCTCCAAAAAGGATAACGCATATGTAATTGCATTCCACGAATTTTCAGAAAAATCGGTGGGAATAAGGATATTCTTCATTTTTATAACACATTGTATAATGACACAAATGTATTATTATGACTTCTGCTAAAGAATGATATAAATCAGTTTCTAAAAATCAGGAATGATTATTCGATTAACTGCAAGCCCTGAAGGTCAAGAATTTTTATATTTCTCCCTTCTATTTCTATTAATTCTTGTTTTTTAAATGAGGAAAGTGTTCTGATCAAGCTTTCTGTTGCAATTCCTGCTACACTTGCTAAATCATTTCTCGATATTTTTATGGTTTCTTCAGGTTTTTTACCCAAAACTTCTGCAAACTGTATTATGGTTTGTGCTGTTTTTTTTCTGACAGAGCTATATGCCATTTGCAGCAATTGCTCTTTAATATCTGATAGATGATCTGTCAACAACTCCATCAATTCCATAGACACTTGTTGACTTTTAGCCAATACTTCTTTTAGTGTTGTCTTAGAAATCCCTGCTAATACAACCTCTTCAACAGCCGTAGCTGATTCCTGATATGGAATATTATCCATAAATGAAGTAAATCCTAAAAAATCATCTGCCTTATACAAGTCTGTCGTTAATTCTTTTCCACTTTCATCCATTTTGTGGTTTTTAACAACCCCTTTGAGAATCAGATAGACTTTATTAGAATGTTCTCCACTGGTATAAATCGTTTCTCCTTTTTTATATGTAAGTTCTTCTCCATTATCATCAAAAAAGTTTTTCAACTCATGGATATTTCTCAACTGGTCTTCGGGAGATTCTTTTTCTATATTTTCATTCGCTACTGCTGTATTCGCTAAGAGTATTGATTTTGCCAGCCTACTTTCTATAGCACTTAATAATTCTTCTTCATCAAATGGTTTGGTCAGATAATCATCTGCTCCCATATCCATTCCTTTTCTTATTTCTTTATGTTCTGTTTTGGCAGATAAAAAAATAAAGGGGATATGTCTGGTGGTCTTTTCTTTCGACAAGGCTTCTAATACTCCATATCCATCTATTTCAGGCATCATAATATCGCACACTACAACACTAGGCAATTCTTCCTTTGCCATTTCTATACCTACTCTTCCATTAGGGGCTGTTACCACTTCATAATCCGACAGTTCTAGTAACTCTGCTGTATTTTCTCTCAGCGCCGAATCATCTTCTATTAGGAGTACTTTTTTCATCTTCTCTCTTAGTTAGGTTTTTACCGGAAGTACTACCCAAAAGGAGGTTCCTTCATTTTGCTTGCTCGTAAAAATAATATTACCCCCTAGATTTTCCAAATGCGTTTTCACAATATTAAGACCTATCCCAGTTCCCTGATCTAGTAATGCATTTTCTGCCCGGTAATATCTTTTGAATATAAATTTCTGTTCTTCTTCTGGTATTCCAATTCCTTCATCGCAGACAGATATGGATAGATTATTGTTCTTCAGTGATACGCTTATTTCGATCGTAGAATACTCTCCTGAGTATTTAATTGCATTATGCAACAAATTGGAGATAATTAGTTCTACAATTTTATCATCTGATATAATAGTTGTTAGTTTTTCCTGATAAGACACATTAATCTTCTGCCCTTCTTTAAGCAGCATCCTAAAATCCCCAATGGTATTTTCTACAATTTCTACAATTGAAAATGGGTTCTTTCTATACTGTACCTTACCTGTTTCCAATCGTTCTATCGACAGAAAGTCATTTAATATATTATCCAGGTATTTTACCTTTTGGGCAATGGTATCAAGATGTTTTTTTCGTTTCTCTTGCTGTTCTGTTTTTGTATACTTTTTTGCCAGTGCAGCAGAAGTCATAATTCCACTTAGCGGTGTTTTGAATTCATGAGAAACCATGGATAAGAATTTCGTCTTTAATTCATTTAATTCCCGTTCGTGTTTCAGAGATTCTTTTATTTTATGTTCTGCAATTTCTCTGCGTTTCATCTCTTGTCGCAGGTCTGCTACTGTCTTTTTCAATTCTGCAGTGCGTTCAGTAATTTTCTGTTCTAAACGGGCATTTAGCGCTACGATTTCTTGTTCCTTCTCTTTTCTTTCAGAAATATCAACAATAAGCGCCATGATATACCCTTCTCCTCCAATCTGAAAGGGATTTAATCCTGTCTCTGCCGGAAACTCTGTACTGTCTTTTCTTTTGCCACAGACGGATCGTACCCCTCCCATTTGTCTTTTTTTTAAAGCTTCCTGATAAAACCCTTTAAAATATCCTTGATGAACGTTATGAAATTGATCTGGTATTAATGTATTGAGCGTTTTTCCGACCAATTCTCCCCGCTCATACCCAAACATCTTATCTGTTGCTTTATTGGTCGCTACTATGACCTGGTTTTTATCAACCACCACAATCCCTTCTGATATCGCTCCGAAAAGTAGTTTAAAAACATTATTATTTTGATGGAAAACCCGCATGGATTCAAATATATAGTTTCAACCATTTTGAGAAACTGATATTTATCATAATCCGAAAACTTATTAGCAATTACTTTTATTCTCTCGAATTTTATGACAAAATAATGCCGTTATGAGGAATCAAGTTGAATTTTATCAAAGCCTGGGAAAATTATTTTATGCTGTTGCTGCTTCTGATAAAAATGTAAGAGCAGCAGAAAAAGCTTTTTTGAAAGAGTTTATCAATACCCAATGGACACTATTAGAAGATAGCACCGACGAATTTTATACTGCTGCTGCTTTTCAGATTGAAATTGTCTTTGACTGGTATGAAGAAAATGGAGTTACCTCAGAGGAGTCTTTAACTTCTTTCAAAACGTTTAAACATAACAATCCTTCTTATTCTACTCCGGGAATTAATGATTGTAAAACTATTATCTTAGAAAAAAGCTCGATCTTTACTCAAAATTAAAGAACTTAATAATACAATAATCCATATCATAAATCCAGTAGCCATACTTTATTATGAAACATACTATTTTCTTTTTTACTTTTCTCTGTATATTCTCCTGTAAGAAAAAAACACCTGAAAAAAGCCCCGTTTTGACCTCCCCGGTTATTGAAACAGCTGAAACCTCTGATAGCTTGGCTATAAAAACCCAGGAGGTATTCTCAGAAAAAGATATGAATTCTCAAAAAGAGAAACTGAGATCTCTGAAAAAACAACACCTGTTCAACATCAAAGATGATAAATTATCATTGCAGAAGATGTTGTTATCCAAAGCATTTTTTAAAGAAACTGATCAATATATTCTAGATTATAAATACCCATATCTACACGAAAAAGAGCACCCTTCTTTTAGTATCTTTAATAAACGTATTGAACGAGATTATCTAAATATCTCTAAGGTTGAAAATGAGATATTAGAAAATAAAAACCGTAGTTGTGATTCCCTATTACCCTCGACATCAAAAGACAAAAGAATATTGGATTATAAGGCGTACTTTTCTAAAAACAACACTATAAGCATACTCGTTTATAAGGAAAATTACTATGCAGGAGCTGCTAACTCTTCATATATGTTTGAATGTCTCAACTTTGATACTGACAATGCTGCTTTTATTACTCATAGTGATTTCTTTAAAAAAGATACTGACAAAGAGCTTTTTACTACCATAAATAAGACGATCAAAGAGACTATTTCATCCGGAGAAATGTATTATGATTGCTGGAGTTTATCTCAAGGAGATTTCGACCTATACAAAAACAACTTTATTATTGCTGAGGACTCCATCTTATTTTATTTTGATGATTGTGTGATTTGTCCATCGTATACCGGAACTTATAGCATTACCATTCCGATTCAAAAAATAGCACACCTCATTACTCCTTCCTTTTCTTCTTTGCTATGATCTATTTTTTCCTATTATAACCACCCCACCTTACTACAAACACACAAGGTATTATAAACTTAACCCCAAGCAAACCTCAGAGTATTTATCTCTCAATCGTCGCGTAAAGTATTCTCTTCTAAATGGTACTAAAAAATAAACTCATCAGAAGATTAAATCTGATGAGTTTATATTGACAACTATGCACTATCTCTACGGACAGTCTATTTAGATTTTAAAGGTTACTACTGGTAATGTTGCATGATTAACAATATCTTCTCCTATACTTCCTGCAAAGAAATGCGCCAATCCTTGTCTTCCATGCGTCGGCACTGCAATGGCGTCAGCATCTATTTTGACACTATATTCATACACTCCCTTTTCTACAGAATAATCGTTTCTGTAAGCTATATTTTTCATGTACTCCAAATGTCCTGGTCCTGCCTCATGAAGAAATTCTTCAACTCTTTTCTCTATCTGGGAAGAACTTAAAAAATTCTCTCCTGGTAAGTTTATATATACCAGATGAATTGTCGCTCCTAAGGTATTGAATAATTGCAGGGCGTTAAAAAACGGTTTCAGGTTTTCTATTTTAAAATCACATGCAAATACGACATCTTTTATCTCAAAGTCTTCTCTTCGCTGTTTGATAACCAATACCGGCACTTCTGATGTTCTTACTACTTTTTCGGTATTGGATCCTACAAATACTTCTTCAATACCTCCGGTACCATGAGACCCCATTATAATAAGGTCTGCCTCATTATCTTTAGCCACCTCATTTATTTCATGAAATGCTTTATAATTATGGATTGTCTCAGTTACTTTTATACCTTCTAAAAAGTCTTGATCAAGGAATGTTTCGAATCGCTTTTCTGCCAACTTCATATAGAACATTGCTTGTTCCACACCTTCTGATTCTTTTTTTATAAATACAGCTTCAGAAAGTCCTAACATATGCAATACTATAATTTCTGCCTCATGTTTTCTTGCTAATTTTGCAGCTACTTCTAATGCATAGTTCGAAAAATCCGAAAAATCTACAGGAACGAGTATTTTCTTCATAGTTTTATATTTTTAAGGTTAATAAAAGTACCTCTATAACATCCGTTATAAAGCGAAAAAGTGTGTATCTAACCCACCTATTCTAATGTACTGAATTTATACATATTACCATTAATATGCTTTTAGTGCTTCTTTTCGTTTTTTAAGTTGCTTTTCCAAGTCCGATAGTGTTTCTTTTCCTGCCAACTCAAAACTAGTTTCATTAGAAGACGCAAAAATTTGTGGTCCCGGAAGGCTTAATTGTATATCACAAATTTTTCCTTTACCGGTAGGGTCATTTTCTTTTTTGAAAAAAACATCTGCTTTTATAATCCAATCATATCGCTCTCCTAATTTCTCTAATTTCTTAGTAATAAACTCTGACATTGTATCACTGGTAGCCATCTGAACATATTGAATATTAATCGTCATAAATCTTCTTTATTTATTGTTAACTATACTCAAAGATACCCATTCGCCCCTCCTATAACAATGACAATTATCATCTTGTCTTTCGGATTGAGAAATCTATTATTTTATCCCATTTCAATTCTTATCTTTACAGGTATAATTCGAAAAAAAATATGTCTTCTGATTATCGGCTAACCCGTGCATATCAAAATGCTAAAATTGTTCCTTTTAATGACGATTCTAAGTTTATCTTATTTAGCGATTGTCATAGAGGAGATAATAGTTTTGCTGATGATTTTGCCAATAACAGAAATATTTATTTTCACGCAATTCAGCATTACTACCAACAAGGGTTTACTTATTGCGAATTAGGGGATGGGGATGAATTATGGGAAAATTCAAACTTCAAAACTATATTTAAGGCTCATAAAAATGTATATGAGCAGCTTCAGTTATTTCATAAAGATAATCGTTTATTGATGATATGGGGGAATCACGATATGATATATCGCGATCCCAAGTATGTAAAAAAAAACCTGAGTTCTTATTTTGATCCGAAAGTAGATAAAGACATTCCGTTGTTTCCTGATTTAACATATCACGAAGCTGTTATCTTAAGGCATTCGAATACTCAACAAGACTTATTCTTATTACATGGGCACCAGGCAGATTTTGCAAATTATGTAGGATGGAGAATTAATCGTTTTCTGGTTCGGGTTTTATGGAAACCTCTTCAGGTAATAGGAATTGCAGACCCTACAAGCCCTGCCAAAAACTATCGGGAGACGATTAAAGTAGAGCGACGAATCAAAAAATGGATTGCAAAAAACAATAATCAGTTTACTGTAATTGGTCATACACATCGACCTAGGTTCCCGGAAAAAGGAGAGCTCGCCTTATTTAATGATGGTAGTTGTGTTCATCCGAGATCTATTACAGGTATAGAAATAGAAAACGGAGCAATCACATTGATTAAATGGCAGATCGCCACGACAGAAGATGGAACCCTTCGCATCATCAGAGTTCCGCTGGAAGGACCTCAAAAACTAACGGATTTTATTACCGAATAAAAAGAAAAATCACCTCAAGGAAATCCATGAGGTATTGGTTTGTAATCAATATTGAACTATGAGGTAAACCTCAGCTCTTTATAAAGTTACTCAGTAAATATGGAAAAAGTACTATTTTATCCTTCTATATTCACTACTTCTTCTACCTGAGGAGCGTACTTTTTAATCGTCATCTCCACTCCAGATTTCAATGTCATTTGATTAACACTGCATCCTACACAAGCACCTTCTAATTGTACTTTTACTTTTTTTCCGTCTTCATCAATAGAAATTAAAGAAATATCACCACCATCACTTTTTAGAAATGGTCTGATTTCTTCTAGCGCTTTTTCTACATTTTCTCTTAATTCTTCTGGAGTCATTTTTTATTTTTTTGTTGCAGAGCATCCTGCCATTGTTGTTATTTTTACTATTTCAGTCGGGGGTAAATTTTCATTTCTATTGACAACTTCCTGAACTACGTTCTTCGTTATTTCATTAAAAGCTTCTTCTGCTGGTGTGTCTACCTGCAATGCTGCCGGACGTCCAATGTCTCCAGCTTCTCTTACACTTTGTATCAAAGGTAATTCTCCTAAGAAAGGTACTTTTAGATCTTCTGAAAGGTGCTTCGCTCCTTCTTGACCGAAGATATAGTATTTATTGTCTGGCAATTCCGCTGGTGTAAAATACGCCATATTCTCGATAATTCCCAGTACAGGAACGTTTATACTCTCCTGTTGGAACATGGCAACTCCTTTTCTGGCATCCGCCAATGCCACATGCTGAGGAGTACTTACCACTACAGCCCCTGTAATCGGGAGTGACTGCATAATAGATAAATGAATATCCCCTGTTCCTGGAGGCAGGTCAATCAGCATAAAATCCAATTCTCCCCAAGCAGCATCAAAAATCATTTGATTTAATGCTTTTGCTGCCATTGGTCCTCTCCAAACTACCGCCTGATCTGGCTGGGTAAAAAATCCAATGGAAAGAATCTTTACTCCGTAATTCTCTATAGGCTTCATCTTCGATTTCCCATCTACTGTCACTGACAATGGTCTTTCTGTCGCAACATCAAACATAATTGGGGAAGAAGGACCGTAAATATCTGCATCTAACAACCCTACCTTGAACCCCATTTTTGCTAAGGTAACTGCCAGATTAGAAGTCACAGTAGATTTTCCTACCCCTCCTTTTCCTGAAGCTACTGCTATAATATTTTTAATTCCGGGAATCGGTTTGCCCTTGATTTGATTCACCTCTGGTTTTGGTGGAGCTTCTACTTTAACATTTACCTTAACTTTGGCTTTTTCGTATACTTTTTCATGAATTACTTTCATGATGTCTACTTCTGCTCTTTTTTTGATATGTAAAGCCGGGGTCGATAATGTGATATCAACAATAACTTCATCTCCAAAAGTAATTACATTTTTCACAACACCACTTTCGACCATATTCTTACCTTCTCCGGCTACAGTGATGGATTCTAATGCTTTTAAAATAGCTGCTTTTTCTAGCTTCATTTTTTGTTTCCTTTTTCCAAAAATAAATCTTCCAATGATCCACTAAGACTACAAAGATAACGTGAAAAGTTAAGATTATAAAACAAGATTATTGAAATGATTTATATATAAATTACTCCTGACAATAACGCTTCTGGTTCTTTTTATATCACGATATGGGGTCAGTCTTTATTTTTAAGTTTATTACAACTCTTTCATAGGGTCCCAAAACACTTTTTCAAAATCCACTATTTGATTATCTTCTACTACAATTCCTTCGCTTTCTAACAATTGCTGCATCAAATTTGTTCCTTTAAAATGATGCTTCCCCGTTAATATTCCTTTTCTATTTACTACCCTATGCGCCGGTACATCTTCTTTTACCCCAGATCCATTCATCGCCCATCCGACCATACGAGCACTTCTGGCAGCTCCCAGGTATTTGGCAATTGCACCATATGAGGTTACTCTTCCTATTGGAATCAGTCTCGCTACTTCATAAACCCTTTCAAAAAAATTGTCGTTTTTTGCTATCTCCAAGTGTAAATAATTCTAATGGTTGTAATGATTACTAGTAATAACATAAGTACTCCCATAAAATAATTGGAATACTTAGTGATGGTCTCTGTTTTCTTTTCTATTTTGAGAAAGGACACTACATATGCATATAATGTCGCAAATGTTCCCAAAGCTGCTGCCATTGAAAACACAAATACTCTGGTACTATCGTATTCTATTTTTCCATTCACACTCATTCCTGCTGCCACAGCACAAAAGTATGGAATCGGCAAAACGTTTATAGTTGACATCATGACCCCTTTGAAAAAGCTTCTTCTATGGGCATGTTCATATACTTTTATTTTAACATCTTTTTGTTTTGCTTTTACAAAAAAGTATATTGCCATTAACAGAAAGACTACTGCTCCTGTACGCAGTAATATATTGTTCACAAATGGGTTATTGAAAATATATTTTGCCAGTAGAATCGCAATAAGCGCCTGAAGAAAAACAATGACGCTGGCTCCAATTGCTACCAGCATTCCATTTTTCTTTCCTCTTTCGAGACATGTTCTCGCCACGGTCATATTAACTAATCCCGGAGGAATAACTCCAATGAGAGAAGCTATAAACGTGACTCCAAAAAGCTTAAAGGTTTCTATTATCATGCTTTATCATCTCTAATCTTAAACTGAATATAGGTGATGGCTTTGTCCTGTTCCAAATATTGTTTTTCATAAAAAGTCTGTAAGGAGGTTACTTCTTCTGGAGCTCCTTCATTATGATATACATTATGGTTCGCATATAACACCTCATGTCCTTCTCCATGAAGTAATCCCAATGTGTATCCATGCATAAATTCACTGTCGGTTTTTAGGTGTACGATTCCTTCTTTTTTCAATACTTTGTGATATCGCTTTAGAAAAACACTATTCGTAAGACGGTGCTTTGTTCTTTTGTATTTGATCTGAGGATCTGGAAATGTAATCCATATTTCATCAACTTCTCCCGGTTCAAAAATATGATCTACCAATTCTATCTGAGTTCTGATAAATCCTACATTATCCATTTTATCTTCTATAGCGGTTTTAGCACCTCTCCAGAAACGCGCTCCTTTAATATCAATGCCTATAAAGTTTTTTTCCGGAAATCTCTTGGCCAGACCAACAGTATACTCTCCCTTACCGCATCCTAACTCCAAAACAATCGGATGATCATTCTTAAAAAATTTCTTACTCCACGCACCTTTATATCCCAATTCGTTATTTAGAACCTCTTCTCTTGTCGGTTCGACTACATTGACGAATGTTTTATTCTCATTAAACCGTTTTAGTTTATTCTTACTTCCCACTGATTACTTTTTTATTGTCAGATTACCTGATTTAGGGTTTCTACTTTTTTTCTTACAAAGAAACTTTTTCTTTTATTCTTCTGATTATGAAAACTAATTTTATCCTAAAATTTAATTTTTTGGTAAAATTAAGGAAATATATGCATTGAGGGATACGATTACTTTTGTGAATTATGAATAAAAAAGTACTCGTTGCCCCTCTGAACTGGGGACTAGGTCATGCTACACGATGTATTCCTATCGTGAATGCTTTATTGTCTGAAGGTTTTTCTCCTGTTATTGCATCTGATGGAGTTGCTTTATCGCTTTTAAAAAAAGAATTCCCGACCCTAGAAATGAAGGAGCTTCCTTCATACGATGTAACATATTCAAAAAAAGCCAATCACTTCAAACTTAAAATGCTTCTTAATACGCCTAAAATTGCCCGGGCAATAAAAGAAGAGAAAAAGGCTACGAAAGAGATTATTTCATCAGGCGATTTTTGCGGGATTATTTCTGACAATCGACTGGGGGTACGCCATAAAAGCCTCCCTTCTGTTTTTATTACACACCAACTTACCGTACTAAGTGGAAAAACTACTGCAATCAGTACCAAAATCCACAACAAATACATTAAAAAATTTGACTCTTGCTGGGTTCCTGATATGGCTGGATCTCCTAATCTCAGCGGAGAACTGGGCCATCCTAAAAAAAGTTATATCCCCATCACCTATTTAGGTCCCCTGAGCAGGTTTACTCATGAAAACCTTCCTAAAAAATACGACATCATGATTTTGCTTTCCGGACCGGAACCGCAACGCAGTCTACTGGAAGAAAAGCTTATAAAAGAATTCAAGCAGAGTGATAAAAAAATTGTTTTTGTTAAAGGGCTTATAGAAGAAGAACACCGTTCTTATACCGAAAACAATATTACAGTCCATAATTATCTCACAGGAAATACACTTCAGGATGCTATCAATAACAGCAAATTAATTATTTCCCGATCTGGATACACTACGATTATGGACCTGGCAAAACTAAAGAAAAAGGCTTTCTTTATTCCTACACCCGGACAATTCGAACAAGAATACTTAGCCAAGATTTTATGTGAGAACAAAATTGTTCCCAGTTGCTCTCAAGATGAATTTACACTTCAAAAATTACAAGATATCAATCACTATAAAGGATTACGGTGTTTTAGTACTGATATCAACTACCGGGAATTGTTTAACCCGTTCCAGCGTAAATGAGAATTCACTTCCTACCCGGTAATCGCTTTCTACATAGATTCGCTCATGATGAGCTTCTATAATATGCTTAACGATTGCCAGCCCAAGACCAGATCCTCCTTCTTTTCTGGAACCACTTTTATTTACTCTATAGAAGCGTTCAAATAATCTGGGGATATGACCCTGGGCTATTCCCTCTCCATTATCTGTTACCCGAACAATAACTTTATTTCTGATCAGGTTTTCTATACTTACTTCTGTAGTTCCGTCTTCCTTTCCATACTTAATCGAATTGACTACTAAATTAGAAAGCACCTGCTGTATTTTTTCCTTATCCGCATGAACAATCACAGGCTCTAAATACTTCATATCAAAAGTAAGGACAATATTTTTCTGAGAAGCTTTCATCTCATACAAATCAAAAACACTCTGCACCAGTTCTACAATATCAAAATTGGTATAATTAAGATTCAGATCTCCCGCTTCCAGCTTGGTTATCATATCCAGATCTTTTACTATATAGATGAGTCGTTCTACTCCTTTAGCGGCTCTATTTAGATACTTCTCTCTAATAACAGGATCTTCCATAGCACCATCCAACAACGTCAGAATATATCCCTGAACTGTAAATAATGGTGTTTTCAGTTCATGAGAAACATTCCCTATAAATTCTTTTCTATATGCTTCTCTTACTTTGAGGCTTTCTATTTCTGTTTTTCTGTTTTTTGCGAATTTCTCCACCTCGAGGATTAAAGTATCCATATTGGTTGTCACAGGAGTTTCCCCTACTGTTTCCGAATCCAAGAGTTCTACTTCATCATATATTTTTTTTACCCTGGTATAGATAAATTTTTCAGTCCTGTACTGAATAATAAAAAATACTGCTACATAAATACTTATGGCAATACTAATCAAAACCCAAAAGGTTATTTCTGAAAAGAAATATAAAAAAACGCTCATGATGAGCGTTAATGATATAGTGATATACAAAGACGTAATAAGCGCAAACTTATACGACTTTTTAAAATTATCTGCCATTATACTACAAACTTATATCCTACGCCTTTTATTGTTTTAAAGCTGTTATCTCCTATTTTCTCTCTAAGTTTTCTAATATGTACATCGATAGTTCTTCCTCCTACAATTACTTCATTTCCCCATACCCGATCCAGAATATCTTCTCTTTTGAATACTTTTCCTGGCTTTGAAGCTAACAGGGATAAAAGTTCAAACTCTTTTCTTGGAAGCACAATCTCTCTTTTATCTTTTACGACTTTATATTCGTCTCTATTGATTTCCAGATCTCCTATTTTGACCACATTGACGACAGCTTCTTCTTCTTTCAGTCTTCGCAATAAAGCTTTTACCTTGCTCACTAAAACTTTTGGACGAATCGGCTTTGTGATATAGTCATCTGCTCCAGATTCAAATCCTGCCACCTGCGAATAATCTTCCCCTCTCGCTGTCAAAAATGTAATTAAAGTATCTTGTAATTCTGGTAATTTACGGATTTGTTCACACGCTTCTATACCATCCATCTCTGGCATCATTACATCTAAAATAATTAACTGTGGCTTTTTTTTCTTTGCTACTTTAATAGCTTCGAGACCATTCTCTGCAGTAATCACATTATATCCTTCTGCAGTGAGATTATATCCTACAATCTCTAAAATATCAGGCTCATCATCTACTAATAATATCGTAATATCTTTTATATTCATAGTGTTTTTTGATTACACACATCCAGTGATAAATATACTATTTAATACGAAGTATACACACTTCTATACACTTAGTAACAATATACTAACATAAGGCTCTTTATATATAACATTAACTTAATATTTCCTTGTCCCTTTCTAAGAACCTTCTCTATTCAGTACTTAGCGATCTCCCTAATCCATATCTTATCAAGCATTATTCTATAAAGATAAAAAAAAGCCAAATGTTTAAAAAACACTTGGCTTTTGCTTTTATAGTATCTAGAATCTTATTACTCCTTATGTCCTCTGTAGGTCTCTAGCAGGTTCATTGTCGCAGTAATCAAATCTTTAGTTTCTAACAACAAGCCAAAGTATAAAGTCGTATTCTTAGGACTGTTTTCTTCAGTACGTGTTCTCGCTACTTGTTTGTCTATTTTTTGATTTAATCGATCATACAATTCTTGTTTTTCATTGATAATCGTATCAATATGATCAAAATCCCGGGTATCGAAGATCCTTTTTATTTTTCCAAATAAATCATTCACTTGCACATCAATTTCTTTCAGATCTTTTATCTGATTAAATCTAAGCTTTTTATGATTATTATTCACATGTTTATGTCCTGATTTTGTAATATATTCCAGGGATTGTGTAATATCCTGAATATATCCTAAAATCGTAATATAGAAGTTACTGGCGCTTACACTAGATTCATCGAGATTCTTAATGAAATAGAAAATATTATCTCTTAATTCTTCTACTTCTGCATCTAGTTTCGAAATTCCTTTTTTAGTCTTTTTCAAAGCGATCAGATCATATTTTATAAGACTCTCTAGTGTATTTCCATAAATCTTGTTCGCTCTATTCACAAAGGACTTAATATTATCTGCACTTTCTTCTATAACACCCTGAACAGAACTACTTTCAGATTTCTTCAATCGATCTTCCTCTTTTTCTGCTTTCGCTCTCTTTCTGTAATTCAGCGTATTTCTTACCAATAACACAACAGCAATCAACAATAGGATTGCAATCATTACCGTTCCTCCTAAATGAATCAGGAAAGCTAGTGTAGCAGATGCCACAAAAGCGATAAAGGCTGTAAAGAACCATCCTCCGATCACATTAAATACTCCGGCAACTCGGTATACAGCACTTTCACTGCCCCAGGCCCTATCTGATAAAGAGGTACCCATGGCCACCATAAAAGTAACATAGGTAGTAGATAATGGCAATTTCATGGAGGTTGCTATAGAGATCAATACTCCCGCTACCATTAGGTTTACTGCTGCTCTTACTTTATCAAAAGCCGGCATTTCATATTTTTTGTCCTTGGCAATGGCAATAACCGGTTTCTCAAATTGTTTTTCGATTTTCGCCTGTACTGAAGCCGGTAGTATTGCTGATGCATACTGAGACATTAACATTGCACCACGAACAACTCCTCTGGACAAGAAATTAGGTGTAAAACGTTCTCTGGATTCCCCTTCTCTAGAAAGGTTAATCTCTGTTTCTGCTACATATCTGGCTTTCTTAGAAAACCACAATGTCAATACCATTACCAATCCTGCTCCAAATAACAGTAAGGTAGGTGTATCCACTTTCTTACCAAGAATAGCCATCGAAAACTCATGCGCCGGTACTCCAGAAGCAGACCAGGCTTCGTATGATTGCCATGCTGCCACAGGAACTCCAATAAAGTTTACCAAATCATTCCCTGCAAAAGCCAATGCCAACGCAAATGTACCTACAATTATGATAATCTTATAAATATCGATTTTAAAAACGCTTATCAATAAGTAGGACAATGCAGATAAAATTACAAATCCAATCCCTACTATTGGCAAAACATATATCTCTAATAACCCTCTTAGTGTAAGAGAAACAGTTCCTGCTTCTTCACTGATTTTTACAAAATCTTTTTTCGCTTTAGCCAATTCTTTCACCGACTCAAAAGAGGTAGAGAAAAAATCATTCGCCCAATCTAATAATCCACTCGCACCTCCACTATATATAACATCTACAATTGATTTTGCATAGCTAGTTCCTTTAATACCTTTTATAAAAATAAAGTACAAAATAGCTGTTAAGGCAATTCCTCCGAATAAGGCACCAACCCATTTTGCTTTTTTCTCAAACTGAAAAGACAGCAATAATCTGGTTACATATTGCACAATGGCTCCTACAGAAAAGGCAACTGCAACAGAAAGAAGAATCCCCGAAATAATCTGAGTTGCTTTTTTTGTATTTATAAAATGCCCCAAATCAGAGGTTGTCAAGGAAGAATCTGCTCCAATCTTAATCAAAGCAACACATACTGCTGCTCCTAACAATTCAAATACAATCGATACCGTTGTGGATGTAGGCATCCCCAGGGTATTAAAAAAATCCAGTAATAATATATCTGTGATCATTACAGCCATGAAAATGATCATAATCTCATCAAAATAAAATTCTCCGGGAACAAAAATCCCTTTCCTCGCCACTTCCATCAAACCACTGGAAAAAATAGCTCCCGCAGCAATCCCTATACTTGCAACGATCATTATCGTTCTGAACGATATTGCCTTAGAACCTATGGCAGAGTTCAGAAAGTTCACAGCGTCATTACTGACCCCAACCACTAGATCTGCCACTGCCAAAATAGCCAGCGCAACAATCATTAAAATGTAAATGTCACTCATCTAATTATTTTTAAAATGCAAATATTACAATCAATTTCTAGTTCAATGTTACCTTATTGTTATGTCCCTGTTATGGAACGTATTTTCCTACAAATGAATATCCATTTGTATTCTAAACAGTAAACCATTCCCTTTTCCTCCAATCGTAGTATAACTAAGATCAGATTGAACTTTTAAGTTATGCCCCGCAATATACTTTGAAATCCCTAATGTATACTGTTCTTCTATTAATTTATTCACTTCCTTATCAAAATTAACAGAAGTATATCTTCCTGCAATCTCCCAATTATTTTTTAGCAGGTACCCTGCCTGCATATTCAATGCATTTCCAACCTGTACAACATCACCGGTTTCCGTTCCATTTTCGTCTACCGCAACTGGCGCATCTGCATCTCTATCTGCAAATTCTCCCATAAAAGAAAAACCTTTATACTTAAACATCGCATCTACAAAAACAGTTTGAATATCAGTTTCATAAAACCCTGTCTGTGTTCGCATATAATCCCCCATATTACTTCTTGTTTTCACTGCATTACTATTATAATCATATGCTGCAGCAAATGCCAACTTTGGAGTTTCCTCTCTTTTCAGATCTCCTCCTTTATAATCTCCTTTTCCTTTGAACTTCCCAAAAGGCAACAATTCTACCTTGGCAGTATATTGATGACCTCCCAAATTTCCAGTAGTCACATTTCTACCTTCTCCCTGAGAAACTGCAATAGCTTCTCTAATGATAAAGTTATCTGAGATATTAAAATGGTGTCGTAATTGAAGTCCCATATCACGATCAATATTAAACCTGCTGTTCAACCTGGAGCGGTCTACTAACTGCATATTACCAGAAGAAATGACACGCTCTCTGTTTCCAGGAAGTTTTGTCTGACCAACCCACAAAACAAAATTTTCATAAAAATTCCATTTTACTACAGCGTCCAATATATATCTGGGAGTATCTCCCGTAAATTCTGATCCTCCGGAAAGATCCCTGTTAGAAAGTCCTAATTCTATCTTATATTGAAGCTTTGGAGAATATGCAAAACCATTAAACTTTAATCGAGCACGACGTACCAAAAAGTTGGATTCTAACTTCCCTATATCTCCATTATCTATATCCCATGAAGAAGTTGAAAGAAATTGCATTCTGGGAGCAAATTTCACACTCCAGGAGCTATCTTTCGCTACTACGTTTAAAATTCCTTTTCCAAATTTTGTAGAAGCTTCCTGACCTTGTATCGAAGAAATAGCACACAAGAGCCCTACTACAAGTGTAGTTAATAATCTCATTTATCAAGTATTAGTTTTTGTCGGAGGCAAATAACCAACATTCATGTTAACTAAATGTTAACTAAATATTTTATAAAGATTATCTTACAGAAAAACCGCAAAAAAACACACCTTGAAGTTTTTAGGCATAAAAAAAGGCTGACTGGCCTAGTCAGCCTCGTATTTCAAAAATCCAAGTCGACAAAAACTAATACGATTCTTTGAACTACATGTCAATCATATGATTCGACAAAACTATTTTATTCCTGCCTTCTGTATGTTACCCAAACTTTAAACTAACGTTAAAGATGTTAAGAAACAATTAAGTCCATTTATCTTCTGTTAACAAAAAAACTGCTCTAAAATAGCACGCTCTTTTAAGAATAAAACAACTTCATTTTTACAAAAAACAAGAAACACTAAATACTAATAATCAATACGTTAAAGATCCAATGTTAATTTAATGTTACCAAAACATTGATTTTATGTAAAATATTTATTACTTTTATAATCAGATAAATGACGATTAATGTATTAACAATGACAGCAATGAAAAGAATTATCACCTCAATAACATTATTATGCTCTGTTGCTTTATTTGCACAGGAGACAAAACCTACTTTTGAAAAACAGGGAGATCTTATAAAGGGAACTTTCTATCATGATAACGGGCAAGTACGCCAAGAAGGGTTTTACAAGAACAAAAAATTACATGGAAAATGGGTCTCTTATGACGCTACGGGAAAAAAGATCTCCATGGGACAATATAATAACGGTATAAAAACAGGAAAATGGTTTTTCTGGAATGAAGACAAATTATCTGAAGTAAATTATACTGATAACAAGATAGCATCTGCCACAACCTGGTCAGATAAGAATAATGTTGTTGTTAACTACAATAACCAATAATATACCCCCAAGCCTACATTACTATTACATATGCTATACGTGCACACTTATATAAGTACGCGCGTACATAAAAAATTAAAACAGCCATTATATCGATATAATGGCTGTTTTAATTTTGCAAATTCTTTATTTTTTAACATTTTGTTTACAATTTAGTCTGGTTCTCAATAACAACTCTTCACTACTTTCAAACTCCTAAAAAATATCTTTCTTCCCTGTAAATCAAAACAGTACTCCTCCTTACACCTCTCTTTGTATATAATCACTATTACCCGGATAACAATTCAATAACATTAAAGTGATGCATATTTAATGTTCGAGTAACACCCACTTAACAGTTACTATGGTTCTTTGCACCAAATTTCAGAAAACAAAAAATGAAAAAAATCACTACTTTCCTGGCATGCTTATTTGTCGGGATACTTTTTGCTCAGGAGAAAGGATCAATAAGCGGAATGATTACAGATAAGGAATCCAATGATTCTCCTTTGCCTTTTGCTAATGTTGTACTTAAGGGAACAACGATTGGTACTGCAACAGATTTCGATGGAAAGTATACTATTGACAACATCCCTGTTGGAACATATATAGTAGAGTTTAGTTTCACGGGATACGAAACAGTAACAATACCAAATGTAGTTGTAGAAGCGGGAAAAAATGTTGTTATTGACACAAAACTAGGTGCTACAGCAGCTGCGTTGGAAGAAGTACTAATCAAAGTAGAAACCAGTAAGGAAAAGGAAGAAGCCTTACTTTTAGAACAGAAAAATGCTGTAAAGATTGAACAAAAGATCGGAGCACAGGAATTATCGCGAAAAGGAGTTAGTGATGCTACTGCAGCAGCTACTAAAATTTCCGGAGTTGCCAAGCAGGAAGGAAGTAATAAAGTATATGTAAGAGGACTTGGTGACAGGTACAATGCGACTACGTTAAACAACCTTCCTTTACCTTCAAATGACCCTGCAAATAAAAACATTTCTTTGGATCTTTTCCCAACAGATGTAATCCAAAACCTAAGTGTAAGCAAGGCTTTTTCTTATTCGCAAACAGGAGATGCTGCAGGAGCAAATATCAATATAAACAGTAAAGTTCTTCAAGGTAAAGGAGGACTTACTGTAGGGATCTCTAGCGGTTTTAACTCACAAACCATAGGGGTAGGAGAATTTCAAACTATAGATGGAGCAAATTGGATTGGTTTTGCAGATCATACGACACATCAGGTTACAGACTTGACTGTATACCCATTTGATGACAACCTAGCCACAAATAAATCAGGAGTTACCCCATTAAATCTGGGAGCATCTGTAAACTGGGGAAAAAAGTATGACGTTGGAGAAGAAGGGTCTTTTTCAGCTTTCCTTGTAGGCTCATTTAGCAGTGGATATACATTTAGAGATGGAATTTCTATAAACTTTAATAATGATGGAACTTTTGGAAGTAATTATCCTGAGGCAAAAGAGTTTAAATATGCCAGTACTAAAGTAGCAATGGGGAATTTCACCTATAAAATCAATCCTAATAACAAAATTTCATACAATGCTCTTTTAGTACAATCTAATGATCAAAAAGTGCAAGACTACCTAGGAACAAAACCTGATGTAGCTGATAATGAAAATGAGCTTGCCAGAGTGGTACAACAAACCCAATCTCAGAATCTATTAGCAGTAAACCAACTATTATCAGAGCACAAACTAGGAGAATCATACGACCTAAACCTTGGAACATCTTATAATATTGTAAAAAACGATGAACCAAACCGAAAGAAAAATATTTTCATCATTAACACAGCTGATGAAACAACATTATTAGCTTCTGGAACCCCTAGAAACAATAGTAGATATTATCACAACCTGAAAGAAGATGATATCACAGCAAAGGTATCTTTATCCAGATACTTAGGAAACCGAATTCCTGATGAAAATAAAGGAAAAGTGACTTTTGACTATACATACAGAAATACGCAACGAGATTTTGAAGCAATCTATTTCGACTACAACTTATCAAAACCTACAGCAGTCGATCCAAATAATCTAGAAGCAACGCTTAACCAAGAAGCAATAGACAACAATGTTTTTAGATTTACTACAGGATTCGGATCAGGAGACAATGCATTAGATCCATTTACTTACAATGGAGGCAAAACCATCCAATCTGCATCCATAGGATTAGATTACAAAATCAGTGACCGTTTCTTTGTAAATATCGGAGGTAAATTCGAAGATATAAAAATGGAAGTAGAATGGTTAACAAACCTAACCAACTCTAATGATGAAAACGGAGGACCATTACATATTGATAATACTTATGTCCTTCCATCTTTGAACCTAAAATACAACGTATCTGAAAAACACATCCTTCGACTAGCTGCCAGTCAGACATATACGTATCCACAATTTAAAGAAGTAGCTCCTTTCGTATATGAAGGAATTGATTATCTGGAGTCAGGAAACCCAGACTTAAAACCTTCGGACAACTATAATATTGATCTAAAATGGGAAACATACCCTAAAAAAGACGAACTTATATCTGCCACTATCTTTGGAAAACAAATCAATGAAGCAATCAACAGAATCGAGCGTATCTCTGCTGCAGACAGAAACTTTACTTATGCAAACCTTGGAGATGCTACCATCGCAGGGGTAGAAGTAGAAATAAAGAAAAACTTATACACCCTGGAAGACGACACATCTGAAAAAGTGCAAAAGGTAACTTTTGGTGCCAATGCAACTTATATGTACACAAACCTAAAGTTCAAGGATGCTGAAGAACTTCAGGAACAAGGGATCTCTGTTACAGAAGAGGAATCTGAATTAGAAGGTGCTGCTCCACTATTGATTAACAGTGATATTTCTTACAGACACATTGTAGACAAAAAAGAATTTTTAGCAACTCTTGTTTTCTCTTATCAAGCAGACAAGGTATATGGTATTGGTTCTAACTTTAATAACAATACGGTTCAAAAATCATTTGCTAACCTCGATCTTATTTTAGAACGAAAGTTTAACGAGCGATTAGGTATTAAGCTTAAAGCAACCAATCTTTTAGACAACAAAATAGAACAGGTTAGAGACGTTCCACAAGAACTTGTTATGAGATCATACAATAGAGGGATTAACTTCTCTTTGGGAATGAGTTATAAATTCTAATAACAGAAAGAGAATCAAAAGTTACGACGAATGATTCTGGAACACAGAAAATAACTCCCTCTCTTCATGAGTGTAAAAACATTTTCGACAATAGCCTTTCCTTATCAGAAAGGCTATTGTTTTTTACTAAAAAACCTCAAACCGAATACGGTGCTCACATAACACTAAATTAATACTAGATAACAACTCATAACATTTTTATAATGCCTGCTTTACAATGGATTTAGAACTGATTGAGTTATTTGCAGCATCAAAAAAAACTCAAAAAAAGTTATCAATGAAAACAATCAAATTCTTATCAATCTGTGCTCTATCTGTATTAGCATTCTCATGTTCTAGTGATGATGATAACAATGGGGGAGGAAACGACAACAAAAAATTTGATCTAGAGATCGACGCTCAGGATGATTTTGATGCTCAAGATTTCAAAGGGAACATCAACACAAATATCAAATTAAGTGCCAGCACTGAATATTTACTTACAGGACCTTTAAAAGTAAAAAGTGGAAATACACTAACAATAGAAGCAGGTACTATCATCAAGGCTAAATCTGGTCGTACTGATGTATTTCTTGCTGTTGAACAAGGAGCTAAAATAGAAGCAAAAGGAACTGCTGCTGCTCCAATTCGTTTTACATCTGATGCTTCAAACCCTGCACCTGGTGACTGGGGAGGAATCGTTGTAGCCGGAAAAACTCCAACAAACAAAGGAGCTACTGCTGAAACTGAAGTTGCTGGATTAAACTACGGAGGAACCGACACAGAAGATAACTCTGGTACACTTTCTTATGTAATCGCGGAATACACAGGAGCAAAAATTAATGGAGAGCAAGAATTCAACGGAATCTCTCTATATACTATCGGAACTAAAACCACTATCAACAACATCGCTGTATTCAACGGAGCTGATGATGGAGTTGAATTCTTCGGAGGAACTGTAAACGTAGAAAACATCTTATGTGTTAATATCAAAGATGATATGTTTGATTTCACAGAAGGATATACAGGAAAAATAACAAACGCATTCGGAGTAAGAGAAAAAGATTTCAGCGATGCTACTGAAGACCCAAGAGGTATCGAAGGTGACAGTAACGGATCTAACACTGCTGCTACTCCTGTTTCTAAGCCAACTTTCGAAAACGTAACGATCATCAATTTATCTGCTGATACTGCATTAAAGTCTGGTGCTGAAATCAGAAGAGGTTCTGAAGTGACTATTAACAACTTATTCTTCGGAACTGTAGGAACTGCTTCTTTCGGAAACAGAATCGATACTAAAGATGATAAAGGAGACGGAACTGTAACTATTACTGGTGCTGTACAGCAAGGTAATGTTGGAGAAGATAAAATAGGAGGTACTATCAACGGTACATTCACTACTAACGATAACGCAATCACTATCGGAGCTGATAACGTAGTATCTATTGCTAATGGTGTAGGAGCTGATTTCTCTAAGTTCTCTTGGACTAACTACACAGTAAAAAACTAATTGTCTTTATATAATTTATTACAAATTAGGGATTTTAGAAATCTCCTTTCGTTACGAAAGGAGATTTTCTTTTTTTGATAGCATACTGGTTTTAAATCGTAACTTTCTTCCAGTTTCCTTTTTTAAAAATTACAATTCCAATAATTGCGATCAATGCTTCTGCCAGAGAAATAGCAATCAAAACTCCCATCACACCCCAATCAAATACCAATGCCATGATATAGGCAAACGGAACCTGAAAAAGCCAAAAACAAAAGAAGTTAATAATCGTAGGTGTTTTGGTATCCCCTGCTCCGTTAAAAGATTGTATAATCACCATTCCATAAGCATAAAAAACATATCCTATTGCGATCATTCGAAGACTCAATGCTCCACTTGACACCACTAAGGGATCATCGCTAAAGATCCTAATAATCATCTCTGCACAAAGCAGGTAAAAAACAGATACTACGAACATAAAAATAGCATTGTATTTTCCCGTTTTCCAAACGGACTGTTCTGCTCTGTCCGCAGCTCCTGCCCCCAGGTTCTGACCGACTAAAGTCGCAGCAGCATTACTCATTCCCCAAGATGGCATCAAAGTAAACATCAATACTCTTACAGCAATTGTATATCCTGCTAATACCTCACTTCCAAACTCTGACATAATACGCATCAATAATACCCAACTAGAAGTCCCAATAATAAATTGCCCTATCCCTCCTGCCGAAACCCTTAACAGATTCATCATTAATTTCAGTCTAAACACTAGGTCAGAAATCTGAATCTTTATCTTACTGGTTCCATAAAATAAGATCAGAAACTGACAAATAACCGCACTTCCTCTTCCAATGGTTGTAGCAATCGCAGCTCCTTTTACTCCAAAAGCTGGAACAGGACCAAATCCGAAAATGAAAACAGGATCTAATAATATGTTCAAAACATTAGAAAAAATCAATACTTTCATCGCTACTGAGGCATCTCCTGCTCCTCTGAAAATAGCATTAATCAGGAATAACAGCACCACTGTAATATTACTCCCTAACAGTATCTGAGTATATCCGTACCCTTTCTCTATCAATTCAGCATCCCCTCCCATGACACCTAATATTTCCTTAGGAAATACAATTCCGATAATACTCAGAATAACCGAAATACCTACCCCTAGTAATATCGCTTGTACGGCCGATTTAGAGGCTTCTTTTACCTTTTTTTCACCGATTCTTCTCGCTACTATAGAAGTAACCCCCATACTAACCCCAATAGCAATGGCATATACCAGAGTCATAACAGACTCTGTCAGTCCAACCGCAGCAATAGCATCCGCTCCTAAGCTGGAAACAAAATAAGCATCGACTAAAAAGAAAATAGATTCCATCAGCATTTCCAATATCATTGGAACTGACAGCATAAAAACGGCTCTGCGAATACTTCCTGTAGTGAACTCTTTTTGTTCACCACGTACTGCAGCCTTAAGAAATAATAATGATTTTTGAAATTTTGAAGTATGATGACCCATCAAATTAAAGAATTAAATTATAGCGTAATAACAGAATACAACAAACGGTTTCTACCTCAGTAGAAAATCATTTATCAAACACGTCGGAATTAATTCTTTATAACTTCATAATACGCCAAAAATACAGACTTTATAAGTAAAAACGAAAAATCAGGCAAAAAAACGCATATTTTTCTATTATAATCGATTTTTTTATTTTTAATTTGTATCTTTATATTTGATAACCAGATCACTACTCTTAATCATATGAAAAAAATCTACTTATTACTAATTTTTACCTGCATCATGGCTCTCTCCTTTACCCCGGGAGTAAAGGCACAGGCGCCCCATGCTGAAAAAGACCTTGCGGCTGAAATAAGTATACGAGGATTGCGAATTTACCCCAACCCTGCTTCTGCCAACGAAGGAAAGTTATACATTACTTCTGCCTCTGCCAAAACAAAAACGATTACCATCTTTAATGTTTTAGGAAAAAAAGTGCTATTTAAAGTACTTGTTGAAAAAGTACTGGATATTTCTCCACTAAATACTGGAGTATACATTATTCAGGTCAAAGAAGGTGGAAAATCTGTCACAAAAAAACTTATTATTAATTAATTTTAATTAAACTTTATAAAAAAACACTCCTCTTCGTAGGAGTGTTTTTTTTTACCTTTGTTCCATAATAAACACTCCTTTTTATGCTGTCGAAATCCATTTTCTCAATTAAAAACAGCCAAGATTTTGAAACGGTAGCATTAAATGTATTTCAACATCAATACACGAACAATAAAATATATCAGCGATTCTGCAATTTATTAGGTGTTACAAAAACTTCGGTACGACAAATAACCGACATCCCTTTTATGCCAATTGAGTTTTTCAAACAATATCCTGTTATTGATAACACCCCTTCTATCGCAAAAATTTTCACCAGTAGCGGTACCACAGGAACCATAACCAGCAAACATTATGTAGCTGATTTAGCACTATATGAACAAAGTTTCAGAAAAGCATTTTCTTATTTCTATGGAGACATCACCGATTATACAGTATTAGCATTGCTTCCTTCATATCTGGAAAGAGAAGGCTCTTCTCTGGTATATATGACTGAACAACTGATCAAAGACAGCAAAACAAGTAGCAGTGGTTTTTATCTTCATGATACCGACAAACTGATTAAAACACTACAGCAATGCGAGGGAAGTTCAAAAAAAACACTTCTTATTGGTGTATCTTTTGCCTTATTAGATCTTGTAGAAGCTTATCCTTTATCTTTTAAAAATATTATTATTATGGAGACTGGAGGTATGAAAGGGAGAAGAAAGGAATTGATTAGAGAAGAACTACACCGTATCCTATCAGAAGGGTTTCATGTCCCTTCCATTCATAGTGAGTATGGAATGACCGAATTATTATCTCAAGCGTATTCCAAAGGCAATGGAAGCTTTAATTGTCCTCCCTGGATGGATGTAATTATTCGCGATACAGAAGATGCCCTATCCTATATTCCGTATGGAAAAACAGGCGGAATTAACGTTATCGACCTGGCAAACCTACACTCCTGTTCTTTTATTGCAACTCAGGATCTAGGTAAAAAATATAAAGACGGTAGTTTCGAGGTATTAGGTCGATTCGATCACAGTGATATCAGGGGTTGTAATCTAATGGTACTATAGAATGTCTTCGAAAAAAAACAATACGCTCGGTTGCCTTGGCTATCCTGCAATAGTCTTAATTGCTTTTATCAGCAGTAGTTTTGTATGCTTTTTTATACCTGTCCGCTTATTTACTTTATTTATCTTCTTTTTATTGCTTTTCTCGTGGCTTACCGGAAAGTATATCGAAAAGAAACCTGCAAAGTATTTCATTCCTAATGTCATCCTATTCGCAGCTATATTTTATTTAAAAAACTTGTTATTCAGCAGCGATAACATCCATGACTACCAGCCAGAAACTTCAGAAATTGTATCTAAGGAAAAAAAAGTAATTAACGGGGATTCTCTTTTTATCCTGACACATCAAAGAAAGTGGAAAGATAATTACGGAAATAGATTCTCAGGAGATTTCTCTATTAGAGAAAGGGATTATTTTGCTTCTGCCAAAGCGTACGACAATCACACTTCTCACTTACAAAAAATGCACTGGGCAAATCTCTATGCATATCTTATAAACACGAATACGCCTCACCTGGATTTAATTCTTCAGGAGTTCGAACAAATTCAAAAACAAAAAAAGCTAACGCAATTCGAGTTTGCCGAGATGGTTGTTTCCTTTGTACAAGATATTCCGTATTCTTTCGTTTTTAGCAAACAGTGCGAATCTCCCGAAAAATACGAAGCATCAATTAGAGATATCTTGCAAAAATGCCAGAAATGTTGCATTGGTAATATACCCTTCGGGATACAACCTCCTACCTTATTCATGGGCAATCTAAAAGGAGACTGTGACACCCGTACTGTACTTATTTTTGCCATCCTGAACCATTTTGGATACGAGGTAGCCATCTTAAACAGTAATTACTACAAACATTCTATCCTGGGACTTCATATTCCTGCCAAAGGAAAATTTAAACCTTATAAAGGGAAACGCTATTACGTATGGGAAACTACCTCAAAAAATTTCTCAATCGGCGTTCTCCCCAGTAACTTTGCAAACATAAAACACTGGAATATCATCCTGACAAACACATAAAACTATTATATGAAAACGAAACTACTAACGCTCGCCTCTATAGAAATACTACTATCTATTTTTGTTTCAGTAGTCATCATATTTATTTCCTTCAAAATTCTTCAAAAAGTTTTTTTAAAAAAAGTATCGCTAAGAGAAGATAATATTGCATTTTCTATTTTTACCGGAGGGATTATCCTGTCTATAGGGCTTATTTTAAGTGAAATCATCCCGTCTATCACTAATATCATACGAATTTCATTATCCGGACAGGATCAAGTATCAATCACTGAAATTATAACCTATTCAGGAGTATACTTATTTATCGGTTTTGTCTTTGCTGTACTGACAAACATTGCTGTTTTCTTTTTGTTTTCTGCACTGACAAAAGGGATTAATGAATTTAAGGATATTCAGCAAAACAACACCTCTACCGCACTGATTGTAACCGCTACGTTATTATCGATTACTATTATTGCCAAAAACAGTATCAGCTTACTTATCAGTGCACTAATCCCTTATCCGGAAACCACTAATTTTCTTTAAAGCACTTCTGCTTATAATTCTGTAATTAAGATGTAAGGAATCTTTTTTATCTCCGACTTATTCTTTGCTTACGGAAAAGAATATGCTATGAAAAAAAGGGTTCTTATAATTTGCTTGTTTGTCGTTACGTTTTTTTATGCGCAACAGGATTACAATACCAAAAATGGTCTTGTTGCTAATGGATATGATGTTACAGAATATTTCAACAATAAAGCAATTAAAGGGGACCCCAATTTTACTAGTTCCTATAACGGTGTAAGCTATCAGTTCATTACTGCCGCAAATAAAGAAAAATTTGACAAAAATCCCATAAAGTATATTCCTCAATATGGCGGATATTGCGCATATGCGATTGGCATTAATGGCGAAAAGGTTTCCATAAACCCTAAAACATTTGAGATACGGGATGGAAAATTGTATTTGTTTTACAATTCATGGGGTATTAACACCCTAAAAAAATGGAAACAGGAAGGTGCAGAAGACCTGCAAGAAAAAGCCGATAAAAATTGGGCGAAATTGGGCAGCACCCTTAAACATTAGAGAATTTTTTCAATAATTGATTGGTTGGTTGACAAAGCCTGCTCTGGAAAATTCCGACAGGCTTTGTTCTTTTTTTAATCTTTTATTTTACACGAATAACGAAGTAGTTTTTCTTTCCTCGCTGCAACAATACAAACTGATCATTAATCAAATCTGTAGTAGCTATCGTATATGAATCAGATACTTTTTCTTTATTGACAGATATTGAATTTTCCTTTAAAGCTCTTCTTGCTTCTCCATTGGATTTAAGAAAACCGGTATGCTGTGCTAATGCCCCAACAATATCTAATCCTTCAGTAATCAAATCCTTTGTTAATTCTGCCTGAGGTACTCCTTCAAACACATCTAAAAATGTAGCTTCGTCCAATCCTTTTAAATCTGCAGAAGTAGATTTACCAAACAGAATATTAGATGCTGCAATCGCATTATCCAGATCTTCCTTAGAGTGTACCATAACAGTAATTTCTTCTGCTAGTTTTTTCTGCAAGGCACGTTGATGTGGTGCTTCTTTATGTGCAGCAATCAATGCTTCTATTTCCTCTTTAGTTAAGAAAGTAAAGATTTTAATATATTTTTCAGCATCTTCATCACTGGTATTTAACCAATATTGATAAAACTTATATGGAGATGTTTTCGCAGCATCTAACCAGATATTACCTCCTTCAGTTTTTCCAAACTTAGTTCCGTCTGCTTTAGTTATTAATGGACAGGTCAATGCATAGCCTTTTCCTCCTCCAATTCTACGAATCAACTCTGTACCTGTGGTAATATTCCCCCATTGGTCGCTACCTCCCATCTGAAGGGTACAATTATGCGTTCTGAACAAGTGTAAAAAATCATACCCCTGTACCAACTGGTATGTAAACTCTGTAAAAGACATCCCTTCTGAAGATTCAGAAGACAACCTTTTCTTTACAGAATCTTTTGCCATCATATAATTAACCGTAATATGCTTTCCTACATCTCTGATAAACTCCAGAAATGAAAACTCCTTCATCCAGTCATAGTTATTTACTAAAACCGCTGCATTAGCTGCGTCACTATCAAAATCCAGAAATCGCTCTAATTGAGATTTTATCGCCTCCTGATTATGTCTTAATGTTTTTTCATCTAGCAAATTACGCTCTGCTGATTTCCCCGAAGGATCTCCTATCATACCGGTAGCACCTCCTACTAACGCAAAAGGCTTATGTCCTGCTAATTGGAAATGACGTAATAACATCACTCCAACAAGATGACCAATATGCAAGGAATCTGCCGTAGGATCAATCCCCACATATGCTCCCCTCATTTCTTCTAACAGATGTTCTTCTGTATTTGGCATTACATCATGTAACATCCCTCGCCAAGTGATCTCTTCTATAAAGTTCTTAGTCATTTTCCTATGTTTCTATTATGACCTACAAATATAAAAATATGAGATAATATTACACTATCGATACATGAAGAAATCCTATTGGGTATTGTATAAAAAAACACATTTCCACAGAAGAGGTTTATAGTAACTCTGCTCTTTTTAGACTCTCAGATTAACAAATAATTTATACTTTAGTCAGCAGAAATTATATCATGATTTTAGTTACAGGAGCAACAGGGTTAGTCGGTAGTCATCTATTAGCAACACTGGTAAAAGAAGAGCTGCCTATCAAGGCATTGTATCGTACAGAAGCAAAAAAAGAGTATGTTCGGCATATTTTTAATTACCATCACCCACAAGAAGGAGACTCCTTATTCTCTGCTATTCAATGGATTCAATGTACCCTAGAAGATGTTCCGGGACTCACGGATGCTTTTAACGACGTCACCCATGTTTATCATTGTGCTGCTCTTATCTCTTTTGACCCGGCAGATTATAAAGAACTTCGAAAAACGAACATCGAAGGAACCGCCAATATTGTCAATATCTGTATACAAAAAAAAGTACAGAAACTATGTTATATAAGTTCGATCGCCACTCTAAACAAAGGAGCTGAAAACACAAATATCAATGAAAGCTCCGAATGGAACTCCGAAGAACCTCATTCGGTATATGCCATTACTAAATACGGAGCAGAAATGGAGGTCTGGAGAGGAAATAAGGAAGGACTAGACACGGTTATTGTCAATCCGGGAATAATCATCGGACCTGGTTTCTACGATAGTGGAAGCGGGCTACTTTTTTCTAAAATACACAGGGGGTTATCTTATCATACCCCGGGAATCACTGGATATGTCGCCGTATCAGATGTTGTAAAAATCACACACAGGTTAATGAAAGGGAATTATTCTGACGAACGGTATATTCTCGTTAGTGAGAACAATAGTTACAAAACCGTATTCACCCTTATTGCTCACGCCCTTCATAAAAAACCGCCTCATAAAAAAGCATCTGTCTTTCTGATGAAAACCGGATATTACTTGCAATTAATCGGATATCGTCTTTTCAGAACCAAACGATCTATATTCAGATCTTCTATCAAAAGTGCTTTTTCGGAAACATTTTATGAAAATGAAAAAATCAAAAAAGAGCTCACTTATTCGTTTGAAAAAATAGAAGCCTCCATTACAGAGGCTGCTAATTTCTTCCTGGAAGAAAAAAAATAAATCAAGGATACAGAAATAAAATAATCACTTCTTTTTACGCTCCTTTTTCAGTTGTTTAATCTCCCGTTTTTCTTTGTTTTTATTATGAATAAACATTCGAAGTGAATCTTCTTTCCTCTTTAATGAATCTTCTTTTTTTTCGAGTTCTTCATAGGCTACTTTTCTCTTCTCTAATTGCTTTTTAACACTATCAAAAACCTTTTTATAGCGATCTAATTTTGTAATATACCAAGCCCTGTTTTTCTCAAAAACAAGACTGTCAATCCC
This sequence comes from Aquimarina hainanensis, assembly GCF_042684685.1. Classification (NCBI taxonomy): domain Bacteria; kingdom Pseudomonadati; phylum Bacteroidota; class Flavobacteriia; order Flavobacteriales; family Flavobacteriaceae; genus Aquimarina; species Aquimarina hainanensis. The sequence continues at coordinate 297,480 of NZ_JBHULX010000001.1, read as the reverse complement.
ATGTTTTTTTAGAATATAGGCTTCGGGATCAAAGTGTTTTTCTTCCAATTTTTTTTTATAAGAAATCTTTGCCGCTTTTACATAAGCAATATCCGTCAGAATTTCTACCATCCTCTCTTCTTGTATAAAAGGATCTGGTTTTTCTTTTTTGTCGATACTCTGACATGAAAAAACCACGATCGTCATTATTACCAAACAAAGCTTCTTATTCATTTTTTCTTAATTAAACGTATTTTATATATCCCTTAAAGGTTTATCGGTCAAAAGTCAAACGTTTTCCGTTTTTAATCCCTGATACCGTAAAGTTTTCATACACCACACTTCCATTAACCAATGTATGAGTTATTCTGGACTTGAAAGTACTCCCCTCAAAAGGAGACCACCCACACTTGTATAGAATATTATCTTTATTAACTGTCCATGGAGCATTTAGATCTACCAATACTGCATCGGCGAAATAACCTTCTTTGATATATCCTCTTTTTTCTACCTGAAATAAAATAGCTGGATTGTGACACATCTTCTCTACTATTTTTTCCAATTTTATTTTCCCCTGATGATACAATTCTAACATAGCTGGTAGTGCATGTTGTACCAGAGGTCCCCCAGAAGGGGCTTTCGTATACACATTGTCTTTCTCCTCGGCAGTATGTGGTGCATGATCCGTAGCAATAACATCTAGTTTATCCATCAACAATCCTTCTAACAACGCATCTCTATCCGCTGCTGTTTTTACAGCTGGATTCCATTTGATCAATGTCCCTTTTTCTTTATAATCTTCATCCGAAAACCATAAGTGATGAATACAAACCTCTGCTGTAATTTTCTTTTCCTGCAAAGGAATTGTATGATCAAACAAAGCTAATTCCTTCGCTGTAGATAAATGAAACACATGTAATCTGGCACCTGTTTTTTTAGCTAATGCTACTGCTCTTGAAGACGATAAATAACAAGCCTCTTCACTTCTTATTACCGGATGCAATTCAATCGGAATATCATCTCCGTATTTTTCTTTATATACTTTGGTGTTTTCTCTAATAGTTTCTTCATCTTCGCAATGTACCGAAATTAACAAATCCGTAGATGCAAAGATCTTTTCCAAAACCTCTGGATTATCCACCAGCATATTTCCTGTAGAGGATCCTAAAAATAATTTTAGTCCGGCCACATTTTTGGAATCCACTTTCATAATTTCCTCCAGATTATCATTTGTCCCTCCAAACATAAAAGAATAGTTTGCATAGCTACTCTCTGCCGCTATCGAAAACTTAGCTTCTAATTTTTCTATTGTTGTGGTTTGAGGTACGGTATTGGGCATCTCTATAAAAGACGTAATTCCTCCTGCGATTGCAGCTTTAGATTCTGTCTCAATAGTTGCCTTATGCGTTAATCCCGGCTCTCTAAAATGTACCTGATCATCGATAACTCCCGGTAACAAGTACTTCCCTTCTGCATCAATAATTAACACATCAGGAGACTTGGCACTAATTTGCGATGCGATTTCTTTAAAAACACCATCTTCTATATAAACATCTCCATTAAAAATCGTTCCTTCATTAACGATATTAGCATTCTTAATTAGTACTTGTTGCATGATTATATTTCGTATAAATTAAATAAACTTTTTATCTTCATTTTTAGCACTCCAAAAACAGCTTCAGAAATAATTCCTTTACTCATCTTAGAGGTTCCTCTGGTTCTATCGGTAAAAATCACTGGAATTTCTTTTATTTTAAACTTCAGTAAATAGGCTTTGAATTTCATTTCTATCTGAAAAGCATACCCCATAAATTGAATTTTGTCCAGTCGTATCTTTTCCAACACTTCTCTTTTATAACAGATAAATCCGGCAGTTGTGTCATGAATATCCATCCCTGTTATAAACCGGACATATTTAGAAGCCCCCCAGGATAATAGCACTCTGGTCATTGGCCAATTTACTACATTGACTCCTGTCACATATCGAGACCCTATTGCTACATGTGATGTCCCCTTAGCACAAGCATTATACAAGCGTATCAAATCATTAGGATTATGAGAGAAATCTGCATCCATTTCGAAAACAAACTCATAGGATCGCTCTAATGCCCACTTAAATCCAGCAATATAAGCAGTCCCCAATCCTAGCTTTCCTTTTCTTTCTTTCAAAAAAAGACGATCTGGAAACTCTTTTTGTAATTCTTTGACACAAACAGCCGTTCCATCAGGAGAATTATCATCAACAATAAGAATATCAAACCTACGCTGTAATGAAAACACATTTCTTATAATACGTTCTACATTTTCTATTTCATTATAGGTAGGAATAATTACGATAGCATCTACCATTTAGGCTCTTTTCCGGCAAATATAATTAAATATTCACAAGGTTTTTTAGTCTGTTTCGCTCAACAATTATGATTTTTGAAGATCGCTCCTGAAAGAAAGATCTCAAGGAAATGTGCTAACCGTATAAATTGTACGCTATAATATTTTACCATATAATATCTAAAGCGTAATTTTATCGCTGAATTATGGATATGATTACCCGTCACATATCGGACACCAATTGGATCACTATTGCATTGCTTTTTTGCTTCGTTTTTTTAGCCATTGCAAAAACAATCGATGCTCCTCAGTTTAACGATTTTATCAGGCTGTTCAACACCAGTAAATATATTACATTGCATCAAAAACCTAAGCGTTTATCCTCTTCTTTTAATGCCATGCTTATATTGGCGCAAATCATTTCCATCTCCTTATTTGCTTTCATCTGTTTTAACACCTTGAAATGGAACTCTCATTCGCAGGATTTCATTTTTTTTATTAAAATAATGACGATTTACGGATTATTTGTAATCGGAAAAATGCTAGTTGAAAAAATATTTGGAACTGTTTTTTCGATAGATGAGATCATTGAGGACTATATTTTTCAAAAAATATCCTACAGAAATTTCATAGGACTTATTTTATTACCAGTTGACATTATACTGACATACACAGTATCCCCTACACATTTACTGGTTTCTATCATTCTTTTTTCGACCCTTCTTATCAACCTTATCATCCTTCTTATGATCTACAAAAAGAATGAAAACGTTATTTTAAACAACTTATTTTATTTTATTTTATATCTTTGCGCCTTTGAAATTGCCCCGTATTTTATGCTGTTTAAGCTTATTGCCCGATAAACCTTAAACTTAAAACTTATGAAAATTAAGTAATATGAAAGTGAAAACAATTTTGGTCTCGCAGCCAGAGCCTAAAGTAGAGAATTCACCTTACTTTGAGCTTGAAGAAAAAGAAAAGGTAAAAATTGATTTTATACCATTCATTCATGTTGAGGGTGTTGACGCCAAAGAGGTACGACAACAAAAGGTAGATTTATCACAATACACTGCGATTATTCTTACAAGTCGCAATGCAGTAGATCATTTTTTCAGAATTGCTGAAGAGATGCGCTATAAAGTACCGGATAGCCTTAAATATTTTTGTCAAAGTGAAGCTGTAGCTTACTACTTACAGAAATATGTTGTCTACAGAAAACGAAAAATTTACGTAGGAAAAAGAACCTTTCAGGAATTATCTCCTATGATAAAGAAATACAAAAACGAAAAGTTTTTACTTCCTTCTTCTGACAAATTAAAGAAAGAAATTCCTGAAACCTTAGATGGATTAAAGGTCAACTGGAAACAAGCGGTTTTCTACAGAACTGTTGTTAGCGATCTATCAGATCTAAGAGATGTATTTTATGATATTCTGGTTTTCTTCAGCCCTTCTGGTATTCAGTCGCTTTTCGAGAATTTTCCAGATTTTCAGCAAAACAACACTAGAATTGCCGTATTCGGGAACTCTACCATTAAAGCTGCAAAAGCCCACGGATTGGATGTAAACATACAAGCACCAACCCCTGAAACCCCATCAATGACGATGGCGCTTCAGAAATACATTAAAGAAGTGAATAAAAAATAAATGTTTTTATTAGTAACACTATCATTAATAAACAAATAAGAAACATAAAAAGAAAGGGAGTGAAAAATTTCACTCCCTTTCTTTTTATCAAAAAATGTGTCGAAAGCTAACACGACACATTTTTCTCTACACTATGTTATTTAAATTGTTCAAAGTTTTTCTCAAAAGAAGCTAACAACTCTTCTGCCTTTGCATCATAAGCCTCCTTATCTTCCCATGTATTTCTAGGATTAAGAATCTCTGATGGCACTTCTGGACAAGTTTCCGGAACACTTAGACCAAAATGCTTATCCTCTATATAAGAAACATCTGTCAGCTCTCCATTCAAGGCTGCATTAATCATCGCTCTTGTATACCTAAGCTTCATACGACTTCCCGTACCATAAGCTCCTCCTGTCCATCCAGTATTCACCAGCCAAACATTAGCTCCTGTTTTTTCAATTTTATCCATTAGCATATCCCCATATTCTTTGGGATGTAATGGCATAAACGGAGCTCCGAAACAAGCTGAAAAACTTGGCTTTGGCTCATTGATTCCTGCTTCTGTCCCTGCTACCTTAGCAGTATAACCACTAATGAAATGAAAAGAAGCCTGCTCTTTAGTCAATTTAGAAATCGGAGGCAATACCCCAAAAGCATCTGCAGTCAAAAAGAAAATATTCTCTACTGTTTTCCCTTTACTTGGGGTCTTAATATTTTCGATATGATGAATCGGATAACTCACTCTTGTATTCTGAGTAATTGTACTATTAGTATAATCAACAACTCCTTCACTATCTATAATTACGTTTTCCAGCAACGCATCTTTCTTTATCGCTCCATAAATCTCAGGCTCTTTTTCCTGAGAAAGATCGATCACCTTGGCATAACATCCTCCTTCAAAATTAAAAACTGTGTTCTCTTCCGTCCAGGCATGCTCATCATCTCCAATCAGTTTTCTCTTAGGATCTGTAGACAAGGTTGTTTTTCCTGTACCAGATAATCCAAAAAACAATGCTGTAGTACCATCTTTCCCTTCATTAGCAGAACAATGCATAGGAAGACAGTTTCTCTCTACAGGAAGAATAAAGTTTAAAGCTGAAAAAATTCCTTTTTTAATTTCTCCGGTATACCCTGTCCCTCCTATTAAAGCTATCTTTTTTTCAAAGTTCAGGATTGCAAAATTGTGCTGACGTGTTCCGTCTACAGAGGCATCCGCCATAAAACCGGGAGCATTAACAATCAACCAATCTGGAGCAAATCCTTCTAATTCCTCCTCGGTTGGTCTCAAAAACATGTTATAGGCAAACATATTAGACCATGGATACTCATTTACCACTCGGATATTTAACCTATACGCATCATCTGCACAGGCGTAACTATCTCTCACAAAAACTTCCTTGCCGGAAAGATAAGCTGTTACCTTAGCATATAGTGCATCAAATTTGTCTTTATCAAAAGGAATATTGATATCTCCCCACCAAACTTTATCAGCAGTAATATCATCTTTGACAATAAAACGATCCATAGGAGAACGACCTGTAAACTCCCCTGTATTTACAGCAAGAGCTCCTGATTCTGTAATCCTTCCCTGTCCTTTTAATACCGTTTCTTCCTGAAGCTCATCTGTCGACAATTGATACCTCATTGTGGCATTCTCAATACCATAATTTTCTAACGAAAACCTTTTCGTAATTGGATCTCGTGATTCCATAAAAAAATATGTTGTGTTAGTTATATGTATCGACAAAATTAGGAATAATTAATTCACTACCACTAAAAAAATCACTTTATCTTAATAATAGCCCGTAAAAATAAAAACCACCCAACGATTAACAAGCTTCCTCCAATAGGGGTTACAAACCCTATTCCTGATAAATCAATCCCTAATGACTGATCTACAACCAGTAAGTAAATAGATCCTGAAAACAATACCATTCCCATAGTAAAAAGATAAAATATACTTTTTTTCCTTTGTTCTTCTATTTTGGACATACTTCCCAGTACCAATAATACAATTGCGTGATACATTTGATACCTAACTCCTGTATTAAAAGAGTCAACTGCTGCTAAGTCCACTATTTTTTTTAAACCATGAGCTCCGAAAGCTCCCAGAATAACCGCCAACATACCAGCAACAACCCCTGTAATCAAAATTGCTTTATTCATTGTTTTTTTTACCTAATTTGATTATATTCTATCTGTTTTTCATAAATAAAGACAAAAATTTTAATGAAACACAATTAACACTTAGTGATATCGAACTTTTTTTTTCCCTTATTTACTACATTCGTATCAAAGTTATCAAAATTCTTATGAAGTATGCGAAAGATATTGGTTATTGGTGCAGGTAAGTCTACTGCTGTTTTAATAAAATATTTACAGGACAAATCTGTCACTGAAAATCTACATATTACTATTGGGGACATTTCTTTAGAAAACGCCAAAAAACTAGAAGCTAACCACCCTAATACAACTGCTATTTTATTAGATGTTTTCAAGAGCGACTCTCGGAAAGCAGCTATCAAAAATGCAGATATTGTTGTTTCTATGCTCCCCGCGAGATTTCATATAGAAGTTGCAAAAGATTGCCTGCAATACAACAAATCAATGGTAACAGCTTCATATGTAAGTGAAGAAATGCAAGCCTTAGATAAAAAAGCCAAGGAAAAAGGATTGTTATTTATGAATGAAATAGGTCTTGATCCGGGAATCGATCATATGAGTGCTATGCAGGTATTAGATCGCATCAGAAAACAAGGAGCTAAGGTTGTTCTTTTTGAATCCTTTACCGGAGGACTTGTCGCTCCCGAAAGCGATACCAATTTATGGAATTACAAATTCACTTGGAATCCCAGAAATGTGGTTGTTGCCGGACAGGGAGGTGCTGCAGAATTTCTTCAAGAAGGCACCTATAAATACATTCCATATCACAAACTTTTTAGAAGGACTGAATTTCTGGAAATAGAAGAATACGGAGGATTTGAAGCCTATGCCAACAGAAACTCCCTAAAATACCAAAGCATTTACGGACTTGATGATATCCTAACACTTTATAGAGGAACTATTCGAAAAATAGGGTTCTCCAGAGCCTGGAATACATTTGTACAACTAGGAATGACCGCTGATGATTACACAATTGAAAACTCCGAAAATATGAGTTACAGGGAGTTCACCAATTCTTTCCTGGCATATTCTCCTACAGATTCCGTAGAATTAAAACTAAGACATTATCTAAAAATTGATCAGGATGATATTATGTGGGCTAAGCTAATCGAGTTAGACCTCTTTAATCCTGACAAAAAAATAGGCATTCCTAATGCTACCCCTGCTCAAATCCTTCAAAAAATATTAATGGACAAATGGACATTAGACGAAGGAGATAAAGACATGATCGTTATGTATCACAAATTTGGATACGAGATCAATGGTGAGCAAAAACAAATTGATGCTACCATGGTCAGTATAGGAGAAGATCAGACATATACAGCTATGGCACGAACAGTAGGACTACCAGTAGCAATGGCAACCCTAAGAATTCTAAACAAGGAAATAACACTTACCGGGGTTCAAATCCCTATACAGGAACAAGTATATAAACCTATCCTCAAAGAATTAGAGGAATACGGAATCATTTTTAAAGAAAAAGAATGTGAATATCTCGGGTACAACCCTAATAGAGTAACCGGCTAATCATTACATATCTTTTAAAAAAATTAAATCAACCCAAGCATCAAATTAATATTTTGATCATTACCGCACCACCCACCCTATGAAGAATCAAGGAAATAGTATAAAAATAGATGGTACAGACAAAGAGATTTTACGAAATCTTATGGAAGATGCCAGAAGACCCATCTTAGAGATTGCCCGAAAAATAAACATCTCGGGAGCAGCCATCCATCAACGCTTAAGAAAACTGGAAGCTTCTGGACTTATTGCAGGATCCAAATTTATTATAGATCCTAAAATATTAGGGTACAAAACTATGGCATTTGTCGGAGTATACTTAGACAAAGCCGTCAGCAACCCAAAAGCTGTTAAACAATTAGAAGAAATTCCTGAAGTAATCGAATGCCATTATACTACCGGAAACTGGTCTATCTTTATCAAAATCCTTTGTAAAGACAACGAACATCTCATGACTGTATTAAATAAAAACATTCAGGCAATCGAAGGGGTTTCCAGAACAGAGACTTTTATATCACTGGATCAGCAAATCGACAGGCAAATAAAGATATAATCCGCCCCCACTATAAAAAATGTTTTTCAATTTCCACCTCTTGAGGACATAAACATCTCGATTAGTCTCGAAAGAAAAATCTTATTTTTAACTCAATTTTAATACTTAAACAAGGGTAAAAACGTACTTAAAAACTTTTACACAAAAACACAACAAACTGAAAAACAATGATTAACAAAAGTGTTTAATGAAAATATTCTCAAAAAAAATGAACATTTTAAAAACCAAAAGAATCGGTTAAACTTCTCACAAAAAAAGAAAGCATTTTCATTTTTTAATACTTTCGCATTCACAGTAACTATTTAAAAACCGTCTAAATAAAAAGAAATGAATTCTTATTTTTTCTTCTTTATTCTACTCATATCCACCTGTTCATTGTTTGGACAGCGAACGTATGATATACACGGACAAATACTGAAAGAAAACACAGAGACTCCTATACCTGGAACAACTATATTTTTTAGCTCTAAAGGTAATTTTTACGGAACTTCTACAGATGAAAATGGGTATTTCCAGATAAATAATTTATCAAAAGGAACCTATGAAATCGCTATTAACGATTCTAATTATCAATCCAAAAAAGAAACTATTATCGTAACAGATAATAACGAACCGTTGCTTTTCTTTTTAACCCCTATTATATCCATATCAGAAAAAACAACTCATCAGCTTTCTTTTCAAAAAGATAATCACAAGAATCAAAACAAACAACAAAGAACGCTTCCTAAAGAAGAAGAATAGACAGAAGCATTATCAACCTTTACCCCAAGTAATATGCACTTAGCATTTACGAAGTGTTGATATACAAGAAGAACCTCAACATTGATTTCCCCTATTCTCAAGTTGAGGCTTCTTCTATTTGTTTTTTACGTACTACTTTTTAATCTCTCCTTCCTAAAAAGATGGAGATGAAATACAGAAGCGTTGCTATAGATCCCAGTGCAGCTACCACATATGTTCTTGCTGCCCATTTTAAAGCATCTTTTGCCGCTCCATGTTCTTCTTTTGTCAGAGTATTGGTATTTTCTAACCAGGCTAATGCCCGGTTACTCGCATCGTACTCGACAGGTAATGTAATTACACTAAACAAAGTTGTCATCGCAAACAATACAATCCCTGCCAGAAATACAGTACTTCCTATTGCCGAAGCTGAAGCCGTAAGAACCAGCCCAGCCATAATCACAATATTAGAAAACTTTCCCGCTATACCAACTACAGGCACAATCTTAGACCTCATTGTCAACCAGCTATAAGCCGTCGCATGTTGAACCGCATGACCACATTCATGTGCTGCCACTGCTGCTGCTGCTGCATTTCTTTGATTATATACTCCTTCACTAAGATTCACTGTCTTATTCATTGGATTATAGTGATCTGTCAACATACCAGGAGTAGAAATCACTTTTACATCATATATCCCATTATCATGCAACATTTTTGTCGCGATCTCATGACCACTTAACCCATTAGACAGATACATGTTAGAATATTTTTTGAATTTGCTTTTCAAACGACTACTCACCAAGGAGCTTACCAAAAAAATGATTCCTCCAAGAATATAATATCCCATCATAATTACATAATTTTACATTGTTACTTGCTAATATAATAACAAAAACCTCGCCGTAAGCGAGGTTTTTATATAAATTATAGAAATCTATTGTCCTTTGTTTCTTAGTTCAGATATGTTTCAACATCTTTTAACGGAAGATCAAAAGCCTCTGAAATTGCAGGATATACAACATCTCCATTAATAACATTTAATCCTTTTTTCAAAGGTTCGTTATCTGCACATGCTGCTTTCCATCCCTTATTTGCCAATTGTACAGCGTATGGCAAAGTGACATTTGTCAGTGCCAAAGTTGACGTATATGGCACAGCACCAGGCATATTCGCCACAGAATAATGTACTACATCGTCAATAATGTAGATAGGATCCTGATGTGTAGTAGGTTTTGTGGTTTCAAAACATCCTCCCTGATCAACAGCTACATCAACCACTACAGTTCCCGGTCTCATATCTTTCAACATATCTTTGGTGATCAACTTTGGAGCTTTTGCTCCTGGAATCAACACTCCTCCGATAATCAAATCAGCATTTTTGATATGCTTACGAATGGTATATTCATTAGAATACTCAGTATTCACATTTGCCGACATTACATCATCTAAGTAGCGCAAACGCTTCATACTAATATCAAGTATTGTGACATCGGCTCCCATACCAGCAGCCATCTTAGCCGCTTGTGTCCCTACAACTCCTCCTCCAAGTACTAATACTTTTGCAGGAGCAACTCCTGGAACACCTCCAAGAAGAATTCCTCTTCCCTTTAATGGTTTTTCCAAATATTTAGCTCCTTGCTGGATAGACATTCTTCCTGCCACCTCACTCATAGGAGTCAATAACGGCAAGCTTCTATCAGCTTCTTCAACTGTTTCATAAGAAACACATACAGATCCACTTTCGATCATTGCCTTTGTCAATGGCTCACTTGATGCAAAGTGGAAATACGTGAAAACTAGTTGATCTTTTTTAATCAATGAATATTCTGGTTCAATAGGCTCTTTTACTTTGATAATCATCTCAGCAATGCTATATACCTCCTCAATAGTAGGTAATATTTTAGCACCTGCCTCAACATATTCTTCGTCACTAAACCCGCTTTGAACTCCAGCTGTATGCTGAACATATACAGTGTGACCATTTTTAACAAGCTCCATTGCTCCGGCAGGGGTTAACCCAACCCTGTTCTCGTTATTTTTGATCTCCTTAGGAACACCTATTATCATATTTTTATTTTTTTGCCGAAATTATGTTATTTAAAGAAAATACACAATAAAAAAAAAGCTAAAATTGAAGATTTGATAATTTACAATCACTCCTTTTCGAAACAGCTTTATCCCCCTTCTATAGACAGGTTACCTCTTAAAAAAAGCAGGAGATATACAACCAATACCCCCTGCTTTTCTCGTTTTTATTTTTATAAAAATAGCTTATCCCACAATATTGACAATCTTACCTGGGACTACTATTACTTTTTTAGGACTACGACCTGCTAACTGTTGCTGCGTTTTTTCGTGAGCCATTACTTCTTTTTCTATTTCCTCTTTACTCATTTCTAATGACAACTCCATTGTAAAACGAGTTTTCCCATTAAATGATATTGGATAATTTTTAGTACTTTCTACAAGGTGTGCTGCTTCAAATTTTGGGAAAGAAGCGATAGAAATTGAAGCTTCATTTCCTATCAGACTCCACAATTCTTCTGCTACATGGGGAGCATATGGAGCAATTAATACCAATAATGGTTCTAGCACTTCTTTGCTATTGCATTTCTGAGCAGTCAATTCATTCACTGCGATCATAAATGTACTAACCGAGGTATTAAATGAAAAGTTTTCGATGTCTTCTTCTACCTTCTTAATAGTTTTATGTAATGTCTTCAGGTTATCCTTTGTCGGAGCTGTTTCAGAAACAACATGTCCTTCTTCTCCAATATATAATTTCCACAATTTTTTCAGGAAATTATGTACTCCGGTTATTCCTGCTGTATTCCATGGTTTTGCTTGCTCTAACGGTCCTAAAAACATCTCATATAATCGAAGAGTATCCGCTCCATATTCATTACAAATATCATCTGGATTCACAACATTAAACCATCTTTTGGACATTTTTTCCACTTCTCTTCCTACAAGATATTTTCCGTCTTCTAATTCGAATTCCGCATCAGCAAATTGTGGTTGCCATTGCTTTAGTCCATCGATATCAAGTTCATCCGATGCATTAATCAGGTTCACATCTACACGTAGCGCCTCTGTCTCATATGAAGACGCCAAACCTTTGGATACATATTTATTAGTACCGCTAACTCTATACACTAACGCACTGGTACCCAAAATCATTCCTTGGTTAATCAGTTTTTTAAAGGGCTCTTCTACACTTATAAAACCTCGGTCCTTTAAAAACTTTGTCCAAAATCGAGAATATAACAAATGACCTGTCGCATGTTCGCTTCCTCCTATATACAAATCAACATTCTCCCAATAAGACAACGCTTCTTCTGAAGCAAATTCTTCTTTATTCAAAGGATCCATATATCGAAACAAATACCATGAACTTCCAGCCCATCCTGGCATCGTATTTAATTCTAACGGAAATACTGTAGTGTGGTCAACTAAATCATTAGACACTACTTTATGTGCTTTGGTATCCCAAGCCCAGGCATCTGCTCTTCCTAACGGAGGCTCTCCTGTCTCTGTTGGCAGGTATTTCTCTACTGCCGGCAATTCTATCGGCAAATACTCTTTTTCAATCATTTGAGGCATCCCATCTACATAATACACAGGAAACGGCTCTCCCCAATATCGCTGGCGACTAAAAACCGCATCTCTCAATCTATAATTCGTCTGTCCTTTTCCCTGACCAATCTCTTCTAAGGACGAAATTGCTTTTTTAGTCGCTTCTTTATAGCTCAATCCATCTAAGAAATCGGAATTCGCAATAATTGTTTTCTCTTTATCTGCGAATGCCGCTTCTGATATATCTGCATCCGCAAAAATATTCTTAATAACAGGCATTCCTTCTTTTCCTGAAAAGAAGTTCGCAAAATCATAATCTCTTTGATCTCCGCAAGGAACTGCCATTACAGCCCCGGTACCATATCCTGCTAGTACATAGTCTCCAATCCATATCGGGATTGGTTCTTTACTGAAAGGGTGCTCTGCATAAGCTCCGGTAAAAACTCCACTGATTGTTTTCACATCAGCCATACGTTCTCTTTCGCTTCTTTTTGACGTAGCTTCTACATAAGCTTCTACTGCTTCTTTTTGTGCTTCTGTAGTAATTTTTGCAACCAATTCATGTTCTGGTGCCAAGGTCATAAAAGTAACCCCAAAGATCGTATCAGGTCGAGTAGTAAACACCTCTATTGTATCTTCAAAATTCTTTATATTAAAAGTAACGCTTGCTCCTACCGATTTCCCTATCCAGTTTCGCTGAGATTCTTTTAAGGAATCTGTCCAATTAATAGTATTCAACCCTTGGAGCAATCGTTCTGCATATGCAGAAATACGCATACTCCATTGGGTCATTTTTTTTCTGATTACAGGATATCCTCCCCGCTCAGAAACTCCATTAACAATCTCATCATTTGCTAACACTGTTCCTAACTGAGGGCACCAGTTTACCTCAGTTTCTGCCAGGTAGGTTAATCTATATGTAAGTAATACTGCTTGTTTTTCTTTATCTGAATACGCATTCCATTCTCCCGCAGAAAAAGTCTGTATTGCATCATCACATGCAGCTTTTACTTCTTTATTTCCTTCTTTCTCGAATATGGCAATCAAATCACTAATCGGTTTTGCCATATTATTTTTAAGGTCATACCAGGAGTCAAACAATTGAATAAAAATCCATTGAGTCCACTTATAATAAGCTGCATCACTGGTTCTTACTTCTCTACTCCAATCAAACGAAAATCCGATCTTATCCAGCTGTTCACGGTATCTGGCTATATTATCTTTGGTAGTGATGGCAGGATGCTGTCCTGTTTGTATAGCATATTGCTCTGCTGGAAGCCCAAAAGAATCATACCCTTGCGGATGCAAGACATTAAATCCTTTATGGCGTTTGTATCTCGCATAGATATCACTAGCGATATATCCGAGAGGATGCCCTACATGCAACCCTGCTCCAGAGGGATATGGAAACATATCCAAAACATAGAATTTTTCTTTTTCACTAGCATTTTCAGCCTTAAAAGTACCTTTTTCAGCCCAATATGCTTGCCATTTGGCTTCTATCTTGTTAAAATCGTATTTCATCAACCTGGTTTTTCAGTCCGCAAATTTACAATTTTATAAGAGTATTTCAGCGCTTCCTTATTTTTCTTATGACGAAGTAGCCCTAGTACTTCTCTAAAAACGGACAAAAATCAGAACTCACAACTATTTTCTTGCTTTTTCTTCCATCGGTTTTAGACAATAGTAAACAAATTTATTGGCTGGGGTCTCTACCCCTAATCGTTTTCCTTCTTTGACAATATACCCATTAAAGTCTTCTAACTCTGAAGGTCTCCCTTCTAAAATATCTCTTTGTGTAGATGCCGTAGAATCAAAAGGTTGTCCTGCTATAAAATCCATAGTAGCGGATACTGCGGTTTCTTCTAAGTTGACTTTTTTAGCTTTTGCTACCTGATAAATTTCACTGACAACCATCGCTAATATTTTTCGCAACTCCATATCTGAATACATCTCTCCAATAGTTGCCCTTGTCAAAGCACCTAATCCACTGACAGCTGCTATAAACATAAATTTTCTCCAGATGGCTACATTAATATCGTCTGCAATTTTATTTTTTATTCCTGCTGTATCAAAAATGCGTTTTACTTTTTCTAATTTTTCGGATTCTTTGTTAAACACATTTCCAAAAATGATTTCCGGAGGAAATCCAAAATGCAAAATTGTTCCCGGGGATTCTATTTTGCTATAGATTTTACACAGTCCCCCCAGGATATGCTCCGTTTTGAGTTCCTGTTCTAGTTTCTCTACATTATCTGCCCCATTTTGTAAAGGGATTACAACTGTATCTTCTTTTAAGATAGGTTGTATTTGTCGGGCGGCTTCACGCACCTGCCAAGATTTTGTACAAACCAGAATCACATCTGCTTTCTCTACTATATCAATATTATTAGTTACCTGATAAGGTTTTACACTAAAATCCCCCTCAATACTCTTAACGACTAATCCTTTCTTTTTTATCGCTTCAAGATGTTTCCCTCTAGCCAAAAGCGTTACTTTCTGACCGGAATAAGCAATTTTACCTCCAAAATACCCTCCAACACCCCCAACACCTATAATAACTGTATGCATGTCTTTTTAATTTAAATAAATATTTTCTTTAGGTTACATTTTTCTATAACAGCTTCTCAATAATTAGCTAATTTTTAAGTTTATAATTTATTTAGTAAATTATCAATGTATAAAACATAAAGAGTATTTTTTTCTTGAGATCTGTAATTAACTATTCTTTATTATTTTTACCCCATAAAAATACATTTTATGAGTTCATCTTTCGATAGGTATCAAAAGCGAAGATTAATCTCTTCTTATTTTTCTGTTGTCATAAGTATATCTCTCGTACTTTTCTTACTAGGTCTCCTGGGTCTATTAGTCTTAAATACTAAAAAAGTAGCGGATCATTTTAAGGAAAAAATTGCCTTAACCATTTACCTAAAAGACAGTACCAAAGATGTCGAAATAAAACAATTAGAAAAGAGCCTGGCTTTGGCTGAATATACAAAATCAACAACTTTTATTTCTAAAGATCAAGCTGCAGAAGTGCACAGTAAAGATATTGGTGAGAATTTCATGGATTTTCTGGGATACAATCCATTACAAAACAGTATTGATGTCAACTTAAAAGCCGCTTATGTAGATGCTGCCAAAATCGCGGAAATTAGTGCTACTATCTCAAAAAAAGAGTTTGTGGACGAGGTTATCTATGACAAACCATTAATTTCTCTTCTGAATGACAATATTAAACGTATTAGTTTCTGGGTATTACTTGCCAGCGGAATTTTTACATTTATTGCGGTATTATTAATCAACAGTTCTATCCGATTGTCTGTCTACTCTAAGCGCTTTATTATAAAAACGATGCAAATGGTAGGGGCTACTAAAAAATTTATTCGTCGTCCTTTTGTATGGAAAAGTGTACGCTTAGGTATGATTGGCGCTATTGTTGCTATTGCGGGAGTCGGAACCGTTTTATATTACCTGAACGAAGCCTTCCCTGAACTTGCTTTACTTAACGATACGATCTTACTCGCTATTCTATTTATAGGGGTTTTTATCATAGGAGTTGTCATTACCTGGATTAGTACATACATTGCCACACAACGTTTTCTAAATCTCAGAACGGACGATCTTTATTACTAGATTATGGGACCTATTCACTGGAATATCGACCCTGAGATTACAACACTTTTTGGTGTACTCCCACTACGCTATTATGGTATTTTATTCGTAGCAGGAATTCTTCTGGCATATCAAGTTATAAAGAAAATCTACATCTCAGAAAATATCCCCCTCAAGGACTTAGATAAACTAGCTACTTACATCCTTCTGGGTACCTTAATAGGAGCGCGATTAGGGCATTGTATTTTTTATGACTTCTCGTATTTTTACCATCATCCTTTAGAAATTTTTCTTCCGGTAAAAATAACGAATAGCGGATGGCATTATACCGGTTTCTCTGGATTAGCAAGTCACGGAGCTGCCATCGGTATTTTGGTTGGAATTACCTTGTACACCATAAAAACAAAAACATCTTTCTTATGGGCTATCGACAGAGTAGCTTTGATTATTCCTGTTACTGCTTTTTTTATCAGAATAGGAAATTTTATGAATTCTGAGATTTATGGAAAACCTACTCAAGGAAATTATGGGGTTATTTTTATGAAGGATGATTTAATCCCTCGACACCCAACTCAATTATACGAAGGTTTCTCATACCTAATCATTTTTGGCGTATTATGGTTCCTTTACAAAAAGAAAAAAATTGTAGAGCAGAAAGGATATTTATTTGGCCTGTTCTTAGTTCTTATGTTTTCTGCCAGGTTTATCATTGAGTTTTTCAAGGAAAACCAAGCTTCTTTTGAAGAGAATATGATTATAAATATGGGGCAGTTATTAAGTCTACCTTTTATATTTACCGGAATCATTCTAAGCCTGATGAGCAAAAAAGACCTTTAGTTACTATGAAAAAATTCGCAAAAGTATACTTCATAATCATGTCCTTTCTGTTTATCATTTTCTTATGGATCGTGATACAAACATTCAAACCTGTACGCAATGTAGAACCTGAAGATGTTATGCTAATATCTGGTATTGTCGAACGTATTTATGAAGCTCCCGGAGACGACATAGCAATAAAGATTCAGGGAGATGATCATTATTACTACATCAACAGAGGCTTACAACATCAATTAAAATTAGATGTACTCCAACCACTTCTTCTGAATAAAAAAGTTACTTTGTATTCTATTAAAAGATGGACTATCTTTACCCGAGATTGCAACATGGGACATATATCCAAGTTGATAATAGACGAGCAGGTAATTTTTAATGAAATAAACAACGACACTCATGAAAAAACAATCTAAAACACCATCACAATCTGATTTTGTCTTTAGAAAGAAAAACTATATTGTTATGGCGATAGGTCTGGGCGTAATCGCATTAGGTTTTATTCTCATGGCTGGTGGTGGTAGTGATGATCCTGCTGTTTTTAATCCTGAAATTTATAATTTCAGAAGAATTCGGCTTGCTCCTATGATTGTATTACTTGGATTTGGTATTGAAGCCTATGCCATATTACTTGATCCTGACAAAAAAAAGAAAAAGTAGCTCTCTTCTGTTTCTCATCGTTTTTTACAGTGCATTCTCTTCTTATTTTTTAAGTTTCTTTGAGATTAGTAAGTATATTTGCAGACCTTAATCAATACGCACAAATCTACCGACCCTCTGATACTGACAGAGCAACGTAGCTATATAGCAATATACACATGGAAATTTTAGACGCAATTATCTTAGGAATTATTCAGGGACTTACAGAATTCTTACCTGTTTCTTCTAGTGGTCATTTAGAACTGGGAAAAGCTATTTTGGGAGCAGAAAGCATTCCAGAAGAGTCATTACTGGTCACCGTTGTTTTACATTTTGCTACTGCACTAAGCACCATTGTTATTTTTAGAAAAGACATTCTGGATATCTTTAAGGGCTTATTCGCTTTCAAAAAAAATGAGGAAACTCTTTTTTCATTTAAGATCCTCATTTCTATGATTCCTGCTATTATTATTGGAGTATTTTTTGAAGAAGAACTAGAACAGTTGTTTGGAGGTAACATCCGATTTGTAGGGTACATGCTTCTGGTTACCGCTGTCCTTCTCTGGTTGGCTGACAAGGCAAAAGATACGTTGAAATCTATAAGTACCTCAAATGCCCTGGTAATCGGAATTGCTCAGGCAATAGCAATGTTGCCAGGAATTTCTAGAAGTGGTGCTACGATTTCCACCTCTGTCTTACTAGGAAATGACAAAACCAAGGCTGCTCGTTTCTCCTTTCTAATGGTAATTCCATTAATTTTTGGTAAAATTGCTAAAGATCTTTTGGGTGGGAAAATTGATTTCGCTAATGCTAATATCCTTCCTTTGACTATTGGCTTTATTGCTGCCTTTTTATCTGGGTTAGTAGCCTGCACGTGGATGATCTCTTTGGTTAAAAAAAGCAAGTTATCATATTTTGCCTTATATTGTATCATAGTTGGACTAATTGCCATCGGCTTTAGTTTTATAAAATAACCCCCAAATGCTAACCGAACAAGATTATAAAGATGGTCAGGTAATTCTAATTGACAAACCTCTGGAATGGAGTTCTTTTCAGGTAGTCAATAAAATTAGATGGCATATCCGAAAAAAATTCAACCTAAAAAAAATAAAGGTTGGTCATGCTGGTACTCTTGATCCTCTTGCTACAGGTTTACTTGTCCTTTGCACAGGAAAATTCACTAAAAAACTTCAGGATTTCCAAGGGCAAATAAAAGAATATACCGGTACTATTACACTGGGAGCAACAACTCCTTCCTATGATCTGGAGACTGAAATCAATCAAACATATCCTACAGAACATATTACAGCAGAAATTGTAAAAAAAACTACAGAACAGTTTTTGGGTGATATCGATCAATACCCTCCTGTTTTTTCTGCTTTAAAAAAAGATGGAAAACGATTGTATGAATATGCCAGAGAAGGAGAAGCTGTTGAAATAAAATCCAGAAAAATTACAATTAGCGAATTCGAAATTACCCGAATCGAATTGCCGGAGGTAGATTTTAGAGTTGTATGCAGCAAAGGTACCTATATCAGATCATTAGCTAATGATTTTGGAAAAGCATTACATAGTGGCGGATATCTGAGTGCATTAAGAAGAACCAAAATAGGAGACTTTTCTACCGAAAAGGCACTTACTATAGAAGAATTTGAAGCCTTATTAACCCCTGAAATAAGCAATCCATAAAATATTGTCATAGAAACAGAGTTTACTTTATTGATGAATTTCATAGAAAAATATAAAGCCTTAATTATTACTTCCCTTCTCATGGGGATTTTACTACTTGGGCTATACAACATTCATATGCTGGGCACCTCCAATAACAAAGGAGAAATGCTAGTCGAACTTCCCGTAGAAGATATTATGGAAGAGCTAGAAAAAGAAAAGGAGGAACTGGATCCTATACAGGAACAACGAAAACTCATTGCTGCTAAACGCACACACAATGCCTATAATGAAGATTTTGAAGATCCTGATGACACTTCTTTTGAAGACCGTTTAAAAGCACTTACAGAAAGTCCTATCGCCGAATCTTCTGAGGATGGTCCGAATAATCTGGGAGATGTTTCTACAGAAGAAGACAAAGAAAAAGAAGAAACTCCTGAACAAACCAATACCGATACCAATAAGCAAAAACAAAAAACTAACGAAACCAATAACAGAAATAGTTCCCTCACTTTTACCCTAAAGGGAAGAAAAGCAATCGATCTCCCCAATCCAATATATACATGTCAGGGAAGCGGTAAAGTCGTTGTAAAAGTTCAGGTAAATGCCAATGGCTATGTATCTCATAGCAAAGTAGACAAAAAAAACTCTACAACCAGAAACGAATGCCTTTTTGACAATGCCTTAGATTATGCAAATCAAGCTATTTTTTCTGCTTCCGAAGTAAAGGAACAAAAAGGCACTATTACGTATTATTTTAACTACAGTGAATAACCCTAATTAGGCTAATAATCCACTGAGATCGTTTACTATATTTTCCCCTTTGTCTTTGTTATACCATACTTGAAGATCTTCTTTGAACTGGGCATCCAAACCTCCGTGTTTTTCTTTATAATCATTAACCATTTTTGTTGCTGTCGATGGTCTTGGTCCCCATGTTCCGATAATTTCTCTGTTAGAGTTGTCAATCGCAATCAGCTTAGGAATTGCCTTCCCTCCATTTGTCAAAAAATGACTCATTAGCGCATCATTCTCATCTCTCAACACAATCCTAAGATCAATCCCTTCATTAATTTCTGCTACTTTGTTTATAACCGGTAAAGACTGAGCTGCATCTCCACACCAACCTTCTGAAAGCACTAACCAGGTAACATCCAGTTTCTTTGCTTTAATGCCAGATGCTATTGTTTCATCTATTTTGATCGTCTTATCTAATCGTTTCATCCTACGATTATTTAACGTACTATAATTTAACAAGTCTTCTGTCTGTTCTTTTGCTGTAGATTTTCCTTCCGAAATTAAGTCATTCACTAATGTTCTATAATCTGAATAGCTTCTGGAGTTTTTAATTCCTTCATCAATCAATTGATTGACAGATAATGTTGATGTTTCTTTCATAATACTGGCGTGTTTCTTTATTTTTTTATTTAGTTCGAAAAAAATGATGGAAACTTACGCATTTAATTATTATTCTTTTGTTAAAAAGAAGCCTGTTGTTTAACAAATAATTAATAGTATTGGATAAGTGCTTATTTTTACATCTACTAAGAAATAACAGCTTCCTCAAAACTCATTACTTACAAAAAAAACACCTATCAAGCTATTTTACCACATATTATTCTCTTTTATTCTCATACATTGTACAAATGCTCAAGAGACAAAAAAGTATCGCTCATTATCTGAAGCGCTATTACATAAAGAGCAGGTTTATATCCTTGATTTGTCATACCGGCAACTGGATAAACTTCCATCGTCAATTGGCAGCTTCCGCAATCTTCAATATCTATTCCTGGAAGGAAATCAACTTTCTTCATTACCCGCTTCCATAAAGCAGCTAACCAGACTAAAAGAGCTCAACCTAAGTGATAATCAACTTAAAAAAATCCCTGAAGAGCTCAGCACAATGAATGCCCTGAAAAAATTAAACCTAAATAATAATCTTCTCACCTCATTTCCACTAGCTATCTGTGGACTCAAAAATCTGGAAAAACTATTTATCAGAAAAAACAAATTAGCACAACTCCCCACTGCTATCAGCAACTTAAAAGAACTAAAAATCTTACATCTTGAAGGCAACCGCATTTCTTCATTACCTCATACGATTGGCGACTTACCTTCCTTAAAAGAATTACACTTAGAATGGAATCACATCCAATACCTGCCGAATACTATTGGATCGCTAGAAAAACTGTCTTACCTGAGCGCTTACAATAACAAACTCAAAACACTCCCTCCTTCTATTGGAAATATGCAGCAACTAAAACACTTAATCCTGCACAATAATGCACTTCACTCTATCCCTGAAAGCATTCGGTTACTATCCAATTTAGTATCACTAGAACTACAACAAAACAAAATAACAAAGCTCCCGGATTCCTTACATGGGTTAATGCGACTAGAAAAACTAAATATTTATAAAAATCAGCTAACTGAACTTCCGAATACTATTGGAAGCCTCCCCAACCTCAAAGAATTCTTTCTTCACCTTAATCATATCGAAAAACTCCCTCCTTCTATTGGAAATTTGACCGCTCTGGAAAAACTCATAGCCAATGACAATTCTCTGACTACCATTCCAGAATCCATCCAGGGGCTTATACACTTAAAAGAACTAAACCTAAGAAACAATTCAATTCAAGCACTCCCTCAGACTATAGGAAACCTAACCGCTTTGCAAACATTATACCTAAACAACAACAACTTACAAACACTCCCTGCTTCTATACAAAGGCTAAACAATTTAAAAGAATTACACCTGATCAGAAACAATCTTCAAAATTTTCCGGATACAGCTTCCGGCTTACAGAAACTGACTCTTTTATTTCTTCAAGAAAACAAACTAACTGTCCTGCCGGAATCTCTGGGAAATATACAAGCATTAACACAGCTTTTTTTAAATAAGAACCAACTTAAAAAGCTCCCTCAGTCTATAGGATCGCTAAAAAACCTAACCCATCTATACGCAACCTATAACCAACTTGTCAGCCTTCCTGAATCCATCGGTACTATGATACGCCTACAGCGGCTTATCATCCATCATAACCAACTCACTTCTTTGCCTGCATCCATAGGTGATATTGCTAACGTTCACATATTATTGGTCTACAACAATCAATTATCCGACATCCCGGATTCTATTGGAAAATTAAAAAAACTCCGGGTTTTAAACCTCAACAGAAATCAACTAACCTCTTTACCAGGTACCATTGGAGCACTTCAATCGCTGGAAGCATTGTACCTCTCTAAAAACAAACTAACCTCTATCCCGGATACTATTGGCTCATTAACATCGATAAAAACATTATATCTCTTTCACAATTATCTAGAAGCTCTTCCCTCTTCTATTCAACATCTAACTGCTCTTACACAGCTTTTTGCTGCTAAAAATCCTTTTTCACAAGCTGCAAAAGAAAGAATAATAAGGTGGCTACCTCATTGTCAGATTCATTTCTTTAATGCTAAATTCTAGAGGGCTTTTTTATATACAAAGACAGAAAAACAATATATTTATAACAAAAAGTAAAATGGAAATACACAGATGTGCATGGTGTGTTGGTGATTCTTTATACGAACAATACCACGATGAGGAATGGGGAGTTCCGTTACATGATGAGCAAGAATTATTTGAATTTCTTATTCTCGAAACATTTCAGGCAGGACTTAGCTGGATTACAGTTTTAAAAAAGAGAGAAAATTTCAGAAATGCCTTTGATAATTTTGACTATCAAAAAATTGCATTGTATACAGATGACAAAAAACAGGCTTTACTTCAAAATGCTGGTATTATCCGCAACAAACTAAAAGTAAATGCTACCGTATCAAATGCGCAGGCATTTATCAAAATACAGGAAGAATTCGGCAGTTTCGACACATATATCTGGAGCTTTGTCAACCATACCCCTATTATTAATTCCTGGGCGCATCACAAAGATTGTCCTGCTACTACTGACACCTCTGACATCATTAGCAAAGACCTGAAAAAAAGAGGATTCAAGTTTGTTGGCTCTACGGTTATCTATGCTTTTATGCAAGCTATAGGAATGGTTAATGATCATGTAGTAGATTGTTTCAGGCACAAGGAAGTATAAGCCGTTACAATTTACTTCCATACGCTAAATCTCCTGCATCTCCTAATCCCGGTATAATGTACCCTTTATTATTCAACTCCTCATCTATTGCACCTATCCATAGAGACGTGTGGGCAGGAAAGTGATCCTGTACATAAGCAACTCCCTTAGCGGATCCTATTACAGATATAATGTGTATTTCTTTTGGCTTTCCTTGTTTTTGCAATGCCTTATAAGTTGTTTCCAATGTACTTCCGGTTGCCAACATAGGATCTATAATTACGAGTACTTTGCCTTCTAATGAAGGGGTCGCCAGATAATTCGTAATGATCTCAAAATCGGTATCCGAATTCGTATGCTCCCTATAAGCAGAAATAAATGAACTCTCTGCAAAATCAAAATAATTCAGCACCCCCTGATATAAAGGTAACCCGGCACGAAGTACCGCACATAAAACCAGTTCTTTTTCTGGCAAAGACATCTTTTTCACCCCTAAAGGTGTTTTTATTTCCTGAGTAGTATATAAAATCTCCTTACTCATCTCATATGCCAGCACTTCGCCAATTCGTTCTATATTTTTGCGAAACCGCATTCGATCTTTTTGAATTTCTTCATCTCTGATCTCTGATACAAAATGATTCAGTATTGAGTTTTTTTCTCCAAAATTATATACTCTCATAAAAATTAGTTTATTATTAAAAAAAGACATAAGTTGTTTATTCCCTCAGGTATGCCAAAAACTGTTCTCTTGGGATTTCCCTTCCTCCTAAACTTGCTAAATGTTCCGTATACATCTGACAATCTATTATCTTGGTTTCATAGCGCATTAATTCCTTCACCCAACTGATAAAACCGTATTTAGAAGCATTACTAACATGAGAAAACATACTTTCTCCGCAAAAAACTTTCTTCTCTCTAAGCCAAACGCCATATAACCCACCAACTAAATTGTTTTCCTTCCAAACTTCTACAGATACTGCAATTCCCATTTGATGAAGTTTTTTATACGATCTCTTCATTTCTTTTGTTATCCATGTTCCATCCTGATCCACCCGTTCTATAGAAGCACATTGTTCTATTACTTGATCAAAACAAGTATTGTAAGTCACCTCAAATGCTTCTTGCCTGAATAATTTGCGCATACTTTTACTCACTTTAATCTCTTCTGGATAAAGAACCATTCTGGGATCCGGACAGAACCACATAATAGGTTGATCATCATTAAACCATGGAAAAATTCCTTGTTGATAAGCAGCTATTAATCGTTCTACAGATAAATCTCCTCCCAATGCTAACAACCCATCCGGATTTGCATGAGAAACCGGAGGAAACACTATGGAATCATTAAGAATATACAAAACAAATTTTTTACTTTATCTCTAGGTTAAACATTATACATTCATTTTGAATTCATTAAAATAATGATAATATTTGTTAGAACCTTTTAGGTTAATTTTGTTCATCATTGCTTTTTGAGTTACTAAAAGGTTATAATAATTCACAATATGAAAAGTCCGATACAATGTATCGGACTTTTTGCTATTTTGTTGATTTCAACAAACCCATTTGTTTGCAAAAAACATCTCTTTTCTTATTATTAAAAAGGTAAATCATCGTGTTCATCATTCGACACATCTGATGCTGGTTCAAAAGCATCTGCCGGAGGTGTTGGAGGAGGTGCTTGCATCCCAGCTCCAGCAGCTTGCAGCGCTTCAATTCTCCACCCCTGGATCGAATTAAAATATTTGGTTTCTCCCTGAGGGTTTACCCACTCACGACCTCGAAGGTTGATACTAATTTTCACATCTTGTCCTACGCCAAAATTGTTTAACAAGTCACATTTATCCTGCACAAATTCTACCATTATATGCTGTGGATATTGCTCATCTGTAGTTACAACAATTTCACGCTTTCTAAAACCATTGTTTCCAAAGGTTTGTGTAGAACCTATCATCTTTACTTTACCTTGTACTTCCATCTTTCTGTATTATTATTTTGCTGCTAAAATATTCCATGCAGTATGAATATCATCTTTTTCTAGATACTGCTTGGCAAATTTATGAATTTCTTCAACGTTATCCTGATCTAATTTTGTCTTAATCTCCGTACTATTATCAACAAAGGCTATTGCTTCCTCTGGTAACGGGATTTTCTCTACATTTCCTAATTTACCGAGATCATTCCCTGTAAATACTGTGCTGTGTTTTATTGTTTCCGGGAGTGCATCAATTCCAATCCCCATAGTGGTTAATGGCTTCGGCACTTCAAACATTCCCATATTAGCTCTGGAATACCAATTTCCCCCCATACGAGCAACCTGATCAATTTTATGTTGATCTATTTTACCCGCTTCATCCAACACCTCTTCTTTTACATGCATAAGAACTACTTCACATATAATTAAGTTTCCTGCTCCTCCTTCATTCCCCATCGGCATTATCTCATTTACTTTGCACTCAAACTGGACAGGGGACTCCCCTACTCTAAAAGGGGCTACTTTCTCCGAAGAGACCATTGTCAATCCAGATTTTTCAAACTCATTCACTCCCTTTGGGTATTCAGTACTGGATAGAGACATTTGCTGTACAATATCATAATTAACGATATTAATAACAACTTCTTTGGTCTTCTGAGCATTTTCCAGCGTATGTTTAATCGTATTATCTCTAACTCTTCTTGCTGGTGAAAATATCAGAATAGGAGGGTTCGCGCTAAAAACATTAAAAAAACTAAAAGGAGAAAGATTCGGATTCCCATCTCCATCTATTGTACTCGCAAAAGCAATAGGTCTGGGACCTATGGCTCCTAACATCATACCGTGTAATTTCCCTGTCGTTACCTGAGAAGGATCTATTGTTATCATATCTATAAAATTCTAAAACAAAGATAACTAAAGTTTATCCCTAATCAGAGTAGAAAAAGGAAGTTTATTCTTCATAATATCCACAAACAATAAAACCATTCTAAAAACGATTATATTTGAAATTCAATAAATCAATATCCTATGAATTTTTCTGACGAGCGTAATTTTGCGAGCTATTTTATCATTGTAGCTGTTTTGGTGATTACCGGGCTTGTCTTATGGAACACTTCTCTCTTTTTTCAAAAACTAAAAGATGACGAGCGTATAAAAATGCAGGTATGGGCACAGGCACAAAAAGCTTTTAACAGTGACCTAATGGATGATTACTTAGATCTGACAATTATTATCAATAAGTCCAATACTACAATCCCAATCATTATCACTGATGAAAATGATAACATTGACCCTACTTTATGCGCCAATCTTCCTGATGGAGTCAACGAGGATTCGGAAAAGTTAAAAGAGTATCTCGAAGAGCTAAAGTCAGAAAATGACCCTATGACTATCGACCTAAAAGAAAGTGTTCAATATATTTATTACGGAGATTCTGCTGTGTTAAATAAATTAAAATACTATCCGATTGCGATCGCCCTGATTATTTTCTTGCTTATCGGTGTTATTTACTTTTTCTTTTCTACCTCTAAAGTCAGTGAACAAAACAAACTATGGGCAGGAATGGCAAAAGAAACCGCTCATCAAATCGGAACTCCCTTATCTTCATTAGTCGGTTGGGGTGAAATTTTAAAATCAGAAAATGTCAATCCTGAGTACCTCGTAGAAATGGAAAAAGATATTGCCCGATTAAAAGAGATAACAGAGCGTTTTTCTAAAATCGGTTCTATTCCCAATCTGGAAAAACTGGATATCGTCCACGAAACCAAAGAAACCTATTTGTATCTCCAGGCGAGAAGTTCTAAACTTATTAATTTTTCAATCAATCTTCCTGATTATCCTATAGAAGTATACCTGAATCGGCAATTATATAGCTGGACAATAGAAAATCTTGTTAAAAATGCGATTGATGCAATGAGAGGAAAAGGAAATCTTCATATCTCATTAACCGAAGACACCAAAAGAGTCTATATCAAGGTTAAAGATTCCGGTAAAGGGATCCCAAAAAGCAAATTTTCTAAAATATTCGAACCTGGATACACCTCTAAGAGCAGAGGATGGGGATTGGGACTATCGCTAGCAAAAAGAATTATAGAAAGCTATCACTCCGGGCGAATTAAAGTCTATAAATCTGAAATAGGAAAGGGAACCTCTTTTCAAATCACCCTGCGTAAATCTGACCCTCTTGCATAACATAATTATGACAAATCCGTTATAGTATGTAAACCTACATACAAGTGAAAACGGAACAAATTATCCTGAAAGAAGCGATTCTGAACAATAACTGCCCCGAATGTTATGCCAAAGGAAGTATAACACTTGCTTTTCGACAAAAACGATTACGCTCCCGATTATTAACCATTGTAAAACCTGCAATAGAAGAGTCGATGCACTGCTCCAAATGTGAGTCCTCCATTTTTCCTGGACAATGGACTAAAGACATCGAATTAGTATATAAGTATCATAAAAAAACGATCCATCCAAAACCTGCATCCATGCATTTTTCTGGATTATCATACTTCATTTTCTTCTTATTGACAGCCATTACCGTTATTATTATGTATTGGGACACATTGTCTCCTTATCTAAAATCTTAACCGTCTTTACTGATACTCTTTCATCAGTGCTCTTAAGGCATCTGGAATTCTAAATGTTTTGTCGATGTTAAAATCAAAACAAACGGCTACATCATGACCCTCTGCACACAATACACCATCATCATTGTACAGTTCATGATATAAGCCAAAACTAGAATTTTTGACAAAGGCAACTTTGGATTTAATTAAAACATTGCCTGGGAAAAACAACGGGTGTTTAAAATCACAATGAGTAGAAACAAGCATAGGTCCTTTTTTAGTTTCTTCATAAAGTTTTGCCAAGCCACTAACTTCCCAAAACTGAACCCGGGCGCTTTGCATGTATTTCATAAAATTAACATTATTCACATGCTGATAGGTATCCATTTCACTCCAGTCAATTCGCAATTGCAAGGAGAGTTTACTTGTTGACTCACTCATCTTCACTGCTTACAGGTTTGCTCGTATTGCTTCTGCCAGCGCTATGAATTCTTCTTTTTGCATAGACACCTTATGCTGAAATGTCATTTCTCTCATATCATTAAGCGGAATCAGATGCACGTGCACATGTGGCACTTCTAATCCTACTACAGCCATTCCAACACGCTTACAAGACACTGTTTTTTCTATAGCAATTGCTATTTTCCTTGAAAAATTCATCAATCCCTGATATGTTTCTTTGTCTAAATCAAATAATTTATCCACCTCTTTTTTAGGGATACACAATGCATGTCCCTGAGCATTAGGATTTATATCTAAAAAAGAAAAAAAGTGTTCGTCTTCTGCAATTTTGTAACAAGGGATTTCTCCATTGATAATTTTTGTAAATATTGAGGCCATTTAGGATGTTTCTTTGCGTTTATAAAACGGAAATATAGGGTATTTAACCCGAAGATAAAATCAAAAAAAGCCTTTCTTTGATTTCTTAAGAAAGGCTTTTTTGATTTTTTAAGATTTAATTATTCTCTGGAAATTTCAATCACATCAAACTTCATAATTCCATTCGGAACCTGAATCTCAGCTACGTCTCCTACACTTTTTCCCAGCAGCCCTTTTCCAATAGGAGAATCTACAGAGATTTTTCCTTGTTTAAGGTTCGCTTCACTCTGAGCCACTAGTTTATATATCATTTCGGCTCCATTTGTCTGATTTTTAATTTTTACTGTAGAATGTATCAATGCTTTAGAAATATCCAATTGTGATTCATCTATCAACCTTGCTCCTGATAAGGTTTCTTCCAGCTTCGATATTTTCATTTCCAAAAGTCCCTGTGCTTCTTTCGCAGCATCGTATTCTGCGTTTTCACTTAAATCCCCTTTATCGCGGGCTTCTGCAATCGCCTGAGAAGCTTTAGGACGTTCTATATCTTTGAGATGATTTAATTCATCTCTTAATTTTTTTAATCCTTCCGCAGTATAATAAGATACTTTGCTCATAACTTCATCGTTTATAAAATAGAAAAAATCCCATAAAGATGGGATCTTAGTATAACAAAGATAAGAAAAAAAACACCTGATAGAAGTAATGGGACAGGAGTATTTTTCAACAAGAAAAACGATTTAATACTTGTAAAAAGACAAAAAAGAGCCACAATCATTTGGGTTTTCTTATTCAAATGAAGTATGTTTACTTTTTATTTCTCTGTCTTTATTTTTTTAAATAACCAGTGTTTATCTTATTTTGAATATTTCTTTTTTATGAGACGCTATTTTTATTTTCTTGTTTTAGCATTAATTACAATTGCTTGTTCCAGCGACGATGTTGCGAGAAGAAACCCGTTTTTACCTGAGGTAAATGTCAATTTCCAAATTGATTTAAACCTTCCTCAATACAGTGATTTAAAATTTTCCGGAAATCATGTTATTGAAACAACCGCAGGAAGAGGTATAAAAGGTATCATTATTTACAGCAAAGGAAATTCTCAGTTTTCAGCTTTTGAACTAAGTGATCCGAATATTCCTATAAGCGATTGTTCTCCTTTATCGGTAACGGGTATTTTAGCTTCTTCTAACTGTGGAAACGATAATGTATACAATATCGTTACTGGCATACAAACTAAAGGAGAAGGTGGTTATCCTTTGCTTCGATATACTATTAGAGCAGAAGGAAATACCCTTTTTATTACAAATTAAGATATTACAGCTAGTCCGTTAGTTAGATTCAGCAAATTCAGATCATTTCTCAATGCAAGTATTTTACGTATAGCGATCTTGCTTCTTACTCCTGATTGACAACAAACAACAATCGGCTTGTCTGACTGAATTTGATGAATTTTATCATCCATTTCTTCAATGGGTATATGAATCCCTCCAAGATTAAACTGTTCAAACTCCTCTTGGGTTCGGACATCTAAGATTTGATATTCCTGTAGATTGTTTTGCACTTCCTGTGCAGTAATTTCTACTATTCTACCTGCAGGCAGTATCCCACAAAAGAAATCGTAATCATCGGCTAATGTGACAATATCCGACGCTTCATTTTTAGTTACAGAGAGTATATATTGTTGTAATGACAATGCGTCTATACATAGCAGTTTTCCTGACAGAACATCTCCTATTTCCAACACCATCTTGATAACCTCATTCGCCTGAAAACTTCCGATAATTCCAGGTAATACTCCCAGTACTCCTATTTCTGAACAATTAGGAACTGCATCTGGTTCTGGAGGGGTAGGATACAAACATCTGTATGTTGCTCCTCCTTTATAATTAAATACGGATACTTGTCCCTGAAATTTAAAAATTGATCCAAAAACCAATGGTTTATCCAATAAAACACATGCATCATTTACCAAATAGCGTGTCGGAAAATTATCACTCCCATCTACAATAATATCATACTCTGAAAAAATATCCAGTACATTTTCTTTGGTAAGCCTTTCGTTATACACTTTGAAAAAAATGTATGGATTCAGCTTCTCCAACCTTTTAGAAGCTGTAATTGCTTTCGGTTTCCCTATATCATCTATAGTATACAAAATTTGTCTTTGCAAATTTGTCTGATCCACTACATCATCATCTACAATCCCAATATGTCCTATACCTGCTGCTGTTAAATACTGTAACACCGGGCACCCTAGTCCTCCTGCACCAATCACCAATACTTTTGAAGAACCGATTTTTTGCTGTCCTTCTTCTCCTATTTCTTCTAAAATCAGATGCCTGCTGTATTGTATTTTTTCTTCCTTACTAAACCTCATCTATTTTTATAAAATTTTATACTACTGAAAATAAATACAGTTAACTACCTCCGGACAAATCTACGAAACACTCAAAGGAAACTACTATAAAATATTTCAACACAAGTACCGGAACATTTACATCCTATTTAGAGAGTAAAAAAAACTTACTTCTGCTGGGAGCAATTTTTATAGCTCCGTAATCTTTTTATTGCCAATTGTTTTCCCAGTCTTTCCAGACTACTTCTAACCCTCTCTTTTTTAACATTTCTACAATCACTTCTGTAGGGCGTTCATCAGAAATCTCAAACTGTTCCAGAGATTCTGGTTCTACAACATATCCTCCTGGATTGGTTTTTGATTCTGCACTAATGGAGGTAATTCCTAAATTAACTATATTTTCTCTAAAAACTTCACTCTCTCTGGTAGATAAGGAAAGTTCCACATCCTCATCCAACAGCCTAAAAGCGCAAATTAACTGTACCAAATCCGCATCTGTCATAGCTACTTTAGGTTCTAAACCTCCCGAATGAGGTCTCAATCTGGGAAAAGAAATGGAGTATTTTGTTTTCCAATAGTTTTTTTGCAAATACTGAAGATGCAGTGCTGTAAAAAAACTATCTGCTCTCCAATCTTCAAGACCAAACAAAGCTCCTAAACCTATTTTATGAACCCCTGCCCTTCCTAACCTATCCGGGGTTTCTAACCGAAAATCAAAATTTGATTTTTTTCCTTTGGGGTGGTGTTTTTTATATTCTTCTTTGTGATAGGTTTCCTGATACACTAATACCGCATACAAACCACTTGCAATTAAGCGTTCATATTCTTCCTGGAGCAAGGGTTGTACCTCTATTGTAATATTTGCAAAGTTTGATCGGATTAGCTGAATCGCATGATCGATATAATCTACTCCTACCGTTCTATTTGCTTCTCCGGTTACTAAAAGAATATGGTCATAACCTTTAGACTTTAAATAACCGATTTCCTTAAGTATTTCAGCATCCGTTAATGTTCTTCTCGGAATTTTATTAGTCATACTAAATCCGCAATATGTACAAATATTATGACACTCATTACTGAGATACATAGGGGCATACATCTGTATTGTTTTTCCAAAACGCTTTTTAGTCAACAAACTACTCTGTTGTGCCATTTGTTCAAGATACGGTTTTGCTGCAGGGGAAATTAATGCTTTAAAATCTTCCAGATTTCTTTTCTCTTTATGCAATGCCCTATCCACATCTTCTGATGTTTTGGAAAAAATACTAGAAAGAACATCATCCCATGGATATTGTTCGAATATTTTTTTAAAGCTGTTCATCCGGATATAATTACACTATACTTTTTTATTAATTTTCAGACAGGAAACTTGTCAAAGGACTACTTGCTTCCGCATGTGATCGCACAGGAGCTAGTTTTGCATTATATGCCATTCGACCTGCCTCTACTGCTTTTCGAAATGCTTCGGCCATATGTACTGGATTCTGGGAAACTGCAATTGCTGTATTAACCAATACAGCATCTGCACCGATCTCCATTGCATATGCAGCATGAGAAGGGCTTCCAATCCCAGCATCAACGACTACCGGAACATTGCTTTGGTCAATTATAATCTCCAGAAACTCTATTGTTTTTAACCCTTTGTTACTTCCGATCGGTGCTCCTAAAGGCATTACGCATTGTACGCCCACCTCTTCTAACCGTTTACACAAAACCGGGTCTGCATGAATATAAGGCATTACCACAAAACCTTCTCTTACCAATTCTTCTGCTGCCTTTAAAGTCTCAATCGGGTCCGGCAACAAATACTTAGGATCAGGATGAATCTCTAACTTAACCCAATTCGTTTCCAGAGCTTCTCTTGCCAGTTTCGCTGCAAAGACAGCTTCTTTCGCATCTCTAACTCCAGATGTATTGGGCAATAAATTAATGCGAGGATGCTGTAAATGGGTTAATAAATCATCTTCATCATCATGTACATCTACACGCTTCAACGCTACTGTGATCAACTCACTTTCTGATTGCAGTAAGGCTTCTTTCATCAGTAAAGAAGAACTAAACTTACCTGTTCCTGTAAATAATCGAGAAGAAAACTCCTTATCTGCTATTTTTAACCTATCCATATCTTTATCTACTAACCGCCAGTGTGTTTATATTTTTTATTTTTTCTTCTATATCCATTGTAGCTGTCAACATTCCGGACACCGCCACTCCTGAAACTTTTGTCTCTAGTAATGCTCCTACATCCTCTTCTTTTATACCTCCTATAGCTACGACAGGAACCGAGGCTTTATAGTTTCTAACTTCAGATAAAATTTCTTTATATCCTTCTATCCCTAATACAGGACTTAAGTTTTCCTTTGTACTGGTATACCTGTATGGTCCCAAACCAATATAATCGACTCCATTGTCTATATGCATTTTGCAGTCGTCGAAAGTATTTGCTGTTCCTCCGATAATAAAATTAGCTCCCAGCACTTTTCTTGCTTCTTCGGGACTTACATCATTCAGCCCCAGATGGATTCCATCCGCTTGAGCTGCCTTTGCCACATCTACATTGTCATTTACAATCATAATAACCTCATAATCATCGCAAATTTCTCTACATCGTAATGCTGTTTGTAAGTAGACAACTGTGTCTACATTTTTCATTCTCAGTTGTATCCATTTGCAGCCTCCCTTACAAACATTTTTTATGTTTTCGAGATGTTCTTCCGGAGTTTTCCCCTGAGATATGTAATACACTCTATCCATGGTATCCTAATAAACTTTTATTTGATTGCAATACTTTCTCTGTATATCTTTTTCCTCTATAGACTGCTTTGTGAAGTGAAAATCCTCTTGCCAAATAAGCTGCTATAGCAGACGATAACACACAGCCACTTCCGTGTTTCTCTGAATGGTTTTTTCCTTTTGGATTATAGGTAAATACCTCTCCTGATGGCAGGTATAATTCGTCTTTTCCTATAGCTTCTAAACGATGACCTCCTTTTAACAACAAACCGGTTCTCCCGCTGATATATGCTATTGTTTCTTCAATATCTTTTTCTGGAAATAAAGCTTCTATTTCGTCATAATTAGGAGTAATCAATGTTATTTTTTTCAAAACAGCATTAAATACTTCTATTTGCTCTTCTTGTTTTTTGAAATCAAAATTGGTACTGGATCTCAATACAGGATCTACTACAATCTTTATTCTATCATTATACACTGTCAGTACATCTATAATCTCATGTAGTAATTCCCAATCTTCTATAATCCCAATTTTTACAACCTCGATATCAAAACGCTCTAACAAGGTTTGCAGTTGCCGTTTAATTACCTGTTTTTCTATCCAATGACAGCATTTAAAACACTTATCGTCTTGTATTGTATTTGCTGTACATACCGCTAGTCCATAACATTTTAAATGATCGAATGTTTTACTATCCGCAACCAAACCTGCACCCCCCGAAGGATCAAAACCTGCTATTGTTATTACATACGGTCTATTTCTCATTTCAAAAGAACTATTACTCCTATTTTTTCGTTACTGCTTCGTATGCTTGTTGGATTTCTATAAAGCTAGTCAATGGATCAGTAGTATTCCACACTCCTCCCAAAATGCCAACACCTTTATACCCTAAATCACATGTGGCTCGTATTGTTTCCTTATTAATCCCTCCCATTCCAATAATTTTTTTTGAACTTTGGGTTACATCAAATCCTCTTCCTTCATATCCTTGCTTGGATATCGAACTAAAAACAGGACTCAGTAATACATAATCAAATGAGACTGGACAAGCTTCAATAGCTTCAGGAAGATGAAAAGAGCTGCTTACGCGATATCCTTTTTCTATATATGACTGCACATATTTTTCTAATTTTGCGCCCAAGTCTATACGAGGTTTTTCTTGAATATGCACTCCTCTAAGCTTATATTCTTTGCATAAATCATGAAAGTAATGCAGCATTATCCGATTGTGAAATGGCTTCTCGATCTGATCTAGCAATTCCCTATATCTTTCTTTGGAAAACTCAGGCTTTCTCAAGTGTAATACTTGCAATCCATTAGCAAACAAACTATTGATAACATTAGCTTCTTCTGAAACATTTTTTTCTGAGGTAAGAACGATCACCATGCGTATATTATTTAAAATCATTATCTGAGGGTACAAAATGACTTGTACCCTCAATTAATATTATAAGTATACTTCGCTCCCTTTTTCCTTAAACTCTTCCGCTTTTTCTTCCAATCCAATTTTCAGAGCTGATTTCTCTTCAATTTCTTTCTTAGCAGCATAATCTCTGACCTCCTGAGAAATCTTCATCGAGCAGAATTTTGGTCCACACATACTACAGAAATGAGCAATTTTTGCTCCTTCTGCCGGCAGCGTCTCATCATGATATTCTCTTGCTAATTCTGGATCTAAAGAAAGATTAAACTGATCCTCCCATCTAAATTCAAATCGCGCCTTACTAAGTGCGTCGTCTCGATGTTGCGCTCCTGGATGTCCTTTTGCTAAATCCGCAGCATGTGCTGCCAGTTTATAGGTTATTACTCCTGTTCGTACATCATCTTTATTAGGAAGACCTAAGTGTTCTTTTGGAGTTACATAACATAACATAGCGGTTCCATACCACCCAATCATAGCAGCTCCGATTCCCGAAGTAATATGATCATACCCAGGGGCTATATCTGTTGTCAATGGACCTAATGTATAAAAAGGTGCTTCTCCACAGGCTTCCAGCTGCTTATCCATATTTGCTTTAATCATATGCATAGGTACATGCCCTGGTCCTTCGATAAATGTCTGCACATCGTGCTTCCATGCAATCTTGGTTAATTCTCCCAGTGTTTCTAATTCTGCGAATTGTGCTTCATCATTAGCATCAGCAATACATCCTGGACGGAGTCCATCTCCAAGAGAAAATGCCACATCATAGGATTTCAATATCTCACAAATTTCTTCAAAATGCGTATATAAAAAGCTTTCTTTATGATGTGCTAAACACCATTTAGCCATGATTGATCCTCCTCTGGATACGATTCCTGTAATTCGTTTTGCTGTCATCGGCACATATGCCAAACGAACCCCAGCATGAATTGTAAAGTAATCAACCCCCTGTTCCGCCTGTTCTATCAATGTGTCTCTAAAGATTTCCCAGGTGAGATCTTCCGCTTTTCCATTTACTTTTTCTAATGCCTGATAGATAGGAACAGTTCCTATTGGCACTGGAGAGTTACGAATAATCCACTCTCTGGTTTCATGTATGTTCTTACCTGTAGATAAATCCATGATATTATCAGCTCCCCATCTACATGCCCAAACAGCTTTTTCTACTTCTTCTTCAATACAAGAGGTAGTAGCAGAGTTTCCTATATTGGCGTTAATCTTTACCAAAAAGTTTCTTCCCAAAATCATTGGTTCACTTTCTGGATGATTAATATTAGATGGAATTACAGCTCTTCCTCTGGCAACTTCTTCTCTCACAAATTCAGGAGTAATAACATCGGGAATACTAGCTCCAAAATCATGTCCCGGATGCTGTACAGACAATCGTTTCGCCTCCTGAAGTTTTTGATTCTCTCGTATTGCTACATACTCCATTTCTGGAGTAATAATTCCTTGTTTAGCATAATACATCTGAGAGACATTTTTACCTTTTTTGGCTCTTTTCGGTTTTTGAATATGATTGAATCGAAGGTGATCCAGACTTTTATCATTTAACCGTTCATTACAATATGTAG
This sequence comes from Aquimarina hainanensis, assembly GCF_042684685.1. Lineage (NCBI taxonomy): Bacteria > Pseudomonadati > Bacteroidota > Flavobacteriia > Flavobacteriales > Flavobacteriaceae > Aquimarina > Aquimarina hainanensis. The sequence continues at coordinate 260,725 of NZ_JBHULX010000001.1, read as the reverse complement.
AAGAAAAACCATCTAGTTCTTCCACATCACCTCTACTCATAATCCATTCTTCTCTAATACGCTCTATTCCTTCGTGTACATTTATTTTTTTTGAAGGATCTGTATATGGTCCACTGGTATCATATACCGTAACAGGCTGATTTGGTGTTTTCTTTCCTGTGAAACTATCAACAGTATCACTCAAGGTAATTTCACGCATAGCAACCTTTATATTAGGATGAATTTCTCCCGGAACATAGATCTTTTTCGATGCAGGAAACGGGGTAGTAGAAATTACATTTTCCTGAGGTGCTGTATCTTTTTTCTTCATGGTAACGTATTTTAACGATTTATTTTGAGCTATTACTTTACTCACTTGGTGAGATTCATGCTCCGAGGCAAGCCTCTCAATTAAAAATTTGTTTCAAACGAACCCCTCACAGGCTTCGTCTGAGACAGTTCCTTCTATTTATCCTCCCTGTGTCGCTTGAATAATAATAACATTATCTCCTTCTTTGAACAAAAGAGTTTCCCAATCTGTTTTTGGTACAATTGTATTATTAATCGCAACTGCAATTCCCTGAGAGGATAACTGAAGTAACTGTAACAACGTCTGTACAGAGCTGTTTTCTTCTATTTTTTGTTGTTGATTATTAACGTTTATGGTCATGTTCTTAGCTATATTGCCATAAACTCTAGGTACTGTAACTACATAATTGAATACAATATCGTTACATCCATTGAAGAAATACTACCGAAAAAAATCGATAATAACTTTTCCCTTCGACGGGATTAGCCGCATCAGGTTCAAAGGGTATTTCTCAGACCTCACTTTCATTACAAAAAATAAGGACACCCCTAAAGTTTATGTTGTAAAAGTAATCAAACTGATCTAAAAAGCAATTTTTATTCGCTTTTTAGATCAATTCTTAATACCAACTGCAAGGTTACACTACCGTAAGCATGCATTTCGTGTTAGACTGTTTTAAAATTTTAGTGTTGCCCCTAACAAAAAATTAATTCCTGCCTGAGGATAATACCCTACCCCTTCTTCAGTTGTTATTGTTCCTGGAGTACTAAAATCATCTTGATAGGTATAAAAATATCCATTAGATTCATATTTATGATCAAAAATATTATTCACCACTCCACTAAGTACAACACTTTTAAACACTGAAAAATCTGTAATTTCATAAACGATATTCAGGTCGTTGACAAAAAAATCGTCTAACTTTGATTTTTTACTGTCAATGTTTCCCATATATTGCTCGCCTACATACTTAGATAAAAAACCAATTGTCATGTTTTCAACCGGATGGTATTCAATCACATTTCCTGCAATAATCTGAGGAGAAAAAGAAATATGAGTATCTCCAAGAGAAACTAATGCATCGCCTTCTGTTTTGATAAAATCTTTGTTTTTATTGTCGCTCAAAGCTATATTAGGTCTAACTAAAAGCTTATCCTTTAATATCACTACCTGTGCATCTACTTCTATCCCTAATCGATAGCTTTCTCCACTTGTTGCTCTGATAGGCTCCCCTACATCATCAATAGCTCCTGTTAGTACTAATTGATCTTTATACCACATAAAATATGCATTGGTATTCAATACTAATTTATCAGAGAATAATCGCCAGCCAACTTCTACATCCTGTAATTTTTCTGCCGTATTGATTCCATTCTCAAAATCGTCTCTTCTCGGTTCTCTATGGGCTATAGCATAGGAAGCATATAGATGGTTCTGTTTATCAATCGTATAGGTTGTTCCTATTTTAGGGTTAAAAAAATCATATGTTTCATCAACCTGTAACGCAACCCTGTCAGAGGTAAGTCCAGTTGTTTTATAAGTTACGAATCGCCCCTGAAGATCCAGGAATGCACTCCATTTTTCATTGACTTTGTAGGTTGTTTTTCCAAAAACAGTAAATTCATTTTTTCTTCCATTACCAGAGTAATAATGGTCTCTTATTTCCGACCCGCCTGCATATTGAGCCCAAATAACTTCTCCAAAATGGTCTCCATCATAATGACTAAAGAAACCTCCTGCTTTAATATCCAGATTTTCTTTTTTATAATTTACATTGGCATTAATCACATAAAAATCATTTTTCAGCCATCTTCGTCTGATCAGATCCGTGGTATTAATAATCTCTCCCCCTATATTAATAGGCGTAAAATCATAATCTTCAAAATCCTCATCTTCTTTATACTGTTCAAAATACCCTCTTCCATAAGTATAATTCAGCCCTATATTAGACGACCAGTAATTATCAAATTTTTGATTCCAATGCAATTGATAATGATCTTGCTTATAATTATCTACTTCATTATCATAAAATCGAATATTTCCATTTTCATCTTCATACTGACCAGCAGAATTAAACGTTCTGTTATCTATTAATGTTTTTTCATCAACTCCATTCCAGGATTGATATGTAATTTCATGACCTCCAAAAGCAATTGCTTTAATCAACGTCTCATCTGTAATATACGCCCCTTGCAAAAAATATGATTTCAAATCCGAAGCTGCCCGATCAATATATCCATCAGAAGCAATTGCCGAAAGCCTTCCCGAAAACTCTACCTTATTATCCAAAAGCCCAGTACTATATTTCAATGTATGTTTTCTAGTGCCAAAAGAACCGAATGAGTTTGTTATTTCTCCATATCCTTTTTCCGAAACAGCATCTGTTAAAAGATTCAGGCTTGCCCCAAACGCTCCGGAACCATTAGTTGATGTCCCTACTCCTCTTTGCAATTGCAGATTTTCTACTGAAGAGGCAAAATCAGGTAAATTCACCCAAAAAGTCCCTTGACTTTCTGAATCATTAAAAGGAATTCCATTCAGGGTTACATTAACCCTGGTAGCATCACTACCTCGCACTCGTATTCCTGTATACCCTACCCCTGCTCCTGCATCAGAAGTGGTTACTACTCCCGGAAGATAATTTAATAATATCGGGATATCCTGCCCTAAGTTTCTTCCTGACAGTTCTTCCTTACTGACATTAGAATAGGTGATAGGTGCATCTGCCTCTACACGAACTGCTTTTACTAAAACCTCATCTAGTTTTTCTGGTTCTTTTTTTATAGAATCTTGTACTTTTTCTTGTGCTATTCCTACTACAGAAAACAACATACATATGATACCATATACTTTATTTGACATCTCTTTATTTTTTCATAATTACTAAAAACCATGTTCTTCTTTACTTTGAACATTTCTTTCATAAAAAAACAAGAGTACGATGCTGCAGAACCTCCTTACAATCCGCTTTTGAGGCATAACCATCAGGAAGAGTTCCTGTATAAAGACATAAAAATAGTATGCTTCCTCCCTTAGCAGCATTACCTGCTCAGGTTCATTGGGTATCTTCTCAGCCGACTCTAAGTTTTTAATTCAAATCAGCACCCCTCTCGAAATTCTAAGTGCAAAAGTAGTAGGTTTTGGTGATTTATAATAACTTTATTCAATTAGAACAATGCTTTCTTTCATTCTGAGTTATATAGTCATATGAGTAAGTCGAAAACTTCTGTAACATTAAAGATTATTGTAGGGTATATTATCCTTACTGCCCTTGCCATTGTTGCTTTTTGGGTTATTAATCACCAGGTGAGCAACTACACAAAAATCACCGATATTAAGAACGAAAATAACGAAAAGCTTTTTATGGTTAGTTCTGCTTTGACTGACCTATATGAAGCAGAAAGTCTTACCCGTACTATTATACAAACCTCTGACCTGGAAAAACTGGAAAACTACAAGGCTAAAATCGACTCTATTCTTAAAACCATCGATAATGTCAGTAAAATATCCGGGGACTCTATTCAAATAAAAAAAATTGACAGCATCAGATATCTGGTAGACAGTAAAAATAAAAACCTGGAAGATTTAATGCTGCTTCACAAACAGCAAAATGAAAAAGGGTTATACGAAACTGCTATTGACGAACTGAAAAAAGCGAATGAATCTTTTGGTGATCCCAACTATGACGAACGCTTTAAAAACCTGACTCCGGAATTCAGAAAAACTATTGTAAACGTTATCAAACTAACTAAGCAAGATAATGCTAAGCGACTAACCAATCAAACTGTTGACTCTCTGGCTGCAAAGGTGAAACATGTACTTGCTGAACTGGAAAAAAGAGACAAAAAGCACGAAAAAGAAATTCTGGAAAAAGAAAATACATTATTAGAAAATGATCAAATTATTACACAACAACTTAGAGGACTTCTTGCCACTATCGAATTAAATGAAAGAAACCAATATTACTCTCGTCTAAAAGCCTCTAATGAGGTTTTGGATAAAACGACAAATACAATTATTCTTATTTCCTCTATCAGTTTGCTTATCACAATTCTTTTTCTATTCATGATTATCAAAGATGTTTCCAGAAGTCAAAAGTACAGGAATGACTTAGAGGCAGAAAAAGCATATACAGAATCTCTTCTGAAAATGAGAGAATCTCTGATCAATACGGTTACTCATGATTTGAGATCTCCTTTAAACACTGTTATTGGATATTCTGACCTATTAGAGAAAACACATTTAAATGCTAAGCAAAAGCACTATCTGGATTATCTAAAAAAATCCTCTGATTACATCTTACACCTGGTTAATGATCTTTTGGATTTATCCAAACTAGATGCTGGAAAGATGATTATTGAGGAGCTTCCTTTTGTTCCAAAAAAAATCATCGAAAACACCATCTCTAATGCCATCCCGGTTAATAGCAAAAAAGACATCGAAATAAAGGTAATTTCTACTGATGCTCTAAACAGGCAATATCTCAGCGATCCTTTCAGAATAAAACAAGTTCTCACGAATCTCATAAGTAACGCTTATAAATTTACTTTTGAAGGATCTATTACTATCCAAAGCGAAATAGACGAATCTGATATCTCTGACAAAAAACTGATCATTAAAGTAAAGGACACCGGAATTGGTATCTCAAAAAAACAGCAAAGATATATATTTGACGAATTCACTCAGGGAGAGGATGATACTGATAAAAAATATGGAGGTTTTGGTCTTGGGCTTGCTATATCCAAAAAAATAATATCCTTATTAAATGGGGCAATATCTTTAAAAAGTGATCCTGATGCAGGAAGTGAGTTTACCATTTCTATTCCTATCAAAGATTCTAATTTTATTATTCCCGAAGAGAATGACGCCACAAATGATATATTAGATTTTGTTGATAAAAAAGTCTTGATTGTAGATGATGAGAGTAGTCAACTAGCATTAACCAGTGAAGTAGTTTCTATGGCAGGCTTATCCTATGATTCTTGCGACAATGCTATTAAAGCACTATCCATGATCAGGGAAAACAGGTATGATTTAATATTAACTGATATTCAAATGCCAAAAATGGACGGTTTCGAATTGCTTGATGCTTTAAAAAAAATGGATCAGTACAAGGACATCCCTGTTATTGCCTTATCAGGAAGGATCAATACTTCTGTCACAGAATATAAGGATGCTGGTTTTTCTGCAAACTTACGAAAACCATATGCTCCTAAAGAACTGACTAAATTAATTGCGGAGACCCTTAATATTAATACAAAAGAACCATTACCCACCTCCCAAAACAAACTCCTTGTTTCAAAAAACGAACAATATTCTCTAGAAGATTTAATGTTATTTGCTCATGGAGACACCGATTCCCTACATGCTATTCTGGATACATTTTATGAAAGTACCATTGAGAATATGAATAGTCTAAAATCGCTTATTGAAAAAGAAGACAAAGATCAGATCAAAAAAATAGCTCATAAAATACTGCCAATGTTCAAACAAATAAAGGCTAAAGAAATAATTCCTATGCTCGAAGAACTGGAACATATGGATGCTACAAACACCTCAATGCTTTCTCTGGCATCTACTGCCATGCATAAAATTAAAAAACTTATCGAAAACCTAAAAGTAACCTCTTAAAGACTTATATCATATTGTTTTAGCTTATTATACAATGTCTTTCTGTCGATTGACAATAAACGAGCTGCTTTTGCCTTGTTCCCATTTGTTTTTTCCAAAGCATCGAGAATAAGTTCTTGCTCATTCTGATTTTTAAACAATCCATATGTCTGTTTCCTTGTATGGGAAGCATAAGCAATATCATTTGGTAATACTGTTAGTGAAATCATCCCTTCCTGAGAAAGCAATACTGATCTGCGAATAATATTTTTTAGCTCCCTAAGGTTTCCTGGCCAATCGTATTTTTTAAAAGCTTCTATTACTTCTTCTGAAAAACCAACAACCTGTTTATCTAATTCTACATTAGATTCCTCCAGAAAATGGTTAGCGAATAAAATCAAGTCTTCTACTCTATCTTTTAGAGGAGGTACTTTTATAGAAAATTCATTTAACCTATGATATAAATCTTCTCTAAAGTCTCCATCTTTTACTGCCTGACTGAGATCTTCATTCGTTGCTGCTACGACTCTTATATCTACTTCTATTTCTTTATTACTCCCTACAGGTTTAATTTTCCTCTCCTGTAGTGCCCTTAACAACTGTACCTGTAATTCATAACTGAGATTCCCTATTTCATCTAAAAACAATGTTCCTCCATTCGCTGCTTCGAAATGACCTACTTTATCGTTTACCGCTCCGGTAAAAGAACCCTTTATATGACCAAAAAATTCACTGGATGCAATCTCTCTGGGAATAGCTCCACAATCGACTGCCACAAATGGTTTTTCAGCTCTTTTACTTGCTTTATGAATGCTACTCGCTACATATTCTTTTCCCGTACCGCTATCGCCAATCACCAAAACAGACATTCTTGTTGGAGCAACCAATGCAATATAATCCCCTAATTTCTTAGAAGCATCACTAACCCCTCTTACAAAAGAGCTGGGCGTTTTTCTAGAAACATCAATTGTATTCTTTTTTGGCTTCTGAGTAATTTCTTCTTTGGACTCTCCTGATTCTAACGCTTTTTTTATCACCTGAAGAATCGCATCTGGATTAAATGGTTTGGACACATAATCAAATGCTCCCTGCTTAATGGCATTAACGGCCATATTAATTTCAGCATACCCCGTCATAATGATCACCTGAGTATCGTTATTTTTGTTTAGAATATCAGATAAAAGAGCAATTCCATCTTTATCCGGTAATCTTACATCTGTTAACACCACATCAAAAGTATCATTTTGTATTTGTAACACTGCTTGACTTCCTGAAAATGCAGTACTTACCTCGTAATCATTCTTTTGCAAAAACGTCTTAAGCATTGTACAAAATGCGACATCATCTTCTACGATCAGTATCTTAGACATATTGTTTAATTAATTCTTCTTCATTCTTCTTAATCATACAAATATAAAGTTCTCTATAAATGTACTTATTATATCTCCCCCTAAAGTTAAACATTAAAAGTCGTATGTTATTATATATTAATCAAAAAAAGAGACTCCTGGGATTGAGTCTCTTTTTATAGCACTAAACAACTTTATATCGTTCACTATGACACTAATGGAACGATATCCTTTTCTACCCCTAGATTTAAGATTCGTTGTCTGGCTTTATCCATTGTCCTTTTGCACTTGCAAAAAGAGTTTTGGTTTTATTTTTATCTCCTTTTAGGATTACCTTATAGGTATTGTCTTTTGAGAAAAATGCCCCATAAATATGTAAATCGACATAATCTCTTACAACAGCATCTACTATTGCAACGGGTAATTCTGCTATCTCAATTTCTGTATATTCATTTTGTTCTAATAAATGATTTAACTTTTCCAATTCATTATTAAAACTATTCAACTCTTCATAAATTCCATTCATTGCTAAATCCTGCTGCGCTGAAATTCCCTGTGCCGAGATGACACTTATTACAACTGCTATTATCATTGCTATCTTTTTCATTAGATTTAACTTTAATACACTATAGAAATAGGAATAATTATTCCAAAAAAACAGAAAAAGAAAAAAAATCATAAATTACTGTTTTTCAATTAATTACATCTAAAAAGATTATCACCAACGAAAAACAAATATGTAGATTCCACATAAAAATGTGGAAATTTTACACACTAAAAAACTCCGATGTTTATATCGGAGTTTTTTAGTATTTCAGAAGCATCTATTTTTTTCAGGAAAATAATTTTGTTTGATGAGCAGATTTCAGTAAATCATTTACTGTTTTTACTGGATTAAACGTAGTTAATGGCACTTCTACAAACACGCTAATCCAGTTAGACATTGCTCCATTCCACAGTCCTGGTAACTCCAAAGCTTTCAGTGTTTTTCCATTTAATGACTTTTTTGATATAAATCCAGTTTCAGGATCTACAAAGTCCGTCAAGTTGAATTTTTCTCCCTTATAGTTTCGCACTCCACATACCAAATCCACCGGATTAAAATGCGTTGCTGTTTTTAAGATATCTTGTTGTCTCTTATCATTTTTATCGATCTGAGGTGCTTCTATAATCTGTAGCACTAACCTTCCTCTTTCATTTTTAACCCAGAAAGGTCCTCCTCCAGGTTCTCCTTCATTAATCACCATACCACATACACGAATAGGTCTGTTAAGAGAAGTCCTTAAAAACTCCAGTTTATATTTTTCAGAAAATTTATCAAAATCCAATGGTAATCTTACGTTTAACTGTTGTACCAGGAATTTTTTTATATCTTTTAACTCTGCCTCAGAAGGGGTTTCTTTATCCAAAGCATTCATTATCCTGAATACCTCATCCTGTATTTCAATTAATTTCCCTGCGAGAATTTTTTTGTACTTTGACACCTCATCCTGATACTTTCTCACTACTACATTATCTATGTTTTTAATATAAATAATATCCGCCTCTATATCGTTGAGGTTTTCTATCAAAGCCCCATGCCCTCCTGGTCTGAACAGTATTTCTCCTTCTTCTGTTCTAAAAGGCTCATTTTTTTCTGTTACCGCAACTGTATCTGTTTCAGGTTTTTGGAATGAGTATGAAATTTCAAAACGCGTTTCTGTTTTTTCCTGTACTTTCTTTTCTATTCTTTTAAATTCCCCTTTAAAAGCTGTCAGGTGCTCTTTAGAGATTGTAAAATGCACTCTAGACAATGCCTCTTTATTACAATTATATCCTGCTGCTTCATATAAATGCTCTTCAAAAGCAGTAGATGCATCCTCTGAATAATTGTGAAACGGAAAAAGTCCCTTGGGAAAAGCACCATAATTCAGCCCTTTTTCTTTGAGCATCATTTCTACAAATACATACAATTGTTTTCCTTCTGACAAGGATTCAAAATTAGGATAAGAGCTTCTGACTTTTCTCATAACCACCCGGTAAAAAGGAAATTTCTCCAAACCAATTAAAAAAAGACGAATTGCATTTGCTTTTTCATAATTAGTGTAGGCATTCAAACTTTCTTTCTCATATTCATAATTATCCAAGAACTTAAACAATTCTTTAAACATACGAGTTGCTGCTCCTGAAGCGGGAACAAACTTAATCGTATCCAGATTAGCAATACGAGACTCATATAACTTTATCAGTTCTGATTGATGGTGATCTGCTACCTGAATAATTCCATTTCCAATTGTTGCTGAATCCCTTAATGCTACAAAAGGAATCTCCTTTTTGAATGTCTCTATTTGAGAAAGTACTTTTTCTACTGTTAACCCCCTTTGATTAATTAGCTTAATATCCTTATCCGAAATATTCACGTCTTTCCTTTAATTAGTTCATCAATTATTTTAACGGCTTGCTTAAAACGAGGTATTTTATCTCCTTTTAAGACCACATATGGACGCTTGTATTTTTCCAGAGCCTCTTTAAAACGGAGAAACATTTGCTCTCTTTCGTGGGGTTTGTCTCGTAAGTCATCTGGAGTCCAAGGTGTATCTATATATGTCAGCAAATATAAATCATATTCATTTTCAATAGCAAATTTATCAAGCACATCCGCTACTTTCCCATCAAAATAAGCCTCTGAATACACTTTAGTTACTAACAAATCTGTATCACATATTACAAGTTTACCTCCTCGTCTTACCGCTTCATTTTCTAATTGCATTTGCCCTTCTGCTATAGGGAGCAAATCTGCATAAGCGCATATTTCTTTTGAGGTATCCCATTTTTTCTGAAGATATTCTCTAGCATATTCTGGTACCCAAGCTACCTCATAGTGAGAGGCTAATTGTTTAGACAATGTTGTCTTCCCTGTTGATTCCGGACCAAATAAAACAATTTTCACACAATCTCCTTGTTCTTGTCTAAGCTTTTCTTCCATGCTAAATACCCTAAAATCGCTATTACTGTAAAGATTAAATATTGCAAAGATAACATCCCCAAACCTCTATAAGCATATAAAGGAACTGTAATTATATCTGCAAAAATCCATAGTGTCCAATTTTCTATTTTTTTATTCGCCATATACCACATTGCTGTAAAGAACACACCGGAAGTAAATATATCAATCCAATTTTCTCCCTGTATCGCTACCCCAGTTAAAGCATATACCATATAAGTTACAAACATTGTTATAGAAAACATAAAAAATCCAACTAGTTTTTCCTTGAGATTTGTTCTGGAAACAGGAACAACAGGGCTGTTGTTATTTTTTCTGGACCAGTTCCACCAACCATATAGACTCATTATAGAGTAATAAAAATTCATCATCATATCTCCAAAATATGCTGCCTTATAGAGAAGATAGACTGATATAACTGTAGCTAATAATCCTGTCGGATATACCCAGATATGAACTTTCTTTGCATAAAAAACGCTTAGAATCCCAAACACAAAAGCAATCGCTTCTAACACTATAAAAGAAGTAGGAGTCTCAGAATATGCATTCAAAAAGAAATCAAAAATCTGGCTCATAGTTACTTCTATTGCTTTTTACTAATTTCATATGTATCAATACCTGCTCCATCGCTTCAAAAGACTTCTTAATTTCCTGAGACAAGAACTTCATTACCTCATCATAATCTCCGTATACTTGTGTACTTAAGGGGGTCTCTATCACCTCAAACTTTGATTGTCTCAGGCGTTTTATAAAAGTGATTATATGTTTTTCATAATCCTCTTGAAGAGGAGATAATGTCAATTCTACTGAAATCTGCATCTGTATTTTATTTTTTTCACTAAAAATATCCCTATTCTTCTAAGGGTAAGGTAAACACACAGGTAAATCCTTCAAACTCTAAATACCGAACTGTATAATCACTCTCCTCCCCTTTATAAGCTATCTTTCCTACTGTAGCATATGCATCAAAATCAAACGGAGCTACCTGTATATGTTGCTCAAAACTCAATCCTGGTGTTGCATATAGTTTATACAGCGATTCTTTTGCCCCCCAAATTACCGTTAACACTCTGGTTTTATACAGCTGCTGCTCCACAAAAGAACTTTCATAGTTTATAAATTTACGAGCGATTCGCTGTATTTTATCACGTTGTTTTTCTATATCAATCCCTACCGGCTTATCACTAATAATGATTCCTGAAAACTCAAAAGAATGCGTAATAGAAATTTGTTTTCCATCTTTCAAATTTGGTTTTCCTGATGCATCATAATACAAATCAAAATCCGTATACCCTACCACTGCGAGTAAGTGCCGAATACTCATAAAACCTCTTCTATGAATATCCGATTTCATATCATCTACTCTCTGCTGACAATGAGGAGTCAACACAACATCTTTACTTAAAAAATCAAACGATTCATCAATCTTCCAAATCAACACTTTAGTGTGATTATTTACTGTTATAGTTTTGTAAAGAGGCATATATTTTCTTAAAGTTATTATGTACCTTTGCTATCCGGAAATCGCAGCAATTGACGCTGTATTTCCGGGAACGAATTTAGAATAAATTGGAGCGAAATACTAGAAATAAACGCACTATAAAACCAAAATAAACACTTATGAGTACAAAAATAACACCTTATGTACCTTACAAAGTAAAAGACATTTCTCTTGCTGCATGGGGAAGAAAAGAAATAGAGTTGGCGGAAGCTGAAATGCCTGGTTTAATGTCCCTTAGAGAAGAGTATAAGGACACCAAGCCATTAGAGGGTGCGAGAATAGCAGGATGTCTTCATATGACCATCCAAACAGCTGTTCTTATTGAAACTCTTGTAGCTTTGGGAGCAGATGTTACCTGGAGTTCATGTAACATTTTTTCTACTCAGGATCATGCAGCAGCTGCAATTGCTGAAGCAGGAATCCCTGTTTATGCTTGGAAAGGAATGAATGAAGAAGAATTTGACTGGTGTATTGAACAAACACTTTTCTTCGGAGAAAAAAGAGAACCGCTTAACATGATTCTTGATGACGGAGGAGACCTTACCAACATGGTTTTAGACAAATACCCTGAATTAGTTGATGCTATTAAAGGGCTTTCTGAAGAGACGACTACCGGAGTTCATCGCTTATATGAAAGAATGAAAAACGGAACATTACCTATGCCTGCCATAAACGTTAATGATTCTGTGACCAAATCTAAATTCGATAACAAATACGGATGTAGAGAAAGCGCAGTTGACGCGATCAGAAGAGCAACTGACACCATGCTTGCAGGAAAACGAGTAGTAGTTTGCGGATATGGAGATGTAGGAAAGGGAACTGCTGCTTCTTTCAGAGGTGCAGGGTCTATTGTAACTGTAACAGAAATTGATCCTATCTGTGCACTACAGGCAGCCATGGATGGGTTCGAAGTAAAAAAATTAGAAACCATCATAGGCAATGCAGACGTAGTTATTACAACTACAGGAAATAAAGATATTGTCCAGGGGCATCACTTCAAAGCTTTAAAAGACAAAGCGATTGTTTGTAATATTGGGCATTTTGATAACGAAATTGACATGGCTTGGTTAAATAACAATTACGGAAACACCAAGGATGAGATCAAACCACAAGTAGATAAGTATACCATAGACGGTAAAGACATTATCATTCTTGCAGAAGGACGCCTTGTTAACCTAGGGTGTGCAACCGGGCATCCAAGCTTCGTAATGAGTAATTCATTTACCAACCAAACATTAGCTCAGATAGAGCTGTGGAACAATTCTGATAAATACAAAAACGAAGTATATATGCTTCCTAAGCATCTTGACGAGAAAGTAGCTAAACTGCACCTAGCACGTCTTGGAGCTGAATTGGAGACACTTCGTCCAGAACAAGCTGAATACATAGGAGTAACTGTAGAAGGTCCTTTTAAACCTGAATACTACAGATACTAATCTAAAACAAACTATTAAAAAAAGCTCTATACTAAAATATAGAGCTTTTTTTATTAGAATAAAGTGTTGCAAAAATGCAATCATATGATTACACCCCTGACTACTGTATTTTATTAATTTGCTTCTGCCAGCAGGCAGTTTTCATACGAAGCAATCTTTCCGTCTAACAATGCCAATCCTTCATTTTTAGAAGCCATTGGATCTATCTTAACTTTTTCTCCATTAGGCAAATGCACTACATAGAACCCTTCTTCAAAAGAAGATAATTTAATTACTTCTCCATTAGGTTTTATAGCACTCCAGGACTTCTTTGAAGGACTATACACCATATCCAACTTATCTCCTTTTCGTTTTCCTTCTACCACTTCTACCTGTAATCTGTTTTTCGTAGCAACCATCTTAAACTTATTCCCATCTTTTTCTACATACTGCACTTCTGTTTCTCCTTCATTCATTGCAATCGGATTGGATCCACTCCAAAACTCGACAACATTAAAAATAATCACATCTCCAATAAAAAAGAGCCCATACACAGGAACGATGTTCAACGCCCAAAATATTAAGTTATCCATAAACTTATTATCCGTAAGACCGTCATTCCAATCTCTCAATTGATTAAAAGCACTAAAGGATCCTAAACAACTAGAAAACAAGATTGAAGCTGATAGCAATGTGCATACTGTTAATTTTCGCATAATTAAAAGGCTTTAAATTTTATTTAAAAATAGTGACTTTCACAGGATATATAAAAAAAGTACTCTTAAAAATTACTTCTTCGATAACAAACCTTGTGATTTTATCAAGCTATTTTTTTCTTTTTAAATATCTTATAGAAAAACAGTTTTCTTCCTGGTTTTATTGCCTCAATCAGCAAGAACTTCTCTCATCTATACTGCAAAAACAACGTAAGCCTTTTCATCTATCAATTCCCCAAAAAATAAAATTCCCTTTCGGATATACCGAAAGGGAATTTTATTATATATAAATAAGATATTTTCTTATTGCTTATGCCTCAAAAGGCACTATAGAAACATATGACTTATTATCTCTCTTTTTTGTAAACTTTACAACACCATCAACTTTAGCGTGTAATGTATGATCTTTACCAGCGTATACATTTTCTCCTGGTTTGTGCGCTGTACCTCTTTGTCTTACAATGATGTTACCAGCTACGGCAGCTTGACCTCCGAATATCTTTACACCCAAGCGTTTCGATTCTGATTCTCTACCGTTCTTCGAACTACCAACTCCTTTTTTATGAGCCATTTTCTTTAGGTTTTATGGTTAATAATAAACAGGATTACTTTTCTATCCCGCCGTCTAATCTGTCTTGCAATTCTTTTAATTCATCCCACTTTCCTTCAGCAGCTAATCCAGCTTGCTTTGGCCAAGTGTCAGGTACTTTAGAAGCATAACGAGATCCCGCTGCTACTAAAATTTCTTTTAGTTTTTCTACTTCTGTTCCTGCTAGGTCAGCAAAAGTTACAATTCCTGCATTATTAAATAATTCAGCAATCTTTGGACCTATTCCTTCGATTTTCTTTAAATCATCACCTTTTGCTGCTTTTTTAGGAGCCGCTTTTTTTGGTGTTGCTGCTTTCTTTGGCGCTGCTTTTTTAGCCCCTGAAGTTGCAATACTTTCAATCACAATTTCTGTAAGCGCCTGACGGTGACCATTCTTCACACGGTAACCTTTACGTCTTTTCTTTTTGAAAACAATTACTTTATCACCTTTAAGATGTCTTGTAATTTTTGCTCCTACCTGAGCTCCTTCTATAACCGGGGCGCCTAAAGAAACTGCATCACCATCAGCCGTAAGAAGAACTTTATCGAAAGATACTTTATCTCCTTCTTCTCCTGGTAAACGATGTACAAAAACTTTTTGGTCTTTAACAACTTTAAATTGTTGCCCTGCTATCTCTACAATTGCGTACATAGCGTAACGTTTAATTAATTATAACTATAAAAAATAATGCCTTCCAAAAAGGCAGGTGCAAATATAACGCTAATTAATTAACTGACAAATATTTATTTTATGCTTTTATTGATGAAGATGGAATCGAGTGTTTTATATTCCAACTTTCTTTAAAGAGCTGCATAAATGACAGCGTTAATACTGTGGTAGTTGCAAAGCCCATAACAGCCGCTACAAAAACAACGGTCCCCACACCTATATGATATCTGGTATCCCAACCCGATAACATTTCTGGTAAAAAACTATCATTAATATTAGTTACATATACCGCAAAAAATACCGTAAATATCAAGGTAGCGTTAAATCCTGTAAAAATCCCTCCCATGAATCCTTTTTGATAATCATAAGAGCTTCCTTTATATAGCTTATACACTTTCATTGACTGATACAATCCGAAACCTACAATAATTCCATTTCCCAAACTATATATTGGATTGGTCTGAACTCCAAATAAAGACAAGGTTAAAAAATAAATAATAAGCCCCAGAGCAATCAAAATTCCATATCTAATAGAAATCGCCATTTTTTTCATGATTACTTTGTTTTTAAGTTCCCTTTAAAGATACAAAAAAATCACAATAGACTGTAAATTAGAATCTTACATATTTACCTGATAATATTCTCATGTTTTTAACATATTTTTGCACCAAAATCGATTTCAATACACCAGTTTCGAGTAACTAAAATAATCACAAATGAAAAACAAATTTCGCGCAATTGCTTGTGGGCTTATGATCTTTTCATCGATTAGTGCGCAGGAAGTAACGTACACTGAGTACAATCTAAAAAATGGACTTCATGTAATCTTACACCAGGAAAACAAAGCTCCTGTAGTCACAGTTGGAGTTATGTATCATGTAGGAGCAAAAGATGAAGATCCGAAGCGAACAGGTTTCGCCCATTTTTTCGAACACTTATTATTTGAAGGAACCAAAAATATAGAACGCGGAAAATGGTTTGACATTGTCGCTGCCAATGGAGGAAGAAACAATGCCAACACTACTCAAGACAGAACTTATTATTATGAAACCTTTCCTTCTAATAAACTAGAACTCGCTCTTTGGATGGAATCAGAACGCATGCTCCATCCTGTTATAAATCAAATCGGAGTCGACACTCAAAATGAGGTTGTCAAAGAAGAAAAAAGACAACGTATCGACAATTCTCCCTATGGAAAAATTATATACAGAACGGGGATAAATAAACACTTGTTCAAAAAACACCCATATGGTCAATCCGTTATCGGAAGTATGGAACACTTAGACGCAGCCACCTTAGATGAGTTTATTGCCTTTAATAAAAAATACTACAACCCTAATAACGCTACTCTAGTAATCGCAGGAGACATCAAAATAGAAGAAACTATGAATTTTGTTTCTGACTACTTTGCCCCCATCAAGAATATCTCAGAAAAACCAGTAAAACCTAACATACTGGAGGACCCTATCACTACTGAAATTAACACTAAAGAATACGATGCCAATATCCGAATTCCAGCAAAAGTTTTGGTATACAGAACTCCTAAACAAGTAGAAAGAGATGCATATGTATTCGATTATATCTCTACAGTCCTAAGTGGAGGAAAAAGCTCCAGGTTGTACAAAAAGATGGTTACGGATAAAAAAATGGCTCTAGAAGTATTCGCTTTTTCGGATGCACAGGAAGATTATGGAACCTACATCATGGCAGCATTACCTCTAGGAGATGTTGGTCTAGAAAAACTCCAGACAGAAATGGATAATGCTATCAATAAATTACAAAATGAATTAATCTCTGAAAGAGAATTTCAAAAGCTTCAAAACAAGTTTGAAAATAAATTTGTCAATGCTAATTCCAGCATCGAAGGGATCGCAAACTCCCTTGCCAGATACCATGTACTATACAAAGACACCGACCTGATTAATAAAGAAATTGAAATTTACAGATCCATTACCCGAGAAGACATACAGCGAGTAGCGAAACAATATCTAAACAAAAATCAGCGACTCAATCTGGATTACCTTCCTGGAACTGGAAAATAAAAAAAACATCAATTATCATTATTGATTATCGAATAACAATAAAAACACACAGATGAAAAAAAATATAATCTTTATACTTGCTTGTCTGCTGATCGCTATCAATTCAAATGCTCAGGTAGACCGATCAAAAATACCCGCATCAGGTCCCACCCCTGTTATTAATCTTGGGAAACCACATTCTTTCATCCTTAGTAACGGTATGACGGTATTAGTGGTTGAAAATAAAAAACTTCCCAAAATAAGTATCAGCTTATCCATAGACACCCCTCCTCATGTAGAAGGGGACAAAACAGGAATCAGTTCCTTAACCTCTTCCTTAATGGGGAAAGGAACCCAAAATATGGACAAAAACACTTTTAACGAAGAAGTTGATTTCTTAGGAGCAACTGTCAATGTTGGAACCTATGGAGGGTATGCTCAATGCCTTTCTAAATACACTGACAAAGTGTTTTCTTTATTTGCAGATGCTGCTCTTCATCCAAAATTTACAGAAGAAGAATTATCCACAGAAAAGAAACGAACACTGGAAAATATAAAAGCCGGAGAAAACAGTGCTGTCGAAGTGATGAACAGAGTACGGAACGCTCTTGTTTACGGAAAAAAACACCCGGCAGGAGAGTTTATCACCAAAGAAACCATAAACAACATCAGTTTACAAGACATAAACAAATACTACCGGGATTATTTTGTACCAACAAATGCTTATATGGTTATTAGTGGAGACATCTCTGCAGACCAAGCAGAGAAATTAACCGAAAAATATTTTGGTCCGTGGAAATCTGCAAAAGCACCTTCTTTTGGAATATCTGACATCTCAGACCCCATATACAGGCAAATCAATTTTGTAGACATGCCTAATGCTGTACAAGCTGAAATTGCGGTAGTAAATTCTGCTACGATAAAAATGTCTGACACTGATCATCATGCCGCTCTGGTTACTAATTATATCCTTGGAGGTTCTTTTAGCGGATACTTAAATTTAAATTTAAGAGAGAAAAACGGATACACCTATGGCTCTTATTCTTCCCTTCCAAGAAATAAAAATTACAAAAGTGTCTTTCGCGCTTTTGCTAAAGTACGAAATAATGTCGCTGATAGTGCCGTGGTAGAAATCCTCAACGAAATAAAAAGAATCCGAACAGAAGACGTTAGTGATGAAGTCTTAAAAAATGCAAAGGCTAGCTTTCTTGGAAAATTTATTTTATCATCAGAAGACGAAAAAACTATCGCCAATAGAAGTGTACAAATAAAAACAGAAAAACTCCCTACCGATTTTTACGAAACCTTTATAAATAAAATAAATGCCGTAACGAAGGAGGATGTAAAAAGAATTGCCAACACCTATTTCAACTTAGACAAAGCTCGAATTCTAATTGTAGGGAAAGGAAGTGAAATTGTGCCTGCTTTAGAAAAAACAACTTTTGAAGGAAAGAAAATACCGATACATTTTTTTGACAAATACGCTACTCGAGTAGAAAAACCTGATTACAACAGTGAAGTTCCAAAAGGAGTCACTGCCCAGTCAATCCTGGATAATTATTTTAAAGCAATTGGAGGAAAAGAAAAATTAGCCTCTGTAAAATCCACATTTATTACTGCTACTGCAGATTTCAATGGTGCTGTTCTAGGACTATCAGCCAAATCTACCTCGAAAAACCAATCGTTAATAGCCGTAAGTTTTAATGACCAGATTGCTCAAAAAATAGTTTTTGACGGAGAAAAGGGATACACTATGGCGCAAGGGCAAAAAATAGTTTTTGATGATAATCAGACTGCTCAAGCTAAAAAAGATTCTTACCCTTTTCCAGAACTACACCAAACAGAAGTTTCTTTACTAAAACAAGAACCTTACGCAAACGGAAAAGCATACGCAGTAAAAATAAGTGATAAAAAAACTGCTTATTTTGATACTGTATCCGGCTTAAAAGTCAAAGAAGTAACAGTACAGGAACAAGCAGGACAAAAAATGAGTGTCACTATAGAGTATGGCGACTACAAAGATGTTAATGGCATTAAGTTTCCTTTCACAATATCACAATCTTTAGGTCCTCAAAAAATGGATTTTATCGTCAAAGAAGTTAAAGTCAATGAAGGTGTAAGTCCAGAAGATTTTAAATAAAACAAACATATCATCTATCACAAAAAAGCATCAGTGTATTCTGGTGCTTTTTTATATTCTTTTCCTATTCGCCAAGTACACGCCCAGAATTATAATTCCAGCTGCCATTACCTGCAAAGAAGTAAAAGACTCTCCATCAGCTATCCCCCATATAGATGCTACTACAGGAATCATATAGGTCACCGAAGAAGCAAAAACAGGACTACTTATCTGTACCAATTTATTAAACAAGACCTTAGCTACTCCCGTCCCTACTACCGAAAGCACCAAAAGGTACCCTATACTGGTATACACTCTGGTATCTTCAATAACAGAAACAGTAAAAAAGTCAGAAAAGAGCAATACTAAACAGGATGGAATAATCAACAGAACAAAACTTCCACTCGCAATAGCTAAAGGAGAAATCTGGCTTAGATGTTTCTTTATGATATTAACATTGATAGCATAACAACAAGAAGCAATCAATACCAATCCCGCATACCAATAGTTTTGATGAGGATTGACAGCTGCCCCTTCCCAAATAAGCATCATACTCCCTAATAAACCAACAAACACCCCTATTACCTGATTACTATGAAACCGAAAAGAAAAAACCAAAATTCCAAGCAACAATGTCAACAATGGAGTAGTTGAGTTCAAAACGGAAGCAATTGCACTATCAATTTCCGTTTCAGCAAAAGCAAAAAGAAAAGCAGGAATAAATGTTCCTAGCAAAGCTGATAAAAACACCCACTTCCATAATTCTCTACGAATCGTTTTTATCGTTCTAAATCCTATTAGCAGTAAAAAAAATGCAGCAAACAATGTCCTAAGAGCCCCCAGTTGAAAAGGACTCAAGCCAATCAATGCCTTTTTTATCAATATAAATGAGCTTCCCCAGACTATTGATAAAACAATGAGATATAGCCATTTTTTTTTGGAGTATTCCATGCTGATAAAAGTAAATTAAAAAAATTGATAGCTCTTTTGGGGTAAAGCACATTCTATTTTGCTACAGATATTCACACATTAAAAGTATCACAAAACCCTGCTATGAACAACACTTTATTCATTCCAGCGTATGGTTTCGACCAGCTTTCTCATGTCTCCTTTCATATAATTAGCTGCTGGCAAAATCGAATCGTAATTAGGTCTGGCTTTAAAATAAACAGATCCGCTTATAAAATGATGTACACTATCTGTAGCATAAAACTGAGATTGAGATGCCGCATCTCCTCTTACTTCATAAAACATCCCATAAACCTTATTCTTTCTGTCATCATACGGCTCCTGTAATATTTCGTCTGCCTTTACCACATGCTCCTGTGTTAGGTTTTGCGCATCTCTCAACAAAGAATCCAGGTTATTATTAACTTTAAAATACGAGATATACATAGTCGCCTTTAATGTAGGGTATTCTATATTATACCAACAACTTCCTTGCTTCCCCATAGGTTTTACTATCGCCTGTTTATTAACCTCAAAAGAGTATCCGCAATAAGACAATAAGTCAATATAAGAGGGCTTTGGATAAGATAGTTTAAGCATTGCTTTGGGCTTAGGCAGCGTTTCTTTCCCACACGCTCCTAAAAGCAATATAACTGCAAAAATAAAAATGCTATATATCCTTCTTTGTTTCATGTATGGTTACTTTTACTCTTTTTATTCGTTTTTTATCCAGAGATTCTACTGTAAAATCGTAATGCTCCATTGATAAGATTTCTCCTTTAGCAGGAAAGCTTCCTGATATTTCTAATAAAAAACCGGCAATCGTTTCTGCATCTCCTTTATTCTCCTCAAACAAGCTTATATCCCCATCCAGTTTTAATACCTTATAAAAATCTTTTAAAGCAGTCCTACCTTCAAAAAGAAAATTACGATCATCCAATTTAGAATAAATCAGATCTTCATCATCAAATTCATCACTAATATCTCCTACGATTTCCTCTATAATATCTTCTAATGATATCAGACCACTAGTTCCTCCATATTCATCCACTACAATTGCCAGGTGATTTTTTTTATTTTTAAAATCACTCAACAAATCATCTAATTTTTTATTCTCAGGAACAAAGTACGGATCTCTTAACAGCTTATTCCAGTCCAGCTTTTTATCATTGATATACGGCAACAGATCCTTTACATACAATATTCCAATAATCTTATCAATACTATCTTCATATACTGGTATCCGCGAGTATCCATTCTTTATAATTTCTGGAATGATGGTTTCATACGGAGCTGTTTTATTGATAGCAAACACATCAATACGGGGTCGCATCACTTGTTTTGTATCCGTATTCCCAAAGGATACAATTCCTTCCAGAATTTTTTTCTCCTCTGTTGTTGTATCATTATCAGACGTCAACTCTAACGCCTGAGATAATTGTCCTACGCTAATATTAGATTTTTGCTTTCCTATTTGATTGTGAATTCCTATCGTAACTCGCTGCATAGGAATACTCAAAGGAGAAATACACCAATCCAAAATCTGCAACGGCTTAGCCATCAAATATGAAAATTGCACTCTATTTCTACTAGCGTACACTTTGGGCAGAATCTCCCCAAACAAGAGAATTAAAAATGTAGCCAGGATTACTTCTATCACAAAGCGAAGGTCCAGCCACCCTCTCCAGACAATTGCCATATCCTGAAGATATATTTTCCCCAACGCATCCAAAAGTAAGACAATTGCGATATTGATAAAATTATTTGCTACCAAGATCGTAGCTAACAGCTTCTTAGGCTTACTCAATAACTTAGAAATTACCTTTTGTTTTTCAGAGATTTCTTCTTCCTCTCTAAGATCCGCAGGTGTTAATGAAAATAAGGCTACCTCACTACCAGAAATCAAGGCAGAACAAATGAGCAGTGCTAGCAATAGTATTATATAAATAGCCTGAGCAATATCTATCGTAAGAAATTGTATAAATAAGGGTTCAGGGTCAGGGTCCAAATTCCGTAGGTTTAATTAAACATCGATTTAGAATGGCAAATCATCATCTTCCGCATTTGTATTTTCTACAGAAGAAGTTGAGGGGTTTTCTGTTGCCGCAGGTTGCTGAGGCTGCATCCCGGGCATTGATCCTCCTGGTTGCCCACTCTCGTTTTTAGGCGTTAAAAATGTAAAATCAGTACATTGTATTTCTGTACTATACCGATCTTTTCCTTGTTCATCTTGCCATTTCCTCGTTTTGAGTCGCCCTTCAATATAAATTTTATCCCCTTTCTTCAGGTATTTTTCACATATCTCTGCCGCTTTATTTCTCACGACAATATTATGCCATTCAGTAGAAACCACTCGTTCTCCTGTACTCTTATTCACATAAGAGTCATTTGTAGCCAGCGGGAAGCGTCCAATACAATTACCTCCTTCAAAATAATGCATCTTCACCTCATCTCCTGTATGCCCAATCAGCATTACTTTATTCAATGTTCCAGACATCTTTTTATATTATTAGGGTTCTTTTAAAACGACAAAAAAAAGAAAACGGTATCTTTTTTCCTCAATTTTTTTCACAAAAAACTTCCATTTTCCGTGATTCATCACCTATTTACTTATATGTAAATGTACTAAAAAAGCCGCACACCTTAAAAAAAGGCTTCTATAAAATTCCCTATCAAAATAGGAACCGGATACCTTTCTACATCAGATAGGCGCACTTTCTGATGAGGTGCACTTAATAATGGCAGACACTGCACTTGCACCACATAAAACCAAGTATACAAATGTTGGTGTGATAATTTATGAATAACCGCCTCCTCTTTATAAAGAGAGAGTTCATATGTCTGCGCTCCCAGTAACTCCGTAAAAACAGAAGCTTTCTTTAATTCTTCATAAGATATAGGCGCTGACGTTTCTACCAAAGGAAATTCATATAATCCTTGCCAAATCCCTTTTCCTGTTCTCTGCTGCAAAATTGTCTCTTCGTTGGTCTGTATTATCAGATATGAGAAATATCGCTTTTTAATTTTTTGTTTTTTAAGTTTCACAGGTAGCTCTCCTACTTTCTTTTCTTTAAGAGCTACACAATCAGAATCTAACACACACTGTGTACAATCAGGACTCTGTGGCTTGCATTGCAATGCTCCAAACTCCATAATTGCCTGATTATAGGTTGCCGGTTCTTTTACCTCTAACAATGCTTTAGCTAATTGTTTAAACTCTTTTACCCCCTGAGTAGTATTAATAGGTGTCGCTACTCCTAAATACCTGGATAGAACTCTGTATACATTCCCATCCACAACAGGCACTGCTTCATCATAGCAAATAGACGCAATGGCACTTGCCGTATAATCTCCTACTCCTTTTAATAACAGTAGAGAAGCATATGAGTCTGGAAATGTCCCCCCTAACTCATCTGCTACGTATTTTGCAGTAGCATGCAGGTTTCTTGCTCTGGAATAATACCCTAAACCCTGCCATAATTTCAATACTTTTTCTTCTGGTGCTGCTGCCAGATCAAATACGGTCGGAAACGCACTTTTAAAAGACAAATAATACGGTAATCCCTGTGCAACCCGGGTTTGTTGCAAAATAATTTCACTCAACCAAATGCTATAAGGGTCTCTGGTTTCCCTCCAAGGCATAGAACGTTTGTTTTCTAAGTACCACAAAATGAGTTTTTTACCAAACTTCATGTTAAAATTTACAATTTTTACAAATTTAATTAGTTAAAGATGATAAATTCATCTTAAGTATTGATATTTTGGATTTTAAATTATTATATTTGCCCCCTCGAAAAATTAAGAAACCCCTAAATTAGTATTATAATGACGAAAGCAGATATTGTTGCAAAAATTTCAGAAAAATTAGGAATTGAGAAAGTAGACGTTCAAGCGACTGTTGAAACATTCATGGAAGAAGTAAAAAATTCTTTAGAAGGAGGAGACAATGTATACCTTAGAGGATTTGGAAGCTTCATCATCAAGACAAGAGCCGAAAAAACCGGACGTAACATCTCTAAAAACACTACTATTAAGATTCCTGCACACAACATCCCTGCATTTAAGCCTGCTAAAGTATTTGTAGAAGGCGTAAAAACTAATGTAGAAGTTAAGTAAGATAATTAATAACCAAAAAAAGAACACACACTATGCCAAGTGGAAAAAAACGTAAAAGACACAAGGTAGCAACGCACAAGCGTAAAAAAAGAAGAAGAGCTAATCGCCACAAGAAAAAGTAGTTTTTTTAACTACTTTTTCCGTTTAAAAAGTTCTTTGACATATGAGATAAAACAATGCATATACCGCTATCCATATGCGGTTTTATCTCAATTTGGAATTACAAAATTCCTGTGAAAAAATTGTTTAATCCATCTGTCTCAACATACTTATTGAGATGGATAAAAATCTAATTGAGAGTGAACAAAGAATTGATCATCAGATCTGGTTCCTCTACAGATTTTGCCTTATTAAAGGATGGAAAACTTATTGAATTACATAAAGAAGAAGAAAATAGCAATTTCTCGGTAGGAGATATTTTTATCGCCAAAATCCGAAAAGCTGTTCCTGGTCTTAATGCTGCATTTGTTAATGTTGGGTATGAAAAAGATGCCTTCTTGCATTATCATGACCTGGGTCCTCAAGTTGCTTCTTTATTAAAATTCATAAAACGTGTAAGCACAGGTAAACTAAAAGATTATTCTCTAAAGGACTATCCTTTTGAGAAAGACATTGACAAACACGGTGTTATCACCGATGTTTTAAAATCAAATCAATCGCTACTGGTACAGATAGTGAAAGAGCCCATATCTACTAAAGGTCCCCGAATTAGTTCGGAATTATCGATCGCTGGAAGATATATTGTTTTAGTTCCTTTTTCCAACCGGGTTTCTATCTCACAAAAGATAGAATCTTCCGAAGAAAAAGATCGCTTAAAACGGTTGGTTAAAAGTATTAAACCAAAAGGGTTTGGAATCATTGTTCGTACGGTAGCAGAAGGCAAAAAAGTAGCAGAACTAGACAAAGATTTACAAAATCTGATTGGTCGTTGGGAAGCCCTGTGTAGGAAGCTATACAAGGCACATCATCCTTCTAAAGTATTGGGAGAAATGAACAGAGCATCCTCAATCCTGAGAGATGTTTTTAACGACTCCTTTACCTCTATTTGTGTAGACGACGAGGTACTGGTAGATCAGGTAAAAGATTACTTACAGGAGATTGCTCCTAAAAAAGAATCAATTGTAAAATTACACAAGTCGAATATTCCTATTTTCGAAAAATACGGGATAGAACGACAGATAAAAACTAGTTTTGGAAAAACGGTATCCATGAATAAAGGTGCGTATCTGGTCATAGAACACACAGAAGCTATGCACGTAATTGATGTGAATAGCGGAAACCGATCAAATAAAGCAAAAAACCAAGAAGACACAGCACTGGAGGTAAATCTGATCAGTGCGAGAGAAGTTGCCCGTCAATTACGCCTGCGTGATATGGGAGGTATCATTGTCATTGATTTTATTGACATGAATGATGCAGAAAACCGCAGAACCCTCTTCAATCAATTACGAGAAGAGATGAAGGACGACCGGGCGAAACACAAGATTTTACCGCCAAGTAAATTTGGCCTAATTCAAATAACGCGACAGCGTGTCAGACCTGAAATGAATATTAAAACCCGTGAGATCAATCCTAACGGAGGAAACAGCGAAGTTGAGGCGCCAATAGTTTTAATAGACAAAATCAAGGTTGACTTAGAAAAATTAATCAGTAAAGGACATAAATCGATAACATTGAGTGCACACCCATTTATCGAAGCCTTTCTGACCAAAGGATTTCCATCCATTCGATCCCAATGGTTTTTAGACCATAAAAAATGGATCAAAATAAAACCTAGAGACGCTTACACGTACTTAGAATATCATTTCCATGATAAAGATGGAACATTGATACAATAATATTTTTTAAAAAACCGGGAGCATCATGCGATGTTTCCGGTTTTTTTATGTCTTTTTCTTATAATACATTTCTTTATAATACCGAACCAGTATTCCATAACAGACCATTTCATAAAATCGCTGCCTAGATCGAAATGCCCTGTTTATCAACATGTGAATATAGCTCGATACCAAAGCATCAAGTGATACCGCTAATACAGCTTCGCTATCTTTTTTTACTAACTGCTTTATCGCCTGGGTCATCCTTTCCTCTTTTATCAGTAGCTGATTCTCCAAAAATAAAGACATCTCTTCACCTACATCTTTTGGTGACATAAATTGCCATAGCACTTTTCGATATTTTTTATATTTAATATCTAACTGCCTTCTTGTTTTCTTATCTGCCGAAAACTCATTTAGATATGCTTCATAATTATAAGTAGTAAATGTCATTTTCCTTTCGAAGGAAAACCCAAAACCATCCAAAAACTTATCCATAATCCATATAATAAATAACGCGTATTCTTCCTGATCCTCTACATACTCCAATACAGAAAGCAACATTTCGCTCTCATAAAAAAAAATGGTTTCTGCTTCTTCTATTGTATTTTCTCCATAACGCTCCAGCTCTCGCTGATAGGTATCCATTTGCACCTTGTAAATTTTATTGTTTTCCACATATGGATTTAACACTAAATACAACTCCCTAATTAGTACTCCATAATACTTCGTATCGGTAACACGATAACGCAATCTAATATGAAATTGCGGATCCGTATACCGAATAAAAAACCATTGATCAATCCACTTGTTCTCTAAAGCCTTACTTACAAAAGGTTTTATTACCTCTAAAAGAATGCTATCTGAACTTCGCTGCCCACAATATAATTTATAATATCCCCATTGATCTCCAGGGATAAACGTACGCTGTACATTTGTTTCTAATGACATTCGTTTTTGCTTTTATCTGATGATTTATAAAAAGAAACAATTAGTTCATGCGCATAACTATCCTTTTCTCTTGCTACCAAAGGCATCGCCACATCACTTAAAAACTCTCGTATAATAATATACTTTCGCTTTTTCACCATTGCCCAAAACATCTGCAATGACTCCAATACCTCTAAATGAATCAATAAAACATTATCCCCTTCTACCAATTGCACCCTGTCTGGCATCTGTTTTGCTATCCGCCATCGGGTTATTTCCTCAACCCAATCTTTCTCATTTGTCGCTTCTAATATCTTTTTTAAATCCGCAATAACAATACGCCATCGAGCTCTGGAAACAATTACGTTTTTATACGTTACTCTAGGCAAAAAAGAGCGTTTTTCTGCTATTTCTCCCCATTGAAATCCTAAATAGTTTTGTTTTTGCTGCCCTTGCATGTCACACAAAAAATGATATATCGGCAAAGCGTGAAGGTTTCCATAATTATGCGCATTAGACAAACAGGGAATCACTTGTTTCTTATTTTTTTTAGAATACAATACTAGTTTTCCTTGTCTAACAGACACCCACAAATCTGATATCGGCAGCTGATATGGAGGTGATACACTTGCCCTTCCCAAGTATGGAATTTCATAGGACCTCAATTGTGCTCTTTGAATAATATTTCCTGTTCTAGCTTCTGGGAGGTGTACTATTTCTGCCAAAATACACTCCTCTTCCATCATTTGTTCCTGTGCTGAAATTGTTGTGGCAAATGCCTGCATCTCCTCATCAGTTGAAGAGAAACGACCAAATAAACGAGTAGCTCCCCCACTCACCCCTTTGCATACCAACCGTTGTTTTCCTTCTACAGTTATAAGTTGCACCATCGCAGATAATGTATCTGGTAGTTGCTGCCAATCAACTTCTCTTTCTATTGGAAGTTCGTCTATCGACATACTATAACTCCCATTAGCTTTCTCTAACTCCCGCAACCACCATTCTTCTTGATCTGTCCACTGATAAACAGTCTCTTGTTTTACGCCCGGAACACTTATTCCATCAAGAAAAGGAGTATCATCCACAGCTACCGATCCATAACCTATTCCTGTCTCAGTATCCAATGCTATCGTCAAAGGAACTTCTTTGGTTTCATACCTTTCTACAAAACTATCTTTAAATCGTTCTAATGCCGTTTTTTTTGTTTTAGCTGTAATTGCATAAAAAACAGGAATCATACGCTGTAACACGTATCCTATTCGCTTAGACACCTTGTTTTTTTCTAATACGGGAAACAAATCTGTTTGAAAAAGATAAGATACTTCCTTATGCAATGGAATCAATTCTCTAATCTCTTTTGTTAGTTGCAGGTAATCTTCAATCGAATTTCCTAGTTTCCTATCCAATATAGCAAGCTTTTCTTTCCACTTATTTATTTTTTCTTTCCAAAGTGTAGTACCAGGTACTAACTGCAACGTTTTTTGCAATTGAGACATAAAATCTGCCCCGGTTACTGTAGGTTCTAATTCGCTAACCAAAATCTGATAATGAATTAATTCCTCTACAAAAGCAGTCGCCTCTTCAATCGTTATATCTCGATCTGTAATCTCTGATGCTAATGTAATAATCGAAGCTCCTTCTTCAGCCTTATTCAATATTTTATCCAGATAAGTGCGCTGCATCACTGCTTCTAAACTATACCTTCTCCTATAGTTTTCATCATACGTATATTCCATATAACGATACTGATCCCCGATACGGTATATACTGTTATTAGGATACCACTTCAATTGTTTGCGAATAACAACATCCTTAGCTAATTCTTGCCCCAAAGCAACCAACACATTCATATCCAATCGCGTAGACCTCTTATATTTTTCATAAGACACAGGAACTACCTCCTCTTCTTCTTGATCGAAGGTTCCCAAAATACAGCCGGCAAATAACCCGAAAGGGGTACATCGGCTACTCATCCGAGAAAGATATTTTATAAAGGTATGCTCCAAACGTCGTGCTTTTTCATCAGAAATCTGATTTCCTAAGACCAACCATTGTTCTAGCTCTTTATACACTACAGGAGATGAAAGATATATTGCCTCTTTGACCACTGCCTGTTTCCATATCAACTGATAATCTTTTTTGGAAGATACCCCTTTTATCCATCTCTCATATTGGGTAAGTGGGAGCATAGGGATCCGAATTCCCAGGGTATTAAAAAAAGTATATGGATTATTCAATTTTGCCACTAATTCAGGTTTTGTTTTTTAACAAAAATGCCAACATTTTTTCTAACAAACTCTTTCATTTATTTACAAAAAACAAAAAACTTAACAATTAGAAGGAAACTACCTAAAAAAACAAGGTAATTATTTAATTAAGGATAATAAAAAGCTTTCTGATATCTCATTTTTTCCTAAAGCAACCCCTCCCTGTAAACCAATAAAAAACAATTATTTACACTCATTATTTATAGTCCCGACAAGCTTTTCTGAAAAATCTACTGAAACTACTGCTTTTTTAGATCAAAAAAATAAGATTTCCTTGTTAGCTTCTCTAATTTTGATATGTGTTCATTATCTATCAAGATAACGCAAATCAATTAACACTTATATGGGAACGGGAACTACCATTTCCAGAAAGTAACGCTTCATATTATGAAGCAACCAGTTAAGAAAAAGGGAGGAACACCACTGCTTGCAGTGGTGCTTCTTAACTGGTAAAGAGCATCCATACGACACTTATTCAGCCTTAGAAGCTACTTTTTTTTCTGCCATTAACAAAGCACGATACGCATTAGCAATTGACCCTGATTTTGATAAGCTCGAAAAAGGCATTTTTTCATTTTTTTCAGCCCCGGGTACAGCCACTGGAAACGTGTATCTCACCCCGGATTTCAAAATAATTTCTTTTATCTCACCAACCTCTAGTGTCGGATAATATTGGTAGAGCAATGCCGCAATGCCACTAACTAATGCTGATGATAAAGAGGTTCCTCTATCCTTTCTATAAGAAGCTTCTGGCACCGTCGTTCTTATCTGATCTCCCGGGGCAAATATATCTACATAGCGATTTCCATAACTGGAAAAGCTCGCTGCCAATTTACTATTAATCAAATAAGAGGATGCTCCAACCATAATAACATTATCTACTACCTCTTCTTTTTCCTTTGTCCCATAATCATTCGGGTAATAACGATTGGTATTTTCATTAAGGTTCGTTGCTGTATTACCAGCAGATGTCACTACTAAAACTCCTTTTTTTTCTGCATACTCCAAGGCTTCGTCAACCCATTCTGGATGCAAAGAAAAAGCCTTCCCAAAGCTCATATTGATTACTTTAGCTCCCTGGTCAACAGCATATCGTATTGCCAAGGCTATATCTTTGTCATGCGGGTCTCCATTTGCAGATACACATATTGGCATAACCAAAATCCGATCTGAAATTCCTTTAAAATTATCAATAGCACTATTCCTGGAAACTCCTAGCATTCCAGCAACTAACGTCCCGTGTTTCATCTCTGACGCATGTGCTGCTATATTGTGATGCCCATAATTGATATAGTTCTTATTCTCAGGAAATGAATCCACTTCTTTTTTAACATCCCTTTCTATATTTAATAATATAGCTATCCGTTGGTCTGCTTTCTTCTTATAAGACACCACCCACTCTTCTGATAAACTGTTCTTTATACAATCATTCCATAATAAAAGCTGGTATTGCAATGAATCATTATCAGAATGGCGTTGCTTTAGACTATCAATTCTATCAACCTCCATAACAACTTCTCCAAAATAATGCTCTATGGATCTCTTAGCTTTAAAATAATCTTTATATAGTACAGTTGCATTTTTACGAATTTCAACCGCTTCAGCCATTCTATTTGAATGCTTTTCTTTAGCTTTCAGGTATTCTTGTCTTTGAGCAGAATCTCCATTTTTTTCTCCTTCAGAAAAGATCAAGTTATCCCTAAAAAGTATTCTGGCGTACTCCTGCTGAACAAATTGCATTCCTGTTCCATCTTTTTTTCCTAAGAAGTTCCAACCGTGCAGATCATCTATATAACCATTTTGATCATCATCGATTCCATTATTAGGAATTTCTTTAGTATTTACCCATATCTGCTCTTTCAAAGCAGGATGCGCTATATATACCGGCATGTCAATCACTGCAACAATAACCGTATCCCCTCCGGTCATTGACAATTTTTTATATGCTTTATCCAAGCTGATACCTGGAAGACTATCCGCTATTATATCTTTATAATACCATTGCGGTATGTTTTTAATATCTTTTATACTGGTAAGTGTATCTTTCACAACAGACACAGGAAGTGTCGTTTTCTTTAATTGTTGTGCATTTATATTCCAAAAAACGATATAACAAAGGAGGATTATACCGCTAAACCATTTTTTTTTATTCATACTTAACGTTGGATTACCCACATTTAGAAAAAAAAGAGGGAAATCCTCTTTAATACCATAATTTGTAACCTTCCCCCTAAAAAACATTCTTTTTTAGCGGTTTTTACATTACAATTGGTATAAATATAAAACTTCGCACATAAAAAATCCCCTATTTTACTCGTTAACTAAGTAAAAAAGGGGACCACTAACTAGCTTTACCTTACGTGGTTTTCTTGTTGTACCACGATAGCAGATGTAGCAATGCATCTAGGTTTATCAGGATCAACCGTATCTCCTCCCCCGTCACCTACGCCATTTCTACCTCCCCCTCTAACGTAAGACGATTCTATTTTTGATACTTTAAATTTTTCTAATGTTAGTTTTTCTTTTTGATTTTTTTTCATGTTTGCGTGTCTTAGTGATATTGTAAAAGTATTATCTATTGAGGAAAAAACAGCTGTTTTCACCCCTTGCACTTCTCTTGATTCATAAATAAAGACTCATAAATCACATAAAGTCAATATTTTAAAAATCATGAAGATTCCATTTTGCTCAGTTGTTTTATAAAATAAGACGGATACATTCCGTTCTTTTTCAAGAAAAATTTAGAAAAAGTTTCTGCACTTTTAAATCCTACTTCACCTGCAATTGCTTTAATTGTATATTTTCTAAAAGAAGGATCTTCTTTTAATTTTTCCAAAGCATACTCTATTCTAAGATCATTGAGATATGTCGGAAAATTTTTATCTCTGTAAAAATTAATTGTTTTGGACAGATAACTAGAATTCGTTTTGAATAATTTGGAAAGAGAAGACAGTGTAATGTTTTTATCCAGGAATCCTTTTTTTTGCTCGAATTCTTCAAGGCATTTCAAAATATGTTCTGCAATTTCCTGTGGCACTTCTAAAGTTACCTTATCAGATGGTGGCACGATAACCTCAACTTGTTTTGTATCCTCTTTGAGGATCTGATTAAATTTTTTCTTAAGCATCCGTTGTCGTTGATAAAAATAACCAAGTATTAAAACAAACAATAGAAATAAAGCGCCAACTATATAATTAAGATTTATCTTATCGCTCTCCAACTTTGTAATCAACTCCTCTTTTTCTGCTATCATTTTAGGGATATCAAACTTTTCAATAATCTTCTTACTCAAATAAATTTGATTACTATTCAATGCTTTGTCTAATGCAATCAATTTCTCCAGGTATACTAATTGCTGTTCTTGATCTCCCTGATCTCTATAATATGATGTTAGATAGTTATACGCTTCTCTACTTTCCGGAATTAAGTCTTTGGTTTTCTGAAATATCGTATCTACTTTTTTATAGTATACAATCGCCTGCTCCTTATTCCCTATTTGATCTTGAATTTTTCCCAGATAGTAATAGGCTTCCCCTATATCACTTTGTTTGTTTTCTTTTTCGAAATACTTCAGAGTCTCAGATATTTTCTCTCGAGCCACTGTATATTGCCGATCCCAATAATTAATAATCCCTTCATTCAGCAAAAAATGCTGTACTAACTCTTCGTTCTTTATTTCTCGGGCACTTTGCAATCCTAAGTCATTATAGTAATATGCCGAATCTAATTTCTTTAGGTTTTTATATGAAAAAGCAAGTCCAAAGGTGGAAAGTATCATTGATTGCTTCCCTATCTTTTTCTTGTGTTTTTCTGCAAATACTGCATTGTGTTTATGGATAGATATTGCTTCTTCATATTCCCCCAAACGATCTTTTAACACCCCAATTTTATAATTACATTTATAGGCTACCTCTACATTGAAGAAACGGCTAGCATAGGTATTTCCCATAATAAAATTGTCCAGGGCTTTTTTAAAGTTCCCTTGCTTATCGTATTCTATTCCTTTTACCAAATAAGCCACCGCAGGATATTGAGAATCTGGTTTTTCTTTTGTGTAGTGTATAATACTATCTGCATACTGGATTGCTTTCTCTCCTTTATATGCCAATGTATACAATTGAAAACCTCCAAGGATATACAAGGTATCTTTTTCTTTTCTCGCTTTCTCAATAAAAGCTGCTACATATTGTTCTTTGATAGCTAAAGATGTTGCCCGACTGAAGCCGGCTCCTAAATCAATATAACTTTTATCTATCAATGATGATGTATCCATATCTGCCTTTTCTTGCAGATGCCCTTTGCTCATAATACCAATACTCAACAAAAGAATAATTACAGTTGTTGTTCTCATACCCCTTTAGAAAATTATAATGTGTGAATTACAGTTTTATTGATTTTCACGGATCAAGATAGGGTATAATTTTAGGACAAAAAAAATATAACCGTCGAATGTAGAGTCAAATACCGTATTTATTATCATACACCCTCTTCAAATATGGATCGTTATTCATAAATCGAACACTCTTAATTCTTAAATACAGACTAACTCCCCTTGCAATCACCTTGTTCCTACTGCTATATTTAGATTGATCAAAATTGTTACGTGACAAAAAAGGAAGTCGCCGAAAATCCTAAAAAGAGTAGGCATCTAAATCAAAATAAAATCACAAATTATGAAAAAAGTAGTTTTTTCTGGGCTTTTAATGGCTGGTGTATTTTCACTGTGTTCTTTTACTTCTTTGACAGAAGAAAATAACGCATTATCTATCGAAGAAGGTGTTGTTTCTGTTGAAGAAGAAGGAACAAGATACTTCACTGAGTCTAATCATACTTTTCCTGACAAATTTGTTCGTTCTAGAAAGACATGGACAAACATCACTGATTCTTCTAATGAGCGAATCTTAAACAACTATTAATCATGAGAAAGACAGTTATCGCAGCAACAGCTTGTTTAGCTACATTGACATTGTTCTCTTTTAAGACGATTGAGAACAATACCGCTTCTGTAGAATTAGTAAAGATCAATACTGCACAAGAAGCTGAGGCTGCTGGTGTAATCAGTTTTACAGAATCGTATAAAGTGCACTCTGATAAATTTAGCGCATACCGCAAAAAATGGATCAGAGAAATTGCAGCCGAAGGGGAGCAAATATTAAACAATTATTAATCTTATAGCATTAAAAATCATGAAAAAAATCATTTTAACATTAGGTGTATTCGTAGTTACTCTTTCTTTATTCTCTTTCTCTACTATAGGGAATACTTCTGAGACTATTTCTATCGACAACTTAAACGAAGACGTTTCTGAAAGAGCTATCGCAGCTGCTGAGTTCGTACAAGATGAGAAAACATTCCCAGATAAGTTTGTATCTAGAAGAAAAACCTGGACAAAAGAAATCCAGAGTTCTTCTGAGGTTTTGAACAACTATTAATCTGATTAACTACAGAAAGGTGGCAATATTCATTATGAGGGTTGCTACCTCTCTTCTGAAACTAAGAACGTTATTCTACCAATCACACATCCATCATTATGAAAAAGGTTTTAAAAACATTCTTGCTGATACATTTTTTTATCATCATACTTTCTTCTACTTTTTTATTTCTTAATTCATACCTCGAATTTCATCACAAAACCAAAATAGAAAACCCTGTTGTAAACGGGACATTAGATTATATACTAAACAATCCGATTATAAAAAATTACCGAATCCTAAGTGGTACAAATACCGGATACGGGTTTTATGGAATCAATGTGGCTACAGAAAAATTTTTTGTGGTAGAGGTATTGGATAAAGATTGTAACAAGATAAAAGAAGTAACCACCTTCGGGCTTCATAAAAAAAACAGTTTGTCTCGATTTCAGGTATTATCTTCCGGGATTTTTAATCTAATTTCTGAAAACAGACATCGAAAAAAAGAACTTAAAAAAAAGCCTTCCAAAGCCTTAGAAGCCCAAGCTAAATTCGATGATAAATATGTAGATAAAATTTTTAAATACGTAGGGCTTACCGCGGCGAAAAACACCAGAAATGCTGCCTATTACAATGTAAAGTTATTAGCTCTCCATCCAAAAGAAATATGGAAAGAAGAGCAGTATGATCAAAAAACGAGCGCATTCATATACAAGCAAATCGAATACGATCTGTCTCAATTAAAATAACCACCTATCACACACTCATAAAAACAAATGCTATGAAGCAAATTCTCACTTTCATAAAAAAAGGGATCTCCTCAGCTCGCTTACAATTAGATCGTTTTATTTTCTCTTCTAAAAACACAAAGGATTCTGCCTTATTTTTAGCATTTTTCAGATGTACTATCCCTGTGTTAGCTATTATAGACATTCTCTCAATCTCCTCCGACCTCTCTTTCTTCTTTTCTAAAGACAAAACACTTATTCCTCAAGAGCTCGGTTATCTTACTTCTGAATATTTTCCGCTACTTGACCAATTTTATGGTTTTTTAAGACACTACGCATTACTCGACTTTTTTTATGACAATGTTGTTCTTTTTTATATTGCAGCACTTATCTTACTAGCTGTTGGTCTGGGAACCCGTTTTACAGCAATTATAGCTTTATTACTTCAGTTAATTATTTTTAGATCCTTCCCTATATTTAATTATGGATACGATCACTTCATGACTATGTCTTTATTCTATTGCGTCGTTTTTCCTGTAGGTCGATTTTTTTCACTAGATTACTATCTCTTTAAACCTCAAAACTCCATGAATTCTTTACCCTATAAAAGAATTATACAAATCCACCTTACACTTGTATACTTTTTCTCTGGTATTGCTAAATGTGTTGATCCCAACTGGTGGGATGGAGATGCTATATGGAGAGCAACAGCCAGTTTTTTTAATAGTTCTTTTTATATCCCTCCTATTGTACTAGCCATATCAGGAATTGCTGTGGTATTACTAGAACTATTACACCCTTTTCTTATCTACTACAAAAAAACCAGGCAAATAACCCTTATTGCAGTTGTATTAATGCATGTATCCATAGGTGCGTTTATGCATCTGTATTCTTTTGCTGCCATTATGATTATTTGGAACATAACATCGTATTACAGTTTTAAACCTAGTGAAAAAAAATCTCTATATGAAGTTAAGGCTAGCGCTTAGTTACATAATATTCAGCTTCTTTTTATCTACTTATGCTCAGGAATACACCATTGAGGGAACTGTATCTGATCCGTCTGGAACAGCTTTATCCGGAGTAAATCTTATTGTCTATTCCGCAGATACTGAAAACGCTATTCTTTCCTATGGAATTAGTGACGATCAGGGAGTGTATACATTATCCGTAGAAAACAGAGCAATAGTCGCATTAGAAGTTTCATATCTGGGATATAAAACTGTCCGAAAAGAAATTAATTTTTCCGCTACATCTAAAAATGTAATGTCTCAAGATTTTGTTTTAGAAAAAGATTTAGTCAATCTTGAGACTGTCGCTATTGTTGTCAAAAAATACAAAGACACTGTTCGTATTAAAACGGACAGTCTTCGCTTATCTAAAAACGCCAGCCTACGTGATGTATTAAACAAATCTGATGGTTTTGACATTAATGACGATGGATATATTGCTTTTAATGGGGTTCCCATCACAAAAGTCCTGATCAATAAAAAAGAAGTTTTTGTCAACCAAAACAGTATTGCTCTGGATAATATAGATTACGGAATAATTGACAACCTGCAAGTGATTAACAACTACAAAGATCGCTTTGATGTTGATTTTTCTAATTTTACAGAACCTGTCATTAACATAGACACAAAAAAAGAGTTCAGAGGAGTATTAAAATTTACCGCAGAAGCAGGCTATGGTTATAAGAACAGTTTCTTGGCAAAAGGAAGAGCAATGTTTTTTTCTGACAACTTCAATGCTTTTTTAACCCAAAACACAAATAACATTTTTGAAAAAGATTTTAAATTCAAAAATATTTCTTCTTCTTTCAAAAAATACACTTCTCAGTTTTTTAGACAAAATGTATCCTCCTTCTTAAATAATCAGGAACGATTAAAAAAAGATATTACAAACAATACAAGTTTAACCATCAGAAAAGAGGCTACTCACTACAAGACTGGAGGGGTCATTTATTTTAATTATATCGATCAGCTAAAAAACGAATTGATAAACACTAAAGATATTAATAATACTATTCGAGAAGAAACCTTAGAAAATAGTGCTATTGGTAATCTTTCCTTTGCCAATTTTTATATCAATGCTAAATTACTTAAAAACACATCTATTCGTTATGAATTAAATGGGGGGAACACTAACAAAACAGATCGAAGAGGAATTACAACAACCGTTTATATTCCTAATCAGGATCTTATTGATGAGAGAAATAAAAAGGATGCCGATGCTTTTATAACAAGCAATGAGGTAAAAATACGAAGCCTATTTAATGATCGGTTTCTTCTTTATTCCAATTTTTCTTCTTTAAATGAGCTTTCTGAAAGTGATTATTCTATTATAAACTCCCAACAATCATCTAGTACTATCCGTCGACTATCGCAATATATCAAAGATGATAATCGATTTACAACCGCAGAAATTGGCTTGGATTATAAATATTCTAAGCTATTGACAGGAGGAGTGGGTTTTCTATATCTAAATACTTCTGAAAAAAACAACTCTTCTTTAAACACAAATCCTTTTTACACAGAAAGAAGAACCAATAACTACAGCATAACTTCTATCTTACGAGGGCAAGGAAAAAGATTAGAATATTCACTACAGGTTTCTCCTACCATAAAAAAAATAAAAAACACTGATATACAAAGAGAGTACGTACCTATAACCACTTCTCTTTTATATAAAATATCTCCGAACAAAAATATCAGCGCTTCCTATACAGATAATTCTTT
Organism: Aquimarina hainanensis; assembly: GCF_042684685.1. NCBI lineage: Bacteria > Pseudomonadati > Bacteroidota > Flavobacteriia > Flavobacteriales > Flavobacteriaceae > Aquimarina > Aquimarina hainanensis. The sequence goes on along the minus strand of NZ_JBHULX010000001.1, from coordinate 222,511 downwards.
TCTAAATGAGTTAAGCCTTTCTCTGGATACGATTGCTACCTCCTTCAATACAAGAGTAACTTCTGCTGAAAATTTCAACTTATTACTAAACAGAAATCGAGTTATGCAGCTACAGTATTCGTATAGTAATATTGCTAAGTCCAAATTTTTATCTTCTTCTGTATCTCACACCATAGACGATAATTTTATTCAACCAATTTTTGATCGTATAGACGAGAATACTATTATTTTTTATAACAATACATTACTAAAAAGAAGGAACCATACGAGTTTGTCTTTAGGTGCAGGTAAAGGTTTTTACTTCTCTGAAAACTATCATAAAATCAGCTTTGATCTTAGAACTAAGTACTCTTTTTCTGATGCCCCTACCATTATACAAGATACTAATGTTACATATAAAGATAATACTGCTATAATAAGTGCTAATATTAGCCTGGAACCGCAAAATTTTTTCCTAGATGATATTAGTATCACCTCATCCGCGTCTAAAAATTCATCTTTTTTTGATGATGAGCTTTCTTTTGAACAAAAAATAATAACAAATAACCTTCTTATTTCATCAGAAACCAAAAAACTAGAATATGAGTTAATTTTCTTTTGGGATTATTACGACACTTCTACTGATTCTTTTCACAGAACAGATATTGATTTTAATTCCAGATATAACCTTACCAAAAAAACCTCTCTTTTTATAAAATCAAAATCTATATTAAATTTATTGAAGATCACGCCAAACAACATTAATTCTATCCAAACCGAAACAAATGGAGCCCTTAGACAGGAGGTAATCAACACCAGCTTGTCTGGATACTTCTTATTTGGTATAACGCACAAATTTTAAAAAACACGAACAATGAAAACTGTACAATTATTTTTTCTTTTACTTTCCATTCAGTTGTTAGCTCAGAACAAAGAACCCCAAATGATGAAAGTTACTTATAAAAGTGTTCCTTTTAGCCAATATAGAGTGGATACTGATGACTCCAGACCTGAAGAGGAAAAGAACCTAGACAGGGCATTATCTTACGGATATAAGTACTACTACAATCTAACTTTAGACCTTAAAAGCAATAAGTCTATTTACACATTTGACACTCTTGTAGTAGACAAGCCTAAGGGAAGGGAAGAATACTGGTTAGACCCTGAGGACAAGCTACACTATACAGCACGAAAAAACCCTATGGAGTACATAAAAAAAGAAGAGATTTTCCAACGTGTATTTTATACCACCGGAAATATCGGAGATATAAAATGGAATATCACCAATGAGACAAAAAATATTATGGGGTTTGAGTGTATTAAAGCAACCTCTAAAAAAGAAGAATTTTTAATTACCGTATGGTTTACAAAAGAAATTCCGGTTATTAGTGGACCTTCCAACTATTTTGGATTACCTGGAATGGTTTTATGGGCCGAAGATTTCTTTAGAACAATTAGTGCAGAAAAAATAGAATATATTAAGGATCCGAATTTTGAAGATACTTATAAAAGTGTATTGGATAAATTCGAAAATGACAAAGGAGAAAATGAAACGAAAGAAATCATATTCTTAATCAAAAAAGCGCAGCTAGTAAAAAGCATGAGAAGCCATATCTAACCAAATAACACCAGGGATTACACCTCTTTTTTGGTACCACATCCCTGGTGCTTTTTATCTTTTGTTGCTTTTTATTCGTCTTAATCATTGTATCTTTACCCCCCAATGTATAAAAGACCTCAACAAGTAGTTACCGTTGCTGAAGCAATAAAAAAGTTAGAACATTATTGTGCATATCAGGAGCGTTGTCATCAGGAAGTGGAAAAAAAAATAGCTACTTACTCCCTTATTCCCGAGGCAAAAGAAAAAATAATTCTGCATTTGCTGGCGCATAATTATCTCAATGAAGAACGTTTTGCCAAAAGTTTTGCCCGCGGAAAATTTTCGATTAAAAAATGGGGGAAAAATCGCATCACTCAGGAATTAAAAATACGACATATTTCTACTCGCAATATCACTACAGCTTTATCTGATATTGAAAATTCAGAATACCTAAAAACTCTTAATGAATTAGCTATCAAAAAGCTAGATACCATAAAAGAAACAGATAAATTCAAAAAAAGGAAAAAACTGGCAGATTATTTACTGTACAGAGGATGGGAATCTCATTTAGTTTATGAAAAAACCACGACCCTTATCCCTTGATATTATTCACCTTATGTGTTTTAGTAATCGCTTTACTATTCTTATAATCAATCCATTTCTGACCTCTTAATCGGCGCATTAAATTATCAAAATGACGCATTAAAAAAACATTATAGGCTGCCTTAGTAAAATTAACAACTCCTCTGGGGGTCGCTCGAATACTCATAGAGAACCCAGGTGTTGTATAAGTCATTTGATGCCAATATCCCTCGGGCATATATAGGGTTTCTCCATGAGAAAGATTGGTAACACATCCTTTGGCTTTTTGTAATGCTGGCCATTTATCAAAATCTGGATTAAAAAAATCAATCTCCTGATGAGAGATAAGTGCATGAGGAATTTTATACAAATACTTGGTCTCCTCTGGAGGAAATAAGATACATTGTTTTTCACCATGAAAATGGAAATGCAGAATATTTGCATAATCAATATCATAATGCATAAAAACGGTAGATTGCTCTCCTCCAAAAAATAAAAATGGTAATTTTTTTAGCAATCGTAATCCTATATCCGGAAATGTAAAATCTTTTTGTAATGATGGCACTTCCTTAAGCAGATTATATAAGAAAATGCGATATCGAGTAGGTTGAGATTTTAATAATGAGATATAATCACTCATCTTCATACTCGCATGAGGCTCATTAAATTTAAACTCAGAATTAATAGGGCGATCATCAAATAAAGGCACCTCCTTATCTCCTGCAATTTCCTGCATATACTCCAGACTCCATTTTGTATAAGCAGGCCAATCCTCAGTTAGCCGTTCTATGACAACAGGCTTCTGAGGAATGACATATTCTTTTATAAATACTTCCTTAGAAATCGTTTTTACCCTTGGTATCTGTTTTAAATCTAAAACTCCCATATTCCCAATTACCGAATAAAACAGTGCAATAATTACACCAATCCAGATAAGAAACTTATATTTTCTGCTTTCTGGCTCTTTTTCTAGCCTCTTCGTTTCTTTCTATTTTATGCTTAGGTCTAGACCATTTTGGTTTTTCTGACAATGGTACATATTCTGAGTCCTCAGCTTCTACCGTTTTTGGTTGTGTAATTTTAAGGAATGGCTTCTGAGGGTTTAGTCCTAACAGTTTAAACATTTTCATGTCCTCATTTACATCTGGATTCGGAGTTGTCAATAATTTATCTCCTGCAAAAATTGAATTTGCTCCTGCGAAAAAGCACATCGCCTGTCCTTCTCTGCTCATTTCTGTTCTTCCTGCAGATAATCGCACTTGAGTCTCCGGCATTACGATTCTGGTTGTGGCAACCATTCTAATCATATCCCAAATCTCCACTGGTTTTTGTTCTTCCATTGGAGTTCCTTCTACAGCGACAAGAGAATTAATCGGTACTGACTCTGGCTGAGGGTTTAATCTACTCAATGCTACCAGCATTCCTGCGCGGTCTTCTGGTTTCTCTCCCATTCCGATAATCCCACCACTACAAACGGTAACATTTGTTTTTCTTACGTTGTCGATGGTTTTAAGACGATCTTCATACCCTCTGGTTGAGATCACTTCTTTATAATATTCTTCGGAAGTATCCAGATTATGGTTGTACGCATACAATCCTGCTTCTGCAAGACGTTGTGCCTGGTTCTCTGTCAACATTCCCAATGTACAACAAACTTCCATATCAAGTTTATTGATAGTCCGAACCATCTCTAAGACATTTTCGAACTCAGGACCGTCTTTTACATTACGCCATGCCGCTCCCATACAAACTCTGGAACTTCCGGATGATTTTGCTCTCAAAGCTTGTGCTTTTACCTGAGAAACACTCATTAAATCGTTCCCTTCTATATCCGTATGATATCGCGCTGCCTGCGGACAATATCCACAGTCTTCGGGGCATCCCCCCGTTTTTATCGACAATAATGTCGATACTTGTACAGTATTGGGATCGTGGTATTGACGATGAATTGTTGCTGCTTCAAACAGCAAATCCATTAATGGTTTATTATAGATATCCAGTATTTCCTGAGATGTCCAATCGTGTCTTATTTTACTCATAAATTAACAGTAATAATAGGTTCCAAAAGTAAGAAAATCAACTGCACTATCACAATAAATTCAAAAAAGAAGTCGATCTTACTCTCGAGTTATCTTTCTGCTTCCCTTCTACTATTAATTAATTCGGCAATTACAAATTAATGAAATGGATAACAATAGCCTGTTGTCTGTTGCTCTACTGAACACCCTTTTCTTTGCTAAATTATAAAGTTATAGAGTTGAAGTTCTTTACTGATACAAAGAAAATCCGAAAGACCAATCCCTTTATTTTTTGGCTAACCCAAGAAATGATTCTAACAAAGGGAAGAATTTTTCCGGTTCCTCTAAATATGGATTATGACCACTTTCTTCAAACATTTCGAACTGTGCTTGTGGCATAAAATGCTTATACTGTATAGCGTATTCTGGTGTAGAAACGCCATCATACCGTCCTGCAATTACTAAAGTCGGAGCTTTTACTGATTTTAATTTTTTCCTAAAATCAATTTCTCCCATACTCCCTGTTACATGAAAATCCGCGTCTCTTCCCACAATAGAGTAGTACACCTCTGAATTCCAAGATCTTTGAACCTTTTCAGGCATTGGTTGTTTTAATTTAGTATTGTGGTAATACACATATTTTACAGGAAAACTACCATATGCTTTAGAGAAAACGGGATCACTAGATACATACCCCAGACTTCTTAAAGAATCTACTTTCTTCCATTGCTCAGGGAAATGTGTTTTAGCATATTGGTTATAGCTATCACAATTCGCTTGCCACATTAATCCACTGTGAAATCCATTGATCAAAACAACCCTATTAATTGCTTCCGGATACTTCAATACATATGCTTGTGCGACTACAGTTCCATAAGAATGCCCTACCAAGGACCATGTTTTTAACTTCAGGGCTTTTCGAATTCCTTCCAGAATCTCTACATCCCCGTCAATACTATATTCTGATGTATTTTTTGCATTATCCGATAACCCCCTTCCCAAACCATCAAAAAAGACCATTTGCGCATCTTTGTAGTATTTCCCAAAATTTCCTTGTAAGTAATCATGAGAATCTCCGGGACCTCCGGCGATAAAAACAACGGGGTTTCCTTTCCCTTTAGTTTCTACATTTATTTTATATCCATTAATCTCAATAAATTGGGAAGTGTATTCATCGTGAATTGTTTCTTGAGCATATCCTAAAAACATAAAGAAAAACACACTACCTATCAGAAGAAAGTTTCGTCTCATCATCATACTATCGTATATTAAATTTTTACTTGTAATATATGTTTCTTACAGTAACATATAAAATACAATTGTACCATCTACCATATTAAGTACACTATCTAACCGTTTGGCTGTTCTAAGAGAATAGAAACTGCATTTCCTCCAAATCCAACAGCATTGACAATAATTCTTCGTAATTGCTTTGGCTTACCTGTGTTTTTTACAAATGGAACCGGAATAAATGTCTGATGTTGTTGCATCAGAATTGCAAACTCAAGACTTAGCAAACCACTTGCTCCAAAGGTATGTCCTATTTTCCACTTGTTAGTTGTAAGTGCTGGCATCTGATCCCCAAAAAGTATCTTTATCGCATTATACTCTGCTATATCACCCTTTACCGTTCCAGGTGCATGCATTACAATGGCATCAATAGTATCATATGGGATTGTTCCAATTGCCATTTTCATCGATTTCTGAAAACAATCTGCTTCTGCTGAGATAGAGATATTATGTTTTAAAACCTCTGTAGCATATCCTATCCCTTTTATTAGCGCCTTTGCATTCGGATGTATTCCTTTCTCTAAGCATACCACTCCTGCTCCTTCTCCCAAAAACATAGAATTTCTTTGTTTTTCCAAATTTAATGCTTGACAAGGATATGACGCTCCTACATCAGACGCATAAATCTTTAAAGCTTTCATCTGCGCAATAGTAAATGGAGTCAAAGGTGCTTCACTACCTCCTACCAAAAAACGATTTGCCATCCCCGATTGCAACCAGGCCACTCCATTTAGAACCGCATGTAATGCTGTAGAACACGTTATAGAATGACTAATCTCCGGTCCTGTGCTTTGTAGATCATGTGCCACCCACGAAGATATATTTCCTAGGGTAGTTGTTGGCGAGCTAAGTGTTGAAGACTGTCCTGTAGATAGAAACTCCTGATAGTACTTTTCGAAAAGTTGTGTTGCTCCTCGCGAAGATCCTATATTTATCCCAAAATCGTAATCCCCTTCCCATCCTGCATCTCTAATCGCTTGCCTTGCGGCATATATACCAAACAAAACAGAGTCATCAAGCTCCTTATAATGGTGACTACTATTCCGTAATTGTTTAATTACATCTTTTGTATTTTTATCCAGACGGGAAACCAAACTTAGTTGTTCACCAAGCTTTTCCTCTGTGATCTGATGAGAATCCTCGTTATAGTGATTCCATATATCTTCAGACGATACTCCTAATGGGGAAACGGATGAGATACCTGTTATAGAAATAGGCTGTAACAATACTTAATTTTTGAGCAAATGTACTGGATTGTTTATTCTTCTTCAATACTGAAGTAATAATTTTATAAATAGACTCTTTATCTAAAGGCAGTCTGTAACGTAATTTTTATTTTTACTACTTATCTGATAGCAAAACGGTCTTGAAATACACCTTGGGGCATCAGTATATCACTTAGTGAATTAAACGAAAATATATGGAATATCAGGAAGAGAAAAAAAGTTGGTTTAGTCGAAACTGGGGGTGGGCAGTTCCTCTTGGAGGATGTCTTACAATCGTTGTCTTATTTTTTGTCTTTCTGGGATCTCTCTTCTTCGGGGTTAGCTCTCTAATGACCGGCTCAGATCCATATAAGGAAGGGATCGCTAAAGCAAAACAAGACACTTATCTGATTGATTTATTGGGGGAACCTATCGAAACCAATGGAATTATGCAGGGAAGTATTTCTATTGAAAATAATACGGGAAAAGCTGATATATCTGTTCCTATAAAAGGTCCTAAGGGAACTGCTACCTTATACGTAGAAGGAACCAAAACTGATGGAGAATGGTCTTATGAAGAAATTTACGTCATTATCCAAGAAACAGACGAGCAAATCGATTTATTGGGATATGAGCGACCCGATTCTTTGCAGCAATAACAAAAGCGACAAATAATTATTTATCGCTTTTGTATTATTAAAAAAAAGTATCAAAGTATCTTCTCTAATAACTGATAGATTGTATCATAAACTATCTCTAATTCTTCTTCTGTAATAACAAATGGAGGAAGAATATAAACGGTATTTCCCAGAGGTCTTAATACAACTCCGTTTTGCATAAAGTGGTCAAAAATCTGATATCGTTTTTCTCCATACCGATCCATTTCTATATTCAGATCCAATGCATAAATAACTCCTAATTGTCGTGTTGATTTTACCTTTGAATGGTTTCTTATTTTGGTATCAAAGTCTTGATGAGACTGAATGATCTTTTGTATATTTTCTTGTATCTCTACTGATGCTAAAAGCTCAATTCCTGCCACTGCGACAGAACAGGCAATTGGATTTGCAGAATATGTATGGGCATGAAAAAACGCTTTCCCGACAGAGTCATCCAAAAAAGCATCATATACCTCTTGTGTACAACTAGTCACTGCCATTGGAACAAACCCTGCTGTCAAAGATTTGGATAATGAAATAATATCAGGTTTACAATCCATCTGATCAGAAGCAAAATTAGTTCCTGTTTTTCCAAAACCGGTCATTACTTCATCTGCTAATAACAATACATCATTTTCTTTACAAATCTGAAGCACTGATTCCAGATACTTTGCCTCAAACATATGCATGGCATTTGCTCCTTGTACCAGAGGTTCATATATAAATACTGCGACCTCATGTTCTGACAAAATATTTGTTAACTGTTTCTTTACTTCTTCTATATTGGATGCATTAGGAGTAGGAATCCGAACTACTTTTATAAAAAAATCTTCAAACGGTCCATTATATACGGATAAACCTGAAGCAGACATAGCTCCAAAAGTATCTCCATGAAAGCCGTCTTCAAAAGCAATAATCGTATTTTTTTTCTTTCCCTGATTAAAAAAATATTGCAATGCCATCTTAATTCCTACCTCATTCGCTGTAGATCCATTATCAGAGAAAAAAATCTTTTCTTGATTTACAGGTAATATCTCCATCAATTTTTCAGAAAGTTCCACTGCGGGTTTGTGCGTAAATCCAGCAAACACAATCTGATCCAATTGCTGCATTTGTCCCTGTACTTTCTCTAATATATATGGGTGACAATGTCCATACATTGCCGTATACCACGAGGCTATTCCATCAATATATTTTTTATCCTGATCATCATATAACCAGACCCCTTCTGCTTTTTGAATTGGCAACGCATCTGGATGAATTTTATGCTGGGTTAAAGGATGCCATAGGTGCTTTTTATCTCTATCTCTCAGGCTCATAAAATCAATTATAATTTTTCTAAATTCTCTCGGAACTGATCTGCATATTTCTTAATTACTTCCGGGGTGAAGGAGGTTTCCTCATCTATCCTTCCAATTATAGGGGTTTCTGTCATTTTCTGAATAATTCCTTCTGTAGTTTTGTGTTCTTTCCCACTATAAATCAACGCTACATTAAATCCTTGTTCTTTTAGCATCCAAAGTGTCATCAATGTATGATTGATACTACCCAAATAATGCCTGGAAACCACAATGACTCTTGCTCCTAGTGGAATAATATCCAGTATAGTATCCTCATCATTTAAGGGAACCAAGATCCCTCCTGCTCCTTCTATTACCACTGCCCGCTCATCATGCTCAGGAATTTTAATATTCTCTATATCAATCTTTACTCCATCTATTTCTGCTGCTGCATGAGGACTCATCGGAGTTTCTAGTGCATATGCATTTTCATAGAAATTTGATGTTGTGTTCGATATTAGCTCTTTAACCTTATCCGTGTCTGAATAATGAAGATCTCCTGCTTGAACCGGTTTAAAATAATCCGCTTTTAATGCTTCAACTACAATGGCTGAAGCAATTGTTTTTCCGACATCAGTTCCTATTCCTGTTATAAATATATTTTGACTCATTTGTGTGTATCTTCTTTGTAATCTTCTTCTATGAACTGTATTTTTATTGGTTTATTAATAATCTAAATTTCTTCTAAACACTCCTTCTCAGCAATATAAACTGCCTATGATCAGTCAATGTTACAGAATAAGGCTACAAAAGTAGGAAGTAGTTTATTATTTGGAGTACGCTTTTAGAAGGAATTGCAGTCTTTTCTATAAATAATTCTATTTACGAACTGTAAACATACTGTTTTTTAACAATATCCAATATTTTTTTTATGTCGTTTTGAGTATTATATGCATGTAAGCATATGCGCAATCTTTCTGCCCCGGATTTTACGGTAGGAGACAATATCGCCCGAACATCAAAGCCTTCATCCCGGATACTCTTCGCTATATTTTTTACCCTCGTATTCCCAGGAATTACACAACAATGAATCGCTGAATTACTTTTGATAAATATATTCTTTAATCCCAACTCTTCAATTGTCTGATTAAAAAAAGTGATATTTGATTGTAGGTGATTTATTTGTTTTGTTTTCTCTAATTGATGGTATGTTTCATGAATGGTTACTACCGCATGAGGAGAAAGCCCTGTGGTATAAATAAAACTCCGGGCAAAATTAACCAAATACTTTTTCAGGGCTCCGGTTCCTAAAACAACAGCTCCGTGGCACCCTAACCCTTTCCCAAAGGTAACAATTCTAGCAAACACCTGGTTCTCCAACCCCAATTCCTGTATAAGCCCTGCTCCATTAACTCCAAACACCCCTAATGCATGGGCTTCATCTACAATCAAATGACATTTATACAATTGTGATAATTGTACCAATCTTTCCAGATCCGGACTATCTCCATCCATAGAAAAAACAGACTCTGTCACTATATACACATCGGTGTTTTCTGTATTTACCTCTGCTATTTTTCGTTTTATTCTTCGTTCCAGATCTTCCAGATCATTATGCACGTATTTATACGAAGAAGCTTTACTCATTTGTATTCCGTCTCTAATGGAAGCATGAATGAATTCATCAAAAAAAACAATATCTCCTCGCTGAGGAATTGATGAAAAGACTCCCACGTTTGCATCATAACCAGAATTAAATAATAAAGCAGCGTCTGCCTTATGAAAAGAAGCTATATAAGATTCTGTCTTTTTATAATACATATGATTCCCGGTCAAAAGTCGAGATCCGGTAGCTCCATTTACTGGTTGGTCCAATGCTGACTTTAGGCGATTATGTACTGCCTCAAAAATCGTCTGGGAAGTTGAAAAACCTAAATAATCATTGGAAGCAAAATCTATAGCTACAGAAACTTCTGGCAAGGTTCTAAGTGCATTATTCACTTCCCTGCTCTGTAATTTCTTAAACAACTTTTTTGGCAATACGCTCATAGCTATGTGATATTATGATGTAAGTATACAGATGCTTCTTTATTTATCCAAATATTAATATGAAGCTTTTATAAATCAAGCAATTAAACTTATAACTTATCTTTTTTTTGTATCTTTTTAACTGATTCTCAAAAAAGTAAGAACCTCACTTATTGCTATTATGATAACAAAAAGCATCTTTAAAATCATATGGTTTGCTTTTATTTATATTGGAACTACATCTGTAAAAGCACAACATTATTTTAACGCTACCAATTATAACAACAATATTCAAGTACTTTCTGATACTTTTGATCTAGATATTGTTACTCGCTTTATTTCTGATGTTATTTTTGGGGATATAATTCAGGAAAATGCAAATCTCGCTTTTGCTAATGCCGTAACCACCACTACAACCTTTAATACTTCATTAACCGTTCAGGATATTTCTATTGATGAATATCACAACACGGTAACACTGACAGTCACACATACAGGATTAGATACTTCCGGTAGTTTTTCCGTAGATTATACCACTGCTGATAATTCTGCAATTGCCGGAGCAGACTATACCACAACTTCAGGAACTTTGAATTTTTCCGGGATATCCGGAGATACCGATACTATAACAATCGCATTACTGGATGATATTATTGTAGAAGGCAATGAATCCTTTTTTATAAATCTGTTAAATGTAAGTGACCCTGCTGTTACTATTACTGATCAGGGAGTTATTACAATTGTCGATGTAGAAATAGGGCCTTCCAGACCCTATGAAGAACGTTTTTCTCTAAATGTAAGGGGGAATTTTGATATGATTGGAAATACAAATCTAGTATGTGTTGCCAATTGTCCTGCAACCCCTCAAACCAATAATCCAGCTGTTCAAATGGGGTATGCAAATATAGATGCAACACGAACAAACTCCAGTAGTGCAGACCTTGCTTTACCTGCAGGTTCTACAGTATCATGGGCAGGACTATATTGGGGGGGATCTCATAATTCTACATTTGGAGGAATTACCAACCCAGATCCTTCCCTTAACATACAACAAGTACAAATACAAGAGCCTGGAGCGGCAACTTATACAACAATTAATGCTGGGATCACCAGTATAAATTCATCATTCAATGGATGGAATGTTTTTATGTCTGTCGCCGATATCACCCCTATTGTTCAAAATGCCGGTTCAGGAACATATACAGTTGCTGATATTGCTTTGATAACAGGAAGTGCTTTTACAGGTCCTTTTGGAGGATGGACGATGGTTATCATTTATGAAGATCCCGCAGATATTACCCGTAGTGTAAGTGTTTGGGATGGTTTTGATTTTTTTGGATTTGGGGCTAATGATATGTTTACGGTTACCGGATTATTAACCCCATCAACAGGGACCTTTGATACCGATGCTGGTTATTTTGGGATGGATGGAGAAGCGAATCAAACAGGAGACTTTATTGGAATCAATGGAACTCCATTATCTAATGGTCTAAATCCCACCAATAACACATTAAATAGCACCATTTCTAAATTTGGAGTCAATGTAACCACTAAAAACCCAAACCAGGCTTTCAACTGGGGAATTGATATCGATATGTTTGATGCTACCGGGTTCGTTCCTAATAATGCTACAACATTAAACGTGGACTTAGGAAGTGCCAGCGAAGGAATCTGGGGTGGAGTTTTTGCCGTATCTACTGAAGTTGCATTTCCTACTGTAGCCAGTAAAACATTTTCTCCTGTTACTGTAGGATACAATGAAACCTCTACCGTAACGATCATCCTTGAAAACCCAGCTACAGGAGTAGACCTTACAAATTTATCTTTAGAAGACAACCTTCCTACAGGAATGGTAATAGCAGCAACTCCAAACGGAACCTCTTCCTGTACAGGAACAATTACAGCTATTCCTGGTTCTGATAGTTTTTCTATTAGCGGAATGAATTTAGCCGCTGGAAACACCTGTACTTTCTCTTTTGATGTGAGAGGTACCGAACTCGGCACTCATGACAATACCTTGTCAGCAGCAGATATAAACAACGACCAGAACATTCCTCTTGCAGGAGATACTACCGGGTCACTAAATGTCATCGTAAAAACTATCATCACTAACCGAAGAATTACACATAGAATCAAACCAGACTAAAAGTGTTTTTCCCTCTAAAAATCTTAATCTTAGACTTTCATTTTTGCTCATTTTTAAGTTCCTCCCAAAAATTATGCTATAAAATTTGTAAATTGAAAGAGTAGACATCCTCTACAGGAATTATTAGATCCCCTCTCTAAACTAAAACACGTATACTTCATATATCATGAGGTTATACTTAATCTTAAAATCTCATATCTATGAAATCATACGACCTAATTGTTATCGGATCTGGTCCGGCAGGAGAGAAAGCTGCAGTAAAAGCAGCCTATTTTGGAAATACTGTAGCGCTAATAGAAAAAGAACAAGCGTTTGGTGGTGCAGGAGTACAAACGGGAACTCTTCCTTCCAAAACTCTTAAGGAAACGGCGTTATACTTATCTGGTATCTATCAAAAAGGCGTATTTGGAATTGATAAAGATCTGGGAAGGGAAACCGGGATTCAGGATTTTATGTACAGGAAGAACATTGTCGTAAACACAATGGATAAAATTATCAAGTATAATCTAGAAAAACACGGTGTTACAGTGTTTCAGGGAACTGCTAGTTTTATCGATAAAAATCATGTCAAAATCAGTGGTGAAACATCGGAAACCATTTATGGAAAATACATCCTGATCGCTACAGGATCTTACCCTTATCATCCAAAAAATATTCCTTTCGACAATGAACGTATTCATGACTCAGATTCGATTCTAAACATAAAAAAGTTTCCTAAATCAATTTGCGTGTTAGGTGCAGGAGTTATCGGCTGTGAATATGCTACTATTTTTGCCGCCATGGGGATTAAAACATACATCGTAAATAATAAAGATGAAATATTAACTTTTTTAGACAAAGAAATATCCAAAGCACTGGTTACTCAAATGAAAAAAAGAAATATTTCCATCTTGTTTAATAATTCTATTGTCGATTATCATATTCCTGATGATCCTGATCAAAACCTAAACCTGACGTTAGAATCTGGGGAAATCCTTCAGGTAGACTCTTTTCTTTTTGCCGCAGGAAGAAGTGGAAATATCAAATTACTCCAGTGCGAAAATGCTGGTATTAAAACAGGAGACAGAGAAACAATCATTGTCAATGAGATGTTCCAATCTAATATCCCCAATATATATGCTGTGGGAGATACTATTGGATTCCCAGCCCTAGCTAGTACTAGTATGGAACAAGGTCGAATTGCAGTAACTCATATGTTTAAAACTGCTGACCTGGAATCTCTAGCTGATATATTTCCATACGGTATTTACACCATTCCAGAGGTCTCTTTAATTGGATTAACAGAAGAGAAAGCAAAAGAAAATGGTATTGATTACAATGTAGGATATAGCTATTATAGAGATATCTCCAGAGGAATGATCATGGGATATCCAGATAATGGTTTTTTAAAACTTATTTTCGAATCAAAAACCAAAATTGTTATTGGTGTCCACATCATTGGGCATCATGCTACCGAATTAATTCATTATGGCATGGCAATTATCAGAGAAAAACACACATTATCTCATATCATAGGTACTGTTTTTAATTATCCTACTTTACACAATTTATATAAGTATGCCAGCTATGATGGTCTAGGAAATCTGGCTGGAAAAAAGATTAAAAAAGCAGGAGAGCAATTTATCCCGTGAGTTTTTCTCTTTGTAAAAAATCGAGTATCTTTTGCCTCTCTAATAAGCCCCTAACAATATGTTTACAGTTCCCCCTCTTTTTCAGCTGATTCTGAATAAGCAAAAAACAGGATATCTTGTCGTTGATAAGAATCTTATGATCACAGAGTCTGGAGGAGATCAGAATACTTTTGCTTTTTTCAAAGAGGAAACCTTACAGTTTCCCGAGTCCTTATTAGACTTTATACCAGAGCTCTACGGATACGAAGAGTATTTATCTCAGCTTTTTTAAGGGAAAAGCCCGGAAATAAGCCTGGATAACATCAATAAAACAACCCCTGCGAATGAACTTCACTATGTAAACTTGACGATTCTTCCTTTTCACAGAGATAACACACAGCAAGAAACAAACTTTATTCTTGTACTGATCTCTGACGTTACTCCTAAATCTACCATCCAGCAAACACTGAAACAACAACGCAATGAATTAATCTTATTGCGTCAAGATTTAAAGGCTACAAATGAACGATTACGATTTATCGTCCAGCACTACATTCCTTTTGAAGTAGGAAAGAATTTATTAGAAAACAAAACCGTTCCGAAGTTAGGAGGCATAGAACGAGAAGTTACAGTTCTATTTGCAGATCTCAGAAATTTTACTAGTACCTGTGAAAAATTGCATCCACAAAAAACTGTACATATGCTGGATATTTATTTAGATATTGCTACGAAAGCGATATCCTTGCATGGAGGAGTCATCGTAAACTATATGGGAGATGCAATCATGGCAGTTTTTAATGCTCCCAATGAGCAAAAAAATCATGCAGAAAGAGCTGTTAAAGCAGGATTGAGAATTAAGGAAAAAGCAATGAATACTGACGCTACATCCGAGGGGGTTCCTTCTCTTTATTTCGGCATAGGAATTAATACGGGAATTGCTACAATTGGTAATATCGGTGCCGAATGGCACTATCAATACACTGCCATTGGAGATATGGTAAATGTCGCCTCTCGTATCTGCGGGCAGGCAAAAGAAAATGAAGTGTTAATCGGAGAACAAACACTTCAATACATAAAAAATGATGTTACTGCTATAAAACTCCCTCCTACAAAGCTAAAAGGGAAAAGTGATAACATGCATCTCTATCAAATTAGTACTTTTACAAAGTAACTATATCCCATTATTATGAGTACTCCGTTATATACTTATTCCCGTACCACGACAGAAGAAGAACTCTATCAAATATTACAACTTCAAAAGAAAAATTTAGCAACTGCTATTTCTACGAAAGAGAAACAGAAAGAAGGATATGTCACCGTTATTCATGATTTTGAGACTTTAAAAAAGATGCATCTTTCCGAGCCTCATATTATTGCAAAGCATAACGATACTGTTATCGGATATGCCCTGAGTATGACAATAGATTTTCGGGAAAAAATCCCTGTATTAGCCCCTATGTTTACAGAGTTAGAAAAATATATCTCACAACAAACTTCCTATATTATTATGGGGCAAATCTGTATCGACAAGGCATATAGAAAACAAGGAGTTTTCAAAAACTTATACCATACCATGCGATCTTTCCTAAAAGATCATTATGAGTTGCTCATTACCGAAGTAGCCACTAATAATATCCGCTCTTTAGCAGCTCATCATTCTGTTGGTTTTTCTACGCTCTCTACATATTCCTCTGGGGGTAAAAATTGGGAGTTAATCACATGGGATTGGAAATAATCTATAATTTCACCTTTTTAGCAAACTCCCCTCCTAGGTAAAGTATATCCCTGTTTATCAAAAAACACACAAATCTTTATGCATATGTTATTAACTCTCATAAAAAAGGAGTGGTTTGTTGCATAATCTTTATCTAATAATTAGCTTTTTTCAATTGCATTTTTTGAGAGATACGATTTAATATTTTTAAAAAACAACCACTAATCGTTTGATCATGAATGTTTTTAAAAAAATCATTTTTTCTTTACTAGCTATTGCTATTCTCTTTACATGCTATTATACTTATCACGTACATGTCGAGTATCGTTTTACAGAAATTGCTAAAGACAGAGTATACAGATCTGCTGCTATGCCCCCTGATAAAATAACTCAATACATCAAAAAACATCGGATAAAAACTGTTATTGATTTACGAATCGGCTCAGTGAGCGACCCTTTAAATCCTAGTACAGATTCTTCTTTACACTCAGAAAAAACTACCATAGAAAAACTTGATCAAGTAACCTATATCAATATTCCTTCTGAACAGATTCCGAATGATAAAAACCTCAAAGATTTTTATCGCATTTTAGATAAAGAAGAAGCCTATCCGGTATTAATCCACTGTCACCATGGAACTGGGAGAGCTATCTTATACAGTGCTTTGTACAGAATTGAATATGAAAACTTCACGAATGAACAAGCTCGTCAAAAAACCCGATTCCCTGTTTTATTAAGTCCTTTTGATCATGGAACTCCTAAAGGGGAGTGGTTAAAAAAATACGCTTCCAGAGAGCAGCAAAAAGAAAAAATACTTGCCAATAATTAAACAAAAATAGCCTTAATCAAGCAATTCCATTGCCTCAAAGCAAAACAGCATTATGAAAATATTAGTTACAGGTGCAGCAGGTTTTATCGGGTATCACACCGTAAAAAAGCTACTTACTCTTGGTCATCAGGTTTTAGGGTTTGACAACATTAATGATTACTACGATCCACAATTAAAATATGATCGTTTAGCACAATTGGGAATTGACAAAACTCAAATTGAAAACAGGCAATACGTTGCATCTAAAACACATAGTAATTGTCGTTTCATAAAAATGGATTTAACAGATAAAAAAATCTTAATGGAGTTATTCCGGTTAGAAGATTTTGACACTGTTATTCATCTCGCTGCGCAGGCTGGAGTACGATATAGTCTAGAAAATCCAGATATATATATAAAAAGTAATGTAGAAGGGTTTCTCAATATCTTAGAAGCTTGCCGTCGCTTCTCTATCAAACACTTAACCTACGCATCCAGTTCTTCTGTATACGGTAACAACTCTCAGACACCTTTTTCTGTAACAGACAATGTAGATCACCCCATTAGTCTCTATGCAGCAACCAAAAAAAGTAATGAACTAATGGCATATACGTATAGCCATTTATACAATATTCCAACTACAGGACTCCGTTTTTTTACGGTTTATGGCCCATGGGGACGACCTGATATGGCACCTTCTTTATTTATCTCTTCTATTTTGAAAAACACCCCTATTAAAGTCTTTAACCATGGTAATATGGAAAGAGATTTTACCTATATAGATGATATTGTCGAAGGGGTTATTAGAATTAACAATACTCCTCCTTCCAGAGAACAACCTCCATACGCTATCCATAATATCGGAAACAGTACCCCTATCAAATTGATGGATTTTATTGCATCTATAGAATATCATACAGGAACAAAAGCCAAAAAGAATTTTATGCCTATGCAGGCAGGAGATGTTCCTAAAACCTTTGCAGACATCTCTTCTCTAAAACAACATATTCAGTACACTCCTCAAACTAACCTCGATGAGGGGATTAAGAAGTTTGTAACATGGTATATTTCCTATAAAGAAAGAATAGTTGTATAGATAAAAGCAAAAAGACAATATACCTGCACCCTTATTCTTTTTTAATCCGAAGTAAGAATGCCTTTTCTAAAACAGTATGTCTCGTATTTGGATTTAAAAACTTCTTGGTCAACCTCGTTATTCGATGATGATTAATTTCATATTTTTTATCCCAAACCAACTGCTGTTCTTTTAATTCATTTAATTGATGCTGATATACAAATAACCAATCGTGATGATGCAATGTGTTTTTTATTCTTTTCAGTGATATTCCAGGAGTAATCCTCTGTGTATAAAAGTCTAATGACCAACTGGGGCGTCCTTCCCCCATAAACACTTTCTCAGGGTTGATTTTTTCACGATCAATAATTTTTGCGGCATTATTTCCTGCCTGATACAATAACAAATTTGGATAAAACTGAGTATTCAGACAAAAGTTAATCAAGATCATAAAATAGACTGAAACAACAATCAGTTTCCTCATTTTATTAATGGAGATTGTCATAATAATGATCCCCCCTACAATTAGTAATAAATAACACAACATCAATCCTACATGGGGTATTGGAAATATCCAAAAGATTAAAAAGAGTAACAACACACTTCCTAATATCAACACTCCTATCTGAAAAAAAAGTAAACCATTGATTAGTTTTCTTCGATGTTTATTGTACAGGTCTAATAAAAATCCTGCGACCAGTACTGACAGTATTGGAAGAAGACTGTTCAAATAGTGTGGTAGTTTGAATTTTGAAAAGCTAATAACAATCAATACTACAAGAACTCCTATCGAAGTAAGCATTTCCGTATTTCTCTCATACCTAAACCGGATTCTTACAAGCTGCTTACATCTTTGATACAAAGCTATGTAAGCAATCAATGACCAAGGCAAAAATGCCCATAAAAGGGTGTGAAAAAAGAAAAAATAATCCGGACTTGTTTCTTTAAATCCATTAGCGGTTAACCTATGCACACTTTGATCCCATAAAATAAAACGCAATCCCGAAACATTGGTTTTTCCATTAACAACGTTCTCTGGATGAAGATCAAACTGAATATAATACGCATACAAAACAGGGCTTATTGCAATTACAAAAAAAAGGGCACTTACAATCGTCTTCCACTGAACTATAACGTTCCACTTTCTGGTATAAAAAATATGACTTAAGACACAGATCCCTGCAACAAAAACAGCTAATTGTCCCTTTGATGAAAAAGCAATTCCCAATCCTATCCCCCCCAATATACCATGCACCAATTGCACTTTATTAACAAACAATACCAGTTGCCAAACAGCAAAAATAGTAGCTCCTGTCAATACAGCATCTGTTCTTACGTCGTGATTTGCCAAGACAATCGCCTGAGAAGAAAGAAATACTAACGAAGCAATATGAGCTGCTTCATTACCATAAAATATTTTGCTTAACCGATTACAAGAGATTGCCCCTATTATCGTAAAGAATATAGCAGGTAACCGATATGCCCAATGCGAAATTCCAAAAATTTTAAACGATATAGCGGCCAACCAGAAATGCATATGTGGTTTATCCAAATACAATGCATCACCTTTATACAGATGAAGAAAATCATTCTCTAAGAACATTCGCATTGCCATTACTGCGTGCTGAGCAGAATCATTCTCCATAAGTGGCAAATACATCCCTGATAAGTATACTATCCCTAATAAAACATACAGTACTATATAATCCTTTTTTAAAACAAGGGTCTCCATACATACAATTTTACACCATAACAAATACTGACAAAAGTAAAAGAACAGTTATAGAAAAAAACACATAATCCCCCCCTTAACAATTTCATAATCAATAAAAGATACCTTATCAATTTATTATCCTTAATTGAATATTAACTTGACATTAAACATATACATTTAGTCTCTAAAAAATACATACAATGTATCTTTCACCTTTTTTATCTTTGATAATTCCTGTTTATAATGAAGAAGGAAATGTTCACTTATTAACCGAAGCTATTACCACCTCGCTTCAAGGATATCGTTATGAAATCATTTTTATAGATGATGGCTCCACTGACAATACCAAAAAAGAAATTATACTACTGAATAACCCTGACATTGTCCTCATTGAATTAAAAAGAAATTACGGTCAGAGTTCTGCTTTAGCAGCTGGAATTGCACAAGCTAAAGGCAGTTATATTATTACCCTAGACGGAGATTTACAAAATGATCCTTCTGACATTAAAATGATGCTCAATATTGCCATTCACGAGCAGTGGGATTTAGTTACAGGAATCAGACAAAAAAGAAAAGATACCTTTATCCGAACACTCCCTTCTAAGATTGCTAATTATATTATACGAAAAAGTACAAATCTTCATATTACAGATGCCGGTTGTGCACTAAAGGTTATGACTGCTGAAACTGCTAAAAGTATTCCTTTATATGGGGAACTTCACAGGTTTATTGCCTTAAATGCACATATGGATGGCGCCCGAATAACAGAAGTTCCTGTAAAGCATCATGCCAGAAAATATGGAGCATCAAAATATGGTTTAGGAAGGACTTTTAAAGTTATCAATGACTTATTGCTTATTATTTTTCAAAAAAAATACCTTCAAAAACCATTGTATCTATTCGGGAATATAGGTATGATATTATTCTGTTCAGGACTCTTCATTAACGTATACCTCCTTCTGATTAAACTATTGGGGAGTGATATAGGAAACAGACCTTTATTACTTTTGGGAACATTATTAATTCTCGTGGGAATTCAATTTTTTACCATTGGTATTGTCACGGATCTTCTTATGAGAACATACTATGAATCTCAAGAAAAAACACCTTATAAAATAAGAAAAACAATCACATTTGAAAAAACAAAAGAACCTAGCTTACACGTTTCTTAAACTAGTTATCACTATTGTATTCCTATACTTTGTTTTTTCTAAGATCTCTTTTTACGAAACAATAGAAATCCTTAGAAAATCAAATCTTTCCTTTTTGTTGATTGGGTTGCTGAGCTTTATTATTTCCCAATGGATTTCTGCAAACAGGTTACTAGAAATTTTTAAATCAATTTCTTTCTATTTATCTCCTAAAAGTAATTATCAGTTATATCTCGTCGGTATGTTTTATAACTTCTTTATTCCAGGAGGGATTGGAGGAGATGCTTATAAAGTATATTTACTACAAAAAAAACTACAATGGTCAGTAAAAAAAGTTACTTCATGCATTCTTTTTGATCGTTGTATCGGTTTAGGAGGTCTTCTTATCTTAATTGTAATAATATCTGTTTTCACTCCTGTTTTTAAGAGCTCCAGCTTCTTGTTAAAAGGACTTACTATAGGCTGTCTTCCATTAATGATATCCGCTGGATACCTGCTCACATATTACTTGTTCCCATCGTTTAAAAGCTACTATACAAAAACACTGTTGTTTTCTGTTTTTGTTCAGCTATTTCAGTGCTTAAGCATTTATTTTATTGCCAAAAGCATGTCCATCCCCGACAATTATATTCATTACATTCTTATTTTTTTAGTTTCTTCGATCCTTTCTGTCTTTTCTTTTTCGGGAATAGGTGTTAGAGAACTTATATTTTATCAAGCCTCAGTTATCCTTTCATTAGACACGGCAAAAAGTGTATCCATAGGCACATTATTCTCTATATTAACAGCCTTCATCTCTATATTTGGATGCTTCTATATTTTTAGAAAAGATACCAGTATACATATAAAAGAAAAGCCTCAAAGCGGCATACCGCTTTGAGGCTTTTTATATCTATAGATAAAGAATTATTAGCTTAATCTGCTAAAACAATTACTTTATTATCTTTCATTTCTAGTGTTCCAGATTTGATTGCTAAAGTTAAAATCTTATCATCATCTGCATGAGGAACTAATTTCCCTGAAAGCTCACTTAATTCTAAATGTTGCTTTGTATGAGTATGAATCTGTACTGTTCCTTCGACTAAAATAGAAACAACAGGTGCGTGATTACTCAACATTTGAAATTCTCCATTTAGACCAGGCACTACAACAGAATCAACTTCTGATGAGAATAATACAGCTTCCGGGCTTACAATTTCTAAATACATATATAAATGGTATTAAGCTTCTGCTAACATTTTTTCTCCAGCTTCTATAGCTTCTTCGATAGAACCTTTCAGGTTAAATGCTGCTTCAGGTAAGTGATCTAGTTCACCATCCATGATCATATTAAATCCTTTAATGGTTTCTTTAATATCTACCAATACTCCAGGAATTCCTGTAAACTGCTCTGCTACATGGAAAGGTTGAGATAAGAAACGTTGTACACGTCTTGCACGTGCTACTGCTAATTTATCTTCTTCAGAAAGTTCTTCCATTCCAAGGATGGCAATAATATCCTGTAATTCTTTATAACGTTGTAACAACTCTTTTACACGCTGCGCACAATTATAGTGATCATCTCCTAAAATGTCTGCTGTAAGAATCCTTGATGTAGAATCTAACGGATCTACCGCTGGGTAAATACCAAGCTCAGCAATCTTACGAGACAATACAGTTGTCGCATCCAGGTGAGCAAAGGTTGTTGCCGGTGCTGGATCCGTCAAGTCATCCGCAGGTACATATACTGCCTGTACAGATGTAATAGACCCTTTCTTAGTAGAAGTAATACGCTCCTGCATCGCCCCCATCTCAGTAGCTAATGTTGGCTGATATCCTACCGCAGAAGGCATACGTCCTAATAGAGCTGACACCTCAGAACCTGCTTGTGTAAAACGGAAGATGTTATCTACGAAGAAAAGTACGTCTTTTCCTTGTCCGTCTCCTGCTCCATCACGGAAATATTCTGCAATAGTAAGACCTGAAAGTGCAACACGAGCACGAGCTCCTGGTGGTTCGTTCATCTGTCCGAATACGAAAGTAGCTTTAGAATCTTTCATCGCTTCTTTATCTACTTTGGACAAATCCCATCCTCCTTCTTCCATAGAGTGTAAGAAGTCATCACCGTATTTGATAATTCCTGATTCTAACATCTCACGAAGAAGGTCATTTCCTTCACGAGTTCTTTCTCCTACTCCTGCGAATACAGAAAGTCCTCCGTGTCCTTTTGCAATATTGTTAATCAACTCCTGAATCAATACTGTTTTTCCTACTCCGGCACCTCCAAATAATCCAATCTTACCTCCTTTTGCATAAGGCTCGATAAGGTCGATTACTTTGATCCCTGTAAATAAAACTTCTGTAGAAGTTGATAAATCTTCAAATTTTGGCGCAGCTCGGTGAATAGGCAATCCGCTTTCTCCTTCTTTAGGCAAATCTCCTAATCCATCGATTGCATCTCCAATTACATTAAATAAACGTCCATATACATCTCCTCCTATTGGCATTTGGATCGGTGCTCCTGTCGCAACCACTTCCATTCCTCTACTTAATCCATCACTGGAATCCATCGCAATGGTACGCACAGTATCTTCTCCAATATGAGACTGGATTTCTAATACCAGCTTGCTTCCATCAGTCTTATTTATTTCTAACGAATCGTAAATTTTTGGTAATTCAGTACCGGCAGCGAATTCTACATCGATTACCGGACCTACAATTTGTGATACTTTACCCGTAACTTGAGACATTATATAACTATTTAATGTTTAGTATTTTTCTACTTAAAAAACGACTTTCATGTTATTAAATTAAGTACAAGTCGTTTTCAGGGTGCAAATATAGTTTTTTAAAATGATAAAATAACCTCTTTTATTTTGTTTTTTATATCCTTTCTAAAAAGCATTCTAAAAATATGGCTCTCACCCCTCAACTACGTGTTTTCTTACAAAAAAACCTGTGACTAAAAATTAATCACAGGTTCTTATTTTTATAATAAAAAATGTTATTATTCTACTGTTACTGACTTCGCCAGGTTTCTCGGTTGATCAACATTTTTCCCTAACATTACCGCTATGTGATACGATAATAACTGTAGCGGTATGGTCGTCAACAACGGAGTTAAAAACTCTTCTGTTTCCGGCACCTCTATAACGTGATCCGCAAGATTACTCACCGTATCATCTCCTTTGGTAACAATGGCTATAATCTTCCCTTTTCTGGATTTGATTTCCTGAATATTACTTACGACTTTATCGTAATGTCCTTTTCGGGTAGCAATTACCACTACTGGCATATGCTCATCTATAAGAGCAATTGGTCCGTGCTTCATTTCTGCTGCAGGATACCCTTCTGCATGTATATAAGAGATTTCTTTTAATTTGAGTGCTCCTTCTAATGCAACCGGGAAATTATATCCTCTTCCCAGATACAAGCAGTTTTTCGCTTCTTTATATGTATCAGCTATAAACTTAATATGCTCATTAGACTTTAAGGATTCTTCTACTTTTTCAGGGATACGTTCTAATTCCTGAAGATAGAAATGGAAATCCCCATTAGAAATTGTTCCTTTTCTCTCTGCTAATTTAAGCGCAATAAGAGACAACACTGTAATCTGAGTAGTAAATGCTTTGGTAGAAGCAACTCCTATCTCAGGTCCTGCATGTGTATAAGCTCCTGCATGAGTCTCTCTAGAAATAGAAGATCCTACTACATTACACACTCCAAATACGAATGCTCCTCTTTCCTTTGCTAATTTTATTGCCGCCATGGTATCTGCCGTTTCTCCACTTTGAGAAATAGCAATCACCACATCATCCTGATGAATAACAGGGTTTCTATACCTAAACTCAGATGCATATTCTACTTCTACAGGAATACGAACGAGCTCTTCAAAAATATATTCTGCCACCAAACCGGCATGCCAGGAAGTACCACAAGCAACAATGATAATTCGTTTTGCATTTAATAATTTAGCCAGATTATCATCAATCCCTGCCATTTTTATGATTCCTTCTGCAACTCTCATCCTACCTCTATAGGTATCTAATATTGCATTAGGCTGCTCGTAAATTTCCTTAAGCATAAAATGGTCATAACCTCCTTTTTCTATCTGCTCAAGGTTTATTTTTAATTCCTGTAAATAAGGAGCTACGATACTATCATCATTAATCTTTCTGATTTTAATATCCTTCTTCTTATTTACCACCGCCATTTCTCCATCTTCCAGATAAATAGCATTGTTCGTATACTCAATAAATGGAGAAGCATCTGAAGCGATAAAAAATTCTCCTTCTCCGACACCTATTGCCAGAGGGCTTCCTAATCGAGCCACTACAATTTCGTTTGGTTTCTTCTTATCAAAAACAGCAATTGCATACGCTCCTACTGTCTGATTCAAAGCTATCTGAACTGCTTTTCCAAGCTTAACATCTTCATTTTTCTTTACATCTTCTATCAGGTTCACCAATACCTCTGTATCCGTATCTGAAGTAAATGAATACCCTCTATTTATCAGCTCCTTCCTAAGCGACTCATAATTCTCTATTATTCCATTATGGATGATTACCAGATCACCAGAATTAGAATAATGAGGGTGTGAGTTAACATCATTAGGAACTCCATGAGTAGCCCATCGTGTATGACCAAGCCCTATACTTCCTGAAGTTGATATTTCTTTCTCTAGTTTTTCTTCTAGATCAGCAACTTTACCTTTGGTTTTAGACAATCGAATGTCTTCCCCATCATAAAGTGCAATTCCTGCAGAGTCATAACCGCGATATTCTAATCGCTTTAAGCCCTTTAATACTATTGGATACGCATCACGGTATCCAATATACCCTACAATTCCACACATAGTTTTAAGTTATATTTGATTAGTTCGTTTTTGCTGCTGTATAAAAAATTTCCAGTTTTAATTGTTTATCATCTGGCACATTTTCTCCATATCCGTACAACACTGTTCCTTCGTGAGAAATCAGTGATGACGACGGTACAATATCTTTTTGATCTTCTGGGGATGTAGGGGTAACAGAAGCGTCTCGTATTGAACGTTCATTCACATTTTGTGACACAGATATTCCTAACTTAATGTTTTCTGTATCTCCATTTAAGAGATTGATAATATGTTGTGTTATTCTTATTTTATAGTATTCTCCTTTATCGTCAGTATCTCTGGTAATTCTTCCCAAATGACTAATCCTTGAGTTTACCGGATTATTATCATTATTGGTTCTGTCGGCAATATAATCAACCAGAACTGCTCCTGTATCAGCATCAAACACAAATACCCGTTCCGGCTCTGCTTCTCCAGAGTTTATCTTATCTTGATTAATATACAACTTAATATTCGCTTCATTAATCAACCACTCCTGCTCCTTGAGATACTCTAACTCTGTCATAGGCTCTCCTTCTCCGTTTGTAATCTCATTCCCTTCTGCATCTTTAGCAATCCCCGTAAAGAACTCCAGAATCCCATAAGATCCTTGCCCCCCTTTTAGGAATAAATTATCCTCTCCATCAATAAGACCGTCTACAACACTTTCTCCAACCAATATCCCTTCAGTAAAATCATTCTCTATTCCATTAAGTATTATTCCGCTATTACCAAAATTAAGCTTAAACTCTTTATCTTCTTGTACTGTTGTCGTTTCTCCGTTAGTAGTCTGCTCCTTGTCGTATGTATAATACAATGTGATATCTGCCTGATTAATATTAAATTGAAGCAATGAACCTTTGCCATTAATCGGTGCTACCTTGAAATAAACTCCTCTAAAATAATTATTAAAATTATTCGAATTACTGAGTTCCGGCATCCCTTCTTTATCCAGGATTAATGTTTTAAAATACTCTTTAGACAACTTTAATCTCAGTCTTGGTGCTTGCCTAACCACATCTAATTCATCTCCTTCATCGTCTCCATCTTTCACTCGCAAGATCACTTCATCTTTTTGTGGATAAAACACTGCTTGCTCTGCTAATAAAGTCCCTTCAATTAACGTCTTATTTGCTTTTATATCATCTGCATAATACACCTTTCGGTCATCCGGAGAACCATTTGTCTCGAAAGAACTTAAAAAATAATTAGATTGATACACCGATAACTTTACAGGATCTGTACCGTATAGAGAATCTAAGCGATATTTTTTTTCCACTTCTCCCTCATCATTGGTGGTGCTTTCTGTTTCTGTACTAAAATATGGAATTGTTAATACGACACTATCTAATTCCGCATTTGTTCCAAAGGTCGGATTCTGTGTCCCCAGTTGCATTTGGGATAAAACAGTATAGGTAGATGTACCATATGTATCTTCATAAACTCCTAATAAGTTATTAGGTAAATTATTGACCTGCACTCTTTCAAAACGTTTTGAGTATGCCTTCGGAATTGCCGTATAGGAACTATCATTAAAATTGACATCTCCAATAATATTGCTTCCTACAGTACTAAATTCGTCATCACAAGATACAAGTACACTACTTAAAACAACTACAAAAGTTGTTAGTTTCTTAAAACTGTTATTCCAATTCATAATTTAAACAAAGTTCCTTACACAAAAACCTCTGTTTGATAAAAGCTTTCATAAGCTGTAGCAAACTCTTCCGGTCTTTTGTAATCTAATACAGGTTGATCAATCGTTTCTAAATGCTTCACTAGTTCTTCTGAAATTTCTTCCGATCCTACAACCACTGCATCTGAATTATCCACCGCAACTTTCATCAAGTTATCGTACGTTGGGTTTTCCAGCACACTGATTTTTTCTTCAGGAATTCCATCAAACTTTACTTTTTCCTGCATATTCTTGTCTAATGCTCCTTCATAGCCATGACCATATACAGAAGTTACAATTTTACTTTCCGTAAACAAAGGCTCATTTGCGTAGTAATGTCTAAGATATAGCGGCAATAGAGAAGCTAACCAACCGTGCACATGTATGATATCAGGAGACCAGTTCAGTTTCTTGACTGTCTCGATAACCCCTTTAGCAAAAAAGATAGCACGTTCATCATTATCAGGGAAAAGATTCCCGTCTTCATCTGTCAATGTAGCTTTCCTTTTGAAATACTCCTCATTATCTATAAAGTACACCTGCATTCTCTCTTTGGGAATGGAAGCAACTTTTATAATAAGAGGCATATCTAAATCATTAATTACTAAATTCATACCAGACAAACGGATCACTTCATGCAATTGATGTCTTCTCTCATTTATGTTCCCGTAGCGGGGCATAAAGATTCTTGTTTGCCCTCCTTTGCTATTTACCATTCTTGGCGCCTCAAAAGACATGGATGAGATTTCTGTTTCTGGTAAGTAAGGTATTACTTCTGATGATACATACAATATCCTCTTATCTTTCATATAATCGATAATTTTCTTGTCCCTCTAGAATAAATTTTTGGCAAAATTACGAAAATTTATGCAGTCTGCTAGTAATATCTTATTTTTGCACGCCTTTAACATTCAGACAAATGCAAGTACATGTAAAAAGACGGGATATAGAATCCGATGTTGCAATTTTACATACGAATCAAAAAACAATCGGTTTTGTTCCAACTATGGGCGCACTCCACCAAGGACACATAGCACTGGTTAAGAGAGCCTTAGAAGAAAACGACACGGTTATTGTTAGTATTTTTGTAAATCCAACTCAGTTTAACAATTCCGAAGATCTGGCTCTCTATCCTCGTACTTTACAGTCAGATATTGCATTATTATCGGAAGTATCTTCTGACATAATTATTTTTTCTCCAACAGCGAAAGAGGTTTATGGAAATACTATGATTTCTACAAAATATGATTTTGGAGGACTAGAAAACGAAATGGAAGGTAAATACAGGCTAGATCATTTCAATGGAGTAGGAACTGTTTTAAAACATTTTTTCTCAATCGTTAATCCTACAAATGCTTATTTTGGCGAAAAGGACTTTCAGCAACTGCAAATTGTAAAAAAGCTCGTCGCTATAGAAAATTTGTCAGTAAATATTATCGGATGTCCGATTTACAGAGAAACATCCGGACTTGCCTTAAGCTCAAGAAACAAAAGACTTACGGAAAAACAGTTGAAAGAATCCCCCTTCATTTACGACACACTTCAGGCTGTCAAAAAGGACTTTGGCATAAAAAATGTTATAACATTAAGAGAATGGGTGTCACAACAATTTGAAAAAAATGATACTTTATCTCTTGAATATTTCGAGATAGCTTCTGTCGAAGACTTAAAATCGGCACATAAAATTGAACCTGACACAAAATATCGCGCTTTTATTGCTGCTTTTGCAGGAGAAGTACGACTTATAGACAACATAGCCCTTAATTAAAAAAATTACCTTTGTAACATGTATGTACACGTTGTAAAATCAAAAATACACAGAGTCAAAGTTACCGGAGCGGATCTCAATTATATCGGTAGTATTACCATAGATCAAGATCTTATGGATGCTGCGAATATTGTAGAAGGAGAAAAAGTTCAAATTGTAAACAACAACAATGGAGAACGTTTAGAGACTTATGCTATTCCTGGTCCAAGAAACAGTGGAGAAATCACATTAAACGGAGCAGCTGCCAGAAAAGTTGCCAAGGGAGATGTATTAATCCTTATCACTTATGCCATGATGGATATTGAAGAAGCCAAAAAGTTTAAACCTTCTTTAGTATTCCCTAACGAAGAAAACAATTTATTAAAATAAATAGTGAAGCCAAATCTTAGTAAGCTTTTAAAAATCATACTCCCTCTTGGTTTGGGAGTTTTTTTAATTTGGTATTCTATTTCTTCTCTTTCTCCTGAAGAAAGACAAAAAACCCTACAATACATTACTGAAGCAAATCCGAAATGGATTGCTATATCGGTGTTTTTCGGAATTATCTCTCACCTATCCAGAGCATATCGCTGGAAATTTTTACTAGAACCTCTTGGGTATTCCCCAAAACTAGCCAATAGTTTCATGGCGGTAATGGCGGGGTATTTATCGAATCTGGGAATCCCCAGATCCGGAGAATTCTTAAGAGGAGGTATTATTTCTTCTTACGAAAACATTCCTTTCAAAAAAGCTTTTGGAACCATTATTTCTGAACGTGTTATTGATTTACTAATGCTTATTTTAATTATATGTATTGCATTCTTTTATCAATCAACATATTTAGTCCATTTTTTAAGCAACAAAATAAGCAATCCATTTATTACACTTGGTATCTTATTAGCACTAATCTTATCCGGGATTATTTTTTTAAGACTAGTCAGAAAGTCTGAAAATAAATTGATTATCAAAATACGAGATTTTGGCAATGGTATTATGGAAGGTGTCAAAAGCATCTCAAAAATCAAAAAAAAACCTGCTTTTATCTTCCATACACTCTTGATATGGGTCTTATATGTTTCTATGTTTTTTGTCATAAAAAACACAATTCCTGAGACTGCTTCTTTATCCCTGGGACCTATTTTGGTCACTTTTGTTGCCGGGTCTCTAGCAATGTCCACGACCAATGGAGGTATTGGAGCTTTTCCCCTGGCAATATCCTCTGTACTATTGCTTTTTAATGTAGATAAACCTGCTGGCGAAGCTTTTGGGTGGATTTTATGGGGATCGCAAACTGCAATAAATATTATTACCGGAGCGTTATCTTTTTTATTTCTTCCGATATTAAACCGAGGGAAATAATTTCTTATCTTGCTCCGTGCTTAACCTTAATTGTCTACTCATGAAAAAAAGTATTATCCTACTTCTAGCATTCATTATCACAGCCAGCTCATATGGCCAGGTAATCTATGAAAAGTTTAAATCTATAAAATTAGATCAAACCCGGGAATTAAAAATCCAACTACCCAGAAATTATAAAAAGAACGAAGATAAAATCTATCCGCTTATTATTGTATTAGATGGTGATTATTTATTTGAGCCTGTAGTAGGAAATGTTGACTACTTCTCTTATTGGGAGGACATGCCTGAATCAATTGTAGTAGGAATAAACCAAGACAAAACAAGACAAGAAGACTCCCGATATGACTTAGCTGATTTCCTTCCTGTAAACAAAGGCGCCGAGTTTTATGAATTTATTGGTCAGGAGTTATTACCTTATTTGGATCAAACATATAGAACAGCACAATTAAAAATCATCGTTGGGCATGACCATACTGCCAACTTCATCAATTATTTTCTTTTTAAAGAAAACCCCATCTTCCACGGATACATTAACTTAAGCCCAGATTTGGCACCTAACATGAAAGACCGCATCATAGCTGCCTTGTCTAATAGAACATCAGATACCTGGTTCTATATGGCAACCGGAACACAGGATGTAGAAAAAATAAGAAACAATGTTGTCGGCTTAGATGAAAAAATCAAAGAAATCGATAATGACAATGTAAAATATTTCTTTGACAATTTTGAAGAATCCACTCACTACACACTGGTAGGAAAAGCAATTCCCAGAGCATTAGAAGTTATCTTTGAAATGTATCGCCCAATCAGCAAAAAGAAATACAAAGAGGTTATTCTACATCTGGAAACATCCGCTTATGAATATCTTACTGATCTATACAAGACAACAGAAGAATTATATGGTATCAAAAGAAAAATACGGATCAATGATTTTATTGCTATCTCAACAGCTATAGAGAAAAATAAAAACTGGGAAGAGCTAGAACCTTTAGGAAAACTTGCCAGAAAAGAACACCCTGATACTATGCTTGGCAATTACTATTTAGGGATGTATTACGAACAAATAGGGGAACCCAAAAAAGCGATGAGAGCATACGAAAATGGTTTCCTACAAAGTGAAGTCGCGTTTTTGACAAAAGACTTTATGCTGGAAAAAGTAAATAAAATTAAGGAAGATTTTGGTTGGTAACCAAATCAAGATAAGTTTAAAGAAAGGCTCTAAATTATAGAGCCTTTTTATTTGGAAACACCGTATCAAAAAGAAATAGTAGTATTTTTACCCACAACAGAATTCTTTTATGGCTAAGACTAAAACAACTTTTTTTTGTCAAAATTGCGGAACTCAATACTCCAAATGGCAAGGACAATGTTCTTCTTGCAAAGAATGGAATACTATCGCAGAAGAGCTGGTACAGAAAGCAGAAAAAAATGACTGGAAAACCCCTGAAAATGCAAAAAAAACAAAACGTTCTTCCAAACCATTAAAGATTTCAGAGATCGATACTTCTCATGATGCGAGATACAATACGAATGATGCTGAGTTAAACAGAGTTTTAGGAGGCGGACTTGTTCCCGGGTCTTTAACGCTATTAGGAGGAGAACCTGGAATAGGAAAAAGCACCTTATTATTACAGATCAGCCTCAGGCTTCCTTTCAAAACATTATATGTATCCGGAGAAGAGAGTCAGAAACAGATCAAAATGAGGGCAGAGCGTATTACTGCCAAAACTGATAATTGCCTGGTTCTCACGGAAACAAAAACACAGCAAATTTTTAGACAGGTAGAAGCAATTAACCCCGATATCCTGATTATTGACTCAATACAAACACTTCACAGTGATTACATAGAAAGTAGTCCAGGTAGTATTTCTCAAATACGAGAATGTACTACAGAGCTTATCAAATTCGCCAAAGAAACCGCAACTCCCGTCATCCTTATTGGACATATCACCAAAGATGGACATATCGCAGGACCTAAAATATTAGAGCACATGGTAGATACAGTCCTTCAATTCGAGGGTGACAGAAATCATGTATATCGGATTCTGAGATCTTTAAAAAACAGATTTGGGTCTACCTCTGAACTAGGTATTTATGAAATGCTCGGAAATGGATTAAGGGAAGTAACAAACCCTAGCGAAATATTAATCTCCAAAAAAGAAGAAGCCTTAAGTGGTACTGCCATTGCTGCCACAATAGAAGGAATGCGTCCCCTATTAATCGAAATACAGGCACTTGTTAGTACAGCAGTATACGGAACCCCGCAGCGAAGCAGTACAGGCTATAATGTAAAACGATTAAATATGATCCTGGCAGTACTAGAAAAACGTGCTGGTTTCAGGCTTGGAGCCAAAGATGTTTTCCTCAATATCACCGGAGGAATCTCTGTGGACGATCCAGCCATTGACTTAGCCGTTGTAGCAGCCATTCTCTCTTCTAACGAAGACATTCCTGTTCCCAAGGAATACTGTTTTGCTGCTGAAATTGGGTTAGCGGGAGAAATTCGACCTGTGAGCAAAGTAGAACAACGTATTCAGGAAGCAGAAAAATTAGGGTTTTCTACCATTTTTGTTTCAAAATACAATAAAATTTCCCTAAAAAATACCCAAATAGAAATTCAGTTAGTGGCCAAAATCGAAGATATAGCCGCCTATCTTTTTGGATAATAAAAAAAGAAAAGAGATACCTAAAAGCATCTCTTCTTTTCTTTCGTATTTATGGGTTATATATATTGACAGTATTTCCATTATCTATAAAAGACTGAATATCAACATCTCCCTGTGCAGAAGGAGTCCCCGCTAAAGAAATCGATTTTCCTGTAATAATAGGAGCAACTGTTAGTAAATGCGCAAAAAGAGCATCTATATCTGCAGTGTTTACTCTAGCTCTAGACGAAATATCGATATATTTAAAATCTATTAACGATGATAATTTTAAACTATTAACATCATATATCACCCCATCTTCCCAACTATACTGCAAATCAAAACGTTCTATCGTTTGAAGCTTTGAAAAATCTATATCTGTTAGATTATTATTTCTGGAAATATAAGAATCCTTAGCAGTCTCTAACACAGGAAAAGAAACCCCTAAAAGGCTTTGATGATTACTAATATGAATCCCATCTTCTAGAGTTATCAACGCTGGAAAATCTAATTGCTCTATCGCAACATTATCATAACATCTTATCGAGTTCGCTCGAGAAAGTTCCGGAAACTCCATAGCTATTAACGCCATATTATCACTAATGCTTATGCTGGTTTCCAGGTTCCCTTTTAAACGAGGAAAAGAAGCACTTTCCAGTTTTTCATTATTATCGATGTACACTGTTCCAAATGCTTCTTCTAAGTTTAAAGAGAGTGCCGTTATCTTCTTGTTGTTCGTAAAAAGAAAATTTTCTACCGACGATAAAGACGCCATATTAACCTGCTCTAACAATGGGTTTTTGTTTATTTTCACATAGTCGTATACCTCTTCTAAGCCTTCTATCTCAATAGAGGTCAACTTCTCATTATTGTTAATTTCCAGACGAACTAAGTCAACTGCTTTTGTAATGTGCAATCTGGTTAGATTACTGGTGTTTTTTATTAATATTACTTCCGTATATTCATTAATATCTTCCAGTTTTTTTGCCGCAGCATCATCTGTAATATCTCCGCTTAGCACAATATAGGTAGAGGAGCCCCCATCTTCTCCATCCTCACCATCTTTTCCATCTTTTCCATCCTTGCCGTCTATACCGTCTATACCATCCTTACCGTTTTTTCCATCTGCCCCATCTTCAGAACACGAGAATAAAACTCCTGCAAAAACAAATAAAAACATCTTAATCAGTAACTGTTTTCTCATAATATTCGATTGATTTTTAAAATTTTCAAACGAAATATACAGTCCTTCAAATTTCTTTTATTACAATCTTCTCTCTTTTTGCAGTCTTTTCAGTAAACAACCTTGTCTATTTATAAACAAACATATTTTCTCGTTCAATTCCAACATTATACCTCCTTCAAAAAAGATATTTTTAAGGAGCTGGGTTAGGATTATCCGCATGTACTGCATTAATTTCTTTTAGAATTTCTTTCGACAATGTTAGATTAATACTATCAATATTTTCTTTTAATTGTGCTACAGATGTTGCCCCGATAATATTACTTGTTACAAAAGGTCGATCTGTAACAAATGCCAAAGACATCTGCGTAAGACTAATCCCATATTTTTTGGCGATCTTATTATAGGCACGCGTCGCCTTAAATGAATTCTCATTATGATATCTGGAATATTGAGGAAACAATGTAACTCTTGCATTTTCAGGAGTGGCATCTAAATACTTTCCGGTCAATTGTCCAAAGCCTAAAGGAGAGTATGGCAAATGTCCTACATTTTCTCTATGCAACACCTCTGTCAACCCTATTTCATCTTTTCTATTTAACAAACTGTATGGGTTTTGAACCGTAATCATTTTCGGAGCACCTTTTCGGGCTTCTTCAATATAACGCATCACCCCATAAGGTGTCTCATTAGACAATCCTATATGCCTTATCTTACCAGACTGTATAAATCCTTCCAAACTTTGTAATACTGCCGCGAAATTATCTTCCCAAAGCTCTTTTTCGTAATGACTATATCCTAATTTGCCAAAAAAATTCGTATTTCTTTCCGGCCAATGCAATTGGTATAAGTCTATATAGTCTGTCTGCAACCTTTCTAAACTTTTATGTATAGCGTCTTCAAACTCAGATTTCACAAACTTACCTTCTCTTATATGTGCTGTAAACTCTGCAGGACCAACAATTTTAGAAGCAATTATCAGCTGATCTCTATTCTTGTTCTTTTGCAACCATGAACCAATAATTTTTTCCGTACTCCCTTGTGTTTCTTTTCTGGAAGGAATGGAGTACAATTCTGCGGTATCAATAAAATTCACCCCTTGACTCATGGCATAATCCAATTGTTCATGCCCTTCTTTTTCTGTGTTTTGCTCCCCCCAGGTCATCGAACCTAAGCAAATTTTACTCACCTTAATATCTGTATTCGGCAATTTTGTATATCTCATCTCTATAGAATTAAGTAATCATATCAATTTTGTCTTCCCAAAAATACATAATCTCTTTTAGGGGGTACCTATAAAAAAATCCCCTTTTTATGCACTTAGTGAGATTTAAAAACTTCGACACTTGTACCGAAAAATTTATAGTAGTTTCCCTTGAATACTTTGTAGCACTACTCCAAGGCAGTTGATTGCTTTTTTGGGAAGAAATTCCACAACTACATGATTCTTTCCACAATAAATTTTAATTCATTAAAAAATCCAAAAAACACTAATTAACTGAAAAACAGAAAGATGAGTATTGCGACTACTTTATTCTTCCTTTTGGAACAGTTCTTTCTCTGATATAAGCGAATTAACCTAATAATTAAAAATTTCAAGACTTATGAAAAAGCTAAGCATTTTAATCGCGGTATTTGTTGTTTCTTTCTCTTCAACAATCATAGCTCAGGGATCTCAGACTGCACCTGCTATAGAAGAAGCAGTAATAGAGGTAGCTCAGGAAAAGTATACAAAAGTAGCAACTGATCAGGTTTCTAATGTAGTAAAAGCTGCGGTAGAAAAAGATTTTGAAGGAGCTACAATAAAAGAAGCCTTCCAGGATGAAGAAGGAAACTTCAAATTAGTTCTAGTGATAGGCGAAGAAACAAAAACAGTATACGCTAATAAAAACGGAGAATGGTTCAACCCTAATAGTAAATAAGAACTCTTATAAACCAAGCTATTCTTAATACCTATAAAAAGAACTTCTGACGAAGTTCTTTTTTAGTTTATATCTTCTTTACACCTCTCCATCTATAATGCTATTGATGAATGAAATTTATTAACTCTGTGAAATAAAAAAAGCGCTATCCGCGCTACTTTTATGAAAGTGGTAAAATCTCGACCACTTTTCCATATACATTCTTCGTCCATCCATTAAGATGTCCTTTATTATTACCTATCAAAACGCCTCTTTTTATATTCTTTGCCTTTACCAGGTGCGTAAAACAAGCACCTCTTACCTTGCAAAAAACAATATCTCCTGGTTCGCAATCCATCCAGTCAGCAGGTACCAAGACAACAGCTTGCTTAGATTTCAAAATAGGTAACATAGAATTTCCTGGTTCTTTGGAGATAATCGTTTCTCCATTCAATAGTTTTTGAATCTTCCAATTCATCATAAAATAGTTTTAAAAATTAAACATTAATTCAAAAACTATGGAGTACAAAGAAATTTCATTCTTCCAGAACAGGTAACTAGAAAAGATTTTCTATTTACCGACAAATATACCATTTTTCAAAAAACCCACTTCCCTGCCAAAAAAAGAGAAGGGAATTTTCCCACAAATCCGATACGTTAAAAACATTAATTTTATTTAGACTTAATATAAATAAGATATATATTTGCATCATAAAAAAAAGAATAAAACTAATGACACGTTTAAAATCATATCTATTCTTGAGCCTGGGAGTACTTACAGCTCCTTTGTTTGCTCAGGAAAATAAACCCCAAGATTCTTTAAACATCGAACGTCTGGACAAAGTTGTAGTGACAGGTCAGTACAACCCTCAATCAGCAAAAAAATCAGTATTTGAAGTAAAAACAATTACACGATCCGAAATAGAAAATCAAGCGGGGAATAATCTTGCCGACATATTAAATACCACCCTCAATCTAAATATCATCCCCAATACATCTTCCGGAAAATCGGGAGTAAGCCTTTTTGGTCTGGACGGGCAATATTTTAAAGTCCTTATTGACAATATTCCTGTCATTAATGAAGAGGGAGTAGGAAACAACACCGATCTTACCTTAATAAATCTAGACGATATAGAGCGCGTAGAAATTGTCGAAGGATCCATGGGAGTACAATACGGATCTAATGCTGTTTCCGGAATTATAAATATTATTACCAAAAAACAATCCATACACAACTGGGAAATTGACGCTTATATTCAGGAAGAAACTGTCGGAGAAGAATATGAATTATTCGATAAAGGGCGACATGTTCAATCTATAAAAATCGGTCATAATCTCACAGATGAAATCTATTGGAATGCCTCTTATACTCATAACGATTTTGGAGGTTTCTGGAACGATCATCAAGGAAAAAACTACGATAAAGATGATGGATTGAGAGGGCATGAGTGGCTCCCTAAAGAACAACATAACGGAAATTTACTAGTCAACCTAAGCAGAGAGAACCATCGTTTCTTCTATAAGTTTAATTATTTTAATGAACGAATTGAAAAATTTGATAAAACGGTAAACCTTAACCCTAATGCAGCAACGCAAACAATCGATCCTGTAGGGTTAGATGAGATCTTTACAAATAACAGATACTACCATCACATCAATGGATTTGGAACGATTTCCGGTCAAGCCAATTACAACATCTCTGTTTCGTACCAGCAACAGCAAAAAGACTTGGAACGATATACATATCGAATCAGAAAAGATCAAAAGCTAAACAGAGATAGTCAGGAATACCTAAAAAGATCTGCACTGTTCTCCAGAGGTACCTTTAATAACATTATAAGTTCGAATACCCTTTCGCTTCAAGCTGGATATGAACTTACTTTAGAGGAAGGAAATGGTTCTCCATTTGCTATCACAATTGCCCCAGGGCAAGAAGAAGTAAAAAGAAGCTTAGATAACTATGATATATTTGCCTCGTCAGAAATCAACCTTTCGGATCGATTCTCTATTCGTCCGGGAGCACGTATTTCTTTTAGCAGCATTTTCGAAAATCAATATACCGGATCTTTAAGCTCCAAGTATCTATTCAAAAATAACATAGAACTAAGAACTGTTATTGGTACTGCTAACAGAACACCTAATTACAATGAACTATTTACATATTTTGTAGATGTCAATCACAATATACAAGGAAACCCAGGTCTAGATCCTGAACAAGGAGTATCTGCTTTTATACACCTTAAAAAACAATCTTGGTTAGCAAATGATAAATTAATATTGAGCAATAAAATAAGTGCTTCATATCTGGGGTTAAAAGACAGAATAGAACTAATTGTTGTAAACAGAACCCCTCTAGCATATCAATATAACAACATTGACAGTTATAAATCTTTTGGTGTATTTTCTGAAAACACCCTAAGATATGGAACTTTCTCTGCTCAGGTAGGAGGGTCTCTTCTTGGAATTTCCAAGATACTGGACAGCAAAGTAAACTCCAAAGATGATTTCTTATACAATCTGCAATTAAATGCAAACCTGGAATATTCTGTTCCTAAATGGAAAACTGTATTCGGTGTTTATTTCAAGCATATTGGTCAGCAACATCAATTTCGTGAAGAAACCAACGAAGAAGGGAATCAAGTATTTGTAAAAGGAACTACTGATGCCTATAGCTGGATGAATACGACCATCAGAAAGTCCTTTCTGTCGAATAAAATACATGCCACATTCGGAATCCGCAATCTGTTTGATGTGAGATCTATAGATACCAATGCGCTTTCCGGAGGAGCACATAGTGGTCGTCCTACAAGCATTCCGATTGCTTATGGAAGATCTTATTTCTTAAAACTAGCATACGATATCAACCTTTAATAAAAAGACAAAAAGCATTCGATCATTTCGATATAACCAATGATAAAAAGAATGACTGATTGCATCTGACAACTCATAAAAAACTAACAGATGAAACTCATAAAAAAAATAACCTTTGTTCTATTTTATGGAATAACACTACTATTATTTCAGGCATGTAGTGATGATGAGACTCTTACTCCTGATCCTTTTGTTGTTGCTTTTAAAAACCTCTCCTCAAATCTTTCGGAGATTCCCAATCAAACAGAAATCAAACTTGTATATTCTGAGGTAGCTGAAGAAAACGGTAGTTTTACTATTTCCATAGATGCCAAAAATGCACGTTACGGTATTGATTTCACCACGGTTCCTGAAGCTGTAAACAATCAGATTAAATTACCTATCACTATTGGAGAAGCTGCCAGTAAAATTGTCTTCAAAAAATTGAGTCCTTATATGGATGAAACTACGGATATCAAGCTTAATATCACGAACATCAGTTATAACGGATCTAATATACAAGGGAATATTGAATATGCCCTAGGAACATCTCCCTCTCTGGGAGGAAATATACAAGTTAATGTTGGGGGGCCCAATCAACCCAATCAAGCTTTTATTGATCTTAGTAGCGGAATTGCCACCACTCCAAGAAGGGATTCCTGGGATTTAGGTTTCTACGGAGGAGCACACTTCAGAGTTACGATAAACGGAGCTCTATATATGGCTACAAAAGCCTTAGATACTGACGATATCGATAGTGTCAATGAAGCTTCTGTCATTGCTATACAACCAGAAGTTGCTGTAGGGACTTTCAGAGCAGATAATATTGCATATATTGACGCTCCTAACGGAAATATACTAGAAACTGCCATTGCAGAAATTTCTGTTACACCTTCTGAAAATAAAGTATACCTTCTTAATTTAGGAAGCGAAGTTAGCACAGAAACTCCTAAACCTGGAAGCGTAAGTATCTCTGGAGGGAAAAGAGGCTGGAAAAAGATAAGAATTACCAGAGAAGGGAATGAATATATTCTTCAATACGCAAACTTAAATGACACTACTCATCAACAAATCCGAATCAGCAAGAATGCAGCTTATAACTTTACCTTTTTTAGCTTTGAAAAGAATGCAGTAGTTCCTGTAGAACCGGAAGCATCTAAGTGGGATGTAGGATTTACCGTATTCACCAATGCAATTACCGGATATGGTTCTTATGGGTTTTCGGATTTTATCATTCACAATAGAAAAGGAAGTGTCACTGCCTATAGAGTCAATACGGAAGATATTCCTTATGAAGACTTTACATTAACGAGTGTAGAGGATACTCTTTTCTCCGAAGACCAAACAGCTATTGGAAGTAGCTGGAGAAGTGTTTTTAAGAAAGTGGCACATTCAGATCGTTATTACATCCTTAAAGATGCTAATGGCAATATCTATAAAATAAGATTTACAGCCTTAACCAATAGTGATGGGCTTAGAGGCTACCCTGAATTCGAATACAAATTATTACAATAAACTATAACACCTTTCATCTATGACAGCAGGAAAAGGGTAAAAAAAGAACTAATCTCGAGCAACCGATGTTTTGTTAATTGATACCCCAAATCGCCCCCTTTTCCTGCATTTATACAAAAAACTAAACCCAGCACACAAATAAAAATGTACTATCGTTTAACCCTCAAAACAGTTCTATATGATCATACGATGAAATTTTATTAGCCAGAATATCAAAAAGAGATCTTATCTGTTTTTTCCTTTTTTTTAAATGTATTTTATATCTATGTTTCATGTTTGTTGCTAATTATTCATAGAAATTAACGAATCCACCCTAATACATTTGTAAAAAATAAAAACATGAGAAAGATCTCTTTCTCTTTTTATCACGAAAAACTATAGTACCAGTACTGTATTATCCTGAAAATCTTTTAATACAAAAAATCCTTTCATTATATTTTTCAATTCATGGCATACTTTTTGGTTTTTGTTAAATAAATTAACTACTTTACATCATGTTTAACCTACATAATTAACAATAAAAGGATCTTTGTTCCGTTTAGAAATGCGTGAAACTGATCGTAGTAGTTTTTATTAATCATTTTATAACACCCTCAATATCATGAAGAAAATTTTTCTATTTTGTTTTGTTTTTACTTTGGGACTTACTTCCCAAGCTCAAGAGAACTGGTCTACCTTAATGGAGGTATTTGATCAGGTATATTCTGTTGCTACAGATGTTGGAAAAGAAACAGACAAAGTTATTGCAAAAGGAAATGTTATTTCCATTGTTAAAGAAAACGGAACTGTATCCCTACAAAAAAAGAGAGATAAGTCCGTTCCTATTGAATTCTATGAGTATGTACTTGTAACTACTACAGGAAAAGAAATTAAATTAGACAAAATGCAATCTGAAAAAGTCATCGAAAAGTTTCAGGTTGTACTCCAGCGAGTGAAGGAAAGTCTGAAAGAAAATAACTCTAAAGAAGTAGAAAGTATACTTAACAGTTTATAAACTTCCTACTTACAGCGTAAAAAAACGCCTTGGGTTCTCCAAGGCGTTTTTTTATATGATCATTATCGTATTAAATATCGTTCAACAGTTTAGAAATTTCATCCAGCTTAGGTGTCAATATTACTTCTATTCTTCTGTTTTTAGCTCTTCCATCTGTGCTGGTATTCGAACTTACAGGAGAGAACTCTCCTCTTCCTGCTGCTGTCAGGTTCTGTGGATCTATTTTTTTGTTTTGCAATAAAATATTCACAATTGCTGTCGCTCTTTTAGTAGAAAGATCCCAGTTCCCTTTTAGTTGTCCATTTCCGGTATAAGGAACATTATCTGTATGTCCTTCAATCAGTACTGCTATATCAGGGTTTTGCCCTAATACAGTTCCTAATTGATCCACTGCCTGTTTTCCTTTTCCTCCTACTGCCCAGCTTCCTGAGTCAAACAACAGTTTGTTCTCCATGGAGATATATACTTTTCCATTTCTTTCTTCTACTGTAAGTCCTTTTCCTTCAAAATTTCTCAAAGCTTTGGAAATAGATGCTTTTAACGCCTGCATTTTGGCATCTT
Source organism: Aquimarina hainanensis (assembly GCF_042684685.1). Classification (NCBI taxonomy): domain Bacteria; kingdom Pseudomonadati; phylum Bacteroidota; class Flavobacteriia; order Flavobacteriales; family Flavobacteriaceae; genus Aquimarina; species Aquimarina hainanensis. Next base: position 180,370 of record NZ_JBHULX010000001.1, on the reverse strand, counting down.
TTGCTGCAATTAACCCTTCTAGTTCATCCACTCTTTTTGACCTCAATGCCAAATCTTTTTGAAGCTTTTCTAATCTTGTTCGTTCTTTTGCCAATGCATTTTCTTTCTCCTCCAGTTGCTTCAGTAATTTTCTGTGCTGCCTACTGTTTTCCGCCATCGCCTCAGAACTATTCCTTCCTAGTGCATCAAAAGAATCTTCCAGCTTCTTATAGTTTGCTGTAGCATTATCATATTGTTGTTGTAATGCATCTCTTTCTTCTTGTAATTTTCGAAAATCGCCTCTTAGTTTTTCTAAATTTGCTTTCTCCCTGTTATTCTCATCTGTCAGGGATGCATATTTATCATTCAGTTTTCTATGATCTCGCTTTAATCGCGCATATTTATTCTCCAGTTCTCTATGTACTTTTGTTGAGACACACGATGTCGCTAATGCGCCAATCATTGTAATCACCAGCCATCTTCTAATCATTATTCTTCTGTTTTATTGTTTTATTGTTTTTTCAATCACCTCTTATCACACTGATAATTCTACTACTATAGGGCAGTGATCACTGTGTTTTGCCTCCGAAAGAATAACTGCTCTGGAGAGTTTCTCTTCTAGAGGCTTTGAAACCATCCCATAATCCAAACGCCATCCCTTATTATTTGCTCGAGCATTTGCTCTATAGCTCCACCATGAATATTGATGCGGTTCATTATTAAAATACCTAAATGAATCTATAAACCCACTGTCTATAAAAGCACCTATCCACTCTCGTTCTTCCGGCAAAAAACCTGAGACATTTTTATTTCTAACCGGGTCATGGATATCAATTGCCTGATGACAAATATTGTAATCTCCGCAAATAACAAGATTCGGCAGCTCTTTTTTTAAGGAGTTAATATACTCCTGAAAATCTGCCATATACTTTAGTTTGTGTTCAATTCTGGCAACATTCGTCCCACTGGGAAGGTACAAACTCATCACAGATACTCCATCGTAATCAGCCCGTATATTACGACCTTCACTATCCATATAATCGATGCCTGTACCATACTCCACATGAGTGGGTTCTGTTTTTGAAAGAATCGCTACTCCACTATATCCTTTTTTCTCTGCGCTATACCAATATGTATACGGGTATCCTGCTTCTTTAAAAACTTCCAAATCTAACTGGTCTTTTGTCGCTTTGATTTCCTGTAGACAAATAACATCCGGATTTGCCTGTTGCAACCAATCTATAAATCCTTTTTTGAGGGCAGCTCTAATTCCATTTACATTATACGATATGATCTTCATTGATTTCTTTTTTATCACTACAAACTAAGTGCATCTACATTATAAATAAACAACTGGAATATCTATTGAGTGACTATTTTATCCTAAACAAAATTAAACTGTAGTCCAAAATTAACAGACATCTAATACCACATTCCTAATTGCTAAGATATTCTAAAAGCTACTATATTTCCAAAGAAGTAACCTGCGAATATCACGTCTTATTTGACTACCGAAGATATCCTGCTATTTTCAAATCATCTGCTGAATTAATTGGGATCAATTTTCTATCTTTTACCAAAATATTACGATCTGATATTGTTAATACATCCTCATAATAATGATCGGTAATAATGATTCCTTTTTCTTTCTTGGCGGACAATAACAATTCTTTTATTCTTTCCTTATACAATGGCTGAATCATAGAAAAAGGTTCATCCAGCATCAAAAAAGGATGATCGCAGTTCATTAAAAAAAGAACCTCCAGATATCGTAGCGCCCCCAAGGATAATTTTCCTACTCTCGTTTTTTCGAGTTTATGTACTCCTGGAGCATAAAATATTGCATCTTGCTTCGCTTCTTCCGGGAAAAACAAAGGGATGAGATCCCTGACACTTTTTTCTTTTGGTAAAAAAGAATTTTGCGGCAAGTACCCTATCTTTTTCTCTCTGATTATTTTTTGAAAGGTCATTCTTTTACCATCTATTAACACCTGTCCTTCATCTTTTTTAATCACTCCATAAATACATTTAAGCAGCGTAGATTTTCCGGAGCCATTTCTGCCAAATAAACCAATAATCTCTCCAGAATAACACCATAAAGAGATATTTTCCAATATAGGTACTCTGTTAAACGATTTATGCATCCCTCCTATAAACAATGCCTGATTCATCTTATATAAAAATTACGGTTATACCAGTAAAAGGAATAAGCAAACATCCATGTAGCAGAAGTACTTTTTTTAATAAATCTGTTCTGGTAAACCCCAAATTATAATACATATAATATTCCTGCTTTTTAAATATTTGAAACCCGATCAATCCAATAACAATCCCTATTGTAAAAAAGAATAGTATTGCCCAAAAAACGCCAAACAGGTATCCGCTTAACAAGCAAAAGAGAAGGTTAAATAGATTAATCTCATAATAATATTTCAGAATGGCCCTATAATATTTCATATATGGTATTGCTTTTCAATACTAAATACCTCAGAAAAGCAGGTTTGTTGCAAAGGTTTTCTGCACGCCCCATAATCAGCAACTTATTTACCCCCTTTATAAACACTGACTTACAAGCATAAAACCATAAAAAATAATGTATTTTTATACGACGGTATGTACTTAACACCTAATTCACATGAAAAATATATGTATTTCTGTTTTATTGATGATCATACTCGGATGTACCACAGGGAAGAACACACATAAAAACAAACTTAGCGCTACAATGTCTAAAGAAAATTTAGTTTCTCAGATGAAGAAAGAAGGATATAGTAAGGGAAGTATTACTACAAACAAAAATGCACAATGTCCGTATGTCTTAACTGTCGAAGAATTTAAAGATCAGTTAGACCCTATAAACCTGAATGATTTTTACAAAAAAAATCCTCCCGCTCTAGTTTGGGTTAAATACAGTAGTTTACGAAGAAAAAGCAGATGTGCTGATGCACGCCCAGTTTTGATTAATGAGATCAAAATACGAGAACATTAGATCTCATCATTGAACAACAAACTTAACTACTTTACCATCTTTTTCATTTCCTAAACGAGCGAAATAAATTCCCGATCTGCGATAAGACATATCTATTTCATATGAAAAGCGTGCATTGGCATCTCTTCTGACCTTATTAGAAGCAATTATTTGCCCTAAAATGGTAAAAATATAGATTCGTAATTCTTCTTCTTCAATCGAAGAGTCACTCATTGTTATCAAGAATTTATCATTGGATTGATCAACAGCAATTAAGTCTGTTGTCGGCACCGTATTTTCTCCAATCTTTATAGAATAATCATGTGTAGTTCCAAACTGCATAGAATCACATGCATCATTCAGCTTACCTCCATCATTCGTCTCAGTATCTCCTGCACGAATTCTCAAAAGATGTGTCCCTTCTACAGCATTTTCTCCAAATGTAATCAAGAAATCCTGCGCTGTATCTCCTTCTTTAATAACTTCATTATCTAATAGCATCTCTGATGCTTCAAATAGTGCATTATCATTAAAATCCACCCATAATGACAGTCGCTCTGCTGTATCTGAAGCATAACCCGCTTTAACCGTCATAACATAAGCTCCAACTGCCTTATCTATATTAATCACCAGATTGGTAAAGTCTTCATAGCCGGAATCACAAGGAATTTCCATATTCGACACATTAGCCAACTCAAATGATGTAATTCCATCTCCAAATTTCTCACAATCCGAGGTTGGAGAACACAACATATGCTCTACTGTCTTTAAAAGAATATCATTTTCTGTGTCTTCGTCTCCTTCTAACACTGTTCCCAACTCGAATTCATATACCTGAAATTCCAATAAATTTGCTGTAGTGGTAAAACTATAGGTAACGGTCTCATCAGGGGCTATTGTACCTGTATATACTTCATTAATTCGCTCTCCATTATTCACGCTATAAAAAACCGGAATATTTGATTGAGCTTCTCCTCCATAGTTTCTTATTTTTATTTGTATTTCCTGCTCGGCAGAAAGTCCTCCTCCTGTAACCGGAGATACCAGTCCCGACACTCCAACATCCTTAGCAAACAGATTGTGAACAATCACTGTTGCACAATCATTTTCTGTCATTTCATCACCTGCAAGATTTGATTCTGCCTGAATTGTAAATGTTTTTCCTCCTGCCAGGTTTGCTGTTGCATCAAAAGTAAAAGAAGCTTGTTCTCCTGCTGCCAATGTCCCTGTAAAAATCTCATTTACAACTGCTCCTCCATCTACACTATAAGAAACCGGTATATTCGATTGCGAAGCAGTCCCAAAATTCTGAAGAATGATAGTTACTTGTTCTGAACTTGTAAAAGTTTTATCACCGGGAGATTGAATACTCACTACTCCAATATCGTTCGTTATTGCTTCCGCTACTTTAAATGCACCTACTACATTCCTGGAGTTTTCCCCTACACCTTTAAAATATTCTGCAATATGCCAGAAGGTCTGATCATCTCTTGGGTCTATTGTCAATTGAGCGTAATCTCCATAACGCTCTCCTCCATTTCGCTGTACATCTGTACCAATAGCAATATCCTGTTCTACTATCGTCATTGTCCCAAGGGGATCATTCATCAAACGTCCTGTATATCGTATCGAAGGATAACTATTTTCTGTAGCGCCATTTTCCACTGTTCCCATAGTTGTATATCCCATTCCAATATTCCCATATCGATCCATTCCCATACTTGCACACCAGGCACTTTTTCCATCAGGAGATTCATAAGTCCCTTCTTGGTATACTGTCCAGGGTTGATCATCTCCATTTTGTCGCAGCTCATACCATCGTATTGCTGCTATATTATCCGAATCCGGTCGATCATCAATGTCTACTGCAAAATTCATTACCACACTGTTATAACTACAAAATCTCCGATAATTACTGGCAAACATCAAGGCTCCTTGTAGTACATCTATATCCTGACCTTCTCCTCCGGGTTGAGGTAAATTACTAAAAGAACCTCCATCAAAAACAGAATCAAAAGCAGTAATATCTCCATTACTAACCGTTAATAATTCGGCTTCTTCGATAGTCGAGTTTTCCGGATTGAACCAATCCACATTAATTGTCCATAGTTTTATCGCGTCTTCGGCAACTCCTTCCCATGCATCATCATGGTAGTAGGCAATCTTTGCATTTCCTTCTGGTGGTAATACCACCCCTGTCGCATTAAACGATGCCGGACTATAAAAACCTCCGATCTTTGCTCCAGGCAATGGAAATCCTACCATCTGAGCATCCGGATCTCCTACAAGCATTTTGTCTCTTTCGATTGCAAATACAACTTCAGAAGTATTTAATGTTCCTTGATCTTTATTAGCGGTAACGTAGTATCCATCTGACCAAATAGAAAACTTAGTATAATCTGGGAAGGTTCCTGTCTCAAACCTATAGGTATACCAACCATCATTAACCGGATCTGGTCCTTTGGATATTGCTACTAAAAATCCATTGGGTGTATCAGAAAATTGTGTGATAACGAAGCGGTCTGCAAAATTATCATATAGTACAATAGGATCCCCTGCAGATTCTCCCGGCCATATATTTTCTAAAGAAGTAGAAGCAACTAACTCATTCCCACTCCTATCATGAATTGTAAAAGCAAAGTTCTTTGCACTCACATAATGATTGGGACCAACAGCTCCTGTCGGATCCGATGGTGCTGCTGACGAGGTATTTGTTTCAAAAACAACAGAAGGAGATTTTCCCCTTCGTTGTGCAGATTTTGATCTGCGTTTTTTCAGAATAAGTTCATCCTGTCCAACCGGATACCCTTTTCCCGGCACTATCTTATTCCCATCTGTTCTTCTGGGGTTGATAGGTCCCTGCCTCGGTTTCTCAGGAATTAATTTTTTCCCGGAAATCGGAGTAACCTCTCTCATATATTTAGCTGTTGTTACTAATGTAGCTTTTCTTTCCTCTTTTTTTTGAGAGAATGCGATTGCTGTACAAAGCAAAAAAGAGAAAATTACTATCTTTTTTAACAACATAACTGTTGATTTTAAAAATTTACGAGCTACTAAAATACAATTAAACTTGAATATAGCACAAGTCTATTTTACTTAATATCTTTCAATTAAAACACCAAAAGGGGGTAATTTATTATCTGCTTTGGGTATACATTTTATTTTTGCAAAACTTTTTCTTCTTTTTTTTAACAAAAAAGCTGCTCTGTACAGAGCAGCTTCAGTATACTTATTAAATCTTTTTATCCTAATTTATTTCAACCAGAATTCCGGATCTGTTTTTTCTGAGATTATCGTTTTTAAGGCAGTTATAGATACTCGTTTTTGTTCCATTGTATCTCGATCTCTTATGGTTACTGTCTGATCTTTCAGCGTATCGTGATCTATTGTTATACAATAAGGGGTTCCATTTGCATCTTGTCTTCTATACCTTCTACCAATCGCATCTTTATCATCATAGACTACATTAAATTTCCATTTTAGATCGTCTACTATTTTCTGTGCTATTTCTGGAAGTCCATCTTTCTTGACCAATGGTAAGATAGCTGCTTTTACAGGAGCGACTACAGCAGGAAGTTTTAATACGGTTCTTGTCGTACCATCTTCTAATTTTTCTTCCTGAAGCGCCGTAGAGAACACTGCCAAGAACATTCTGTCCAGTCCTACGGATGTTTCTACTACATACGGCACATAACTTTCTTTTAATTCTGGATCAAAAAACTGTAGCTTCTTACCTGAATACTCCTCATGTGCTTTAAGATCAAAATCTGTTCTGGAGTGTATTCCTTCTAATTCTTTAAATCCAAATGGGAAATTAAATTCTATATCTGCTGCTGCATTTGCATAATGCGCCAGTTTTTCATGATCGTGAAAACGGTAATTTTCCTCTCCTAATCCAAGGGATAAATGCCATTTTAGTCTTGTTTCCTTCCAATACTCATACCATTTCATTTCTTCTCCTGGACGAACAAAGAACTGCATTTCCATTTGTTCGAACTCACGCATTCTAAAAATAAATTGTCTTGCTACAATTTCATTTCTAAAGGCTTTTCCTGTTTGTGCAATTCCAAAAGGAATTTTCATCCTCCCGGTTTTTTGCACATTTAGGAAATTCACAAAGATTCCTTGCGCTGTTTCTGGTCTAAGGTATAATTGAGTTGCAGAATCAGCAGAAGCACCAAGTTTTGTTCCAAACATCAGATTAAACTGCCGAACATCCGTCCAGTTTTTAGACCCTGTTTCCGGATCCGCTATCTCTAATTCTTCTATTAATGCTTTTACATCTTCCAAGTCCTCATTTTCTAAGGATTTTGCCAGACGCTTAAGAATTTCATCTTTTTGAGATAGGTATTTAACTACTCTTGGATTAGTACTTACAAATTGAGCTTCATCAAATGAGTCCCCGAATCTCTTTTGTGCTTTTTTAATTTCTTTCTGAGCCTTTTGATTTAATTTCTCTGCATAGTCCTCAACCAAAACATCAGCCCTATATCTCTTTTTAGAGTCTTTATTGTCAATCAGAGGGTCATTAAATGCATCTACGTGACCGGATGCTTTCCAGGTGGTAGGATGCATAAATATTGCAGCGTCCAACCCTACAATATTCTGGTGCATATACACCATACTCTTCCACCAATACTCTCGTATATTCTTTTTTAGTTCGATTCCGTTCTGTCCATAGTCATAAATAGCACTAAGCCCGTCATAAATCTCACTAGAACCAAAAATATACCCATACTCTTTAGCGTGGGCAATAACCTTTTTAAATTTATCTTCTTGATTTGCCATGACACAAAAATAATCGAATTTACATGAATTAAAAATGAAATTATTTAATTAATAAACACCTTGATGTATTCTAAAAAAGAGAATTAAAAAAACCACCTATCTAGGTGGTTTTTATTATATCTTGATACGTTATATACTGAACTATCTAAGTTCAAATTTCGTATTTGCAATCATTTTTGGTCCAGAGAATAAATTCACTACATAGTTTCCTTCTGTAATTTCTCCTTCTGCTGTATCAACAAGGATACAAACATCCAGTGCAGAATTCTCATAGAACACTTTGTTCTTTCCACTATATGTAAGAACTGCATCATCAAAATTAACTGAGATTTTATCTCCAATCAGATTGTTTTGAGGGTTAATTACCTGTACAAATAAGTCTTTATCTCCTTTCTTAGACAGTTTATTCGGTGCTAATGTAAAACATACTCTTACTTTCTCAGCTCTAGAAGCTCTGGAAGTACTCACAATTTTACCACTATTACGAACTTTAACTCCTTCTACTTTGATATTCGCAGCCGTTAGAGTCGAACCTCTTTCTACAATCTCTGCTAATTTTGTGTTTTGAGACTGAAGAGAGTCTGCCAGAATGATTCGCTCATTCAATGCAGTAGAAGTACTATCAAGATCAGTTGCCAGCTGAGTATTCGCTGCTGTCAAGCTATCTGCTAATTTAAACAGGCGTTCTCTCTCTTTCTTCAATTTTCCAACTTCTCTTCTATATCTGGAAATCAAAGCTAGGTTTGCTTCATTGTCTTTTACGCTATCCAACAAAACTACAATTCTCTCCTTTGCTTTTAGCAGGTGGTCATCCATTACCTCATTAAGAGCAATTGCATTATCATATTTGGTTATTAATTCGCCCAATTCGCTTTCTATAAGGTCTTTTTCTTGCTGTAGGATGGCTTTATTTCGTTTTTCTTCATTGTAAAACTTGTACGTAAAAATCCCTAAAATTAATAGCAATCCTCCTAAAACTCCTATTAGAATTTTGAGGGTCAGGTTATTGTTCTGGTTCGTCATAATAATTTCTTAATTTTGATGGTTACGATAAAAAGTAAATATAAATTAAATTTAGTAATTAATGCTAATTCTATTATGCTATGCTAAGCGATCTAGCGTATCTTTTTTATCCTATATATTGTGCTGCTTGCGATACACCTCTTCATAAAAACGAAAGGGTATTGTGTACCTCTTGTCGCCATATACTCCCGCTGGGCAATTTCCATAACGTAAACGCCAAAAGTATAGAAAAAGTATTCTACGGACGTGTTAAAATTGAAAACGCAACTTCTTTATTCATTTTTCACAAAGGAGGTTTGGTCCAGAATTTGCTGCATAATTTAAAATACCGAGGAAGAGAATCTATCGGAAAAGAGCTAGGAAAATGGCTGGGAGAAGAACTACGACATATCCCTTCTTATCAAACCATTACAGCCATTATCCCTGTACCTTTGCACAAAAAAAGATTCCGACAAAGAGGTTATAACCAAGTAGAAAAATTCGGAAAAGAAATCGCAAAAAAACTTGATGCTACCTATATTGATACGGTCTTAAAAAAAAGTTCCTACACTCCGAAACAATCAAAAAAAGGAAGACTATACAGATGGCGAAATACCGCTGAAACATTTCATATCCAAAAAGAGTCTTTATTAAAAAACCAACATATATTATTAGTCGATGATATTGTAACAACAGGTTCAACAATAGAAGCTTGTATTAATAAACTCAAATCCATCGAGGGAATTAAAATAAGTATCGCTACAATTGCAATTGCAGAATAGTTTTTTCTTTGTTCCAAATAGTTGTTTCTTTGTGTCTCAAAATTGTAAAGGTGTTATGTTTAAAAGACCTACTCTATTATATATAGCTGTATTGTGTTTATTATTTTTAGCAAATTGTGCTAAAAAAGGATCTATTTCGGGAGGAGAAAAAGATGTAACTCCCCCAGAATTTATAAAAGCACTACCGGCAAATTACAGTACGTCTTTTGACAAACGAGAAATCCGAATCTATTTTGATGAATATATCAAATTAAAAGATTATCAAAAACAGATTGTTATTTCTCCTCCTATGAACACCAAACCTATCATTACTCCTTTGGGCACTGCCAGCAAGTATATCCGAATTAAATTTCAGGATTCTTTAATTCCCAATACTACGTATAGCATTAATTTCGGACAAAGCATTGTAGATAACAACGAAGGAAATCCTCTACCGTATTTTAGATATGTATTCTCTACCGGAAAAACCTTAGATTCACTATCGCTACAAGGGACTATTACTGATGCCTTACAGAAAAAAACAACTTCTTTTGTTACAGTAGCGTTATACCCTGTTGATGAAAATTATACAGACTCCCTTGTCTATAATGAGGTTCCGCGATATATTACCAATACACTGGACAGCACAGGGTTTAAATTCGACAACCTAAAGGAAGGAACATACAAGCTGGTTGCTTTAAAAGATAAATCTTCAAATTACACATATCAGCCCAAGGAAGATATGATTGGTTTTTATCAAGAAAATATTTCCCTTCCTGCAGACACAAGTACAGCCTTTAACATCAATATTTTCAAGGAAATCCTTGATTTCAAAGCATTAAAACCGAAACAGATTTCTAAAAACGCCTTTATTTTTGGTTATGAAGGAGCAGCAGATAGTTTACAAATCAAACTACTATCGGAAACTCCCGAAGATTTTGTAAGCAAAGTAATCCCTGTAAAAGATAAAGACACCGTGCAATATTGGTTTACTCCTTTTTTTGAAACGGATTCTTTGAAATTTCAGGTTACGAATGCTCCTCATTACAAAGATACTTTACTTACCCGGTTCAAAGACCAGTACAAGGATTCTTTAATGGTAAAAAGTGATATTCAGGGACATATTCCCTTTGACAAACATTTTTCTTTTTCTGCCAATACCCCCTTGACATCAATAGACAAAGAACGAATTACAATTACAGATAAAGATACCACTTCTGTTCCCTTTAAAGCACATTTGGACAGCATATCCAACAATGCATCCCTTACTTTTGAAAAAGCTGAAAACGATTTTTATACAATTACCTTACTACCAGAAGCTGTATCCGATTTTATTGGCAATGTCAATGATACTTTGACATTCGCCATTCGAACAAAAAAATATTCTGACTACGGAAAAATCTTTCTAACACTAAAAGAAGTACAGCAATATCCTGTTTTGGTACAACTGACAGACGAAAAAGGGATTGTTTATAAAGAACAAGTAGCTTCTGATGATAAGACTATTGTCTTCGAAAACCTGTTACCGAATAAATACAATATCCGGGTTATTATTGATGAGAATAAAAATGAAAAATGGGATACTGGTAACTTCCTGAAGCAACTACAACCAGAAAAGGTACACCATTATCCGGAGGTGATCGATGTACGAGCTAACTGGGAGCTAAAACAAATATTTACTATACAAAACGAAGACGAATAAAAGACTACAAAGCATTTAAAGATGAATCGTAAAACGATCAGCATCTTCCAGAAACGGGAATTTTTTTCGAGTCTTATCGAGATGGTTTTTATCAAGAGATGTGTAAATTACACTTTCTTTTTCCAGCAAACTGGCATCTGACAACTCTTTCCCAAGCATATCAAATACCCGGGAATGCCCATTATATTCATATCCATTCCCATCGAGTCCGACCCTATTAACCCCGATGCAATATGACATATTCTCAATTGCTCTGGCTTTTAATAAAGCATCCCAGGCTTCAATTCTGATTTTAGGCCAACTTGCCACATATAGCAGCACATCATATTCCTGAGTATTTCTCGCCCATACCGGAAATCTTAGATCATAACAAATCAATGGTCGTATTCGCCACCCTTTATACATTATTACTAACTGATCCGATCCGGCTTTATATACCTGATGTTCTTTTGCCAGCGTAAATAATTGTCGTTTATTATATGTATGCATTTTTCCACTGGGCTCTACAAATACAAAACGATTGTAATACGCTCCCTCCTCTATAACGGTTAAACTTCCGCAAATAGCTATCTTCTTTTCTCCAGCTAACTGCTTCATCCATTTAATAGTTTCTCCTTCTGGGGCTTCTGCTACTTCATATGGATTCATCGTAAATCCAGAAGTAAACATTTCTGGAAGGACGACAATATCTATTCCTTCATTTACAGCATGTATTTTTTTACCTAAAACTGCCCTGTTTTGAACTGGATTCTCCCATGCTAAGTGACTTTGAAATAACGCAAGATGAAGTATATTATTCATATAAAAACAACACTAATGATTTTCTCCGAGAAAGATACTTAATCTTTTATTATTCTCAAGGATTTTAATTGAGCACATGTATTATCAATAATCCCTCGACATTTTTCAAGAAAATCCTTATTTTCGCAACCTTAACAGAATGAAAGATTCCATGAGCACTAAGTTTACTGAATACAAAGGACTTGACTTGCCAAAAGTGGCAGAAGACATACTTGATTTTTGGCAGAAAAATAATATTTTCGAAAAGAGTATCACCGAACGGGAAAACGCAGCACCTTTTGTGTTTTTTGAAGGACCGCCATCAGCAAATGGACTTCCTGGTATTCACCACGTTATGGCTCGTGCGATTAAAGATATTTTCTGTAGATACAAAACACAAAAAGGATATCAGGTAAAGCGAAAAGCTGGATGGGACACACATGGTCTTCCTGTAGAACTTGGTGTAGAAAAGGAATTAGGAATCACCAAAGAAGATATCGGCAAAAAAATCAGTATAGAAGAATATAACGAAGCTTGTAAAAAAGCGGTAATGCGTTATACCGACATCTGGAATGATCTCACAGAAAAAATAGGATATTGGGTTGATATGGAAGACCCATATATTACCTATAAGTCCAAATATATGGAGAGTGTGTGGTGGCTTCTTTCTCAGATATACAAAAAAGGACTACTGTATAAAGGATATACAATACAACCGTATTCTCCAAAAGCAGGGACAGGATTAAGTTCTCATGAACTTAATCAACCCGGAACATATCAGGATGTAACAGACACTACTGTTGTCGCTCAGTTCAAAGCAAAAAAAGAAACACTTCCTTCGCTATTTGCAGATGTAGAAGGAGACATTCATTTCCTTGCCTGGACCACGACTCCCTGGACACTTCCCTCTAATACAGCCCTTACCGTAGGACCAAAAATTGATTATGTGCTTGTAAAAACTTATAATCAATATACTTTTGAACCTATTCAGGTAATCTTGGCTAAAAACCTGGTTGGAAAACAATTTTCAGGAAAGTTTGTCCTTGCCGAATCAGAAGAAGCTCTTACTAATTTTAAACAAGGAGATAAGAAAATCCCTTACATTATCACCAAAGAATGTAAAGGAGCAGATTTAGCAGAAATCAGATATGAACAACTTTTAGATTTTGTATTACCAAACGATACTCCTGAAAATGCTTTTCGAGTAATTACAGGAGATTTTGTCACTACAGAAGATGGAACAGGAATTGTTCACACAGCTCCTACCTTTGGTGCAGACGATGCCCTGGTTGCCAAACAAGCAACTCCTGAGGTTCCTCCAATGTTAGTAAAAGATGACAACGGAAACCTGGTACCACTTGTAGACCTGCAAGGTAAGTTTACAAAACACGTTGGAGAGTTTGCCGGAAAATATGTAAAGAATGAATACTACAATGAGGGAGAGGCTCCGGAAAAATCAGTCGATGTAGAGATCGCAATCAAATTAAAAATAGAAAATAAGGCCTTCAAGGTTGAAAAATACGTGCACAGTTACCCTAATTGCTGGAGAACTGACAAGCCTATACTATACTATCCATTAGACTCTTGGTTTATAAAGGTCACGGACTTTAAAGATCGTATGCACGAATTAAACCTGGGAATCAACTGGAAACCTAAAGCTACAGGAGAAGGACGATTCGGAAACTGGCTTGCCAATGCTAATGACTGGAACTTATCCCGTTCTCGTTTTTGGGGAATTCCATTACCGATCTGGAGAACTGAAGACAGAAAAGAAGAAATCATCATTGGTTCTGTAGAGGAATTAAAAGCTGAAATGGAAAAGGCTGTAAAAGCAGGAGTATTGGATCGTGATCTTTTTGCAGACTTTGTCGTAGGAGATATGAGCGAAGAGAACTATGATAAAATAGATCTTCATAAAAATGTAGTAGACAATATAACGCTGGTTTCTGATTCAGGAAAACCAATGAAGAGAGAAAGCGACCTTATTGATGTTTGGTTTGATTCTGGAGCGATGCCATATGCACAATGGCATTACCCATTCGAAAACAAAGAAAAAGTAGAATCCGGAGACAGAAAAGCCGATTTTATAGCAGAAGGAGTAGACCAGACACGAGGTTGGTTCTACACGCTACATGCCATCGGAACAATGATCTTCGATGATGTTGCCTATAAAAATGTCGTTTCAAACGGGCTAGTACTCGACAAAAATGGTCAGAAAATGTCAAAACGACTAGGGAATGCGGTCGATCCTTTTGAAACATTAAAAACATACGGACCTGATGCTACCAGATGGTATATGATTAGTAATGCAAATCCCTGGGATAACCTAAAATTTGATTCAGAAGGAATTGCTGAAGTACGTCGTAAATTCTTTGGTACGCTATACAATACGTATTCTTTTTTTAGTTTGTATGCCAACATCGATAACTTTACCTATAATGAAGAAGATGTCCCATTAGCAGAACGACCAGAGATAGACCGATGGATTTTAAGTGAACTTCATTCGCTGATCAAAAATGTAGATGCGTATTACAACGATTACGAACCAACAAAAGCCACCAGAGCCATTTCAGACTTTGTACAGGAAAACTTAAGCAACTGGTTTGTTCGATTAAGCAGAAGAAGATACTGGAAAGGAGATTACCAACAGGATAAAATTTCTGCATATCAGACCTTATACACCTGTATGCTCACTGTTGCCAAATTAGGAGCTCCTGTAGCCCCTTTCTTTATGGATCGCCTTTATAAAGATTTGACAAAATACACCAATAAAGAATCGCATGAGAGTGTGCATCTGTCTACATTCCCTGAATTTGATGAAAAATTTGTAGACAAGGCTTTAGAACGCAAAATGCAAAAGGCACAGATTATATCATCCCTAGTGCTTTCACTACGTCAAAAAGAAAAAATAAAAGTACGTCAACCACTTCAGCGTATTATGATTCCGATCCTTACAAATGAAGAAAGAGACGAAATTTCGCAAATCGCTGATTTAATTAAAAATGAGGTAAATGTAAAAGACATTGAACTTATAGACGATGCTTCGGGAATCCTCGTTAAGCAAATAAAACCTAATTTTAAAGCATTAGGACCTCGTTTCGGAAAAGACATGAAGCTGATTGCCAGTGAAATACAAAAATTAGATCAAAAAAGTATCAAAACCCTAGAACAAACTGGTCGTTTTGACATAGAAATTAATGATAAAATTATTACCTTAGAGACAAGTGATGTTGAGATTAGCTCACAAGATATCGAAGGTTGGCTGGTTGCTAATTCTGGTCCATTGACCGTTGCACTGGACGTAACGATTACACCGGAACTAAAAAAGGAAGGTATCGCCAGAGAGCTTATCAACAGAATACAAAACATTCGTAAGGATAGTGGCTTTGAAGTGACAGATAAGATAGAAATCGTTTTCCAGGAAAATGAAATCATCAGAGACGCTATCAGTACTAATGAAGCGTACATTAAAAATGAAACTTTAACCAAAACAATTGATTTTGCGGAAGATATAATAAATGGTACAGAAATTGCGTTTGATGACATCGCAACCCAATTGTTAATTAAAAAACATTAAGAGCATGGCAGGAGACATAAAAGCAAGGTACAGTGATTCAGATCTGGCAATGTTTAAGGAAATCATTCTCGAAAAAATGGAAAAAGCCAAAAAAGATCTGGAATTACTACAAAGCTCATACAAAAATGATGGTAACAACGGAACAGATGATACCTCACCTACTTTCAAAGCCTTTGAAGAAGGAAGTGAGACAATGTCTAAAGAAGCGAATACGCAGTTAGCAATCCGTCAGGAAAAATTTGTACGAGATTTAAAAAACGCCTTATTACGAATCGAAAACAAAACGTATGGTGTCTGTAGAGTAACTGGAAAATTAATTAATCCAGAACGTCTGAAGTTAGTTCCTCATGCTACACTAAGCATTGAGGCAAAAAATATGCAGAAGTAAGCTACCTCAGCGTAAAAACAGCTACTGAATAATTTTATACAAAAGTGTTTTCTGATATGATTATTAGAAAACACTTTTTTATATCCCTTCCTTTTCTACTATATACTTGTGAAACTACTGCTCTCCATCTTGTTATTGCTAAACTCTTCCTTACTTCTGGGACAATACAGGTCTGAAAAAGAGCAGGCTCTTAACGGTATTGACAGCATTGTATTCATCATGAATTACAGCCACAGTATTCATATAGAAAATACGCAAGAAGTAAAAATGCACATCGAAACAATGGCAGACGGAGAGTATAAAAACAATGTATTATTACGAATCGAGCAAAAAAATAAAACGCTATACGTTACTGAGGTATTACAACCATTTCTCTCTATAGAAGATGACAAGTTAAGTGCTCATAAAATCTTTTCGTTAAAAACCCGCATCCGACTTCCATCACATCTTTATGTTACTACAAAATCAACAACAGCCACACTTGCTACAGAAGGCTCTTTTAAGCACCTATTCACTGAACTGAATAGTGGTTCCTGCATCCTTACATCTTTTGTAGGAGACGCTATTATTAATACTTATAGAGGAGACATTACCCTATACACTAAAAATGCAACGATCTCCTCCCGCTCTGTTACCGGGAATATCTCTTCAGAACCTATTTTTGGACAACATCAAATCCGGTTAAAATCCATAAGTGGCAATATAAATATTCACAAAATAAAATAAAACACTATTTTTGTTCGTCATCAAATTATTGACTTGTCTAAATCAAAAGTATATATGTCATTAAAGAAGTCTATTTTAGTTATAATTTTGGTTCTGTTAATAGATCAAATCTCCAAGATTTACATCAAAACTACTTTTACACTGCATGAAGAAGTAAAAGTTTTTGACTGGTTCAGAATTATTTTTGTAGAAAACAAAGGAATGGCATGGGGAGTAGAGCTCCCTGGTAATTACGGGAAACTAATCCTGACATTATTCAGGCTTGTTGCTATTACAGGTATTGCCTATTGGTTATACGACTCTATTCGCAAAAATAGTGCTCCAATCCTTACCTTTTGTATTGCATTGATTTTTGCCGGTGCTTTTGGAAATATTGTAGACTCTCTTTTTTACGGTTTATTATTCAATGAAAGTACTGCTGTACAAGTTGCACAGTTCCTTCCTGAAGGTGGAGGGTATGAAACTCTTTTCTATGGGAAGGTTGTCGACATGATCCAGTTTCCATTGTACAATGACATCCTGCCTGAATGGATCCCATTTATAGGAGGCACTCACTTTTCCTTTTTTGATCCTGTATTTAATATTGCTGATTCAGCTATTAGCATTGGTGTTTTTCTTCTCATTATCTTCAACAAAAAGGCATTCCCTAAAAAAGAGGCATAATAAGTTTACACAGCTACCGAAAGATCATAGTTCTTATTTTTCGAACTGATATATTTTTTCCGGAGTAACACAATAATCCAAGCGGATATCTGTAGGCAATACTCCTTCTATTATTTCTTCAGCAGGAAACACAGACAATCCTATCTTTATTGTTTCGGAGTTACAACTTGCTAAAAACCGATCATAGAACCCTTTGCCATAACCAATTCGATTTCCTTGTTCATCAAATACTAATAGTGGTACAAATACTACTTCTAATTGTCTTTCATCCATTTTGATTCCATCTACCGGCTCGGGTATGCCCCATTTATTGACTTTCATCACAGTATTATCAGTGAGTAAGATATGGGAAAGGGTATGTAGCTCAAAATCGCTTTTTGAAATGACCACGTTCTTATCCTTACCCTGTAAAATATGGAGAATAAATTCTGTGTTGATTTCTTTCTGTTTTTTAATGGATAAAAAAAGATGATAGGTCGATAATTGCCAGATGGGTAATTGCAATAATCTGTTGGCAATTTCCATACTCATCTCTTCCAATTCTTCTTCATCTATAGCTGCTCTAAGTAATTTATATTTAACTCGTAATTCTTGTTTCGTCATTTTTACTTTCTAAAAGTTCTGTGGTTATATGAAGAATCGCATCTCCTTTATATACTATTGGAGCTTCATTCACATTAATAATATACCCTTCATTAGGGGCTTTTACTTCATATCTCTTTTTTCCATACGGATCTGTAATTGTTGCTAATACCTCATCTTTTACCACTTTTTTTCCATAAGGAATTTTCACATGTAAAAGTCCACTATATTTTGCTCTCACCCAGGTACTCTTCTTTATTACAATTGTCTCTCTTCTTATTTCTGATATTTTAAAATTCGTATCCAGCATCCCTAAGTAATCCAATACCCTAATCGTACCATACACTCCTTCTCTGGCAATATCCTTATTACTGCTCATTGATTTTCCTCCTTCAAACAACAAAATATCTTTCCCCATCTTTGTACAGGTATTCCGATAAGAACCCTTAAGGTTTTTAGACAATAAGGTAAAGGGAGCATTAAACACTTTAGATAAAGCGATTAGCTGATCATCTCCTGGCGCCACACGTATATGGGGTGCATTAAAACGACTACCTCCTCCTGTGTGGAAATCCAGACAGATATCCGCAACCGGGAGAATCTCATTTACAAACTGATAGGCAAACCTACTTGCTAAAGAACCATTTTTCTTTCCTGGAAATATTCTATTAAGATCTCTTCCATCCGGAAAGAATCGATTCATATTCAAAAAACCAAATACATTTAATACGGGAACACAAATGATCGTCCCTTTTTTTGGTTTATTTATTTTTTTGGCTATTACCTGTCGCACAACTTCAACCCCATTAATCTCATCTCCATGAATCCCTCCTGTTATCAAAACTGTGGGACCTGGATTTTTTGATCGTTCTATGATAATCGGAATTTCGACCTTTGTAGAGGTAAACAGATTCGCAATATTAAAATTAATAGTTTTACTAACCCCTAATTTTATTTGCTCACCTAAGATATTAAGAACATCTTCTTCTTTATTCATATGATTTATACGCTTCGTTCTATATAACGAATTATTGTTTTTGCTATATCCTTCCCTGTGGCTCTTTCTATTCCTTCCAAGCCAGGAGAAGAATTTACCTCTAAGATAAGAGGCCCTCTTTCACTTTGTAACATATCTACTCCAGCAACTCCTAATTTCATAGCCTTAGCTGCTTTAATCGCCATTACCTCTTCTTCATCTGTTAATTCAATTACAGAAGCTGTTCCTCCTCTGTGTAGATTGGATCGAAACTCTCCTTCTTTCCCCTGTCGTTTCATTGCTCCTACCACCTGACCATCGACAACAAAAGCACGGATATCTGCGCCTTTTGCTTCTTTGATATACTCTTGCACAATCACACGTGCCTGCAATCCATTGAATGCTTCAATTACGGATTCTGCTGCATTTTTTGTCTCTGCAAGCACTACTCCTAACCCCTGAGTTCCTTCTAGTAACTTAATAATCAATGGAGCTCCTCCTACATGTGCAATCACCCCATCAATATCCCTGGAATAGTTGGTAAATACCGTTTTAGGAAGTCCCAGCCCTGCTTTAGACAGTATCTGCAAACTTCTTAATTTATCCCGGGAACGGATCAGCGCTTGAGATTCTACAGTTGTAAATACATTCATCATTTCGAATTGTCGCACTACCGCTGTTCCATAATAGGTTATAGAAGAACCTATTCTGGGAATGATCGCATCTACATGATCTAGTTTTTTACCTCTGTAATAGATCTCCGGCTTTTTTTTCTCCATTACCAAATCACAATTCAGCGGATCAATTACCTGAACATTGTGCTTTCGTTTTATCGCCGCCTGCACTAATACATCCGTAGAGTATAAACTCGCATTTCGCGATAGAATTTTAATATTCATTCGTACAGAAATTATATGATTGATCCTCTAATGCTGTATCAACAATATACTTACCACTGAGAAATTTACGCCCTAATAAAACCGGAAAACGCATATCTCTGCGTGAAGATAATGTGAGTGTTATTGGATTAACCTTTTTAAATAAACATATTTTTGTTTTTACCACATAGCGTTCTTCTATTTCGCCATTACTGCTCTTGACAGCGGTAATATCATAATTTTTAAAAACAAATTGCTTCCCGTTATACTCCGGATAACTCTGATCCAAAAAACAACACTGGAGCTCTTTCTTCTTTTCTTTTATGTGTAAACAATGAATAGAAGAGGTATATGCTCCGGTATCAATCTTTATATCAATGCCGTACAATTCCAACAGCGGAAAATCTGCTTTATCTGTTCTTCCTATTATAATTTTTTTATTCTCCAAAAACATTCAAATTATAAATTACTAAAATAAAAAAAAACACAACGCTTCAAACACCTTATTTAGCTTGCTTCCCGCTTAATTAGATATTCGTATCTTTTTATTCAAAAAACAAGTATTCATAACTACAAAATAACGTCAAAACATTATTTTTACCCTAGAAATATGGATACACCTTCTTTAGACATACAAATTAAAACATTACCCTCTAGTCCCGGAGTATATCAATATTATGATAAGGATAACAAACTCCTATATATTGGTAAAGCAAAAAACCTAAAGAAAAGGGTATCTTCTTATTTCACTAAACACCATGATAGCTACAGAATCAATGTACTGGTCAAAAAGATTAACACCATAAAACACATAGTAGTCGAAACAGAAACAGATGCCTTACTACTAGAAAATAATCTTATAAAAAAACACCAACCTCGATTCAATGTCATGTTGAAAGATGACAAAACCTACCCATGGATTTGCATCAAAAAAGAACGATTCCCAAGAGTATTCCTAACCAGAAATCTCATAAAGGATGGCTCTGAATATTTTGGTCCTTATACCAGCGTAAAAACTGTTCACACTTTATTAGAATTGATAAAAGGATTATACCCTATAAGGACCTGCAATTACGATTTATCACCTCATAAAATTCAAAATGGTAAATATAAAGTTTGCCTGGAGTATCATTTGGGGAACTGCTTAGGCCCCTGCGAGGATATGCAAAGTGAAGAAGCCTATATCAATAACATAGAAGCGATTCGACAGATTATCAAAGGAAACTTCAAAGAATCCTTACATCAGTTTTGGAAACAAATGATGCTTCACTCCGAAAATATGGAGTTCGAAGAAGCTCAGCAAATCAAAGAGAAAATAGACGTTCTAAAAAATTACCAGGCACGTTCTACCATTGTCAATCCAAAAATTAATAATGTAGATGTGTTCTCTATCATATCCGATGAATCTTATGGGTATGTCAATTTTCTCCAACTCTCACATGGTTCAATTATCAGATCTCATACCATGGAGATAAAGAAAAAGCTCAGTGAAAGCGATAAAGAGCTTCTGGAGCTTTCTATTATTGAAATCAGACAACGGTTTAACTCCAGGTCCAAAGAGATTTTTTCATCCATTAAGGTCAATGTAGGGGATACCATAAAAGTAACTGTTCCTCAACTAGGTGATAAAAAGAAAATAGTAGACCTCTCTGTTAGAAATGCAAAATATTACCGTCAGGAACGTTTTAAACAAATAAAAATAACGGATCCTGATCGACATGTAAATCGATTATTAGCACAGATCAAAAAGGATTTACGACTTCCGGTTACTCCTACACACATAGAATGCTTTGACAACTCGAATATACAAGGAACAAACCCAGTAGCTGCCTGCGTGGTTTTTAAAAATGCTAAGCCTAGTAAAAAAGACTATCGAAAATTCAATATAAAAACCGTGGAAGGTCCTAATGATTTTGCTTCTATGGAAGAGGTTGTATATCGCAGATACAAAAGATTACTGGATGAAGAACAGCCCTTGCCTCAGTTAATCATTGTAGACGGAGGAAAAGGACAACTTTCTTCTGGACTAAAAGCTTTAGAAACATTAGGCCTTCGAGGAAAAATTACCATTATCGGAATTGCCAAGCGCCTGGAAGAAATCTATTACCCAGGAGATTCTATTCCGTTATATCTGGATAAAAAATCAGAAAGTCTTAAAGTAATCCAACACTTGAGGAATGAGGCCCATCGTTTTGGAATTACTTTCCATAGACAAAAAAGAAGTAAAGCTGCTCTTAACACTGAATTAGAAAACATTCCCGGCATCGGAGAAAAAACAGTCGTGGAACTACTGAAACATTTTAGGTCATTAGCCGTCATTAAAAAAGCATCTAAAGAAGAACTTTCCGAAGTAATCGGAAATTCCAAAGCCCTAAAAGTTTATAATTATTATCTTTCAAAAAAAGAATAAACCGTACTAATGTCACTACTAAAAACAACACTATCAGCACTTATTTGGATTGTTCTACTAGTAGTCCCTTTTTTAAGCTTCTCACAAGAAGATCTCTCATTAAACATACCCAATGACAGTACTCAGACAGAAAACGATCTAAAAGTCGGTGTTGTCCTCAGTGGAGGGGGAGCAAAAGGACTAGCTCATATTGGTGCTTTAAAAATCATAGAAGACGCTGGTATACGAATCGACTACATAGGAGGCACCAGTATGGGAGCTATTGTCGGCTCTCTATACGCTGCAGGGTATAATGCCAAAGAACTCGATTCTATTTTTCGATCTGTGGATTTTGATATGCTGATTCAGGATAATATTCCCCGGGAAGCCAAAACTTTTTATGAAAAAGAAGATGCCGAAAAATATGCAATTTCTCTTCCTTTTGATCGGTTTAAAATTGGTCTCCCAAAAAGTTTATCTAAAGGACAAAACTTATACAATCAATTTGCACAACTTACTTCTCACGTTAGTCATATTACAGATTTTGACAAACTCCCGGTTCCTTTTTTCTGTATGGCTGCTAATTTAGAAACGGGAGAACAAGTGCTTTTGGATAAAGGATACCTCCCTGACGCCGTTTCTGCTAGTGGAGCACTTCCCTCTGTTTACGACCCTGTAGAATTAAATGGTATCCTGATGACAGATGGAGGGGTTGCGAATAATTATCCCATAAAAGAAATTAAGAAAAAAGGAGCTCAAGTTGTTATTGGAGTAGATGTGCAAGACAGCCTCATGTCCAGAAAAAACCTTAACTCTGTAGCTAATATCATGCTGCAAATCAGCAACTTCAGAACCATCAAAGATATGAAAGGCAAAGTATCTTCTACTGATATATACATTAAGCCCGATGTACAAC
The DNA here is from genome assembly GCF_042684685.1 of Aquimarina hainanensis. Lineage (NCBI taxonomy): Bacteria > Pseudomonadati > Bacteroidota > Flavobacteriia > Flavobacteriales > Flavobacteriaceae > Aquimarina > Aquimarina hainanensis. The sequence goes on along the minus strand of NZ_JBHULX010000001.1, from coordinate 157,295 downwards.
AATTCTCTATTTTATCTTTTGATCAGCGCGATGCTATTATCGCCAATGGAGAAAAAGCTGCATTGCGAAAATTAGAGCAACTAAAACAAATAAAACAACAACAACGTCGCAAAAAAAAGCCTAGCATAAGCATTCCCAAAGGAACCGATTCCCTGAGAATAGAAAACTTAGCTATAACAGGGAATAAACAATATACCCGAGCTTATATAAAAGGAAAATTGAAATTAAAAACTCCCTCTACTACTACATTCAACAAACTTAATCAGGGGTTCAATAACCTATCTGCCACGGGGAATTTTGACAGAATCAACCATAAACTGACAGACAACACCCTATCTTTAGATCTAAAAGAAAGTGAAAACAAAATGCTGTTGCGCTTTGCTGTACATTATGACAACCTATACAAAACTGCAGCTCTTATTAATGTAACCAGAAAAAAAATACTCTTCAATAATGATGTACTTTCTTTTGACCTGGCATTAGGAGACAATATTCGGTATAATCTCGATTACTATATTGATAATGGTTTTTACTGGAGTGTAGGAATCAAACACCGTTTTAACACCTTAAAAAAAACGGTTCCTTTTGATTTTATTAAAGAATATACTGATATATCAGGAATCGGGATCAACACCGTGGATATTGACTATACAGATTTCAATACTCAAGTATATGCAGAAACACTTCTTAATCAAAACCTCTCTTTGGGAATCGGAGGAGAGGCTAAACGACTTGTAATTGTATCCGAGACCATTGGAACTGACGAGAACCAACTCCCAAGAACCGTTTTTGACAATACAAATTACTGGAGCTTGTTTAGTTATCTAAAATTAGACACGTACAACAATAAATACTTCCCTTCAAAAGGGCTCTTATTCGACTCAGATATCCATACATACCTATTTGTCTCTGATGTAGACTTTTTATTCTTAAAGGATTTTAAACCCTATTCTATTTTAAAAAGCAAATTTGGGTATGCCACTCCTCTTTTTTCCAAACTCTCTATGAATGTGCAAGTAGAAGCAGGATCATTCATAGGAAGTACCGACATCTCTTCTCTTGATTTTGCTCTTGGAGGATTTGGTGCGCAGACAATTAATAATCTTATTCCTTTATACGGATATGATTATATCTCTTTTACAACCAAAAGTTTCCTAAAGGGACTCCTAACATTAGATTATGAATTTGCTAAAAAAAATCATTTGAATTTTTCTGTAAATGCTGCCAATGTAGGAGATAAAATATTCAGTAGTGCTAAAGAAGTCTTTTCTTTACCTATCGATTATTCTGGTTTTGCTATTGGATATGGGATAGACACCTTTGCCGGTCCCGTACAGGTAAAACATTCATATTCACCTGAATTAAAAGAAAGCCAATGGTATTTTAGCGTAGGTTTTTGGTTTTGAGTATAGTTTGTAAAATATTTATATATTTGTAACACCATGAAATCAAGTTGGCAAAATTTACTACTTCTACTGCACTACCTCATCAAAAGAAACCCTGAGTGAGGCATTGTTTTATTTCCTGTATTTAAAACAAATAGTTAGTTAAACTTGTAAACTTTTATATCATGCCTTTTTACCACAAATTAGGGAACATCCCTCATAAACGTCATATCATATTCAAAAAACCTGACGGAAACCTTTATTACGAACAACTTTTTGGAACAATTGGTTTTGATGGAATGGCTACAAATATGTACCACCATCATCGCCCAACACAAGTAAAAGAAATATCAGGAAGCTACAATGTCGCTCCTGAAATTGCTATAAAAAACAATATTCAATCATACCGTTTACACGGTTTTAAGATCGCTCCAGAAAATGATTATCTGGAAAGTCGTAAAATTGTATTGACCAATAGTGATGTGCACATTTCTTTATCGGCACCCAAACAATCAACAACATCTTATTTCTACAAAAATACAGATGCTGATGAATTATTATTTATTCATAAAGGAAGTGGTAAATTCAGAAGTCACCTTGGGAATCTCGATTTCAAATATGGAGATTATATCCTTATTCCCAGAGGTACTATTTATAAACTAGACTTTGACACTACCGATAACCGTCTATTTATTGTAGAATCCAGAAGTCCTATTTACACTCCGAAACGATATAGAAACTGGTTTGGACAGTTATTGGAACATTCTCCTTTTTGCGAAAGAGATATCAGAGCGCCCTATGAATTAGAAAACTATGATGAAAAAGGAGATTTTTTAATAAAAGTTAAAAAGCAAGATGAAATTTTTGATATGATATATGCGACACATCCCTTTGATGTTGTTGGATATGATGGATATAATTTCCCGTATGCTTTTTCTATTCATGATTTCGAGCCTATAACAGGAAGAATTCATCAACCACCACCAGTACACCAAACATTCGAAACAGATACTTTTGTTGTCTGTTCTTTTGTACCAAGACTATACGACTATCATCCCGAAAGCATTCCTGCTCCCTATAATCACAGCAATATAGATAGTGACGAAGTTCTCTATTATGTAGATGGTGATTTTATGAGTAGAAATGATATTGATGCTGGTCACATATCCTTACACCCTGCAGGAATTCCCCACGGTCCACATCCGGGAGCAGCAGAAAGAAGTATTGGAAAAACCAAAACTGACGAGCTGGCAGTAATGGTAGACACCTTCAAACCCTTAATGGTTACGAAAGAAGCCATGGGTATTGCAGATGAAAAATACTATAAATCTTGGTTAGAGTAATTTATATACCTATGTTTAATATCGACATACATATTTATCCGCATCTAAGAGCTATGTGGTAGGTTTTTAGATCAACAATGTATTCATAAATACAATCAATGAATACTGCACCGTATTATAATTACTCATAAAAACAAAATAAAAGCAACAAACATGTCAACAAATAAAACACCACAGGATTTAGAAAAAATAGTATCAGAGGCAGAAGATTTCTTACCTCTTTTAGGAACAGATTATGTAGAACTTTACGTAGGCAATGCAAAGCAGTCTGCTTATTATTATCAAACTGCATGGGGATTTCAACCCGTTGCTTATTCGGGATTAGAAACAGGAAATCAGGACAGTACTTCCTATGTAGTACAGCAAGGAAAAATTCGCCTTGTACTAACCTCTCCTTTAAAACAAGACGGTCCTATAAACAAGCACATTAATGATCATGGAGACGGAGTAAAAGTGGTAGCCCTATGGGTAGACGATGCGACTAAGAGTTTCGAAGAAACTGTAAAACGTGGAGCCAAGCCTTTCTTAGAACCTGTTACCGAAGAAGACGAACACGGAAAAGTAGTACGATCAGGAATCCACACGTATGGGGAAACCGTCCATATTTTCATCGAAAGAAAGAATTATAAAGGAGCATTTCTTCCTGGATTCAAAGCCTGGGATAAACCATACAAAACACAAGATACCGGGTTAAAATATATCGACCATATGGTAGGAAATGTAGGATGGAATGAGATGAACACCTGGTGTGAATTTTATGCTAATGTTATGGGGTTTGCTCAACTTGTGTCTTTCGATGATAAAGATATCTCTACAGAGTACACTGCATTGATGAGTAAGGTTATGAGTAACGGGAACGGACGTATCAAATTCCCTATTAACGAACCTGCTGAAGGAAGAAAAAAATCTCAAATCGAAGAATACATCGATTTTTATAATGGTGCTGGAGTACAACATATTGCTGTAGCAACTGATAATATCATAGAAACTGTAACTCAATTACAACAAAGAGGAATTGATTTCCTTACTGTTCCTGCTACTTATTATGATACTGTACTAGACAGAGTTGGAGAAATCGACGAAGACTTACAACCATTAAAAGATCTGGGAATTCTTATTGACAGAGACGATGAAGGATATCTGTTACAAATATTTACAAAACCTGTATTGGATCGCCCAACAATGTTCTTCGAAATAATCCAAAGAAAAGGAGCACAGTCTTTCGGAAAAGGAAACTTTAAAGCGCTATTCGAAGCTATAGAAAGAGAACAAGAAAGCAGAGGAACACTTTAAACAACCCTATGCATCGAATGATTTTATATTCGAAGCATTTTTGTTAAAGCATTGTGAATATTGTTGAATTGTCGAATTTGGCTTAATTTTTTGTTAAAATTGAAATAAAAAAACGTTTTCGATTGATAAATATTTAAAAAAAGTTGAATTTTGCAAATGTAAGTGGATTGGTTACCATTTATACAAAAACAACAATTATTCTCATAATTTAAGTTTTTAGTTGGTTAATAAAAACAGAAGAGAGCTGTGGTGGCTCTCTTTTTTTGTTTATTTTTTAATACATTTAACACCGAATTACTTTCTTATCACAAGGATTAAACATTACTTTTGGAATAGATATTGCAAACAGGTAGTCAAACACATAACGATTAATTAATCAAGACCTCTAATGATTATGAAAAAAATAGTTATCATACTCCTTATACTCGCTTCCAACTTCTCTCATGCACAAGAAGTACACAAATCGTTTGATGCCGGTGAATGGTTTCGATTCAGAATACATTATGGAATATTCACTGCCAGCTACGCTACACTGGAAGTAAAAGCAGAAACCCTGAACAGTAAACCGGTATACCATGTTGTAGGAACAGGAAAGTCCTCTGGAGTTTTAAGTCTTTTTTTCAAAGTAGAGGACTATTACGAAACCTATATTGACCGCAATAAAGTATCTCCTTACCGATTTATTCGAAAAATCAATGAAGGAGGTCATACAAAAGATATAGAAATCAATTTTGATCACACCAAAAATGAGGCTTTCGTTTTTGACAAAAAATACAACACCAAAAAAACATTTCATACCAAATCAAATATTCAGGATATGATGTCTTCTTTTTATTATCTGAGAAATAACATTGATATTACTTCTCTAAAAAAAGGAGACGAGAAGTATGTCAATATGTTTTTTGATAATGAAAATTACAAGTTTAAGCTCAAGTTTCTAGGTCGAGAGACCATCAAAACCAAAATGGGCAAAATAAAATGTCTTAAATTCAGACCCTATGTCCAGGCAGAAAGAGTTTTCAAAGAAGAAGAGAGCTTAACTGTATGGATAAGTGACGACGATAACAGAATGCCTGTAAAAATCAAAGCAGACATTTTAGTAGGATCTATACAAGCAGACCTTGATGCTTTTAAAGGTCTCAAACACCCTTTCAAAATAGTTGTAGATTAAATGAATGAATCTGTAAAACCCGAAATTGCTGAAAAAATACATCAGCTCGAAAAAAAATTCAGAAACTCCGGACAAGATCTGGGCTCTTACCTTGATGGTCTTCTTTATGACAGATATCTCACATACTGGGATTACATCCATCTGGACACATTACTAAGCTTACAAATTCCCAGAACTCATTTCCCGGACGAAGAAATTTTTATCACCTACCATCAAATAACAGAGCTTCATTTTAAGCTAATCATTCACGAACTCAAACAAATTATTGATGATAAACTTCAGACAGCTAAGTTTTTCACCACAAAACTAGAACGAATTAACAGATACTTCAGAGTGCTGATCAACTCCTTTGATATAATGATTAAGGGAATGGACAAAGAGCAATTTTTAAAATACCGAATGTCACTACTTCCTGCCAGCGGATTCCAATCGGTACAATTCAGACTTATTGAAATTTACTCTGCTCCTTTACTCCATCTGGTAAATACGAATAAAAGAGAACAACTCTCATCAGAAGATTCCTTAGAAGAGTTATACGAACACCTGTATTGGAAATCCGGAGCCACTGATTCCGAAACAGGAGAAAAGACCCTAACGTTAAAACAGTTCGAATACAGATATACTCCCAGAATGATGAGAATTGCACATCAGGTTCAGGGGAACACTGTATACCATAAATACCTTCAACTCCCCGAAAAAGAGAGAAACAACCCTCTTCTTATAAAAGAATTAAAAAAATATGATGTCAATGCGAATATAGAATGGTGTCTAATGCATATAGGAGCTGCTTATCGATATCTGAATAAAAACAAAGGAGAACTAATCGCTACCGGAGGAACCAATTGGAAAAGTTTTTTACCTCCGAGTTTTCAAAGAATTATGTTTTTTCCCGATCTTTGGACCCAAGAGGAAAAAGAGAATTGGGGTAAACAGTGGGTAACCCACAGGTTTAACCCCCAAAAAAAATAGTAATTTGAATAGATTAGGTTGCCTTTTACTGCTTATAGCAGTTATATGTTCATCGTGTCAAAAAGAAAAAAAGGAAGAAAAAATAACCCCTCCTGCAACTGTTGCCACAGCTCCCCGAATCATAAAAGAATTCGGATATAATTTAAACGACTACACAGTTGTTAGAGACACTATAAAGTCTGGAGATAGTTTCGGAGCCATTCTGGATAGTCACGGTATAGGAAGAGGACGTGTATTTCAGATTACCAATGCTATTAAAGACACCTTTAATGTCACTAAAATAAGAGCAGGAAAACCTTACACCCTACTAAAATCTAAAGACACAACAGAAAAAGCACAGGTATTCATTTATCAAAACTCAAAAATAGAATATACTGTGGTCGATTTTACTGATAGTATTATTGCTCAGAAGAAAGAAAAACCGGTATCCGTAGTAGAGAGAACAGCCTCAGGAGTTATTGAGAGTAATCTCTCAAAAACTTTTGACGATAAAGACCTAAGTATTTTAGTCGCTTATAAAATGGCTGACATCTATGCCTGGACTATTGATTTTACTCGATTACAGGCAGGGGATCGTTTTAAAGTAATCTATACCGAAAAATTTATAGACGATACCATTCCTGCAGGAATTGGGGAAATAAAAGCTGCTTATTTCGAACATAGAAGCAAACCTATCTATGCCTATCAGTTTGTAGACGACACGATTCATAACACCGCCGATTATTTTGATCAGAAGGCAGAAAACTTACGTCGGGCTTTTTTAAAAGCTCCTGTAAAATTCAGCCGAATTTCCTCTCGATTTAATCTTAAGAGAAGAATCAAATTCTACGGAAATAAAATAAGACCACATCGAGGGACAGATTTTGCTGCCCCAATAGGGACTCCTATTTTAGCCACTGCAGACGGAATCGTCACCAAATCAGAGCGCAAAGGAGGAAACGGAAAATATGTCAAAATACGACACAATGCCACTTATGACACTCAATACCTACACATGAGTAGACAAGCAGTAAAAGTCGGAGACTATGTACGACAAGGAGACGTCATTGGATATATAGGAATGACCGGAAATACTTCTGGACCTCATGTTTGCTATCGCTTTTGGAAAAACGGGAAACAGGTCGATCCGCTACGAGAAGAACTTCCTACCTCTAAACCTCTTCCCGAAGCACAACGCCCTGCTTTTTTTAAACACATAGAACCCTTCAAAAATAAATTAGATAGCCTTACCTTTGATGAAGAAGAAATCTTATAACCGTATCAAATGTCATTAGCTTCAATCGACCCAACAAAAACTTCTGCCTGGAAAGCGTTACAGAAACATCTTGACAACATAAAAGATACACATCTTACTACCTTCTTTAAAGAAAATAAAAACAGAGCTAACGAACTCTCCATTAAATGGAATGATTTCTTCGTCGATTATTCTAAAAACAGAATAGATGCTACTACAAAAAAACTACTCCTTCAACTCGCTGAAGAAACAAAATTAAAAGAAGCCATCAACCTCTATTTCAGTGGAGCACCTATAAATCAAACAGAAAAAAGAGCTGTATTACATACAGCCCTCAGAACTCCTGCAAATAAAACAATACATGTTGATGGAAAAAACATTACACAAGAAATAAAAAAAGTAAAATCACAAATCAAAGAATTTACTGAAGCCATTATTTCTGGTAAAAACACTGGCTATTCTGGAAAAGCTTTTACAGATATTGTAAATATCGGAATTGGAGGATCTGATTTGGGACCTCATATGATTACTGAAGCATTAGCATTTTATCAGAATCACCTAACTTCTCATTTTATATCCAATGTAGACGGAGACCATGTACAACAAACACTAAAGAAACTCAACCCTGAGACTACCTTATTTGTTGTTGTTTCCAAAACATTTAGCACTCAGGAAACCCTCACCAACGCACAAACCTGCAAAGAATGGTTTTTACAAAAATCATCTACAGAGGATATTTCTCACCACTTTGTGGCTGTCTCTTGCAATACAGAAAACACCACTTCTTTTGGTATAAACCAGCATTATATTTTCCCAATGTGGGATTGGGTTGGCGGACGATTCTCTTTATGGAGCTCCGCTGGACTATCAATAAGCCTATCTATAGGATATCACCATTTCAATGCTTTACTAGAAGGTGCTTTTGAGATGGATACTCATTTCAAAGAAAGTCCTTTTGACGAAAACATCCCGGTGATCTTAGCTTTGATCAGTATATGGTACAACAACTTTTTTAAAGCAGAAACAGAAGCAATTATTCCATATTCACAATACCTTCATAAACTCCCTGCATATCTGCAACAAGCATTTATGGAAAGTAATGGTAAAAGCATAGACAGAGATGGAAATCCTATAAGCTACCAAACAGGATCTATAATCTGGGGGGCAACAGGAACGAATGCGCAACATGCTTTTTTCCAACTGATTCATCAAGGAACAAAATTAATTCCTACTGAGTTTATCGCATTTAAAGAATCTCTATTTCAGGAAGAAAAGCATCAAGATAAACTAATTGCTAATTTTTTTGCTCAGACAGAAGCTTTAATGAATGGAAAAAGTACAGAAGAAGTTTCTTCAGAACTAAATACGACAACCTTACCTGAAGAACAGATAGCGAAATTAATCCCCTATAAAATTTTCAAAGGAAACAAGCCTTCTACAAGCATATTAATCAACAAATTGACTCCAAAAAGCATTGGAGCATTGGTATCTTTGTATGAACATCGTATCTTTGCACAAGGTATTATATGGAACATTTACAGCTACGACCAATGGGGCGTAGAGTTAGGCAAACAATTGGCTATAAGAATAGAACAAGAAATCAACACAAAAACAGTTAATAAGCACGACCAATCTACTACAAACCTACTAACTGAATATATAAATTAAGGATACATTTAACAAACATTCAATAAATCCAGGCAAAAAAATAAAATCCGTACATCACCTTTCTGTATTACTCTAAAACCGTAAAAGAATACAGCATATTTCTTAACGTTTTGATAAAACAGAGCCGATCAAAGATTTGTTTTTTTGCTACAAACAATTCACATCAATTTTATACTAATGAAAAAAGTTACTTTTTTATTTTTTGTAATTCTCCTGTCCCCTGTCATCGGGATGTTCGCACAAGGTACAATTACAGGAATAGTACACGACGCATCTACAAATGCGCCACTACCGGGAGCCAATATACTGGAAGTAAGAACTTCCAATGGAGCCTCTACTGATTTTGACGGTAAATTCTCTATCAAACCTACGAATTCAACAGGTACATTAAACATTTCTTATGTGGGATTTGCTTCCACAAACATCACATTTGATGTATCTAACGGAAATGTTGATTTAGGAATTATAAAAATATCTCCTGATAACTCATTAGACGAGGTTATCATCGTTAGCACAGGAATTATTGACCTTGCAGAAGACAGAAAAACTCCTATTGCAGTTTCTACAGTAACAGAGCAAGAGATTCAAGAAAAAGCTGTCGGAAATGTTGAATTACCAGAAATTATAAAAAGTACGCCTTCTGTATTCGTATCCAACCAGACTGGTTTTGGTGATGGTTCCTTATATATAAGAGGTTTCGACGATACAAATACTGCCATCCTTCTAAACGGACAGCCCATCAATGGTATGGAAGATGGTCGTGTATACTGGAGTAACTGGTCTGGTCTTACTGATATTGCCAATGCAGTACAGGTACAACGAGGTCTTGGATCTTCTAAATTAGCAATCTCTTCTGTAGGAGGTACTGTGAATATAGTAATGAAAGCCGCTGACAGAACCAAAGGTGGTTTTGCTAGATTCCTAGGAGGAAATGACAGTTATTTCAAAGGGACTATCGGATATGATACCGGTCTAAGTGATAATGGTTGGGCTTTTTCTGTCTTATTAGATTACTGGCAATCTCATAGAAAATGGGCAGAAGGAACCTTCGGACAAGGACAAAACTATTACTTCTCTGCCGGATACAAACCAAATGACAACCACTCATTCAACTTCTTAATCACAGGAGCTCCACAAGCTCACGGACAAAGATGGTCTCAGCGAAGAAGTACGCTAGAAGAAAATCCAAAGTTTAACCAGCACTGGGGATTCACAGAAGGACTTGCTAACAATGAGTATTCTTCTAATATTGATTCTGAAAGAAGAAACTTCTACCACAAACCTGTAACAAACTTAAGTTGGGATTGGAACATTACTGACAATTCCTCTTTATCTTCTGTACTATATGCTTCTTGGGGTAGAGGAGGAGGAACTGGTCCAAGAGGAGACGGAAGAGTCAGAACAGATGCTGGTCAATTAAATTACTATGCAATCGAGCAACAAAATGCATTAGACCCTGATGGAATCGGAAACTCTGGTGATTATTTTATCTTAGACGGAGGAGAAGAAGAAGGAAACTATATCAGAAGAGCTTCTGTAAACAATCACCAATGGTATGGGTTAATCTCTAACTTTACTACTGACCTATCTGATAAAGTTTCTTGGAATGTCGGAGTAGACTTCAGATTATACAGAGGAGATCACTTCCGTCAGGTAGTAGACTTATATGGATTAAATGGATGGGGTAACGACCGCCCTGATGGTGCTGTAGTAACAGAAACATACAAAGCAGACCCATGGGCAGCCTTATTTAATTTTGCCAAAGAAGACCAAAGAATCGATTACGACTATTCTGAAAACATCAATTACCAAGGATTATTCTCTCAAATAGAATATGCAGGAGATAAGTTCAGCTCTTTCTTACAAGCATCAGTATCTAATCAATCATACAAAAGAGAAGGTAGATTTACAGCTGTTGGGAATTCTGAAGGTTTAAACAAAATCGGATATAACCTTAAAGGAGGGCTTGGATACAGCATTGTTGATGGACATACTATCTACCTTAATACTGGTTTCTACTCTAGACAACCTTTCTTAGACAATGTTTTCCAAAACATCAGAAGGTCTAATGATTTAGTACAACCAGAAGTAGATAACGAAGATATCATTGGAATCGAATCTGGATATAAAATAAAAGTAGCAAACTTACAGATCAACTTCAATGCATACTACACAAAATGGGATAATCGAGTAATTCTCTCTAGTGGTACTATCGATCCTAACAACACTCCTGATAACAACTCTGATGATGTGAACGTAAACTTCTTTGATAGAGGAATCACACAGATACACTCCGGAGTAGAGGTAGACCTTAATTACAAAGCTACCAGCTGGATGAACCTAAGAGGATACATCTCCGGAGCATCTTGGAAATTTGATGGAAAAGTAACCAGAGATATGTACAATGACGATACAAACGAATTGATATCTACACAATCTGATGTTGATATTACAGGAGTAAAAGTTACTACCGCTCCTCAGTTTACTGCAGGACTTGGAACAAAAATTAAGCTAGTTAAAGGAATGTCTTTTGATGCAAATATCAACTATTATGCAGAGCATTATATGAATGACATTGATTTCAATGACGCTAATTTACAGACAGAAAATATTGGAAAAATAAAGCCATTTTCTCTAACAGATCTAGGATTGACATATGACTTTAATTTCGATAATAGTCAATTGACTTTCCGCGGAAATGTTTACAACGTATTTGACGAAGTTAGAATTCAGCAAACCGACAATTTTGGTTTCATTAACACGAACGGTGTTACTTTTAACGGTTCTTTGAAATATAAGTTTTAATTCTAATAAAGAATAAAAATAAACAAGCCTCACTTCTGATAGAAGTGGGGCTTGTTTTATGTATAATACCTATCTTTGATACTTATTTTACTATAAATTATAAAATATGTACGGCGTAATTCAAAGTGCCCATTCTTACTGGGCATACCTAGTAGTTATTATCGTAACACTAGCAACTATAAATGCGCTCTCTGGTTTTTTTAGCAAAAGAGAGTATCAACCAAAAGATTTTAGAATTTCTTTATTTGCCTTAATCGTAACACACCTACAATTGGTATTAGGAATCATTACTTTTTTTGTCTCTCCACTTGTTGTTTGGTTCTCAGGAACCCATAAAGTAGGAGAAATCATGAAAGATCCTATGCTGCGATTATACAATGTAGAGCATCCTTTTACTATGATTCTGGTCATCACCCTGATTACCATCGGATACTCTAAACACAAAAAGAAATTAACCTCAACTCCTAAATTCAAAACACTGGCTATTTTTTATGCTATTGCATTTTTAGCCATGTTATATATGATTCCATGGAGCAACTGGTTTTAGGATCGTATTATTCTTTTTCTTCAAAAGCCTTTTTTACCTTCCTAAAAAAGGCTTTTTTATTTTTTATCATTACACCCCATATGCTGTAAGGACTATTTTTCTTCCCCCTCCATAATCCCTATGCTCACAAAGATAAATTCCCTGCCAGGTTCCCATATTCAACTTCCCTTCTGTAACGGGAATCTGAAGATTACTTCCCATTAATGAAGATTTAATATGTGCCGGCATATCATCGGTTCCCTCATAGGTATGTGTATAATATGGTTGATTTTCCGGCACCATTACATTCATATGTCGTTCAAAATCCTTCCTTACTGTTGGGTCTGCATTTTCATTAATCGTCAAACTAGCAGAAGTGTGCTTAATAAACAACTGCAAAAATCCCTTTGACATTTCCTTAATTTCCGGGAAAAGCTCCAAAATTTCTGCCGTTACTAAATGAAACCCTCTGGGAAATGGTCTCAAAATAATTTCTTTTTGATAAAATTTCATGTGTTTCTATTTCTTTTTAAACATTTAGACGCCTATAAACTGTAAGCCTGTAAAGATCACCTTTATTTATCCAATGATATAATTTAATACAAAATTTACAACATATTCTTTAGTGTTATTCCAGAACTCCCATACCTTTGTTATTTAATAGCATCTGATTATGGACTTATCTCAAATAAAACTTATCGCTACAGATATGGACGGAACACTTCTTAACTCCAAAGGGGAGGTCAGTCGTCATTTTTATCAATTATTCGATTCCTTAAAACAATTAGGGATCACTTTTGTCGCTGCCAGTGGTCGACAATACTATAGCATTATTCATAAATTATCCCCGATAAAAGACGATATTATTGTTGTCGCAGAAAATGGAGCCTTAACAGTGCAGCGAGAGGAAGAACTTCAAAGTACCCCTATCGATCAGGACACCTATCTGGAATTACTTGATATCACTAAAAAACTTCCCGGTTCTCAGGTAATTCTATGCGGAAGAAAAAAAGGATATATAGAAGATTACGGAGATGAATTCACCTCTATGCTTCAGGAATATTATGGGAAATATGAAATTGTCGAAGATTTAGCAACCATCACAGATGATGAGTTTCTAAAAATTGCTATCTGCCATCAAGAAGGAGCTGAAGCACATTTATACCCTGCTTTAAAGCACCTCGAAGACAGGTTAAAAGTAAAAGTATCCGGTGATATCTGGCTGGATTTATCACATCCACTGGCGCATAAAGGGCATGCCATTGAGCAATTACAAAAAAAGCTAAACATTCTACCAGAAGAGACTTTAGTTTTTGGGGATTACAATAATGACCTGGAAATGCTGAAAAGCGCACAGTATAGTTTCGCCATGAAAAATGCGCTTCCTTCTGTAAAATCAACAGCAAAATACATGACCAAAAGCAATGATGAGCAAGGGGTTGAATACATCCTGGAAAAAGTCATCGAGGCTAAACAGAAAGTACTTCTGTAAACTATATTATAGAAAAAACCTCGGATGTTGCTCCGAGGTTTTTTAATATTTTAATCATTAAGCTTTAACACAGCCATAAACGCTTCTTGAGGAATTTCTACATTTCCTACTTGTCGCATTCTTTTCTTTCCTTTTTTCTGTTTTTCCAATAGCTTACGCTTACGAGAGATATCTCCTCCATAACATTTCGCCGTTACATCCTTACGCAATGCTTTTACTGTTTCTCTGGCAATAATCTTGGCTCCTATAGCTGCCTGTATAGGAATATCGAATTGCTGACGAGGAATAAGCTCTTTCAACTTCTCGCACATTTTCTTTCCGATGTCATAAGCATTATCCTTATGCAATAGTGCAGAGAGAGCATCTACTGTGTTCCCATTAAGTAGTACATCCACCTTTACCAGGTTAGAAGAACGCATTCCTATAGGCGCATAATCGAAAGAAGCATATCCTTTGGATACTGTTTTTAATCGATCATAAAAATCAAAAACAATCTCCGCTAATGGCATATCAAAATTAAGCTCCACCCGCTCGGGTGTCAAATAGGTCTGATTGGTAATCTGCCCTCTTTTTTCTATACACAATGACATAACTGGTCCTACAAAATCTGCTTTTGTAATGATAGATGCTTTGATAAACGGTTCCTCTACTCTATTCATCGTTGATGGATCCGGCAAATCAGACGGATTATTAACAATAATAACAGTATCTGGCTCCTTATTTGTAAATGCATGGTAAGATACGTTAGGTACCGTAGTAATAACCGTCATGTTAAATTCACGTTCCAAACGCTCTTGAATGATCTCCATATGCAACATCCCCAGGAATCCACATCGGAATCCAAAACCTAGAGCAGCCGAACTCTCTGGCACAAAGACAAGAGAAGCATCATTTAACTGTAATTTCTCCATCGATGCTCTCAGCTCTTCATAATCTTCGGTATCTACCGGATAAATCCCTGCAAATACCATTGGTTTTACATCTTCGAATCCTTCAATTGCATTTTCTGTAGGATGTTTCGCATCTGTTATCGTATCTCCTACTTTTACTTCTCTAGCATCTTTAATTCCAGTAATCAGGTAGCCAACATCCCCTGTTTTGATTACTTTTTTAGGTACTTGATTTAGTTTTAGAGTTCCAATTTCATCTGCAAAATAATTCTTACCTGTTGCTACGAATTTAATTTGCTGTCCTTTCGTAATCTCGCCATTGATAATTCTAAAATAGGTTTCTACTCCTCTAAACGGATTATATACCGAATCAAACACTAATGCCTGTAACGGCTCTTCCGGGTTTCCTTCTGGAGCCGGTACTCGTTCTATAATAGCTTCTAAAATTTCTTCTATTCCTATTCCTGTTTTAGCACTTGCAGGAATTACCTCTTCTGCTGTACAACCTAACAGATCTACAATATCATCCGTCACCTCTTCTGGATTTGCACTAGGCAGATCTACTTTGTTTAATACCGGAATAATTTCCAGATCATTTTCCAGCGCCAGGTATAAATTAGAAATTGTCTGTGCTTGTATACTCTGCGCAGCATCTACTACAAGTAATGCACCTTCACATGCTGCAATAGAACGAGATACTTCATAAGAGAAATCTACGTGTCCTGGCGTATCAATAAGGTTCAGAATGTATTCTTCTCCTTTATATGTATACTCCATCTGGATTGCATGACTCTTAATTGTAATCCCTCGTTCTCTTTCCAGGTCCATATTATCCAGTAATTGCGCCTGCGCTTCTCGGGCAGTTACAGACCCTGTAAAGTCCAATAAGCGATCTGCCAAGGTACTTTTTCCATGGTCAATATGCGCAATAATACAGAAATTCCTAATGTGTTTCATGTGTCTATAATACTGTTTTTAGACGTCGCATGACACGTGCTTAACAATATTATAAATTCTTGCCAAGATTCGTTTCATACTCCTAAAATTTATACGGTGCCTCTTATCAAATCACCTGCATTTGCTCATTTTTAAAATACTTTGTAACAAGAAACAACCTTCTTTTCTAGAAACAAGCTGTTTTTGCTCAAAAGCAACTCCCTGTAAGAATGAAGATAATACAATATTTTTCTGCATATCTATACTCCTCTGGTTACATTATAGTGTTCTTCAATTTTCGCTACTATAATGACTTGCAAATATAGGCGAATTTAAAAGGTTTATAGAATCCATCCTAATATTTTTATTCATCTCCTAAATTCTAAGTTACAACGGCTAGACCATTTTCTATTTCTGTAATTTCAGATCATAAGAGGTATAATTTGTATTTTTGCACAAAAAAGTACGCTTTGGCAAAAATAGGAGACATTGATGTAGGGGAATTTCCATTGTTACTAGCCCCAATGGAAGATGTAAGTGACCCCCCATTCAGGGCACTGTGCAAGGAACAAGGAGCAGATGTAGTATACACTGAATTTATTTCCAGTGAAGGGCTCATAAGGGATGCTGCAAAAAGTGTTATCAAACTGGACATCTATGAAAAAGAACGTCCGGTAGGTATTCAGATATTTGGAGCTAACCTGGATTCTATGCTAAAATCCATCGAAATTGTAGAGGCTTCAAATCCTGATATTATCGATATAAACTTTGGTTGTCCTGTAAAAAAAGTCGTTAGTAAAGGGGCTGGAGCAGGAATTCTGAAAGACATCGATCTAATGGTCTCTCTTACCGAAGCGATGGTTAAGCACACCAAACTTCCGGTTACTGTCAAAACACGATTGGGATGGGATCACGAATCTATACGAATTGTAGAAGTTGCTGAACGACTACAGGATGTAGGAGCCAAAGCCATTGCCATTCACGGTAGAACCCGAGCTCAAATGTATAAAGGGAATGCTGACTGGCGCCCTATTGCCGAAGTAAAAAACAACCCCAGAATGCATATCCCTGTTTTTGGAAATGGTGATGTCAACTCCCCGGAAAGAGCTGTAGAAATGAGAGATGTCTATGGCTTGGACGGTGCTATGATCGGACGTGCTACTATTGGGCATCCTTGGTTTTTTAGAGAGGTTAAGCATTTTTTCAAAACAGGAACTCACCTTCCTCCTCCTACACTGGAAGAACGTGTAGAGGCTGCCAGAAGACATTTGCAAATGGCAATTGACTGGAAAGGAGAAAAACTAGGAGTATTCGAAACCCGAAGACATTACACTAACTATTTTAAAGGTATTCCTCACTTCAAAGAATACAGGACCAAAATGGTGACCAGTGATCATTCTGAAGATGTGTTTGCTGTATTCGGAGAAGTACAAGAGAAATTTTCCGGATTTCAGTTTACCTAGAATTACATTTCTTATCAAACAAGCTAAGCAACTAACTTTGGGTTAATCCTACTCGATGCCAAAAGGGCTGCAATAGTCCCTATTATTGTAATTGTAAAAAATACAATCAGAAAACTCATTCCAGTAATGCGGGTTGGATATTGCATCGTAGGAGTGATCATCAGGAATCCAAACTGTTGTTGTAATACAATCAGCACAAAGCCTAAAAACAATCCTAATAGCGTTCCTAAAACCGTCATCAAAGCACCCTGCATAAGAAATATATTCCGGATATCTCCCAGTGTAGCCCCCATATTAAACAAGGTTTTGATATTTCCTTTTTTATCAATAATCATCATAATAATAGCCCCTGCCACATTAAACAATGCTATAACAGCTATTAATGTAATTACCAGATAGGAGACCAGGTTTTCTGTATTTAGCATCTTATACAGCGTATCATTAAGCTGTGTTCTGTTTTTAATTTCTATCTGATCGCCAAATATTCCTTTCAGCTTCTTTATTACTACTGCCTCATCCGCATCAGGAACAAGCTTTATTTCAATATTTGTTACTTCCTCTTTTTCTAAACCCAATAATTTCCTGGCCAACCCCACCGTACTAAAAACATACTTTTTATTCAACTCTTCATTAACACTATAGGTTCCTATATGCACTCCAGTCTCTTTTCTAAAAGATTTGGATAAATCTCTGGAAATTCCTTTTCCTGGTTTCGGGACGTACATACTTAGCAATTTAGCATAAGCATTCCCTGTCCACATTCCTAGTTCTGCCCGAATTCTTTCTCCAACCACCACCTGATAATCATTTCCAGTCAGCCACTCCCCCTCGATAAGGATTTTATCGGTTTCTATAATCTGGTCATAATTAGCCCCTACTCCTTTTATATAAGCCATTTTTCGCTTATTATCATATTCCAGATATACCCTTTCTTCTACTACTTCAGAAAAAACAGCAATATCTTCCATAGCTACAAGTGCTTCTTTCTTCTCTGCTGTTAATTCGATGCTTTTTCCCTTTCCGGGAAAGAGGGTAAGATCCGGATCAAAAAAAGTAGAAAATTGCAAACTAAAATCCTTGAGTCCTGCAAAACCAGAAAGCACAATGAATAAGGACATAGCACCAATAATCACCCCAGCTGCTGCAATGCCTGTAATAATATTAATGGCATTACTACTTCCTGATGAAAACAAATATCGTTTTGCGATGTAGAAGGGAAAGTTCAAATCTCATGTAGAATTAAAAAAGGGAGCCCCCTTTAATTTGCTTTATATGTGACTAAGATAAGAAATGACTTGTTATTTTCTAATAAAGTATAGAAAATAACAGGATTTATTTCTTTTGTCTTCGCTCTAACTGCTCTGGGTTTTCCAATGGATTATCCAACCCCTTAACTGCTCGTTCTATGGAAGCAATATACTCCAGAGAATCATCAATAAAAAATAGCAATTCGGGGGTTCGACGTAACTGATGTTTCGTTCGTTGAGCTACTTGATGTTTAATCTGGGATTTTACTGCCTGAATTTCTTTTAGTACGTTTTCTCCTTCTTTACTTGGAAAAACACTCAGATACACTTTTGCCTGTGACAAATCTGTAGTTACACTTACTTTGGTTACAGAAACTAAAATCCCCTGCACTCCTGCTTCCCTTAATGCCTGCTGCACAATATCAGCGATATCTCGCTGTAATACTCCTGCTATCTTTTTCTGTCTATTTGTTTCCATGGCTGCAAAAATACACATTTCCGGCAAGTTTCCATAAGAAAGCTAAGCCCCATTTACCGTCCAAAAACCCTATTTCTCCACCTGTTTCTCCAAAAAATGAATCTCAACAGGTTATTACAAGACAGAAGTATGTATTTTTATCCATATTAAAACAAACAACATGGATCACATCAAAAAAATAGAACATTTAGGTATTGCTGTCAAAGATATCAAACAGGCGAATGCTCTATACGAAAAGCTTCTTGGCGTGCCTCCTTATAAGCAAGAGGAAGTCAGTAGCGAGTCCGTTATCACATCTTTCTTTAAGGTAGGAGAGAGTAAAATAGAACTTTTAGCCAGTACAAATGAAGAGGGACCTATCGGAAAATTTATCGCTAAAAAAGGAGAAGGAATTCATCATGTTGCATTTGATGTTGATGATATAGAAGCTGAGCTCACACGATTAGAAAAAGAAGGATTTCAGCTCATCAATAAAACCCCAAAACCCGGAGCAGACAATAAACTAGTTGCTTTTATTCATCCTAAAACGACCAATGGGGTTCTCGTGGAACTCTGCCAGGAACGCACCAAGGAATAAAAAACACTCACGGTAAGCAACTTATCTCTTACAAACAGCTGAAGCCTAAAAAATAGTAAAAAAATGTTTGGTGTGTTTGTTTCATTTACTTAAATTTGCCAACCGTTTTAGGTCCCATAGCTCAGCTGGTTAGAGCACCTGACTCATAATCAGGGGGTCCTTGGTTCGAGCCCAAGTGGGACCACCTTATAAAACTTAAAAGCCTTATCTGTTACGATGAGGCTTTTTTATTTGCATACAGTTTGTATATCTGTTAACAGTATTTTCACAAAGAATTTCAAGGATGATTCTTTGATTTTTATTTTTATTGATACTCCCCTACTTGATTATCTACCTTCAATTAATTTGTATTTTAGATATAACTAAGCGTGGTTTTTGCTATTTCCTTATTGATGTACGAGATATATGGAATTTTAAAAGCTGATCGCTTTTTAACACAAAAGCAATGATAAATTACTAGAACCCTCTTTAGAAAAAATTCAAACCACCACTATTGAAAAAGGAAGACCTTTTGCTACTTATAAAGGATCATTACATTCCACAGACATGAGTCGCTACTACAAAAAAACCAGGAAGTTTCTTAATGCTACTGCTTATCTGGAAGCACTGATTTCTCTAGATTATTTTGCTTCCAGAGATGATTTATACCAATATGGTCAAACTATTATTATTGAAATGGAAAATCCTGATTTCGATTATTGGTTCGCTTTAAAGCTCCGTCAATATGATACTGACTTAAAACACCTCAAAGTTTTTTTAGATTATCCTTTTGATATAACCTAAAAAAACACAGAAGAATTCAGAGAATTTATAGAGCTTATTTTACTTCAATATGATGATGTTCTCATTTCAAACAAAGTAAAACCACACGTACAAAAATTAATGCGTACTTCATTTTATGCAGAACCAGATGAAAAAGAATCTAAAATAGCTACTAAATCCAATAAGCAACCTCTTGCAACAGGAAATCATCACTCCTTTACATTAACTGCACTAAACTACTAACTCCAGATATTTTATAACCTAAAAACATGAAATCAAGGAAGTCTTTGACGACTTAACGAATGAAGGAAAAGTCAAATTTTTCAACCAGAGAATTGATAAAAAAAAGACTGGTATGGGTTCACAAAAAAATATACCTCCGATATTTTGTTCAGTGCCTCATGGAAAATAAAAAAATTGTCCCATTAGGAAATAGTAAGAAAAGTAACAGCTATAATCCAACTAATTAACCCGATCTACAACCTCTTTAGATATGAACAGGTAATACGACTGAATGTTTTAAAACAAACATAAAATCCTGAAAATATGCACATTAAATGATTTTAAACATAAGTGTTTTATTGTTTAACGTAAAATTAATTCTTATAACATAAAATTAATACCTGTTCCGATTCACGTTAATTAGTTTTGCGGGAGTATTTAACCAATTTATATTAATATTATATGACAACAATTTTTAAATTTTACAGATTAATAACATTTCTTCTTATCTCCACGTTTTTTATAAGTTGTGATAAAGAAGGTTTTGAAAGTGAGACAAATCATTCCCATGAACACGCTACCATTGAACAAGAAGAAGGGGAACATCTCACTAAAAACAAGCTTCATAAAGTAATGACAAAAGAAGCGGCAGATGCACTCGCTACAATGGTAGTCATAGGGTATGCAAAAGATATTTTATCATCTACAGGCAAAAATGCGATATTTCAATACGAGTCGCCTAAAGATTTTGCAACACATCAAAAGGTTCAAGATAGATTAAAGCAGTATGTGACAATTGATATAAGTCAGTCTATACCAAAAGCAAAATTTCCGCTAATAGTTGCAAAAAATAGTAGAATTAGTAGTACTGAGCAAGCAATGTTAACAGCAGAGACTGAAACCAAGCTTGCAAAACAATTAGATGCTAGATTAACCAAAATGAATTTGGGTCCCTTGTATGGTGCATATATAGGAGGATATTCAGACCCAAGTAAAATAGAGCTAGTAGGAGCATCAGATTTAGAATTATATACTCCTAAATTTAGAGGAGCTGATGATAGTAATGTAAAAAAAGCATTTGATAATGCAAAAGAGTATTCAAATAAAGTAATAGATTTATTAAATGACTATAATAAATCAATTTCTGGAGGTGTAGTAATAGGAGGTGTAAGAATCTCTGTAAAAGATATCAATCCTAAAGTTACAAGTAATTTTAGTAGTGGACAAGTATTTAAAAGCTTCCATGGAATGATTGTAGCTATGAGTAAATATGCAAGTTCTATCGACACGAATTCATTTCTTTTTGAAATAGCTTGTAGCGAAAATACCACAAAAGTATCTTCTTGTTTTCCTTGCGCAACATTTATGGCATCTCAAAGGAATTCAGCAACTTCTGTTCATTTAGGAAGAGGAGATAACTGGAATATACCCTCTTCTTGTCCAGTATTTATGCAAACTGCTTGGCAATCTAATATTATTAAATGGTACGAAATTGGATTAAGGTCACTTAAAAACAATAGTGACTGGAATGCTTTTATTTCTAATTATTCACATGAAAATATAGAAAATAAACTTATTCCTCAAATGTTTCTTGAAGCATTAACTTTTGAAGATTCGTTCACTAAACGAATTTTAAATACCTTACCAAGCTAAAAAGAAAAATATTTGGTATTTAAAATTTGGATAAAAGCAGCAGTACTATAATAAAAAAATACAATAAACTTTATAAACAGAGTTACAAACCAGGGCAATTTCATTTGACTTTTTATAGTCCAATTACCTCTACTTTGTGTGCAAAAAATCAATGTTATTGACAAAATGCTCTAGCAAAATCGCTTTTGAGGTTAATTTTTACATAAAAATCTTACAATTATTTTCAGAACATCTGTCAAAAACAATTATGATTTTTTAAATGAAATTGTCCTGGTTACAAACCTAATGGATGGGAAGATTATTTTTAGGTTTTAAGTGTTTTATAAAACTTATATTGTTTCTTAGAATACGTACTACAAATATTTTTTCTTCTATTGGATAAAAGAATATGGTATACGCCTTAAACTTATATCTCAAAAACAATCAAACACAAAAAAACAACTCATAATCAGGGGGTCCTTGGTTCGAGCCCAAGTGGGACCACCTTATAAAACTTAAAAGCCTTATCTGTTACGATGAGGCTTTTTTTTTATTTTTAATCAACACCAGCTTTCTCTTCCTTTTCTCTTATTCTTGTGTACTTGTTCAGAAGCCCAAAATCAAAAGGAGTCCAATAACATGCCCTTAATCCACTATCCTTAAAACCCATATTCACCCAGGAATTACAGGTTTTAAAGCAAGAATAACTTCCTTTTGCCTTAAAAAAATCATCTGTATCAGTATACCCTATTCCTGGAAGTAGTTGTTTTTCTTTATATTCATCCAACTCAAAGGTCTGCAGTATGTATTTTTGCAATTGTATTATTCTTGATACAGATGCTTTAACAGGCACCCAAGATACTTGCCTCTGTTGATAGCGTGTCACATGCAATAATGTAGTACTTTGTAAAAACAGTGCAGAAAATGCGTTCTGAAATGTCAGGTCTCCCCAGGTCGGTGTATCTTTATAAAAACTCTCATCTCCCCACCCAAAAGAAAGATAACGAGTTCTTTCCAGATTAGGTATCCCTTTCAGCAAGGTAGAATCCATCGTCTTTTTTTCAAAAATAACATCCAGATGAACCCCATTAGTACTTAGGTAGATCGTGGCTGTCTTTTCACTTTCATCAGGAGTCTTATTTACTGTAATAGCCGTACAAATCAATGAAATCAGCAAATACAACACCGGGATCAACATCAAACAAAGAAAAAGAATCAAGATTCTTTTAATTCGCTTTATCCATTTTATTTTACTCCGCTCCAAATTGTTATTTTAAATTTACAGACGTTGTAAAAATACGCTTAATTTTATCATATGCATCGTTTGGCATCTTACTCTATACTCCTAATCAGAGGTTAACACATTTTTATCAACTGCAAAGCCTTTTTTACTTATCATACAAAGCCGCAGCACGCCACTCCATAACTACCAACACAAGAATTACCAAAATCTCCAGAAGAAAATACCCTATCCCCAAAGGTGTCATCATTTTACAATAATAAAGTATTATCCCAGATGTCACACAACAATATCCAAAATTCAGCACTGCTAAAAATCGCATCGCTAAACGCCAAAAAGAATGCTGAGCAAACAACAGACCATTTACGAATGAATACACAGCATAACTCCCTGCAATTGCAGCTAAATTGACCAATATATCTGATGGCAACCTAATATACTCTTCAAAACGAATCAATACAAATCCAAGCATAAAAGCAGTACACAAAGCTCCAGCTGCATCTAATAAAAATAATCGTTGCGGATGAATTACTCGTTTCATACTGTTGTATTAGGTATCGGAGTACATATTTCGATTAAAAATCCATTCGGATCTCTCAAATACCCGACCGTTTGCCCCCAAGGTTTTTCCGCTAACGCTACTTCTTGTTTGGCTCCTGCGGCAATGGCTTTTTCAAAATCTTCCCGTATAGATTCAGTAACAAATGTTAACGTCATTCCATATGGGCGTTCTGCCAATGTACTTGCTTGAAATCCTTTTTTAAAATTCATATCTCCCAGAGTTATCGAAGCAAAAGCAATAACAGTTTCTCCTGACTGCAACTCTCCATAATCTTTCTCCGGAGTAATCATTCGCCGTGGAAATCCAAATGCTTTGGTATAAAACGTCAGGCTATCTACCACCTGTTCTACATACAGAATCACATATCCAAACTTCATATTTTTTATAGCTATAATTTATTATTAAAAATACTATATCGTTTATCCATCTACATTAACAAGCTTCTCACTACTAACACCTTGCATTGCCCCTTGTAATGTACTCAAATCCCCAGATAAGTGGTATTTTTTCCCATTAACATATACATAAATCCCCACAGCCATAACTTTATCTTGTTTTCGTTTTTCATAGATTTCATAAATAGCTTCTTTATTTTTAAAAATTAATTTACTTTTTGAAGCATCTATTGTAAACCTACCTGCATCTATCAGATTATCAGCAGGAAAAGAAAATTCCACTAGCTCTCCCTCTGATTTCAACAATACATAATTCAATCGCCCTTCCGAAGCGAAAAGCAAAACCTTTTTCTGATTTTTAAATAAACGAAAACTCATCAAAACCTCTATCGCTACCCCCTCCTTATTCATTCGGCGTTCTGTTTTTTCAATGGCTCGCCCTCCTCTCCAGGTCTTAGTTCGTGTGATATGATATAAATATTGATACTCTTCTTCAACCACTTCTATCGGTACAGGAACATTATTCACTACCTCAAATTGAGAAAACTGATGCCAGCAACAGCCACTCTTAGTCATTGTTTCAATTGTCTTGGTCTCATTGTTCGTTTGAAACATCCCACAATACTCCTGAGCCAACCTGGTAAATGAAGGACTGTGAATCAACTGTCCTTCTCTATGAAGATATACCTGATAAGAAGGACCATGATAACAACTATATTGCCCATCCATAACCACTATATCTTTGACTCCATCAAAATTAACATCTTCACTAATAATGATACTTTGTTCCCCATACGGCAATGACACCACCCCTGTTTCAACCTCTCCCTCTTCATTCAGCGAAAAAGTAAGTTCTTCTGAAGATATTGCAACCACCTCCTTTTCGGATAGTTTTTCTAGAATGATCACTGTTCCTTTTTTAAACACTTCTTCTTCATATCCCTGATCAATAATCAGCTTCCCTTTATAAACATCAGAAAAATCATTTATCAGATAAGTGGTTTGTCCAATAACTGAAAGCGACAAAAACCAAAATATAACACCTATTCTTAATTGTTCCATATACTTATGTGTTATTTTGTTATTCCTAAAACAAAACGCTCCTAAAAAATATGTTTTTTTACATCCTAAAAACATAAAACCTCCTCATTAATATATTACAGACATATTCCCTTATAAAGATATTCGATATTTTAATATCCTTTATCACCTACCAACAGCCTCTCCCCATAAACCTTAATCAAAGAATACAACAACCTGCTACTATACTGAAACTTATATAAACAAAACTATCAAACTTGATAGTTTTACTTATTTATTTGTAACAAAACATTAACATTCATTACTATAATACAGCTTCAAATCACAAGAATTAACTTAACACTTTATACAACACTAAAAGAAAAAAAATCGGAAAGCTCTCCCCAAAAAACAGGAACTATTCACTCTATAACACCTGCAAGGAAGCAGATATATCAAAAAGCTTATCTAGGAAGAAATAACAATATAAATTCAGGCTTTTATACTGTTTTAGAAAATAATAATAATCACTCACAAGAGCACAACCCCTTTCGAGTCAAAAAGCAATACTGAATTATTGTGTTAGCCCCTAACACAATAAATATCAGCGTTCTAAATTGCACAAAAAAACTATACTAAACCCACTCCTCAGGATTATTCTGAATAAAAGCCGTTTTTTCTTTTCCGTACATTCTAATTAATTGCTCTTCCGTGTAGTCTTCTACCAGTTTTTTACACCTGGTATAAATTTTAGGATACGCAGTAGCCGATGCTATTGATTGATTACCAAACAGATTCTTGAAAATTGCTATCATAACTCGTCTTCATTAATTAATTGCAAATCTTATATAGGGTATTACAATAATACAGAAATTAAAGCAGAATTTTTTTTTGGATTTTTAAAATCTTCTTTTCTAACTATGTCCCCCTGGTTAGACAATAACAAAAAACATACCAAATGACTTCATCAAAATTATCTTTCTAATAATAAACCCCTTGAGAAATAATATATATCGTCAGTTTATTCTCTACATCCACTCAGGAGATATTTTCCTCGAATAAACCTCACTATCGAAATGAATACTTTATAATAACTATTGTAATTCAGTAATTCTTTTCACATACTTTCCTATAACATCAAATTCTAAATTAACAACCGTCCCTACAGAGAATGTATTAAAATTTGTATGTTCATGTGTAAATGGAATTATCGCTACACTAAAGGCTTGTTTTTCAGAATCCACCACTGTAAGACTTACTCCATTAACTGTTACAGAACCTTTTTCGATGGTTATATTATTTAAAGAAGGATCATAGGAAAACGTATAGCGCCAGCTCCCTTCTTCCGCTACAATACCAGTACAAATTGCTGTTTGATCTACATGCCCCTGAACGATATGACCATCCAATCGATCTCCTAATTTCATTCCACGTTCCAGATTAACCACATCTCCTTCTGAAAGGTTATTTAAATTCGTTTTATCCAGGCTTTCCTTGATAGCAGTGACTCTATACGTATCTCCATCAATAGCAACGACCGTAAGACATACTCCATTATGCGCAACACTCTGGTCTATCTTTAATTCTGGTGTAAAATCAGCCTGCATAACAATATCCAAATTATCTCTGTCTTTTTTTAATGAAATGACCTTTCCTTGCTCTTCAATGATACCTGTAAACATAAATGCGAATTATTTAGTTAAATTTGTGTCCTTTAATTCGGAAGTATTTTATACTTCAAAAATACTCATAAAGTAGGTTATAAATGAAGAAAGCGGAAAAAATAAGATTAGGAATTTCGATAGGGGATCTCAACGGAATAGGTAGTGAGGTGATCCTCAAAACATTCGAAGATGGCAGAATGCTTGATTTTTGCACTCCGGTTATCTTTGCATCCATAAAAATTGTTTCGTATCTAAAAAAATATCACAAAACAAACATTAACCTGCATGGAATTGATGAAGCCTCCCAGATTACCGACGGGAAAGTCAATGTACTCAACACCTGGAAAGAACCGGTAGATATCAATTTCGGAAAAGAAGACAGTAAGATTGGTCAGTATGCCATAAAATCACTAAAAGCGGCTACACATGCTTTAAAGAATAATGAAGTAGATGTTCTGGTAACAGCTCCTATCAACAAACATAGTATCCAATCCAAAGAGTTTAACTTCCCTGGACATACTGATTATTTGAATAAAGAACTAAGAGGGAACAGTCTAATGTTTATGGTTACAGATGAACTCAAAGTAGGTTTACTAACTGACCATGTAGCTATTAAAGACATTGCGGAGACAATTACTCCTGAATTAGTCACTCAAAAAATACAGACAATCCATCATACTCTCAAACAGGATTTTGGTGTCTCCAAACCCAAAATAGCTGTTCTGGGAATTAATCCTCATAGCGGAGACAATGGAGTTATTGGTATGGAAGATGAAAATGTTCTAAAACCAACGATCAAGAAGATTAATGATCAGGGGATGTTAGTGTATGGTCCTTATGCAGCTGATAGTTTCTTTGGATCAAACAATTACAAATCTTTTGATGCGATTATTGCTTCCTACCATGATCAGGGGTTAATTCCTTTTAAAACCCTTTCCTTTGGCATGGGTGTAAACTATACCGCAGGGCTCGATAAAATAAGAACCTCTCCGGATCACGGTACTGCCTTTGAAATTGCAGGTAAAAATAAAGCAGATCACAGCTCCTTTAAAGAAGCCGTTTTTGCAGCTCTAAAAATATATAAGAACAGAAAAGAATATAAAGAACTCACTAAAAACCCATTAAAAAAGCAACCTAGAAAACCACAACAAAAAAACAAACAGGAATCCAATCATCCGGATGCTCAAAAAGAAAAAAAAGCACCTTTTATAAAACAAAGAAGCAACGAAGAGGAATAAAGCAAGTGGAGTGCTCTTTTTTTTAACCAATAGACAAACACTCAGAACACCAGCTTTTTAAAGAAAAAGCGAGTTTTTATTTTTTGATACTCATAATTTTGTTCACAAAAAAGTGTTTATAACTATTTTTTTTTATCTTTGCACCCGCCTTATTGGATATGAAGGCTTTCGAAACTGAATTATGAATACGAAACAACTAAAAGAGTTTAATATTCCTTTTGTTGGACTGAAGCTAGGAATACATCAGTTCGAGTATGAGATAGACAATACGTTCTTCGAACATTTTGATTATGACGAATTTAACAGTTCAAACATTAGCATACAATTAGAGTTCAATAAAAAAAGTACATTATTCGAACTTAAGTTTTATGCTAGAGGAACAGTTAATATAAATTGCGACGTCACAAATGAGCCTTTTGATCTACCAATAGAAAATGATTTATTCTTAGTGATCAAATTTGGCACAGCATACAATGACGAAAATGAAGAATTACTGATTCTCCCACATGGAGAATACGAAGTAAATGTTCAGCAATACATATATGAATTAGTTGTATTAGGATTACCTCAAAAAAGGGTACATCCAGGAGTTGAAGACGGAACATTAGATTCTGACATACTTGATAAATTAGAAGAATTAAGTCCAAAAAAAGAGACATTAAAAAAAGATAATGAGGAGATAGATCCTCGTTGGGATAAATTAAAAAACTTATTAAACGATAAATAATAGCTAAGCAATGGCACATCCTAAGAGAAAAATCTCCAAAACAAGAAGAGATAAAAGAAGAACGCACTATAAAGCTACTGTACCACAAATTGCTACTGATCCTACAACAGGAGAAGCACACTTATACCACAGAGCTCACTGGTTTGAAGGTAAATTATATTACCGAGGACAGGTGATTATTGATAATACTGAAGAGGCAGTGGCGTAATGTAGACTGTTAAAAAATCAATTAAAGCTCTCACAAATGTGAGAGTTTTTTTGTTTTTAGTTGAATATGTGTCAAAATCCATTTATTTTGCGCCATATTTACAATACAATTTAGTAATTTCAACGACTTTTTAAGCATGCAATGCTTTAGTTTTGTGGAACTAAAATTAAGATATGAGTAAAATCACAGCCGCTATCACAGCTGTAGGTGCCTTTGCACCTGAATATGTGTTAACCAATCAGATCTTGGAAACAATGGTTGACACCAACGACGAATGGATTACCACTCGTACAGGTATAAAAGAACGCAGAATCCTAAAAGAAGAAGAACAAGGAACTTCTTTTTTAGCAATTAAAGCTGCTGAAGACCTTATCAATAAAAAGAATCTTGATCCAAAAGAGATTGATATGGTAATCGTAGCTACTGCCACTCCCGACCTTCCTGTAGCATCGACAGCTGCTTATGTAGCTTCTCAAATCGGCGCAACCAACGCCTTCTCTTATGACTTACAAGCCGCTTGTTCTAGCTTCCTTTATGGAATGTCTACTGCCAGTCGCTATATCGAATCCGGAAGATACAAAAAGGTTCTTCTCATCGGAGCCGATAAAATGTCTTCCATTATAGATTATACGGATCGCGCAACCTGTATTATTTTTGGAGATGGAGGAGGAGCTGCTCTTTTTGAACCTAATGAAGAGAATTTAGGATTACAGGATGAATACCTACGATCAGATGGTATCGGTAGAGAATTTCTTAAAATAGAAGCCGGAGGGTCTATCCTTCCTCCTTCTGAAGAAACGATAAAAAACAGACAACACTTCGTAAAGCAGGACGGGAAAACAGTATTTAAATATGCTGTATCCAATATGGCTGGCGCTGGTGAGGAGATCTTAAAACGTAATAACCTTACCGGGGATGACGTAAATTGGTTAATAGCGCATCAAGCAAATAAGCGCATAATTGATGCTACTGCCAAAAGAATGGGACTAAATGAGGACAAAGTTCTCGTAAACATACATAAGTATGGTAATACGACTTCAGCGACATTACCATTATTATTAAGTGATTTCGAAAAACAATTAAAAAAAGGAGACAACCTAATATTCGCCTCATTTGGTGGAGGTTTTACATGGGGTGCTATTTATCTTAAATGGGCCTATAATTCCTAACTAAACAACTAAAAACACAATACCCAGTATTATGGATTTAAAAGAAATTCAGAATTTAATAAAATTCGTTGCTAAATCAGGAGCTAGTGAAGTAAAGCTAGAGATGGACGATGTTAAAATCACCATCAAAACAGGATCAGAAGATGCTAAAGAGACAACCATTGTACAACACCTTCCTGTAGGAGGACAATTGGCAGCTCAACCATTACCACATGCACAACCAGCAACTCCTGCTGCACCAAGTACTCCTGCGGCTGCACCAGCAGCAGCTAAAGAAGAAACTGCAGAGGATGATTCTAAGTACATTACTATAAAGTCTCCAATCATTGGTACTTTATACAGAAAACCTTCTCCAGACAAACCTACATTTGTAGAAGTAGGAGACACAATAAAAGAAGGAGATGTACTTTGTATCATTGAGGCAATGAAGTTATTCAATGAAATAGAGAGTGAAGTATCTGGAAAAATCGTTAAAGTATTAGCAGATGATTCTTCACCAGTAGAATTCGATCAACCATTATTCTTAATTGATCCATCATAATTAATATTAAAATTTCAAATCCCAAATCGATACCTTGTTTCGTCCTGGTATCTGAATTTGTTTTTTGGATGTTGTAATTTTCAAAAGTTATGTTTAAAAAAATTCTAATTGCAAACAGAGGTGAGATTGCCATGCGTGTCATTCGAACCTGCAAAGAAATGGGGATCAAAACTGTAGCGGTATACTCTACTGCAGACAAGGATAGTCTTCATGTACGTTTTGCTGATGAAGCGGTTTGTATCGGACCTGCTCCCAGTAATGAATCTTACCTAAAAATGGCAAATATCATAGCCGCAGCAGAAATCACAAATGCTGATGCTATTCACCCGGGATACGGGTTTTTATCAGAAAACGCTAAGTTTTCTAAAATTTGCCAGGAACACGACATAAAATTTATTGGTGCCAGTGCAGAAATGATCGACCGAATGGGAGACAAAGCTTCTGCCAAAGCAACAATGAAAGCTGCTGGAGTACCTACCATTCCAGGAAGTGAAGGGATTCTGGACTCTTATGAAGAAACAGAAAAACTCGCTGATGAAATGGGATATCCTGTAATGCTAAAAGCTACTGCCGGAGGTGGTGGAAAAGGAATGCGTGCCGTATGGGCTAAAGAAGATTTGAAAAAATCTTGGGATAGTGCCCGACAAGAAGCCGGAGCTGCCTTTGGTAACGACGGCATGTACATGGAAAAACTCATTGAAGAACCAAGACATATAGAGATCCAGGTTGTAGGAGACAGCAACGGAAAAGCATGTCATCTATCCGAAAGAGATTGCTCTGTGCAACGAAGACATCAAAAGCTTACAGAAGAAACCCCTTCTCCATTCATGACAAATGAATTAAGAGATCAAATGGGGGAAGCTGCGGTAAAAGCTGCTGAATATATTAAATACGAAGGTGCAGGAACCGTAGAGTTCTTGGTAGACAAACATCGTAATTTCTACTTTATGGAGATGAATACCCGTATTCAGGTAGAACATCCTATTACTGAGCAAGTAGTAGATTACGATTTAATCCGTGAGCAAATTCTCGTTGCTGCAGGAGTACCGATTTCTGGAAAGAATTACTATCCTCAATTGCACTCAATAGAATGTAGAATTAATGCCGAAGATCCTCATAAAGATTTTCGCCCGTCACCAGGGAAAATAACAAACCTGCACATTCCGGGAGGTCATGGAGTACGAGTAGATACACATGTATATAGTGGTTATATTATCCCACCAAACTACGACTCGATGATTGCTAAATTAATTACAACTGCTCAAACAAGAGAAGAAGCAATTAATAAAATGAAACGTGCCTTAGATGAATTTATCATCGAAGGAATTAAAACTACCATTCCTTTCCATAGACAACTAATGGAGAACCCTGATTATGTAGCAGGGAACTATACCACCAAGTTTATGGAAGATTTTGAAATGGAAGCTTCATAAAACTAAATAAAAGGTTGATCATACTGATCAACCTTTTTTATTTCTCTCTTTTCTTTACTTCTTTCCCTTCCGATAAAATTCCCTGAAAACAGGGGGTGTGGAAATACCATAAAACGTGTTCCTTGTACATTTTTTTCCTCAGAAATTTGTACCGATGATTTCTCGGTAAGAAGCACACCTTCCGAATCTCATCACAAACACCCTCTATCGATGCGACAAAGAATATATTATACGGGGCTATTATGTCTGTTATTAACCCTAACTTCTTGTTTTGAAGTTCTGGAAGAAGCCAACATCCATGAAGATGGTACAGGAGAATACACCCTAACCGTAAATCTAAGTCAGAGCAAAACTAAAATAACTTCCATAATGCTATTGGACAGTATCAATAGTTATAAAGTTCCTTCTAAGTCCGATATTCAAAAAGGTATTTCAGAAATTGAAACATACATCAAAAAAACTCCCGGTATTACCAATGTCCGGAAAAAAGAAGATTTCGACAATTACATATTCTCCATACATTGTTCTTTTGACAATATTGCGACCATCAGTACTATCACCAGAGAGGCATTAAAAAGACAAAAAACGATCTCCAATGTCAACTTAACATACGCATATTCCTCTAGTGACAATCGGTTTACAAAAAAATTTAACTACGACCCGGAAATACACAATCAATACAAAAAATTATCTCAGGATAACCAGGAAGTATTTACAGATGCCATCTATACTTCGATTTATCGGTTTCCAAAAAAGATTACCTCTTTTACGAATAAAAAAGCTCGGGTATCCAAAACAGGCAAAGCGATTATGTTGCGAAATACCATAACAGAACTGATCAACGGAACTGCCATAATAAACAACACTATACAACTCTAATTTATTTTTTCTGATGAATAATTACTATATCACTTTTATCCTTTGTCTTGTTTTTTTAGGGATACAAGCACAGGACTTGGCTACTAAAATCCCTAAAACTGCAAATATTGTTGCCACTATAAAAGGAAAAAACATAACAGACCTCCTAAGCATCCATGAATTCGACAATACGAAACCTGGAAAAAAACTACTAAAAGAGATTTCTAGAAAAAGTAAATTACAGACATCTTCCATCTCAGAATTAGGAATCGATTTTGCTGCTAGTGCTTACTATTTCTATCAGGTAACTGATAGTATTACATATCATTGTTCTTTAATCCCATTAAAGGATGTCAAAAAATTCGAAGCACATTTTACTAATCCACAAAAAGTAAAAAAAATTGGAAACCTACATGCATGGTATAAATTTGAAAAACCAGTATTTCTTTGGGACGACTCCATGGTATTATATATTGAAGGGAAATTAACTAACAAATACTTCGATCAACAGGCTGTCAAAGAACGAAATGGTCTATTAACTAAACCAAAAGAAGAGTATCATTACAAAGACCGTGTTTACTATCCTTTTAAGAATTATGATCATAAGAAAGAAATCGAATATGCTTTTATTCTCAATAAGGCAAAAACCATCTTTTCTAATAATAGCCTGGAAAAATCCATTGTAGCCAACAAAGAATATCAGAAAAATTACATTAAAAAAGCAGAAGTATCTGTATGGGTTTCTGATTACCAAAACCTGTATCAATCACATATACTTAAAGATGCGCCCAGATCTCATTACGATATATTATTGAAACAATTGAGCTTTTCTGTTTATGATAGACAAAGTTTTGCTGCAAATTTATACCTAGAGGATTCAGAAATAAAAATTACAGCTACAACTCATATGGGAGACGAAATGGGGAAAAGTTTTAAAAAAATGAGTAATCGAAAAATCAACAGTCGTTTTTTTAAGTACATAAACGAACAAGAGATGACTGCATATTTATCCTATGCAATTAACACTCAAGCAGTACTAAAAGAGTACCCTAAAATCATTAATCGACCTCTCTTAGGTTCTTATTTACAAGAAATGTCCTTTTTTATAGAACTAATTGCCCTTGTATTAGACGAAGAAGCCGTTGACAAAGTCATTAAAGGCGATATCCTTTTAGTATTATATGATACATTAGAAAAACAAGTTGATCATACTTCATATGAGTATGATGATAATTTTAATCGAATAGAAACTGTAAAAAAACGATCCGAACAAGTTCCTGATTTTCAATTTCTTTTTTCTTCAGAAGACACAAAGCTACTTCACAAATTATTAGACTTAGGAAAAAAGAAAGAGTATGTAACCTATAAAAATGGAGCATACATCATCAAGAATAAAAAACTTCCATTCGATATCTATATAACGATCAAAAACGGGGTCATCGCTGTTGGAAGCTCACTAGAAAGGGTACTTCCTACGACAGTTTCAATATCGAATACGCATAAAAAAATATTAAAAAACAACAATCTCTCTGTTTTCGTTGATAGCAAAAAAATGATAAACCTAATGAGTAGCATTGAAAACAATGAGCAAAGAAAAAAGAAGTATCAATACCTGTATGACAATGTCGAAAACCTTATTCTTACCTCATCAAAAATTCGTAATAATGCTGTAACACTGGAGCTCAAAACAACGGTCCCTAAAGCAGACAAAAACGGTCTGCAATATTTGTTCAGGTTTCTGGAGGAAATGACCAAATATTGATTCCTTAAAAAGAATACCAACAAACAACTTATATCACACAATATTTTAATCAACAGTAAGTTAAATCTCTGTGAAAAGATATAAAACACACCTTTTTATTGCACTACTCCTTCTTGGAGTAGTGTTTGTTATCTTGTATAAAAACTGGCAATCGAGATCCTATAAATTTGTTGTACATGCCGATGCCAATAGGATTGTCAAAGTAGATGTTTGCGAAGTCGCAAAAACATTGCTAATAGATGATGTACAATACTCCAAAAAAGATACTGAAGAAGGTAACACCATTAGAATAAGTACTACATCCAATGGACTACGAATTCCTGCAAATATCTTTTTTTATACAGTTCCCAAAGCTCCAAAAACGATTTTTTGCACCTTAAAAGCTGTTAATATCGAAGAGGCTGTTTCTTTTTTAAGTCAAAAACTACAAATAAATATTCAGTCTGAATCGACTTCTTTTTTCCTAAAAACCAATGAGAAAAGAACCATATCCATGGCTTATTTACACAATACCATAGTACTAGCATACTCTTTTCAAAAAGAAGATATCACTTCCATATTCAGTCAGATTCTTACTGAAGGACATTACCTAACTCCCAATGCTCCCTTATTTAAAAAACTAAAAGAAAAAGAACATCATCTCCAATTCGCATCCCTGGCAGGCGGATATTTTTCGCTGGATGCTACCAAAGGGCAAATAGCACTAAATGGTACTTTCCCTCCGCATCCGGATATTGAATATAGTACCACTACCGAAATCCCCGAATTTGACAGGACCACTCCAATACAATTATTTCTGGCTGCACACCTTAAAAAAAAGGAAAAAGACACTCAAATTTCCTGGAAGAACCACTTTGTTTCACAAGATTCTCTGCTCACCTCATTACAGCATCACTTATTTCTGAGAATGCATGGCTTCACTACACAACAAGATAGTATCATTCGCTACGAATACAATGATAATTTTGAAAAAACAGCAAAGGTTAGCCTACAGGAAAAAAAAGTTCCTTCCCTGCAGATAGATATCCCTATAAAAAACAATAATAACGTGCTATCATATCTAAAAAATCAACAGCTCCTCACTAAGGATCATCGTATTGCAGATGCCCCCATGTATCATTTCTATGCGCAGCAAACAGAAAAAGATTTTGTCATTAGCACCACAAAAACCTTCAAAAAACCCATTGATAAAAGAATTGCATCTACAGCATTCCTGAAATTATATATCCATCTTCCTCCATTGATCCATGAATTACCAAACCCAGTACAATCCTATGGAGCATCTATAGAAAAAATCCATCTTATAGGAAAAAAAGTGAGCGATAATCGCCTCTATATCGATGGAATGATTACTTTTAATAACAAAGAAATAAATGCACTTACACAACTTTTAAAAAAGAATGCAACTAAGTTATTGGGAGACAAAAACATGGTTAACTGATATTGATTATACCATTATAGGAAGTGGGATTGTAGGGTTAAATTGCGCCCTTCAACTGAGAGAAAAATACCCGACAGCCAAAATTCTCGTATTAGAAAAAGGAGTGCTGCCAAATGGCGCCAGTACTAAAAATGCCGGTTTTGCCTGCTTTGGAAGTATTTCTGAACTCTTAGATGATCTCAAAACACATTCAGAAGAAGAAGTACTTCAATTGGTTTACAAAAGAAATCACGGATTACAAATTTTGAGGAATACCCTGGGGGATACTGCTATAGAATACCGCTCCTATGGAGGCTATGAACTCTTTACCCATAATGATGAGTCTTTGTATGAAGAGTGCCAATCCAAACTATCATATATAAACACGCTCTTAAAGGAA
This sequence comes from Aquimarina hainanensis, assembly GCF_042684685.1. Lineage (NCBI taxonomy): Bacteria > Pseudomonadati > Bacteroidota > Flavobacteriia > Flavobacteriales > Flavobacteriaceae > Aquimarina > Aquimarina hainanensis. The sequence goes on along the minus strand of NZ_JBHULX010000001.1, from coordinate 120,565 downwards.
ATTTTTAAAGAAGACGTTTTTTCTGTTACTGATAATGTTTTTGGTTTTAAAAACATTCAACCATCCTATATCTATAATAAATTTGAAGGACAGATCAATACAGGCAGCATGATGAGAGCCTTGCTAAAAAAAGCCCATGAAGCTCATATCTTACTGCTCACATCTTCTTCCGTATCTCATTATCAGGAATCGCAAGAACATGTTTCTGTCTATACCCCCAATTTTGAATTCAAAACAAAAAAACTGTGTATTGCTACAAATGGATTTGCTTCGTCATTCGACATTCCGAATGTAAAGCCTGCCAGAGCGCAAGTTATTATCAGCAAACCTATTCCCAATCTAAAGATTAAAGGGACCTTTCATTTGGATAAAGGATATTACTACTTTAGAAATATAGATAATCGAATCCTTCTAGGAGGAGGAAGAAATCTCGATTTTAAGGGAGAAGAGACTACCAATATGGAGGTTACATCTACTATTATCAATGCACTTTCCGAATTACTACACCATACTATCTTACCAGAATATACTACAGAAATAGCACATTCCTGGAGTGGTATTATGGGGGTTGGAGATCAAAAAAAGTCAATAGTACACCCTTTATCTGATCGAGTGTACTGCGGTGTCCGTCTGGGAGGAATGGGAGTTGCTATCGGTAGTTTGGTAGGAAAAGAGTTAGCAGACCTGATATAAAAACTTACATTCGCATAAACGGGGAATGAATCTCATCAAATAATTATGTAATTTTCCGATTTAGTAAAATACCTTGAGGCAAATCCACGAGGCATTCGTTAGAAACAAATTTTCAATTTCAAGGCAAGCCTTGAGGTATCATCCTCTTTGGCGACGCCAATAAACCATACTCCACCTTGAAAAAAATTGCACGTTTTATATATCGCATTCTTTTTTACTTCCTTGTTCTTAGTGTTGCTTGGGTTTCTTTATATAAATGGGTTGCTGTCCCTATAACCCCACTAATGATAATCCGATATATCAACTCTGACAGCAAAACGATACGACACCAATGGGTACCGCTGGATAAAATTTCTAAAAACCTACAATTAGCAGTAATCTGTAGTGAGGATCAAAAATTTATATCCCATACAGGTTTTGATACCGCTGCAATACGAAAAGTAATCGAAAATAATCAGGGCAAAAAAAGAATGAGAGGTGCCAGTACCATTTCACAGCAAACCGCCAAAAATGTATTTTTATGGTCTGATCGAAGCTGGATTCGAAAGGGGTTAGAAACTTATTTTACTTTCCTGATCGAACTCCTATGGGATAAAGAACGCATTCTGGAAGTATACCTAAATAGTATTGAAATGGGAAATGAGGTATATGGAGCACAAGCTGCTGCTTTATTTTGGTTTAACAAACCGGCATCAGCACTATCTAAAAAAGAAGCTACTGCCATTGCAGCCATTCTCCCTAATCCAAGAAAGTACATTGCATTTCCCGCTTCTCCCTACATCCAAAAAAGACAACAATGGATTGCCCGGCAGATGGCTAATTATGGTACCTTCGTATTACCAAATGAATAAATATGATACCTGAATCTATTAAAAAAGAGCTACTGGCTCGTTGTCAGCAATATATTGATGAAAGAGTCTCTCGTATAAAAAATAAAATAGCTGACATTCAGGAATCTCTCACTTCCGAAACAAAAAGTACTGCTGGAGATAAACACGAAACCGGGAGAGCTATGCTCCAGTTAGAACGGGAAAAAGCAGGTCATCAACTTGCCGAAATACAAAAACTACAACAGATCCTAGCAAAAGTAAGTACCACTTCTGACACCGTGAATATTCGTCTTGGAAGTGTTGTGTATACAACGCAGGCTAATTATTATATCAGTATATCTGCCGGAGTCCTACAATTAGAAAATGAGCAGTTTTATGCAATTGCTCCTGATACGCCTATTGGAAAATTACTTATCGGAAAACAAGCCGGAGACCTAATTACCTTTAATCAAAAAACAATCACAATTACAAAAACCCTGTGACCTTTTATTATAAATGAAAAAAATTAGCTTTTTATCATCCTTTATAACAAAAGCTTTAGTAGAGATTGGGGGTATCTAACAATTCATACAGTTGTGCCTCAAGAAACCTGACTTGATAGAAAAAAGCTGGATCAAATGCTGATCGAAGTCAAAAACAATGCTAAAAAGTAATGTTGCTGTTTTTTACACGACAGAAAATCAAAGATATACAGTTGATGTATCGTATCTTGTATATAAAAAAGCAACTCATATTATGAAAAACAGCTTCTTTTTGCTTCTTATAGGAATTCTGATAATCAGTTGTAAACCTTATAGTAGTACTACGAAAACAACAACACAGCCAATGACCTATTCTTCTTTTAGACAACTACAAAAATCCTATCCCTCTGCAGATGGTCTTATTAAATATATTGATCAAGGTAGTGGTCCGGTTATTTTACTTCTTCACGGAGTTCCTTCTTCGGGGTGGTTATATCGAAAAATGATTACTCCATTAGTGAAGAATGGATATAGAGTAATCGTCCCGGATATGCTGGGCTTTGGGGCTAGTGATTCTCCAACAGGTTATGAACTTTATAGCAGTAAGCATCACAGTCAGCGATTACTAGCACTTATGGATTTTCTGAAAATTGATAACTGGGCACATGTCATGCATGATGCAGGAGGGTTGTGGACCTGGGAGCTTTTAGCACAAGCTCCACAACGCATTAATAGATTAATTTTACTGAATACGATCGTTTTTGAAGAAGGGTTCACTCCTCCTATACGGATGAAACCCGGTTTCCTGGCTAAAACCGCGATGTGGTCTTATCGCAATGGTATTACCACTAATATGCTACTCAACGGTTTATTCAAAGCTGGAATTGAAAACAATACCTTAACCAAAAAAGATATTGAAGGGTACAAAACTCCCTTATTAGAAGGAAAAACAAAAGGAATGTACTATTTCTTTTCAAAAACCTGCAATGACCTGCCTGATTATACAGCTGTTTTTCAAAAAATTTCTATCCCCGTGGCTGTTATTTGGGGTAAAAATGATTCCATGCTACAATGGGAACCACAAAAGGAAAAGATCATAAATCATCTGAAGGTTGCCCCGGAAAATATTAAGTTACTCAATGAAAAGCATTTTATTCAGGAGACAAAAGCTGAAAAAATCAGTGTAGCAATCACACGTTTTCTGAAGGCAAATCAACTATAGAGCTTTTAATTAAGGCTCAGGTTTTTTACCCAGGTTTTGAGCTCTACTCTAAAAATAGTTCCATTGATTAATTCATGAATTTGATGAATTTCAGATTTACTAACAGCTAAATCTATTTTATTAGAAGGTGTTCTAAGTAATAAAGATCTACAATGTTCCTGCCCCGGGCACTGACTACAACAATGAGAGGCTACTGTTTTTTCGCAAAAATGAGAGAAGTCTTTTAATTCATTGAGCGTAAGAAGAAAACCTATATCCCTGAATATCAATTGAATTTTGGGTATTGATGTTTCCATTTCTTTTTTCCAATAAAAAGACATTCCAAAATTGTTACTGTATATCTTATCAATCGCGCTCATTCCAATTCATAAATTTTGAACCAAAAATAACAACTATTTATAATAAATCTAAATAAAAACAGATTATTTTATATCCTTCAGCTTTAATTGTAGCGATACATTGCCATTCCATTCATTCTCATCCAATGTATAAGCCACTTTAAATCGTTGTCTATTTTTAATAATTTCATGATGTTTTCCTAGTCCAAAACCAATAGCTCCAAATTGTTTGCCATTTTTAGCAATAGTACATTTGAGGTGTTTTTCATCTGCGCCAACTGGCTTTCCATACCCGGTATCTATCACATCATTAGTCATAAAAACCGGTGCCATATTACCTGGACCAAAAGGAGCAAACTGTCTTAGAATACGATACATTTTTGGGGTTATTTCTTCTATATCCAATGGCATATCGATCGATACTTCCGGGATTAGCAATTGCTTATCAATGGTAGTAGCAACTACTTCTTCAAATTTTGCTTTAAAAGCTTCGTATTTTTCTTCCTTTAGTGTCAGACCTGCTGCGTATTTATGACCTCCGAATTGCTCAATATGATCTGTACAATTTTCCAAAGCATTATAAACATCAAACCCTTTTACAGATCTGGCAGATGCCGCAAGCTTCTCTCCACTTTTGGTAAAAACCAATGTAGGTCTGTAATAAGTTTCAATTAATCTGGAAGCTACAATTCCAATTACTCCCTTATGCCAGTGCTCATCATAGACAACAGTGGTAAATCGATCTTTTTCTGAATTCTTATCAATTTGAAGAAGTGCTTCTTCTGTAATGGAATGATCTGTCGCTTTTCGTTCACTATTGTAAACTTCTATTTCTGATGCAAACTGCAATGCGGTATCATATTCTTTTTCCTTTAGTAAATACACTGCATACAGCCCATGTTTCATTCTTCCTGCCGCATTAATCCTAGGAGCTAATGTAAATACTACATCTGTAATGGTTAAGGTTTCTTTTTTTACCTGAGATAACATTGCTCTAAACCCAGCTCTTGGCGCCGTGTTAATTACCTGAAGTCCATAAAATGCCAAAATCCTGTTCTCCCCTGTAATAGGAACAATATCAGCTCCAATAGCCGTAGCAACTAAATCCAGATAAGGAGTTACAGTCTCTATAGAAGCTCCTCTTCTTACCGACAATGCCTGAATTAATTTAAACCCGACTCCGCAACCACAGAGTTCTTTATAAGGGTAATTACAATCTTCTCTTTTGGGATCTAAAACAGCTACTGCCTCTGGTATTTCATGCCCCGGTCTATGATGATCACAAATGATAAAATCAATTCCTTTTTCATTAGCATAGGCAATTTTATCAATTGCTTTTATACCGCAGTCCAACGCGATAATGAGGTTTATATCATTATCCGAAGCATAATCAATTCCCTGATAAGAAACTCCATACCCTTCTGAATAGCGATCCGGAATATAGGTCGCTATCCGATCAGACACGGTTTCTAAGTACGAAGACATTAAGGCTACAGATGTTGTTCCATCTACATCATAATCTCCATATACCAATATATTTTCTCCTTCCTCAATTGCTTTTTCTATTCTGTGAACAGCTAATTCCATATCCTTCATTAAAAAAGGATCATGAAGGTCTTCTAAAGAAGGTCTGAAAAATTGTTTTGCTTTTTCAAAGGAATCAATTCCTCGTTGCACCAGTAAGGATGCTATAACTGAACTAACATTCAAAGCATGTGCCAGTTCGGTAACTTTTTCTCTATCAGGTGCCGGAGCGATTGTCCATCTCATGTATTGCGTGAATTCGAGCTATTACAGAGACACAAAGTACAAAAAATCATCTCTTATACCGTCTATATCGGCAGACTTTTATAAATTAGGTACTTTTAAAAAAATTATAAAACTCTTTATTAAAATATAACCAAAATGCCATTAGTAACACCATTATCACCAGATCACGATATAGAAACAAAAGAACTTGCCGAATTTTTTAACGAAACCTTGGGGTTCTGTCCAAATTCTGTATTGACAATGCAAAGAAGACCTGCTATATCCAAAGCTTTTATCAACCTCAACAAAGCAGTTATGGCGAATGAAGGGAGGGTTACTTCTGCCTTAAAGCGAATGATTGCTTGGGTAAGTAGTAATGCGACTGGATGCCGATATTGTCAGGCACATGCTATCCGAGCAGCTGAACGCTACGGAGCAGAGCAGGAGCAACTGGATAATATCTGGGATTACAAAACACATCCTGCATTTAGCGATGCTGAAAGAGCAGCACTGGATTTCTCTTTAGCTGCTTCTATTGTTCCTAACGCTGTTGATCAAAAAATAAAAGAAGAACTTCACAAATATTGGGATGAAGGAGAAATTGTAGAGATGCTGGGAGTAATTTCTTTATTTGGTTATCTAAACCGATGGAATGATTCAATGGGAACAAGCATTGAAGATGGTGCTGTAGAGTCCGGAGAAAAATATCTGGGAAAACACGGATGGGAAAAAGGAAAACACATCTAAAAGATAAAAAACGGTTTGGGCTATTTTTTTCCAAACCGTTTTTTTTTAAATCATCCCCAAATTGCAATAGGTTGCTTTTTCAAAATCCCTTATATTCATTGCAATAAAAGAAACTTCAGGAAACAATTGTTTTAGTTTTTTGACCACGGCTTTAGAAAGCGCTGCTTTTTGTTCCGTTGATCTTCCTTCCATAATATCCGCAAAAACATGGATAAAATCTGTATTGATTCCTCCAACGGAAAAAGTATCAAAAGGTCGCATTCTTACTTTGATATCATTCGCATCAAATAAACCAGAATCCTTTGTCACCTGATATACTTCTTTCAAAACAGTTTCTTCTTCCTGACTCTTCAATATATTTTTTGAACAATCGATAACAAAATGTGGCATATCTATTCGTTTTTATTCTTTTTATCTATTTTTTTATATAATACCTATAGCTTTTATAGAAAAGAAATACAGTAATAATTATAATCAGAATAGCCCAAAACCAATAAGTTCCAAAAGTATTTTGAGCAATCATTTCGGTGTCTGATATCTGTAGATCCCGGTCTCGTTCGAATTCTTTGGTAAACAAATAGTCTAATTGTAGATATGTACTAAGGACACACTGTATTCCTAAGAACAAAGTAGTAATTACTTCCAGTTTTCTGTTTTTAAGCCAGACAATAACTAATAAAAAAACAATAAAAGCAGTCATTACCACCAATCCCCAAAAAGAACGAATCCAAATGAATACTGACAAGATCATCATGCCGATTAATATTCTCAGCATAATTGCTGCACTTCGTTGTTTTTTTGCCGAAGCAATCAGTACGGCTCCCGATATTGCGGGACCTAACAATCCCCCAGCAGCAGTTAATGCCAATCCTGTTTTATACGGCAGGTAGCTGTCTTCCAGACTGAAATAAGCAACACCTCCTCCACTTTCAAAAATCTCTAAATACTGAAAATCTCCACCAATTAATACCGCAGTCAATCCGTGTCCCATTTCGTGAAACCAGGTTCCTAATAACAGAAACGGGTACTGTATCCAACCAAAGTACGGAAGTTGCCATAATGCATAAGCAATAACGGCCGTCAGTAAAATTATATAATTAGAAGTGTTTTTTATGAATTATTTTTTTTGAAGGGCTTGTTGCTCAAATTTCACACCTTCCCAGCCTGTTTTAATAAAATTCCGAATATTCTGATGATCATCCCCTTCCGGATGTTGTAATACATCATCTCTATAATAAGCTCCAAAACAAGAAAGTGTTTCTTCTTCTGAAAACTCATTCTCTTTTGCAAATGCGAACAATTTACACGATCCAGAATTTTGTCCTTGTTCATTGTGTACACTTCCATTGGTAAAAGCAGTCGGTTCAAATGTATAATAAGCTTCTACTACATCCATCGTTTCCTGAAAAGTAATTTTCTCAGGTGAGGTTTTTAGTTTTTCTATAAATGATGTTAACTCCATCGTTTCTTTTTTATGTTTATTTTTTTCCTTCTACAATAATAACAATCTCTCCCTTTGGCGGCTTATTTTCATAATGCCTAACAACCTCTTCTACAGTTCCCCGAATCGTTTCTTCATACATCTTTGTCAACTCCCGGGAAACTGATACACGACGATCTTCTCCAAAGTACTCCTGAAAATGCGATAATGTCTTAACTAGTTTATGCGGGGATTCGTAGAAAATCATAGTTCTGGTTTCTTCTGCCAATAATTTTAAACGAGTTTGCCTTCCTTTTTTTACAGGCAGGAAGCCTTCAAAGACAAACTTATCATTAGGGAGTCCGCTATTAACTAATGCCGGCACAAAGGCCGTAGCTCCAGGCAAACATTCTACTGGTATATCATGATTAATACAGGCTCTGCTCAATAAAAAACCAGGATCACTAATTGCAGGAGTTCCCGCATCGCTAATTAATGCTATCGTCTCTCCCTTCTGTAGCTTGTTTATAATTGCATCTATTGTTTTATGTTCATTATGCATATGGTGACTCTGCATCGGAGTCACAATTTCGAAATGTTTTAATAATTTTCCACTCGTTCTGGTGTCTTCTGCCAGAATTAAGTCTACTTCTTTTAATATGCGAATTGCCCGAAAGGTCATATCCTCCAGATTTCCTATCGGAGTCGGCACAAGATATAATTTTGACATAATTTATGGTCTAACTTTTTTTCCTGTCACATAGGAAACTACAAAAATAACAAGTGCGTATACTGACAATCCTATAGGATGCGCTGCTTTGTGATGTGCTACACTTGCCAGTACTAAATCCAAGAAGATTCCTGCATACGCCCATTCTTTTAACCACTTTATTTTATTGATTAGAATCACTGCAACACCTGTAATTTTTAAAATCGCCAGAGGGATTACCAAATAATCCGGGTAGTGAAAGCTTCTAAAAAAACCTTCTACCATCTCTGTCTTTCTAAAATACATCTGAGCAGAAAATAACATAATACCACTCAGAAGCAGTGTCGCAATCCAGTAAATGATTTTTAGATATGTACTGTTTTTATGCATGCCATTGTTTAATATTCGTACCTACTGGTAACTATCTCCATAAATCGCTGTTCATATTCTTCTTTCCCTTCCCAATTATTATAATCGGGTTTCACCATATTATCGATAAATTGTCTTGCACCGTTTTTTGTATGTAGTGTATTTAATTGAGATAGTACTCTGTTATAATCTGTAGAACTTCCTTCAAAAAGATGCTTTATAAAAGCCAGTCGATCATTTAACCCTATATGAATTCCCCTTTTTAATTGATCGTTTAATGAGGGTTGTTTGTCTTCATCGGGAGCTACAGCTGCTACTGATTCCAGATCAGGAGTTGTAAATGCCTTGTCATTTTTTTTATAGTCATCCTCTTTTTCTTCCAAAGAAATAACTTCTTCCTGCTTATCTGAAACGGGAACAAAAAGATCTTCTGTAACTCTGGCATTTATTTTCTCAATTACAATCTCTGGTCTCTCGTCTTTTACCTCATTAACGATTTCTTCCTCTTTTTGAGGGAGATCAGGCTTTTCAATAGGAGATACATCTTCCAATTCGAATAATGTTTCTGCCTTCTCCTCTTCTTTTTCTTCTTCTTCTTCGATAGTCAGGATTGGTGTCTGTAGCAGAGGTTTCTCTTCTACAATTTTTTCTTCTGTTATTGTCTGTTCAATGCTTTTTTCAGCCAGTACCTCCCGTATCTGTCCTATGGTTGGTTGTGGACCGGAAAAATGATGCTCTGCAAAGGACAATATGGTCAATTTCTCGTACAATTGTCTTGCTTCTTCCTGAAGCTGAATCAAATCCGACTTTCCTTTTAATTGCAATACCCGATGTGCGATACTTATTAATTCTGCTTCCAATTTCTTTTTCATCCTTGACTATTCATTTTTAACGCCCCTATTTTAATTGATTGTATTCTCACACTCCTCTCTTGTATAATTTGGAAGTGTTTCATAACTTTCTATAGAATACTGCTAATCCTAGTTGATTTTTAATAAATTTACCTCGTCTTTAAAACAAAGAAAGGGATTTCTCTAATTGACGCTGAAAAATACAAAATGTTTCTTGAAAATACAGTAAATCATAAAGAGCAATTTGGGTGGATTGAAGTTATCTGTGGTTCAATGTTCTCTGGTAAGACAGAAGAACTTATCCGCAGGCTAAAACGTGCCCAGTTTGCAAAACAAAAAGTAGAAATTTTCAAACCATCTGTAGATCGCAGATATGATGATGAAATGGTAGTTTCTCATGATGCTAATGAAATTCGTTCTACTCCTGTACCTGCTGCTGCCAATATTCGTATTCTGGCTGATACTTGCGATGTTATCGGTATTGATGAGGCACAATTCTTTGACGATGAAATCATCTCCGTATGTAATGACCTGGCTAATAAAGGAATTCGGGTAATTGTTGCAGGTCTAGATATGGATTTTAAAGGCAATCCCTTTGGTCCTATGCCTGCATTAATGGCTACTGCAGAATATGTAACAAAAGTACATGCTGTATGTACCCGTACCGGAAATCTTGCTCAATATAGCTATCGAAAATCTAAAAAAGATGATTTAGTCGTCCTTGGAGAAACCGAAGAATATGAACCTTTGAGCAGAGCCGCTTATTACAAAGCGATGCTTAAAGACAAGGTGCATGAAATGCCCGTTAACGACCCCAAAATAGTATCCAAAAAAGAAGATAAAACTGATGAGTAACTTCAAAGAGACCGTACTAGAAATTAATCTAGCTCATCTTTCTCATAATTTTAAGTATTTAAAAAGTAAATTACACCCCGAAGTCAAATTCCTTTCTGTAGTGAAAGCTTCTGGATATGGTAGTGATGTTGTTCCATTGGCTAAACACCTGGAGAAACTCGGTACGGATTATTTTGCTGTAGCATATGTATCAGAAGGAATTGTCCTGAGAAATGCAGGGATAACCACTCCTATCTTGGTATTACACCCGCAACCTGTAAATTTTGCTGCCTGTATAGAATACCGATTAGAACCCAATATCTATAGCAAAAGAATCCTTGAGTGCTTTACCGAAGCTGCGCACTCACATAATGTACAGGAATATCCAATTCATATAAAATTCAACACCGGGCTTAATCGCCTTGGATTTATTGCTGATGACATAGCGTATATCGTACAACAACTGAACACTCATAAGGTTCTTTCTGTACAATCTATTTTATCTCATTTAGCAGCTAGTGAAGATCATAAAGAACGGGATTTCACTCGACAACAAATTGAGGTATTCAAAAAAATAACTGCTACCTTTTCTGCTACACTTGGGTATACTCCTATCGTACACCAATGCAATACATCTGGTATTCTAAATTATCCTGATGCTCATTTCTCAATGGTCAGATCAGGAATTGGTTTATATGGATACGGAAATGATACCACTTATGACGTCAATCTCAAACCTGTAGCCACACTCAAATCGGTTATCTCTCAAATACATGAATTAGCTCCCGGAGAAACACTTGGTTATAACAGAGCTTTTAAAGCCACAAAAAAAACAATTACTGCAACCATTCCTATTGGGCATGCAGATGGTATCAGCAGACAATATGGTATGAGAAAAGGATTTGTTCTGGTGCATGGAAAACGTGCCTATATTACCGGAAATGTGTGTATGGATATGCTAATGATTGATATTACCGACATCCCCTGTAAAGAAGGAGATGAGGTGATTTTTTTTGATGCACATACCGGAGCCAATAATATGGCTGAGCATGCTGGCACTATTTCTTACGAGCTACTTACCGCAATTGCACCACGGGTAAAACGTAAAGTCATCGATGAAATTTGATTTTCATCGATTTGAAAACCCCTTTTTTTAATTTTTAATGATTTTAAGCCCATCTTTTTTCTGTATATTAGAGCTTCACTAACTTCTAAAATTAAAAAAAATGGGATTTTTTAAAGATTTTAAATCTTTCTTATTGAAAGGTGATATCGTAAATCTTGCCACTGCTGTAGTTATTGGAGGAGCCTTTAATAAAATTGTAGGTTCAGCTGTAGCAGATGTGATCATGCCAATTGTAGGAGTTCTTTCCGGAGGAACGGACTTTACACAAAAATTCATAGCACTGGATGGTAATGATTATGAAAATCTGGCTGCCGCTAAAGAAGCAGGCGCTGCAATTATCACTTATGGAAATCTGATCCAGGCAATTATTAACTTTATTATTGTAGGTCTTTTTATTTTTCTTGTCTTAAAAGCATATGAAAAATCTAAAAAGAAAGAAGAGGAAGCACCAGCTGCTCCTGCAGGACCTACACAAGAAGAATTATTGACAGAAATCAGAGATTTGCTTAAAAAATAATAAGTTCTTTTTGTAACAAGAAATACATTATAGCTACCGCTATACTATATATTCTAACCATTAAACCGCTCTTTTATCAGAGCGGTTCTTTTTTACAGCTTGTTATATATATAACAGATTATATAAATTTTGATATTTTACGAAGAATCACTTGGATAATTAGAAATATTCCAGACATTTGTATGGAAATCAATGACAATAACCTTTAGGGATTCAGAAACCAACAATGAATTCCTTTGAAATTTATAAAATAATATATTATGAGAGTAGCTGTAGTAGGAGCCACTGGCTTAGTCGGAACAGTAATGCTAGAAGTCCTAGCAGAGAGAAACTTTCCTATAACAGAATTGATTCCTGTCGCTTCAGAGAGATCAGTAGGAAAAAAACTTTCTTACAAAGGGACAGAGTATAGTGTTGTAGGTCTTGAAACAGCAGTAGAAATGAAACCGGACTTAGCGTTATTTTCTGCCGGAGGAAGCACTTCTTTAGAATGGGCTCCAAAATTCGCAGAAGCAGGAACAACAGTTGTAGATAATTCTTCTGCATGGAGAATGGATCCTACTAAAAAACTTGTAGTTCCGGAGATCAATGCTACTTCCCTAACAAAAGAAGACAAAATTATCGCCAACCCAAATTGCTCAACAATTCAGATGGTTCTCGCACTTGGTCCACTACACGAGCAATATAAAATCAAACGTGTTATTGTTTCTACATATCAATCTATTACAGGAACTGGAGTAAAAGCGGTTCAACAATTAGAAAACGAATATATTGGAGAAAAAGGAGAAATGGCATATCCATATCCTATCCATAGAAATGCCATTCCACATTGCGATGTTTTTGAAGCAAACGGATATACCAAAGAAGAAATGAAATTGGTTAATGAAACGCAGAAAATCCTTGATGATCGAACTATTGCCGTTACTGCTACTGCTATTAGAATTCCTGTAGTTGGAGGTCATAGTGAAAGTGTTAACCTAGAATTCGAAAAAGAATACACAGAAACAGATGTTAGAAAAATTCTAAGTGACACCTCGGGGGTAACGGTTCAAGACAACCCGGATACCAATACCTACCCTATGCCTATTTATGCAGAAGGGAAGAATGACGTTTTTGTAGGAAGAATACGAAGAGATCATTCCAGAGAGAATGCATTAAACATGTGGATTGTAGCTGACAACCTAAGAAAAGGAGCTGCTACAAATGCTGTACAGATCGGAGAATATCTGGTACAGGAAAAACTAATCGGATAACTCCTTATCCTTTTTTAGAAAAAATAATTTACTATTATATTGACCTCTTCCTATTTGAAAACAGGAAGAGGTTTTCTTTTTTTACGAACATTCTTCCTTGTAAGGTTTTTATGTTTATACACTCTAATACAGTATATTAATCATAAAATCACAATGTAATGAATATCAAAATAACTTTAGGTTTAAGAATTTTATTAGGAATATTACTCCTTGTATTCGGTAGTAATAAATTCATTGGGTTTCTTCCCAATTTTGAATTTGCTAACCCAGAAGCAGGAGTTTTTTTTGGAGCATTAGCCAATAGTTATGTATTAAAAACAGTAGCACTAACAGAGATCATCGCTGGAATTTTATTACTGATCAATAAATCTGTTCCTTTTGCGCTACTTCTTATAGTCCCTATCTCTATTAATATTGTTTTATTTCATATCACACTAGACCCTGCTAATATTACACCAGCTATTGTTGTGTTTGCTCTTAATGCTTATTTAATTTACAGAAAATGGGACCATTACAAAGGGTTGTTCTAATACAATCCTCATAAAAACCTGATAGCTCTCATTTGATGAAAATAACGGTTACTAAACCCCAAAGTAACATGATAAGAAGCTCATTTTCTTATTAATTCATTAAAGAGAGCTTTCTTTTTTTATAATTATTTTATGAAATCATCTTCCTACTTTTAATAGATTTGTGTCAAACGAAAAACAAATTTTCTTATGAAAAAAGCTGTTTTCGCATTATCTATCGTTACTCTCATGATAGGATGCAAAAATGAAACAAAACAAGAAACTGCTAAAATTCAACGTACATTGAACTATCCCGAAACTAAAAAAGCAGATACAGTAGACACATACTTCGGTGTAGCGGTAAAAGACCCCTACAGATGGCTAGAAGATGATCGAAGCAAAGAAACAGAAGACTGGGTAAAGTCACAAAACAAGGTAACCTTCTCTTATTTAGACAGTATCCCTTTTAAAAACGAATTAAAAGATCGTTTGTCTTCTTTATGGAATTATGAAAAAGTAAGTGCACCTTTCAAAGAAGGAGAATACACGTATTTCTATAAAAATGACGGCTTACAAAATCAAAGTGTTTTATACCGTTTCAAAAAAGAAGGGGATGAACCGGAAGTCTTCTTAGATCCTAATAAATTTAGTGAAGATGGAACTACTTCTCTCGGGGGGCTTAGTTTTTCTAAAAATGGAAAAATATTAGCTTATTCTATCTCTGAAGGAGGAAGTGACTGGAGAAAAGTAATTATCAAAAATGTAGAAACCAAAGAAATAATAGAAGACACTCTTATCGATATTAAGTTTTCAGGGCTTTCATGGAAAGGAAATGAAGGATTTTACTATTCCAGTTATGACAAACCTAAAGGAAGTGAGCTTTCTGCCAAGACCGATCAGCATAAACTTTACTACCATAAATTGGGGACTGCTCAAAAAGATGACGAGTTAATTTACGGAGGAACTCCAGAAGAAAAACACCGATATGTAGGTGGAAATGTAACAGATGATGATCGCTATCTAATTATTTACGCTAAAGTTTCTACTTCTGGAAACAAACTATTCTTAAAAGATCTATCTAAAAAAGACAGCAAGCTAATTACGATCTTAGATCATACTGACAGTGACAGTTTTGTTATTGAAAATGATAAATCAAAATTATTTATCGTTACTAACCTTGACGCTCCTAACAAAAAAATCGTCACTACTGATGCCAGCAAGCCTACTCCTGATACCTGGAAAGATTTTATTCCTGAAACAGAAAATGTATTATCCTCAAGTACTGGTGGAGGATACTTCTTTGCTGAATATATGGTTGATGCTGTCTCCAAAGTACAACAATACGACTACAACGGAAAGTTAGTTCGGGAGATCAAACTTCCTGGAATAGGAAGTGCCGGTGGTTTTGGAGCTAAAAAAGAAGAAAAAGAATTGTACTATTCTTTTACTAACTATGTAACCCCAGGAAGCATCTATAAATACACTATTGAAGATGGGACTTCTGAACTTTATAAAAAACCTAAGATAGATTTCGCTTCTGATAACTACGAAAGTAAGCAGGTTTTTTATACTTCTAAAGACGGGACAAAGGTTCCGATGATTATCACCCATAAAAAAGGACTAGAGCTAAATGGTAAAAACCCGACAATATTATATGGGTATGGTGGATTTAACGTCAGTCTGACTCCTTCTTTTAGTATTGCTAATGCAGTATGGATGGAGCAAGGAGGTATATACGCTGTACCAAACCTCAGAGGAGGAGGAGAGTACGGAAAAAAATGGCATGATGCAGGGACTAAGAAGCAAAAACAAAATGTATTTGATGATTTCATTGCTGCTGCTGAATACCTGATTAACAATAAATACACCTCAAGTGATTACTTAGCAATCCGAGGAGGTTCTAATGGAGGATTATTAGTAGGGGCGACTATGACACAGCGCCCAGATCTAATGAAAGTAGCACTTCCTGCCGTAGGAGTTCTAGATATGTTGCGTTATCACACATTCACTGCCGGAGCAGGATGGGCATATGATTATGGTACTGCTGAGGACAACAAGGAGATGTTTGAATACTTAAAAAAATATTCTCCAGTGCATAATGTAAAAGAAGGAGTAGAATATCCTGCTACACTGGTTACGACAGGGGATCATGATGACAGAGTTGTTCCTGCACACTCTTTTAAGTTTGCTGCAGAACTACAAGACAAGCAAACAGGAAGCAACCCAACCTTGATCAGAATCGAAACCAATGCAGGGCACGGAGCAGGAACTCCGGTTTCTAAAACTATCGAGCAATATGCCGATATCTTTGGTTTTACACTATACAACATGGGGTATAATGTACTTCCAGAAAAAGTTACTAAAGAAGTAAAAGGGTAAACACCTTAACTTTATCATAAAAAATCCGCTTATTAAAAAAGCGGATTTTTTTTACCCTTATTTTTCAAAAAAAAAGACAAGTTCAATATCTTTGAATATGCTAAAAGTCCAGAATATTTCTTTCGCGTATCAAACGGCTCCTGTTATCAAGAATGTTAGTTTTACCATCAACAAAGGACAACATATTGCTTTGGTTGGGGCAAGTGGATGTGGGAAGAGTACTCTACTCAAAATTATTTATGGCCTTCTTCAGGTTGCTGAGGGAAGGTTATACTGGGACGATAATGAAATTTTAGGCCCTAACTATCATCTGGTTCCGGGAGAGGAATATATGAAATATCTCTCACAGGGATTTGAACTAACTGCATATCGAACAGTATCAGAAAACATCGGACAATACCTCTCAAATTTTGAACCTGAATTAAAAAAAGGACGTGTTAAAGAATTATTAGAAATTGTAGAATTAGAGGAATTTGCAGCAACAAAAGTAGAAAACTTAAGCGGAGGACAAAAACAACGTGTCGCATTGGCTAGAGCCTTAGCTAAAAAACCTGAATTATTATTACTGGATGAGCCTTTTGGGAATATCGACAATTTCAGAAGAAGCTCTCTGCGCAGAAACCTATTTAATTATCTGAAAAGAAATAAAATTACCAGTATTACAGCCACCCATGATAAAACAGATATTCTTTCTTTTACAGATGAGACTATTGTAATACAAAAAGGAGAGGTCATCGCTCATAAAAACACAATTGAACTATACCGACATCCAAAAAATCTATACATAGCATCACTTTTTGGAGAGATTAACAACATTGTAATTTCTGACCTTATCACTTCAGCTGATCATTCATCTGCATTAGTATACCCCCACGAAATAACAATAGTTTCTAAATCCTCTATTAGTGTTCTGGTGAGAAAATCTTATTTCAAAGGCAATCACTTCCTTATAGAATCTGTATTAAATGGCACTTCTATTTTATTTATAGAGCACCATACCTTTCTTCCTCCTGGAGAAAAAATATACATTACAATCCCTGAGGATCTTCTTTTATCCAGAGCAGCTACTTAAACTCCTCATTTCTTTTTTAAAACAATTCAAAAGTGTATTCCCTCGACAATCTCTTGCACTGTTGTATTCCCGTAATATTAATTAATACAATACTTTTATATATTTCTTTAACTAGTTAAAGATTTTTCTGACTATTTATTAAGAATTTTACTTTCCAATTCTGAAAAAACAGAAAAAAATTAAAATTATTTATACGACTCTCTAAATTAAAATCACGTAATAATGAAAGTAACTCTTAAAACCATTCTTTCTATTATTTGTAATATTTTACGTTTTGAATTTCATAAAAAGAAAACAAAACTCAATTACACATATAGTGAAAGTTTCTTATCTATATTCGTCAGCGCTTCCTTTGCCAAAAAAACAGCGCTACTTATATGTACTTCTTTTTCACTTAATTAAAAGAACTTATACCCCATAACAAGTTACTATTTTATATAATGTTTATCTAATAATGCATTAGGGAACATTAGAATACGTGTATACTCCTAAATAAACTTACTTCCTAAAAAGAGTATTAATCACTTATTTAATATACACAAAATGAAATACTATAAAAAAAGAACCAGAGTATTAAAAAACCACAAAAGATACGATGATGAAATAACGATAAAACTATTTCCTGCACAGGGAAGAGAAGTCTCTCCTGAAGAGACCAGAAAATTTATAAAAAGAGATAAATATTACAGAAGCATATAATATCCCATATAATTTTTTTAACACAACTCACTCCCCCTTTTATATAGAGATATGGTAAGAGGGGGTTATTCTTTTTCGAAGGTCTTTAAGATCATTTCTTTCCCATCAAAAACTCCATAGGTATAATAATGGATCCAATCCCCTAGATTTGTATATTTTGAAGTTTCGTTCAGTGCTATTTCCATAGGCAAATGCCGGTGACCAAATACAAAATGATCCCTGTGTTTTGTTTCTAGCTTTCGTTTGCAATACTGTACTAACCACTCGTTTTCTTCTCCCAAAAATACGACATCTTCATCTCCTGATATCAATTTATTTTTTACAGATAAATATTGTCCCAAACGAACTCCAATATCCGGATGAAGCCACCTAAAAAGCCATTTGGAAAACGAGTTTGTAAAAACTTTTTTCATTCTTTTATACCCGAGATCTCCTGGGCCTAAACCATCTCCATGTCCTACTAAAAATGTACTATTGTTAAACGTGAATTCCTTAGGGGAATGATATACTGGAATATTTAATTCTTGTTCGAAATAATCGTCCATCCAAAGGTCGTGATTTCCTACAAAGAAGTATACAGGAATTCCTGCGTCTGTTATTTCGGCTAATTTCCCTAAAGTTCTTGTGAATCCCTTAGGTACTACCGTTTTATATTCAAACCAAAAATCGAATAAGTCTCCCAGTAAAAAAATAGCTGCAGCATCTTCCTTTACCTGGTCTAACCATCTGACAAATTTCTGTTCTCTTGGAAAACTTTTCTTATTGGTCGGAGCCCCTAAGTGGTTATCACTAGCGAAATAAACTTTTTTCCCTTCAGGAAGATTCATAGTACCTATTTATTGGGGTAAAGATATAAATAATTCTAAGGTTAATCTCACTATTGGCAGTATATTCCCTTCTTCATAAAAGTGTTTTCAGAAAAAAACAAAACATCTCTTTTTGAACTAAACAAAAATCCAAATACAAGTATGTATTTGTTCGACATGAATATTTTGCTTAATTAGAAAAAAGAGATGCTTCTCGTCGTGTGTAATAAAATGTAAGTACTACAAGTGGTCTGTACTTTTTTGGTTATTCTTCTTTAAAAGAAAATGAGTCGTAGTTCTTGTTTACTTTTATTCCTTGTGCAGAAAAAAGCTTAACTACTGTTTCTTCATAAGAATACAATTCTTCATTTAGCAATGTTAATTTCTCATCGTAATTTTCCATGGTTAGTGATTTGTGTTATACATAAGTCGCTACAAAACAAATCTAAGCTGTAAAAGAAAAGATACAAAACCGTACTAACACTATTTTTATATGAGAGGATAAGAAATCATTATCATTTTTTTAGGGGGTATTCATATTATCAAACGTCATAGTAATGGGTTACAACACATAATCCACTACTTATCAGTTGTTTAGAATCATTTTAATTAGTTTTATTTTATCTTTTTTTTATAAAAAAATAACATAAAAGCCCGAAAACAGTACAAAAACCACACTTTTTTAACATTAAAAAGTCATCTTTATACCTATCACTATAACATTTCTTTAGCAACTATATAGAGAATCTATACATTATCACTGGCAAACCACTCTGCATAAGAGGTTTCTGTTTCCTTAAGTTTCAATGAATGTAATGAAATTCCTTTTGGCAATCTGGTCTTTATTTTTTTTGCAAAATCAATTACCATATTTTCACTGGTAGGTTGATAATCTACTAAAATTACATTATGACCACGAGTTTTTAGTTCATTTGCTAATTCTAAATGCGGCGTATTTTTATTAAAAACAGTCGCATGATCAAAAACATCTTCAATTTCTTCCTTTACTATTTTCTTTAAATCTCCAAAGTCAATTACCATTCCCAGTTTTGTATGTGTTTTATCTGTAATTGGGCTCCCAATCACAGTAACACTTAATTTATAACTGTGTCCATGTACATTTTTACATTTTCCGTCATACCCATACAGTGCATGACCTGTCTCAAAAGAAAATTGTTTGGTAATTCGAATCTTACTCATATATTATTCCTAACTACTTTTTTGCAAAGTTAATGAAGATTATCTTCTCTTTTTACGATTTACTATGTAAATCACAACTAGTGCAATTCCTAAGATTAAAAACAGTCCGTTACCTCCTAAAAAATTCAATATTTCCATCAATTCTTTTTAAATTTTTGCAATGCATTTTTAGTGAATGCTGACAATACCAATTCTCCTGAAATTGCTGCTCTTTCTACTAATAAATCATCCCATTCCTCTGTTCCTTTCCAAAGGATTTTTTTTATTTCTTTTATACTCGCCGGGTTATAATTTGCCATTTTTTCTGTAAACAATTCTAACTCCTTATCTAATTCGCTTATATTTTCAAAAACTCTTGCATACAACCCTTGTTCTTTTGCCCAGTACGCATTTTTCCACTGAGTAGGGTCCAACGCTAATTCTCCAAATGCTGTTGTTCCAATTTTTCTGGAAACTGCCGGTTCAATTACAAAAGGACCAATACCAATCGCCAGTTCACTCAGTTTAATAGATGCTGCTTCTGTTGCCAATGAATAATCACATGCAGCCACAAGTCCTACTCCTCCTCCTACAACTTTTCCTTGTACTCTTCCTATAATGAGCTTAGAGCATTTTCGCATAGCATTTAACACCTTAGCGAAGCCTGAGAAAAAAACAGTTCCTTCTTCTATATTTTTTATGGCTAATAACTCATCAAATGACGCCCCGGCACAAAATGCTTTTTCTCCTTCGGATTTCAGCACAATTACAGAGACTTCTTCGTTTACTGACAGTTCGTTTATCGCACGCTCTAATCGATCTAATAAAACTGAAGGAAAAGAATTACTGCTTGGGTGTCCAAATTCTATATGCGCGATCTTTCCTTCTATTTTTGTATATAAACTACCGTCTTTTCTGTTGGTTGCCATAATCTATTAGGTTTTGTTAAAAGTACTCTTTTTATGCAAGAGGAAGAAACTTCTTCCGGAATTTAATAACTAAGGCTATTGCTCTGAATAACACCCAAACAATAAATGCGATCCAAACACCATAAAGCTTAAAATCTAAACGATCACATATATATAATGTTGGCAAAAAAGCAAAAAAAGTAGCTCCAAATAATACATTTCTCAGATATTTCATTTCACCAAGCCCTTTGAACATACCATCAAAAACAAAAGCGATCCCTCCAATTGGTTGTGTAATTAATACAATAAAAAAGATACTGTTGAAAATCAACAAAACATCTTCTTCACTAATAAATAATTCCCCTATTTTACTATAGAAAAGCCCTCCTAAAATCGCGAGAAAAATACTTACTCCTACCCCGTATAGCGTAACTTTCTTACTTAAGGCTACTAAAGAAGCATATTGTTTTGCTCCTAAAAGTTTTCCACTCAAAATATTCCCTGCAGCTCCATACCCATCAATAAAAAATGCTGTAAACAACCAGATATTCATAGAAATTGTAAACGCGGCTATATATTCATCTCCGTAGCTAGTAGCTCTGGCATTTGCAAAATAAATTGCTGTATTTAATGCTATGGATCTCACAAAAAGATTCAAACTCATAGAAATCAGTCGTTTCAATTCTTTGTTTAATGGGAAACGCAATCGCAGACTCACATCTGTTTTAAACAACAGAAAAAAGAATGCCATAACAGCCATCAGAATCTGAGATATAAGACTTGCCCATGCTGCTCCTCTTAATAACATTGGCTCAAGAATACCATCTATTCCATATACAAGAATAAAATCCAGCACAATATTAGTGACTGCTCCAGTAATAGCAATTACCATAGGCCAAAAGGTATTTTGAAGTCCTCTGAAGATTCCAAAAATAGCAAATGTAAAAAGGGTTAAAGGAAACCCCCACACCCGAATATTATAATACGTTACACTGTATTCCAACACTAAACCAGTAGCATTATATAGCTCGAAAATCTCTTCTACAAAAAACACAGTAGATAGCAATACGATCAAGCTCAAACTCACATTAAAAAAGATCGCCTGAGCAGGAAGGGTTTCTACTTCTTTAATTTTTCCAGCTCCCAAATACTGAGAAATAATTGCAGATATGGCACTTCTTGTTTGCCCTAAAACCCAAATCAAAGCTGATAAAAAAGATCCCACAATACCAACTGCAGCCAAAGACTCTTTTCCATGAACCGGAATATTCCCTACAATTGCCGTATCTGTTATTGATAATAAAGGTTCTGCAATACCAGCTATAATAGCAGGAATTGCTAATTGATTTATTTTCCGGAAACTAATTTCTGTATTCACGAGCAAACACTTAAATATGTAAGGGTATTAATGTTTTTTCTTTGTATTGTATATAGCAGCACAAAATAACAACTTTATTTTCTTTCCTTACAAACAGTTTTGATAGACTTTCTTTATATTATGGAAGAAGTAAAAAATACATTGGGACGAATTCTATTCGGGCTCTTTCTTTTTTCTAAATTAAAAAAATAGTATTTTTGATGCTTATTCTGGGGCATTAGCTCAGCTGGCTAGAGCGCTACGCTGGCAGCGTAGAGGTCATCGGTTCGACTCCGATATGCTCCACTTAAAAACCCTCTTCTATTTAGGATATAGAAGAGGGTTGTTTATTTGGCATTTTACTAGCTATATAGCATCCTTTTATAACAAGGAAAAAATTAACTACCTGTTTGTCCTTTATTTTATTTCATTTAATCTAACAAATTCATTTTTTTCTGGAACCCCATAAATTAACATATGATCTTCGTTTATTTCTGCAACTGGAAACATCCATTGTTTGTTATTTTCTTTCCAATAATAAACAACAAAATAAGTTTTGTCTATTTTTTCTAACCTGTAGCGTTGACAGCTTTCTTTTCCTCTAATTTTTTCAACTTCACTCGAACACACTAACCCACTTAACTTTATTTCATTAGATGGTCTAGTAAATGAGGAAGAATAAAAATGATGAAATCGCTTTTTTCTGAATTTCGCCACAGAATAATTAATTTGTGTTGGTATTAGTTTTTTATACCTCCACGTTACCATTTTATTTTCTGATTTTTCTTCATCAAAAACTGTGTAATAAAACTCCAGTGTTAAACTATCCTTCACAAGGTAATTATAACGTATTTCCTTTTTTCCTATTCCTTGTTTAATCATCCGATTAACCGTATCCACTCTTATTGTATGTTCACTATATAAGCTATCAAAACTATACGTTTTCAATTTCTTTCTGTAAGATGAATCATTGAACACACCGGTATTGCGTATGTATCATCATCTACAATGAGCACCCATTTCCCTATAAACGACTGACTATAAATCTGAAAAAAACAAAAAAAGGAAGCTACAAGGAAAATACTTTTTTTCATAAATCACCTAGTATAAAACTCATCCAAAAACAAACCATTATAAAATGTAAAATCTCCTAAAGCTATCCACTCTTTGCTAATATTCGAGATGGTTTTAAATAGTAGATTCTCTGGAAATTCATCAATACTTAACTCTTCTTTCAAAAAACATGAAATATCATCTATAATAGGTGAATACATTTCTTTTTCAAGATCAACATTCCTAAACATTTTAGGCGCTTTTCGTTTTAAAATAGAATTTCATAAAAGTAATTTTGTTTTGAACGAAATTACTATTTAAGTACTTTAGAAAAGCTCAATAATAACCTTTTTTGCTGCAACTATAGAATTTTCCAATTCACACCTTTCAATTATAGATTGAATAAAAAAGACTTTAAATACTTATAAGATAAAAAGAGGTCAAAAAAGAAGAACATATAATTTTAATTATCGAAACGGAGATTCCTATTTTGTAGGTATATAAAAAAACAACCCTCAGGTTAACTACTCCTGAGGGTCTGAATTGAAACTTAATTATATTTAACACAAACTCAACTTATATATAATTATGAACGTTTCAACTTTGCTATATCTTTGTTTTTCCTTTTTTCTAAATATGCCCCAAATATAAGAGCTATTATTCTATTATCTATCTATCTCCTATAGAAATTTTAACATTTAACACCACTATAACATTAAATAAACAAAAAAAATATAAAATACTAAAGAACAATCCTTTAAAGCTCTTAAAAAAGACTAAATATTGCCTTTTTGTTCTTATAGTACGGTTATAACTCATATATATAACGCCCCTCCCTTAATGCATTGTATAACCTATATTCGAAAACACTAATATACAAAAATCGTGCCAATATTCGTGTTTTTTTAATTTCACACAAATATATAGCACGACTTTTTAAATTCTTATGACAATAGTCAGTAATAAAAAACTATCTTTTTTGTATTATTCTACTACTTTGATACTAAAAGCTTGCGCTATATCAGTTTCTCCACCTGCGTCTGTAACTGTCCCATTGTTAGGCTTTTTTGGCTCATGTTTTAATGTAGCCGTAAATGTTCCTTCTGCGGCTGCAGTTGTCTTAACTACAAATTTTAATCCTACAGGATCTTCTCCTCCGTTAGTAATATAATCTGATTCTTTATCATTATAAGTTACCGTTATTCCTAACTTGTCCTCAACTTCGTAAAAGAATTGATGTGCATCTGCTTCTTCTTCGATTTCTTCATTAATATTTCCTGCAGGAGTTTCTGTCTCATTTAGCAGAACTACTGTACCAGCATATTCTGTATTTGCTTTAAGATCTCCAGATACTGTTATTACCGGCTCCTTAGGTCCGTCTCCTCCATCTTCATCTTTTACTTGCAGCGTAACAGTCTCTGGACCATTTTGCAATGTTATTGTCATGGTAGTAATTACTTCTTCTTCATTAATTGGCGCTGGACTGTCATCATCATTAGAGCAAGATGTTAGTAAAATTGATCCAATTGCCATTGCTGATAAAAATTTACGTGTGTTCATTTTGATAAATATTTAATAATTGATAATAAGGCGCAACAGGAAATTTCGTCCTAAATCGTCCGAAAAGTACCGTTGCCGATTCATGTAATTTCTATAATTCGTATTAAGGACATTATTAACTGTAAGTCCCATTTTTAATAAATTGTGTTCTCCTAAAGGAAATTCCATTTCCATATCGGCCTGTAATAGGTGATATGCAGGAGGAGGGGTGTTAATTTCTAATTCGACATTTTCATTTTGCCTCAAAGAATAGACCTCTATATTTGCCGGATATTCATTCTGTTCGAAAAAATATTGACTTTCTAAAGAAGCTTTAAACCCTTTCCACTTTTTATTTTGGTAAATAATTGCATTATTAATATTTGGTACCGGCATATTAATCAGAGGAACATCATTTTTTGTTTCTTTTCCTTTTACTAAAGAAAAATTATGTGTTGTCTGCCAGTTCTGATGCCAATTGGCATACATCTTAGCATCTACCCCTAATAGCCTGGCGTCTGCCTGTCTATACCCCCATACCGGGAAAGCTCCCCTAATCGTAAGCTCTACTCCTTCTGGCTCCAGTAGTATATAATTATTAATATAGTTCGCATAAGGAGCAATTTCCCATCCCCAATTTTTATAATCTCTTTCTATCGACAAAGAAAATTTATGTGCCATTTCCTGATCCATTCTCAAATCTCCCAGTTCTATTCTTGCTGCCGAGTGATGTAATCCATCACTAAACAACTCTGATGGGTTAGGAGCTCGTTGCCCTAACGCATAATTAAATCGTAACTCATATGCATCTTTATAGGTGTATTGCACCCCAACTGTTGCAGAAATACTATGATAATCAAAAACCGGATTTGTTAGAATCTGTGTTCCAAAGTCTTCTAAAACAATATCTGAGAAATCACGATCATATCCACGTTCTTCCCATCTGCTTTTTAAATAAAACTTCTTGGCATCTATCCTATTAAAATCATATCGAACCCCGGCATCAATGATCGCTTCACTACTAATATCGTATTCTCCTGTAAAAAATATTCCTGCATCGTATTTTTCATAGTCCGGGATTAACCTTCTTACCTGTGTAGAAGGGTCTGCAAAGTTTTCCTGATACCTCAATAATACCCCTGCATTCCATGAGTAATCATATTTTGCATCGTATTTAAAATCAGAAGTAATTGTATGAGTTGTCAATTCCAGATCAATACTCGGTATTTCATCAAGATCGTCAGAGCGTCGAATATCAAATTCCATACGATGATTTTTTTGAAAATCATATTGCATGGTCCACTTTCCTAATTCTTCGTACCGTTTAAAAAATCGCAACCTCCCCAAATGATGTGTTACATCTTGTTTTGGGTTTTTTATATCATAGGTAAAATCTCTTATTATAGATGGTTCTCTGCTATTAATCGCATCAATAAGATCGTCTACATTTCCAATATGTGAACTGGCCAGCACCCCAATTTCATTATTATAAAATGAATAAAAAGCATCCCATCCATAAGAAAATTTATTCATTCCTATCGACAGAGAGCCTCCTTTTTCAAAAACGCCTGTATTTGATAGTATATAGTCTGGAGCTTCGACATCTCCAAATCTTTTTAGAGTTCCCTGCGCCTTAATAAAAAATCCACTTTCATAACCTTTTATCATCTTAGTAGATAACGAACCTCCTCTTCCATTAGTTGCACCGGTAACAATTGTTTTTCCATATAATGTATCTTTTGAAGCTACTTTTTCCGGTTCTACGATAATGACACCTCCTATTGCATCTCCTCCATATTGAAGTGCAGAAGCTCCTTTTACCACTGTTATTTTACCTGCTGTATTAACATCCACATTGGGAGCATGTTCATCTCCCCATTCCATATCCTGCATTCGCACGCCGTTATTCATCAGCAATACTCTACTTCCATTAAGTCCTTGTATTACGGGCTTAACAATTGTAGATCCTGTATTTAAAGAAGAAACCCCTGTAATCTTTCGCAAGGCGTCTCCTAAAGCTCCACTACTATTTTCTTCGAGAACTGAAGAACCAAGCGTTTCCTCCTGTGACGAATTTGTTTTCTTTTTTTCTCCTGTTATTTCTACTTCATCTAATTCATTAAGGTGGTGTTCCAAATAAAAAGTATGTGAAGCTATTTCCGAAACATCCAGTGTCACCACCTTTGTTTCACATTTTTCATGAGATACAGTAAAAGCATAAGAAACTTCGCATAGTCCTTCTATCGTATACTGCCCCGTTTCATCCGTTTGAATTGAGCGATCATTAAATCGTATTATTGCTCCTTTTAAGGCTTCCCCATCGTGAAAGTCAATTACATATCCGGTAATTGATTTATTACAATCCTGAGCTATTAATTGCCCAATCCCTAAAAGAAACACAAGTATCCAAGTGTATCTTTTCATTATAAAATAATAAGTATCAGTGTGTTTTATAAAAAACACCAAGAAAAATAAATGCTCTAAATGATTACGCTACAGGCGGCGCTTTATTGTGTAGTTTACTGAATGTAATTGTTTTAACAGTAGTATTTAACGATATATATACTGCTGACTCTGCAGGAATATCCATTGTTTCTGGTACAGATACTTCTTCTGCTAAAACAAAAAAATCATTATGATTTTGCCCGGAAACATATTCACATACCATACAATCCGAATCATCACTCGCATGATCCAAGACGTGTAATTCCCCAAGTTGCATCGCTCCGAACAGCAATAACAATAGGGGGGTTATGATATGTTTATGTACATTCATGGTGGCAAATAAACAAAAAAAATATTAGTTTTTTAACTATTTAGAATAATTACTCCTCGGTTAATTGCAAAAATCAATAGTTTTTTGTATTACTGTTTTCATGTCTTTTGGCAACTCCCGATCCGTCCAGGGGTGCTGTGCTCCAAAAACATGATTAGCACCTTCTAATATGTATAAATTACTTTTCGAATTTAATGAATGTAAGAACGCTGCTTCCTGAACTACAACAGTCGTATCCGAGTCCCCGTGGATGATCAAATAAGGCACTTCGAGTTTTTTTACTGCTTTTGCGATGTCTAACCGCTCTTTGTTTTCTACAAAATTTATATAAAACTGATAAAAATGTGGCATTTTTTGCCTGGTTCGACCATTTTCTATATACATAACTCCTTCTTTCTCCCAGTCAGAAAGCTGAGCTCCTATTGGAAACCGTTTTTCATAATCCGAAACCCCAGCCCAGGTAACCAACCTTGAAACTCTTCTGTCTACAGCTGCTGTCAACGCTGCAATTCCTCCTCCTCTCGAATGACCTATAACCGTAATATTATCCGTCATTACATGTTCCTTATATTCAAACTCCTTAGAAACAACCCAATTTAGCACCTGATCTAAATCATCCATTTCCTTGGTATAATTATTATTCCCAAAAGCCTTCAAATCAGGAAAATCGACAGGCTGATCAATAGTACCTCCATTGAATGAGAAATTAAATTTTATAAAGAAAAAACCTCGATTAGCAAAAGCTTCTCCTACTAAATTCCATGCCCCCCAATCCTTAAATCCTTTGTAGCCATGGCAAAATATTACTACTGGTTTTTGAATTTCGGATGTAGGAAAACAGACATCTGCCACAATGGGTCTTCCATGTTTTCCAGGCAGTACTATATTTTTATTCTGGTGTATCATACTTCTTTTTCTATAAAAGGTCGTTTCATATCAAAAATTTCTACGATTAATTTTTTTAATTGAGTCAAATATGCGAGAAACGTATCCTCTGTGATCTCTATATTTGCTTTTCCTCTTGGTGTTTCTTTTTTTCCAAATGACAAAAAGCCTTCTTTCAGGTTTTTAAAAGAAATAATTCCTCCCTGCATTGTTTCTACACTCCCCATTTCTTTAAAATACATATACGCATAAGCTAGTACCTGAATTATTTTACTATTCTTAAAGTCTTCCGTCAAGACCTCCCAATCTAATAAAACAACGTCATTCTTGACAACTTTACCTGTCTTGTAATCAATAATACGTAACACCCCATCCAACTCATCAATTCGATCCACCTTTCCCTTGATAAACACAGGAAAATCCAGTTCATCTATTTCGACTTTTGCTTTTAAGTTACTCTCGATATGACAAATTTTAAGCTTTCTTCCTTGTTCCAGCATTTTCTTCTCTGATTGCAGGAAATTATATACATACCGCTTAGCTACCTGATAGATTAAAAAGTTCTTTCCTCTTTTTATATCCAGACTGGAATATACTTTTTTAAACTCAGAAGTAACTTCCTGATCGATTATATCCATCATTTTTTTGACATCAGTAACTGTAAGAAATTTTCCTTCAAAGGGTTTGTAAAAATTCTCTAATGTATTATGAATAACTGTTCCTAGGGTATTAGCTGCAATTGTCTCTTCTACTTCTTCCTTTTCTTTAATTCCCAAAACATATTTGTAATAAAAATCTATTGGATTTCGAATGTAGGATGTCAGAGCAGATGGAGATAATCCATACGAGGCAAGTTTTTGTAATCTGCCTATCACTGCTTCTGTTTTTTCTACCGTTAGTAATGCTGTTTGTATCTTTGGAACTTCTGAAGAAATCAGTTGCTTTTTTATATGATGTGCTGGTCTTCTGTCTTTATCAAGCTGTCTTAAAAACCTACTTTTTTCTCCTCCGCCAACACCATCATTTTCTGTATTATATAACAGATAAATATTTTTAGCTCTTTGTATTAACCGATAAAAATGATACGTATAAATAGCATCCTTTTCTTTATAGGTAGGTAAATCAAATGCTTTTTTTAAATCATAAGGTATAAATGAATTAGTACTTTTACCTGCCGGTAGCACCCCTTCATTTACAGATGTAATAATCACTGTTTCAAAATCCAGGCATCTGGACTCTAACATCCCCATTAACTGCAATCCTCTAAAAGGTTCTCCTCTAAAATCCAGCGTATCTGTCGTCAGTATATCTTTATAAAACTGATGAAGAGACTGTATGGTATTTAGATATGTATATGAATCATTCAGAATAGTTAACTTATTAAAGATTGTATAGAAATGATAAATGTATTCGAGCTCTAATGCATTTCGCTCTCTGTCTAAATTTTGTTTTAACTGTTTTATTAATTGTTGACAAATCAACAAAGCCGATCGAGTATCTTTCCAACCGGAATACAATAGTTTTAAAGCTGTTTTTTTTTCTTGCTCTATTTTATCCTCTATTTGATCATAGGCAACAAATACCATATTCTCTTTAGAAACCACTTCTATAACCTTGCTAGCTGTATCTCCCAATAACCAATAGGAAGCGGGATTATTCAGGAGTTCTAATAAGGATTTATAATAAACTCCTTGTGGGTTTGATACTTTATGAATTGCAAACAACAATTCGAAAAAAGAAGCAATAGGAGTTTCTTTTAGAGGCATCCCCATTGTAATATTCAAAGAGTTAATTGTTTCCGGCAATGCATTAAGAACCGGTAACAGCAAACTTTCATCCGCTAAAACAACCGCGGTATTCTCCATCTCCTCTACTGGAATTGTCGTCAGTAGTTCTCCTACGTATTTTGCCTGCCCTACATTTTTGGGAGCACCAATTATTTTTATGTTTTTTTCCTTCGAAAATTTATCTGTAATCCATTCAAAAGGTGCTTCTTTATAAAAACTCCAATTTTTCTGATATCCACGTAAGAACAAAGATGCTTCATGATATTTATTTTCCATAAAGAAACAGTCTGCATCCCAGAATACTCGTGCTTTCTCACTTTCTAAAAGTTCTTGAATAATTGTTTGCTCTGCATTATTTAATGCATTAAACCCTACAAAAACATGGTTCCTTTCTGTTGTGCTTTTATAGGTTTGAATATTTTCAGAAGCTCTTCTATACAATAATCCCTGATACCCTACTCCTTTGCGAATTAACGCATCTCTAAATGCTATATAATAGTCTAATAAACACTCCCAAAAACTGATGTAGTTTTTTATTAACTGTGTTTTTTCTTCTTGTAAATACCAATGATTAATATCCTGTATTCCCGACAGGTAAGAAAAAAAGCTAACATAATCTACACAGTATCTATCAATCTCATTAAAATCATAGATTAATGTTTGTGCCCAACCACAAAAAGTATCCAGGTTTTCTTTTTCTAACGTAGTATGTGTATGCAAATATGCATCATAGAATTCGAAGAGTGTTTCTGTATTGTCGATTTGTCTCAATCCTGATAATTCCTCTATAAATTCTTCTATACTAATAATCTCAGGCGCAAATACTGTTTTGTCTTTATACAATGCTAAAAGTTCTTTTTTCAAGAACAATCCCGCTCGCTTACTTGGTACAATAAAAGACACTTCGCTTATATCTTTTTCTGTATCCTTTATATCCAGTAATACTTCTTCTAAAAAACTTTTCACTTTATAAAAATAAAAAACGCTCCGATTAGATCGGAGCGTTTTCGCTTATAATTTTCAGTTATTGAATCTCCTTATTTTACTAAGTTGATTTCAACACGTCTGTTTTGTTTTCTACCAGCTCTTGTCGCGTTAGTAGCGATTGGCTTTTCTTCTCCATACCCTTTAGCTGATAATCTAGACTGATCGATTCCGTTGTTTACTAAGAAATCTTTTACAGAATTTGCTCTAGACTCAGATAATCTTTGGTTTGTAGTAGCTCTACCTTGAGAATCAGTGTGTCCTTCGATAGAGAAGTTTGCACTTGGGTATTCTTTAAGGATCTTGATGATATCTTGAAGAACATTGAAAGACTCAGACTTGATACTTGATTTTCCAGTATCGAATAAGATAGTCTTAGCGTATTCGTTAAGAGTAGCCTGTACTTCTTCAGTTACTTCTGGACATCCGTTGTTTGCAACAGTTCCAGGAACATCAGGACAGTTATCATCTTTATCTAATACTCCGTCATTATCTTTATCTTGGTAAGGACATCCGTTGTTTGCAGCAGGACCTGCTTCGTTTGGACAACCATCTTTACCATCAGTGATTCCATCACCGTCAGCATCAGGACATCCGTTAAGGCTAGCTAAACCAGAAACTGTAGGACAGTCATCTTTAGGATCTGGAACTCCGTCACCGTCAGTATCAGGACATCCGTTGAACTCAGCTGTACCAGCAACATCTGGACAGTCATCTTTTCCATCAACGATTCCGTCACCGTCAGTATCAGGACATCCGTTGAACTCAGCTAAACCAGGAACTTCTGGACACTCATCATCTTTGTCATATACTCCGTCACCATCAGTATCTTTACCTCCGAATGCGAAAGTAAGACCTGCAGAGTGCTGGAAGTGTGTAGGAGGATAGTTGCTTACCTCATAGTCTTCTAATACGTGCTTATAAGTAGACTGTACGTTTAATGCTAAATTTTCTGTTAACCAGAAGTTGATCCCTAAAGATCCGTTTACAGTTCCTACTCCTATTTCATCTATCCAAGTGTATCCACCACCTACACCTAAGTAAGGATCGAACCACTTAGCTTTTAAAGCATCTTTGAAGCTATAAGAGAATCTACCATCTAATGCATAGTAAGATAAATCATCTACACTTTGATCTTCTCCATTAAGTTCTCCCCAGTTGCTAATTTTATTAACTGATCCTTCAGCAGTAAAACTAAAACCACTTCCTATGTATCTTCCTACGGATAATTTAGACACTGATGGAAGAATATTCCAGTGGTCATTAGCATTAAAATATTCGTCAAAGATTTCACCTTGTACAGGTAAATCTCCTCCTGTAGGAAAGATGTCGACAGCATTAACGCC
This sequence comes from Aquimarina hainanensis, assembly GCF_042684685.1. Taxonomy (NCBI): domain Bacteria; kingdom Pseudomonadati; phylum Bacteroidota; class Flavobacteriia; order Flavobacteriales; family Flavobacteriaceae; genus Aquimarina; species Aquimarina hainanensis. The sequence continues at coordinate 88,167 of NZ_JBHULX010000001.1, read as the reverse complement.
AATCGATACTGCCCAAGGGTTGTTTTGATCTTGTGCATTCGTTGTACTTAAGCCAAGTACTAACAACGAAGCCACTAAAAATCTGCTAAGATGTTTCATATTCAATAATTTAATTTTTACGTGTTAATTAGAGCAAATGTAATATGTTAAAAACTATTGTCAAAGACAAAACTAATAATTTTTTCCTAACATATCAGTATTCATCAATGCTTACAGGTTTTTTTATATCGGTAATTTGTTTTTTTAAACCCCTGTAAACTTGATAATTTTAGCTCCAAGAGATAAAACCAATCGTTATTATCCTTGTTAATAATCCTACAATTATAAGACAAAATTCTCTTTTACACCTAATTTTCTACCAGGAATTACCCAAATAATCGTTGTTTATACATATTTTAGGGTGATTGACTCATTAACATATATCAATACTCTTTCATATAAAAAGTATCCTAATTCTTCTATAAGCTGTCCATATTCATATACTTGTTCTGCGTGCGTACTATAAAACCCTCCGGTTTTATAATCGATAATTGTCGCTCGGTTGTTCGCATCAATTACTACTCTATCGGGTCGATACTCTCTTCCTCCAGACATAATACTCCGTTCGTTTAATACTGTATTTCCTTTTTGGAAATAAGGTAAGACTCCGGGATGCATTATTATCCTTATCAATTCATCCTGTATAATTGATTTTTCCTTTTCTCCGATCTCTCCATGTAAATATGCTTTCGTTATGACGTCTTCTACATCTTCTTTGGTTTGTATTCTGGACATCAATTCATGTAATAACGTTCCTTTTTCCTGGGCTTCTTTCTGGCTGGTATCCCATAATTTTCCTGCATTGGTAACTATAGAGATTTCATGCTTTTTAAAAACAGGGTCAAAACCGTGTAGCGTCACTTTTTCTGTATCGGTTTTTTCTTCTTCTTTGGATGCTGTTTTCTCAAAAACACCAAATCCATATTCTAATCGTGCTTCATTCCATTCTCCAATATGCTGTAAATAGGCAATTAACTTTCCCGAAATTTTATTGGGATTGTGCATTCCTTTTGTGTTTAGCTCTAGTTTGGAAACGACATATAATTGTTGCTCAGCTCTTGTCATCGCTACATAAAAGACATTAAATGCATCCAGTTCTAGCTGAGATTTTCTTTCTTCCACTATTTCTTTTCCTGTGGTTCCATATATTTCAATATCCTTATTATAGTTAATCAACACCTCATCAAAATCTCCTGTTTGTTCTTTTTCTACCGGGAACCATGTTTTAGGCTCTATTTCTCTATAAAAATCTGTATTTGCAAACGGGTAGATAACACAGGGAAACTCCAATCCTTTGGATTTATGAATCGTCATAATTGTTACAGCTTCTTCTCCCTCTGGAGCTATGATACTAATTGTATCTTTTTTTACTTCCCAATAGGTTAAAAAACCAAGCAATCCTTCTGTATTCTTTTGAGTAAAACTAAAGACTATATCCAGAAAAAACTGAACATATGCCGGTGCATTATTTCCTAGCGAGAAACACCTTATTATATATTCAACAGCTTCATACAGGGGTTTTATTCCTATATATTCAAAATCAAAATAAATTCCCAAACCCTGTAGCTCCTTACTAAAGCTTATACGATCAGAAAAAACATGTTTTTCTAAAAATGCATGTGTATTTGATACCCCATATGCTGATATGATAAAGTGAAGGATCTTTGTTTTGGTTATAAAATCCTTTGGATATACATACCATATTAACAAGTTTACAATAAACTGTACTTCGGTAGCTTTATTAATAAGAAGGGTTTCTGAAGAAATGATAGGAATATCTTTTTCGGTCAGGTAATCTGCTATAGACACTCCTTCTTTTTGCCTTCTGGTCAAAATACAAATATCATTTAATGCATACCCCTTTTCTACAAGTTCACTTACGATAGCATATGTTCTTTCTGCATAGGCAATATGTTCTTCTTCTATATTTTTTGCTTCGACAAAAGAAACATTAACATACCCTCCTTTTTTTGTGTTTACTTCTTGTTGATTTCCTGTTAGATACAATTCTTTATGTTTCAGGTTGCTAAAATCATTTGACAAGAAGGTAAACAAGTTATTATTAAACAGAATGACCTCTTTATGACTTCTGTAGTTTCTGGGAAGGTTCATCACCTCCTTTTCTTCTATAGAAAAAGGGTTCTTCTCCAAAGATAGCTCTATAAACTGTTCTGCTTTCCCTCCTCTCCATCTATATATAGCTTGTTTTGCATCCCCTACCACTGTAAGACTTCCTCTTTTTCCATCTAGGGTTTCTGAAGATAGCGCATTATCGATTAAGGGAATCAGATTGTTCCATTGCATTTCTGAAGTATCCTGAAACTCATCTATAAAATAGTCCCGATATCGCTCTCCCAAGCGTTCATATATAAATGGTGCCGGCTGATCCTGAATTGCTTCACTAATGATAGTATTAAATTCTGAAATAAGAAGGATTCGTCTTTCTTTTTTTATTTCCTGCAGTTCCTTATGAATTGCATTCAACACGGATAATGGGGTTAGGTTTTTTATGATTTTATCAAACAAACTTGCTTTAATAATCATATTCTTAGTCTCTAAAAAGCACTGTTCTATCTCTGGTCTTATCTCATCGATCAAGTCTTTTTTTACCGCATCTAATTTTGCCCCATAAAAAGGAGTTGTGTCTATCGTTTGTTTCCAGGAAGCATTAAAATCCGGCGAGATATCACCTGCAGCAAGTTTTTCAAAATATTTAGGTACCGATCCTCTTAAAAAATCTTTCTGATCTAAACCGATGTCTTGTATACGGGTATTTATTTTTTTTGCCTGCGAAATAATTACTTCTTTATATTCCAGGTATTTTTTTTGTAATTCCTTTTTATACGTATCAAAATCCGAAGCACTCTTTTGAGATAGTTTTTGCAGATGTTTTCTATCATTTTCTGAAAATAACAGTCTTGCTATTTTGTTTAGCTCCAGTGTTACATCCCAGCTTTTATCTTCCTCCATTTTCCCAAAAGCAAACTCTACTATTACTTTTGTCAACTCTTTATCTTCCCCTACTTTAGCAACTACAGCATCGACAGCTTCTTCTATCAACACCTCTGTATCCATTTCTATTTCAAAATTCATAGGAATCCCCAAATCATGAGAGAAGGTTCTGATAACTCTATGTGTAAATGTATCTATGGTTACAATATCAAAAGCTGCATAATTATGAAGAATACTCTCTAGTATTTTTCGTGCTTTTTTCTTCAAGGTATTAGGGGAACTGCTTATTTCTTTTGCTATATCTTCCAAAAGCAACTGATAATCAGAAGAAGGAGTAGGTTCACTAATTCCTATTAAACTTTCCAATACTCTGGTTTTCATTTCTGCAACCGCCTTATTCGTAAAAGTAATCGCTAAAATATTTCTGTAACCATCATTGAATGCTCCGGTAAGTAATGTCATTAAGTACGCTTTTACCAATGTATATGTCTTTCCGGCACCGGCAGCAGCATTATATATTACAAAAGGATATCGGTTATTCACGTATCTGTGTTTTTTAAAACGTATAACAAAAAAAGTTTCGCCACCAAATCTAGTGTTTTAGCTATAAATAAAACTTATTTATATATATCTAGTACTTTTAATTAATTTATAACGCCAATTTGTTTTTATTAACCTTGCTAATTCCTAAATTTGGGATCATTTTTCATTTTATTAACTAAAAAAGATAGACTATGTCATTCGAATTACCAAAATTAGACTACGCTTTTGATGCGTTAGAACCTCATATAGATGCACGTACGATGGAAATTCACCATGATAAACATCACGCAGGGTATACTAATAAATTAAACGCTGCTATATCTGGAACAGACCTAGAGGGAAAAACTATTGAAAACATTCTTATCAATTTAGACCTGTCTAATGGAGCCGTAAGAAATAACGGAGGAGGATATTACAATCATAGTTTATTCTGGAAAATTATGTCTCCAAACGGAGGAGGGAAACCAAGTGGTGAGTTAGAAGAAGCTATCAACAAGTCTTTTGGTTCATTTGAAGCTTTTAAAGATGCTTTCTCTTCAGCTGCTGCAGGACAATTTGGTTCTGGATGGGCTTGGTTATGTGTCAGAGAAGGTGGAGAATTAGAAGTTTGCGGAACTCCTAATCAGGACAATCCATTAATGCCTAATGTTGGGTGCAGCGGAACTCCTATTTTAGGTCTTGATGTTTGGGAACATGCATACTACCTTAACTACCAAAATAAAAGACCAGATTATATCGCTGCATTTTTTAATGTAATTGACTGGAATGAAGTATCAAAAAGATTTGCTCAGAACAAGTAATATCTGAATATCATAAAGCAAAAAAGAGGAGTGCAATACTCCTCTTTTTTTATATCTATTTTTTTGAAATCGCTGTAAAATAAAAAAAGGTGGATGAACCACCTTTTTTTGCCCCAAATCTACCATGAACTTAACCTACTTATGCTATGGCTCTGCTAATATAGAGCGTTATTTCCTACTTAAAAAATATTTTAGACAAACGGCTAAAATACTTGTTGAACTACACAATTTTATGTAATTTAAGCGCAAATCAACTTATATTTTTCTAATAAGCTCTTTCATTTTTACCTTCATAAAAGTTTATAAAAGCCTTATTTACAACTCTATTTCCTCCTGGGGTTGGATAATCTCCGGTAAAATACCAGTCTCCTAAATTCTTAGGACATGCCTCGTGAAGCTTCTCTACCGTCTGAAAAATTATCTTTACTTCGGCTTTTACCGTACTATCACTTAACATTTCAGCGATTTTATCACTTATTTCCTGATCCGAAAATGAATTGTAAATCTTAGTCACATGATTCTTCACTTCTTCATCTGGTAAGTTCTCCTGGTCTTTACATTGTTCATATACCTGCTCAACTAAATCGTAGTTTCCGTTTTCTTTTAATAATTCAATAGCTGCCTTAAAAGCTATCAGCCCTTCCATTCTTGCCATATCAATTCCATAGCAATCCGGATAACGAATTTGTGGAGCAGAAGAAACTATAATTATTTTTTTTGGATTTAGCCTGTCGAGCATCTTAATAATACTCTTCTTTAGTGTAGTCCCTCTAACAATACTATCATCGATAACTACCAGATTATCTTCTGACTTTACTACTCCATAGGTAACATCGTATACATGAGCTACCAGATCATCTCTGCTGCTGTCTTCTGTAATAAATGTTCTGAGTTTCGCGTCTTTTATTGCTATTTTTTCTGTTCTCAGTCGATGAGATAGAATTTCTTTGAGTCGTTCATTCGTCAACCCTTCTTTTTCTTTAAGGATCGTCTCGTTCTTTTGCTTGTTCAATTCATCCTGCGCTGCTTCTACTAATCCGTAAAAAGAAGTTTCTGCTGTATTAGGGATAAAAGAGAACACGGTATTAAGCGTATCGTGATTTATCTCTTTTAACACCTGAGGCATCAATAATTTCCCTAGTTTTTTACGCTCTTCATATATTTCGGCATCACTTCCTCTCGAAAAATAAATTCGCTCAAAGGAACAGGCTTTTCGTTCTCTAGGCTCTATAATCTTCTTTATAGAAGTTTCTCCGCTTTTCTTTATAATAATTGCTTTTCCCGGATCCAGCTCTATTACTTTTTCAAACGGCACATTAAAAACAGTCTGTATTACAGGGCGTTCTGAAGCGACTACTACCACTTCATCATCCTTATAATAGTATGCTGGTCTAATTCCAGAAGGATCTCTTAGTACAAAAGCATCTCCATGCCCAAGCATACCGGCCATTGCATATCCACCATCCCAGTCTTTGGAAGATTTCTTCAGAATCTTTGCTACATTAAGACGCTCTACTATCTGTGGGGAAGCATCTACTTTGCTAAATCCTTCTTTCTTTAATTTCTTATATAGCTTTGCAACTTCAGAATCCAGGAAGTGTCCTATTTTCTCCATCACCGTTACAGTATCCACATGATCTTTGGGATGCTGACCTAATCGAACCAGGTTCTTAAACAGCTCATGATTATTCGTCATATTAAAATTCCCGGCTACAATAAGGTTTCTATGCATCCAGTTATTCTGCCTCAGAAACGGGTGTACACTTTCTACACTATTTTTCCCAAAAGTTCCATATCGTACATGTCCAAGAAACACTTCTCCTATATATGGAATGTTCTTTTTTTGCAGCGCTACATCATTTGTATATTCGGGATTTGCTGTAAGCTCTTTGTTTATTCGTTCATTAACCTGAGAAAAAATATCCTGTATAGGCATTGATTGACAAGAACGAACTCTGCTTATATAGCGCTCTCCCGGGGACATATCCAATTTGATACTCGCTAAACCGGCTCCATCCTGACCACGGTTATGTTGTTTTTCCATCATCAGGTACATTTTATTTACTCCATAAAATGCACTACCATACTTTTCTTTGTAGTATTCTAACGGCTTTAGAAGTCTAACTAATGCAATTCCGCATTCGTGTTTTAAAGCATCACTCATTGTATTCCTATTTCTAGTTGTTGTGTTTGTTATATTGCTCCTTACTTTCTATAAGGGATTATGCTAATTCTATTTCGAACTGCGTCAATTCTCTAAATTGCTGCAATCTTTGATAAACTTCTACCTTATCGAGGTTTTGAATTCTTTCTGTTCCGAATTTCTCTACACAAAACGAAGCTAAATTTGATCCGTGTATCACTGCTTTTTTCATATTATCAAAAGAAACATCTTCTGTTTTGGCTAAATATCCTGAGAACCCTCCTGCAAATGTATCTCCTGCTCCTGTTGGATCAAACACTTCTTCTAATGGTAATGCCGGTGCGAAGAACACCTGTTCCTTATGGAATAATAATGCTCCATGCTCTCCTTTTTTAATTACGATATACTTAGGACCCATTTCTGCAATTACTCTTGCTGCTCTTACTAAAGAATATTCTCCACTCAACTGTCTCGCTTCTTCATCATTAATTGTAATTACATCAACTCGGGCAATTACTTTTTTTAAGTCTTCCAATGCATTATCCATCCAAAAATTCATTGTGTCCAGTATCGCTAACTTTGGCTTTGCAGTAAGCTGATCTAAAACACTTAACTGAACCAACGGGTGTAGATTACCTAACATGACAATTTCCGAATCTTTATATGTATCAGGAACAACCGGATTAAAATCTGCTAATACATTCAATTGGGTTTCCAGCGTATCTCTGGAATTTAAATCATTATGATATTTTCCTCTCCAGAAAAAAGTTTTTCCCCCTTTTACTACTTCAATAGCAGAGGTGTCAATATCTTTTTTCTGAAACATCTCTATATATTCACTTGGAAAGTCTTCTCCTACTACAGATACAATTGCAGAAGAAGTATTAAAATAAGAGGCAGACAATCCTATATAAGTCCCTGCTCCTCCTAAAATTTTATCGGTTTTACCAAAAGGTGTTTCGATAGCGTCAAAAGCTACACTTCCTACGATAAGTAATTTACTCATAAAAACAGCCGTTATTTTTTTTGCAAATATACGTTTTACTTTTCAGTAGGAAAGCGATTTGCTTACAAGCTTACCTCCCTTGAAAATCAACCAATATCAACTCTAGCATTTTAGTGTACTATTCAGATGTCTGATGCTATATTATTTTTAATCATTCTACTTTAAAAAAGACATTATTCTTTTCTTTTCGAATAGTTTTTCTACTCAATAATCAACCTGAAATTTCTTCGACACTTGCATCGAAAGTAGTTTTTTTGTCAAAAATTCCCGCTTTATATATTTTTTGAGTCAAAAAATAATTTAAAACTTCTTTTTACCCTAAAAGCATTGTTTTATAAGGGTTTTACCTTATTTAATTCTTACAAGAATCAGACAAAAACAAGCATAAATGTTAATTTTTGAACGAAAAAAATGCTTTTTTCTTAAATTTTTCATAAAATTTTTACGTTATTTGTAGGAACACAAACTTTCAATAATTATGAAAAAATTAAAATTAACTAAACTAGCTTTAGTTACTTCCCTGTCTATTTTATTCTTTAACTGTGAAAAGGATACAGAAGCTGTATTTGAAGATAATTCTATTGACAGCTCTAAAAATGCTCATGTTTGTATTGCTAAATGGGATGCTCCTGGAAACGGGAAAGCAGCCAGTGTAAAAGCAAAACAATGGCAACCTGGTCAAACTATTCGTGTAAAGTTCTTAAATGGAAGCAATTATGTTCAGTCCAAAGTACGACAATATGCCGTAGAATGGGAGAAATATGCCAACCTAAAGTTTCAATGGGTTTCTTCTAATAGTAGTGCGAACATTAAAATTGGTTTTAGAGAAGGGCAATTTGCTAACGAAACCGGTTCTTGGTCTTATTTAGGAACTGACTCTAATGATCATGCGCACAGTATGCATTTTGGATGGTTTAATGACTCTACTTCTGATACAGAATTTAGACGAACTACTATTCATGAATTTGGACATGCACTTGGATTAATCCACGAACACCAAAACCCTGTTGCAGGAATCAACTGGGATAAAGAAGCTGTATATGCTTACTATGCGGGACCACCAAACAACTGGTCAAGAGCACAAGTTGATCATAACCTTTTCAGACGTTATGAAGCAAATATTAGTAACTATAGCCAGTACGATCCTTTATCTATTATGCATTACCCTATTCCTGCCGAACACACTTTGGACAGAGTAGCCGTAGGTTCTAATACTCGTCTATCACAAACAGACAAAGCATTTATCGGTAGCATATACCCATTTCCTGATACTGGAGGAGATATTTGCGATGGTGTAGAAGAGTATAACGGAAACAGATCTTACAATGTAGGTGATAAAGTAACCTATAGAGGAACACTATATCAAAGAACAAGTAGCGGATGGAATAATCTTGGTCAATGTGGAACTGTGAGTAATGATCCTTGTGCAGGTGTAGAAGAGTATAACGGAAACAGATCATACAATGTAGGTGATAAAGTAACCTATAGAGGAACACTATACCAAAGAACAGTTAGTGGATGGAATAACCTTGGTGCATGTGGTAGCTAATAAAAAGCATTCATGTATCTGGATTATTTTAATACGCCAGATTAAAAAATCTTATTATTCATAAAAAAAGCTCCGGCATATCACCGGAGCTTTTTATTTCTATCTTTATTGTACGTCAGAAATCAACTAGTTATTTTCGTCCAAAATCTGCCGGAATTTCTCCCCAGACTTTTGTTTCCCATTTTACAATCGTAGTTGTATAGGTATTCGTCTTTAACCATTGAATTGCTCTATCCACCAAAGTAAACATCTCTTGGTTTCTCGATGTTCTTTTCAGGCTTGTTTTGCATTGTTTTTTTCGTACCCAGCCCATTGCTATTTTAGAATCTGTATATAAGATACGATCACTTCCTTTCTTTTTCAGATACGCCAGCCCATGTACCAATGCAAGAAACTCTCCTATATTATTAGTCCCCTCATTAAAAGGTCCCTGATGAAAAAGCTGTTCTTTTGTTTGTGTATCCACTCCTCTATATTCCATCTTACCCGGATTGCCACTAGACGCTGCATCCACAGCAATAGAATATAAATCAGGTTCTCCTATACGGTCTATAAGATCCTGAGAAAGCACCTTTTTAGTCTTGGTTCCTTTATAATCCTCATAAACACCTTTATAAGCTTCTTTTGCCAAATCAAAAGACTCAAACGATTTATACTTGGCATTTGCATATCCATTGATCATGGCTTTGCAATCATCCCATGTCATATAAATACCTGGACGGTGCCCTTCCCAGACCACATAAAACTTTTCTTTTTTTTTAGCCATTTTGTTTTATGCTTCTACTGAGAAAAGAAGATTCTCTATCACTTCGGGAAAATGTTTGTATTCTAATTGATGTACTGACATCGCTACATCTTCTGGAGTGTCCCCCTCTTGTACCGGAGTTGTTGCCTGAAATATAATTGCTCCTTCGTCATAAAACTCATTGACATAATGAATGGTAATTCCAGTTTCCTGCTCCTTATTATCTACTACAGCTTTATGTACATGACTTCCATACATTCCTTTTCCTCCATATTTAGGCAAGAGCGCAGGATGAATATTAATCACTTTATTAGTAAAAGCATCAATAATATTCTTAGGAAAAATCCATAAAAATCCGGCTAAAACAATCATATCAGGTTTAGCATCATTCAGGATTCGCAGTACTTCATTCGAGTTATAAAATGAATCTCTATCAAAGTGCAGGGCTTTTACGCCAAGCCTGTGCGCTCTTTGAAGTACTTTGGCTCGTTGGTTATTAGAAAACACATGAGTAACCTCTGCGTTTTTCTTCTTTGCAAAGTATTTGATGATATTCTCGGCATTAGAACCCGATCCGGAAGCAAAAATGATAATACGCTTCATATAGTAGTTGATGATATTGATTTAAAAAATACAAAAAAAATAATTATTATTCATTCAATCACTAGCAAAAACGCAATACTTTCCTATATTTGATAAAATACAACACATTTTTATACGATTGTGGGGTTTTAAAATAAAGTTTTTTATTTTTGCCACTCAAATTAAAAAATTAAAATCAAACATTATGTCAGACATTGCATCAAGAGTAAAAGCGATAATCGTTGACAAACTAGGAGTAGACGAAAACGAAGTAGTGAACGAGGCTAGCTTCACAAACGATTTAGGCGCTGATTCATTAGACACTGTAGAACTGATTATGGAATTCGAAAAAGAATTTGATATCCAGATTCCAGACGATCAAGCTGAAAATATTGCAACAGTTGGTCAAGCAATATCTTATATTGAAGACGCAAAAAAATAATAACCTCACAACAGAATATGAATCTTAAGCGAGTTGTAGTCACAGGACTAGGTGCATTAACACCTATCGGTAACAATATTAATGAGTATTGGAATGCTTTAAAAGAAGGTAAGAGCGGGTGCGCTCCTATCACTTATTTTGATACCGAAAAATTCAAGACTAAATTTGCTTGCGAAGTCAAAAATTATATCCCAACAGATTATTTTGACAGAAAAGAAGCACGTAAACTAGATAGATTTGCACAATATGCTATTGTTTCTTCTCAAGAAGCAATACAGGATGCTGCAATCGACTTGGATAAAGTTGACAAATTTAGAGTAGGTGTGATCTGGGGAGCTGGAATCGGAGGATTAGAAACTTTTCAGGAAGAAGTTCTTGGTTACGCAAAAGGAGATGGAACACCGCGTTTTAATCCTTTCTTCATCCCTAAGATGATCGCCGATATTGCACCAGGACATATTTCTATCAGAAATGGTTTTATGGGACCTAACTATACTACTGTTTCAGCTTGTGCTTCTTCGGCTAATGCATTAATCGATGCCTTAAACTACATTCGTTTAGGACATTGTGATATCATTGTTACCGGAGGAAGTGAAGCAGCTGTAACCATTGCTGGTATGGGAGGGTTTAATGCTATGCATGCTCTATCCACAAGAAATGACAGTCCAGAAACTGCCTCCAGACCTTTTGACGCTACCAGAGATGGTTTTGTACTAGGAGAAGGTAGTGGAGCACTTATTCTTGAAGAATACGAACACGCTAAAGCACGTGGCGCTAAAATCTATGCCGAAGTGGTCGGTGGTGGTATGTCTAGTGATGCTCATCATATGACAGCCCCTCATCCCGAAGGTATCGGAGTTGAACGCGTAATGCTTAACTGTTTAAGAGATGCCGGAGTATCCCCAGAACAAGTAGATGCTATTAACACTCACGGAACTTCAACTCCTTTAGGAGATGTTGCCGAGTTAAAAGCAATTACTAAAGTTTTTGGAGATCACGCTCCGAACATCAATATCAATTCTACGAAATCTATGACAGGTCACCTGCTTGGTGCTGCCGGAGCTATTGAAGCAATTGCTTCTATTCTGGCGATGGAACACGGGGTTGTACCGCCAACCATCAATCACACTACTGCAGATGAGAACATAGATTCTTCGTTAAACCTGACCTTAAACAAAGCACAAAACCGCGAAATTAAGTATGCTATGAGTAATACTTTTGGCTTTGGTGGTCATAATGCTTGTGTATTATTAAAGAAACTAGACGAGTAATACATGAATATTATTCGAAACATATTAAATTCCCGCTCTGAAAAGAACGGGAATTTTTTTATCAGAATTCAAAAAATACTGGGATTCAAGCCCAAAAACATTGCGAATTACGAAAAAGCATTTACACATCGTTCTCTGAATCTAAAAGACAAAAAGGGAAATGCTATAAATTATGAACGGCTTGAATTTTTAGGAGACGCAATGCTCAGTAGCGTTATCGCTGCACATCTGTTCAAGGAAGTTCCCGAAGGAAACGAAGGGTACCTCACAAAAATGCGGGCAAAAGTAGTTAGTAGAAAACACCTCAATGAATTAGGAAAGGATCTAAAACTCATCGAGCTTGTCCGTACCAATATCCCCAAATCACAATTTGGAATTAACATACACGGGAACTTATTCGAAGCTTTAATCGGTGCAATCTATCTGGATAGAGGATTTGTGTATTGTGAACGATTTATACAAGAATCCGTAATTAATCCGTATGTAGATATCGAAAGTCTGGAAGGGCAAATTATCAGCTATAAAAGCTTACTTATCGAATGGTGTCAGAAAGAAAAAAATAATTTTAATTACGAAATTTACGAAGATACCGGAAAAGACGAAATCCGACATTTTGCAGTTAAACTGTGGATTGATGAAAAAGTAGTTGCCAAAGCAAGGGCAACCTCTAAAAAGAAAGCAGAAGAAAAAGCCTCTAAAAGAGCATACTTTGCCCTTCAATCCAAAATTAACTCTCAAAAATAACTTGCATTTTATCCTCCTGAAAAAAGCAGTTCTTCTTCAATAAATAATCGAAAAAGTAAAGATATTAACTCAATCGTTTTCGTGTAAGACTTTATATTTATTTAAAGTTAGCAGCGAGATTTATTTTGTATATTTCGGATTAATTCAGAAAACAAGTGACGCGTGGCTGTTCAGCGATTAGTTTTAGATACAATAGAGGATGAGGATTATGAATTAATCGCCATTCACTCTTCTATTGCTCCTTATCGCTTAGCCTTTTTACTCAACAAAACACTGAATATCAGGCTGCATAGAAAAAAAGAAGACATCATCTTCGAATACGAAAAAATTACCGCCAGTTTTCCCTGGTATCAATACGAAGATCACTTTCAATACAGCACCTATAGTTTATTAGGTAACACCTATAAGACAAAAACAGTATCACAACCTCCGATACAAGAAGGATTATTTGTTACTACTGAAGAAACCTATGTCACAAAACGATTAATTCCCGAATTAAAGAAGGTAGATTTTTTCTTAAAAATAGAGACTGAGGATTTGAGTTTTTATACAAAATCCATCATTGCATCTCTCATACAAATACCACAGGTAATCACAGCTTATACAGTAGATTACTCCCAACTAAAATCAAAGAACAATTTAATATTCGAATAATGTCAAAACATAAAAGAACCAAAATAGTTGCTACCCTAGGTCCTGCTACCAGCAGTAAGAAGATCTTAAAACAGATGTTGGATGCCGGGGTAAATGTATTCAGGATAAACTTTTCTCATGCTAATTATGATGACATCAAAGAACGCATAAAAATGATCCGTGAACTCAATGAAAAATTTGGGTACAATGCAGCTATTCTAGGAGATTTACAAGGTCCGAAACTACGGGTCGGTGTTATGAAAGGGGATATTATTGTCAATAACGGAGATGTTATAGATTTTGTAACCGGTACTCCTTTTGAAGGAACCGCAGATAAGGTCTATATGAATTATGAGAGTTTTCCTAAAGATGTCAAAACAGGGGAACGTATTCTCTTGGATGACGGAAAACTAATCTTTGAAGTTGTATCTACCAATAAAAAAGATACTGTTACCGCAAAAGTATTACAAGGAGGACCGCTTCGTTCCAAAAAAGGAGTGAATCTCCCCAATACGAATATATCATTGCCAGCACTAACCGAAAAAGATGTAAAAGATGCCACTTTTGCTTGTAAGCAGGAAGTTGACTGGATCGCTTTATCATTTGTAAGGCATGCACAAGATCTGATGGAACTTCAGGATCTTATTGCTAAAGAATCAGATTATAAAATTCCGATTATTGCTAAAATCGAGAAACCTGAGGGAGTAGAAAACATAGATAAAATTGTAGCATACTGTGATGGCTTAATGGTTGCCCGAGGAGATCTGGGAGTAGAAATTCCTGCCGAAGAGGTTCCATTAATCCAAAAGAAATTGGTTCTTAAAGCAAAAACAGCCCGAATTCCTGTAATAATTGCTACTCAGATGATGGAAACGATGATCGATAGCCTAACGCCTACCAGAGCCGAGGTAAACGATGTCGCTAACTCTGTTATGGACGGGGCGGATGCTGTCATGTTATCCGGAGAAACCTCTGTAGGAAAATATCCTGTACAGGTAATAGAAACAATGTCTAAGGTTATCCGAAGTGTAGAGAATTCTTCTCTTATTCAGGTGCCTCAAAATCCACCACATATCAGAACCAATCGTTTTATTACCAAATCGATCTGCTATCATGCAGCTCATATGGCGAATGATATCGAAGCTAAAGCTATTTCTACATTGACCAATAGTGGATATACTGCTTTTCAGATTTCTGCCTGGAGACCCGATGCAGAGATTCTCGTTTTTACCAGTAATAAGAGAATCCTTTCTCAGCTCAGCTTGTTATGGGGAGTAAAGGTTTTCTATTATGATAAATATGTAACTACAGATGAAACTGTAGAAGACGTAAATAATCTGGCTAAAGAAAAAGGGTTTGTACAAAAAGGAGATATGCTTATTAATTTAGTAGCCATGCCTATCTCGGAAAAAGGGATGGTAAACACCCTGCGAGTTTCTTTGATATAAGAAAGAAGTTCTATACTTATTTTTATAATTTACAAAAAAAGGAGAAGCGAATATCGCTTCTCCTTTTCTCTTTATCGCGTGAATTAAATTAACGCTTGATTAATTTCTCTTTATATGAGAATATGTTTTTATCATCAACTACAGAAACAATGTAGGTACCTGTTGCATACGCTTGTGTATCAAGCTGCACCTTTGTTGTTCCTTTTGTCAACACCTCTTCTTTGCTGTAGATTACTTTGCCAGTAAGGTCAGAAATCACTACCATTACTGTTGCTTGTGTTATCGTTTTAAAAGAAAGAGTCAACTGATGCTGTACAGGGTTCGGAGCCATTGTGACATTCGTTTCTTCTAAGGCGATTTCTTCTGTCAGCAATTCACTGGCAAATAATGATTCCGACTTTGTTTGTGTCATTGGAGCAGCTTTACTTTTTGCCGGTACAGTATCCAGGCATGCAATTGCATCCAGATCATACCCATCTGCAAACCATGGAAACAAGGACTTGTCACTTATATCTACTACTTTGATAAACTTAGCAGATCGCAGTTTTCCTGCTGCCAGATCAAACTCTCCATCCTGACAGGTTGTTCCAAGAGATACGAAATGTTCTCCGTCTACAGAAGCAAATACCTCTGCTTTTTCTGGAAAATATTGACACGGTACATTACCAAAAAAGCCTGTCGATTCATATACCGCAAATTCATTAGCATCTTTATTATCATAAATTTCATTGGTCAACTCTATAGTGATTTCTCCTCCAAATCCGAGACTCACAAAATTAAAGTATCTGTTCTCCCTTGGTTTTCCCAAAGCTTTTTTGGGGTTACTTCTATATCGGGGAACACGACGTCCATCTTTTCTTCTTCCTTGTTTAAAGGCAGCAATGTTTCCTCCTAAACAATCATTATCTACAATAGCAGGTTCTAGTAAGAACCTTGCAGATACCGGCAGGTGGTCCGAAGTATTTCTGGCATAATCGTTATCATACACTTCATAATGTACAGATACGGAGGTATCCACATATGCATCGACCAACTCATTAGTCATCATAATATGATCAATCATATTTTCTCTAAAAACATATGAGCGAAGTCCTGCTTCACTCAATGCTGCAGAAACGATTGTATAGTTAGTAGTGTCTTTTACATAGGCATCAAAACTAGAAAGCGGAGACGAAATATCTGCCACTGTTTCATCTACATCATCATTATAATCACCTAACAACAATACATTTCTATCGGCATAATACGTATCTAGTGTATCTTTTAGTATCTCTACATCATACTTTCTCATATCATATCGATTCTGGGCATCAGTACTTCTGTTTGCCCGGGCGTGAAGTGCAATCAAATCAATCCGCTCAGTTACTCCATCTACTGTCACATCTGCTGTCATTAGAAATGGCAGCCTTCCACTAGCATAAAAGCGGGTAGGGTCACCGGGATAATCGCTAATTGCAGAAGAATCCCCTCCATTATATAATGGGTGTATCGTTCTTAATAACGCTTTGGTCTCGACTACTGATACCGTTTCTGTATTGTATACAAAACCTACTTTTTGTTTTACATCAGGAGAAGATGGATACGATACTGCATCTGACAAGACATAATCATATCCTGGTAATTGACTTACCAATTCTCCCAGTAAAACCTCATCCGCAATTTCCTGTACAGCATATACATCTGCCTGTAGTTTTCTAAAAACCAAAGCAGTACTATCTCGCTGAATCTGATCTGATAATGGATTGGTTCCTACCGGGGAGTTATTTTCATCTCCAAACCATTCGATATTCCAGGTGACTACATCAAAAGTACTCTCTTTGGGAATTCCAATAGTATCCCCTGGAGGAATATATGTTTCTGCACAAGGTATATCTGTTTTTTGTCTCGGTAACAATTGATAAAATTCTCTAAAGCGACCGACTATTCCAATGACCTCCGTGCAGAAACTTGGCTGTGCCAAACCTACAATGGTTGCTACATCATTATCAATTCGCAGGGCTCCGGTACTACTCGTATCTGTCAATGTGTAATTCGCATTCCCAAACAGGAGATCTCCTGGATTAGGAAATGTCGGATTTACAATTTTTACTAATTGTCCGGCATGTGCCTCTAAAGTGGCTAAAGTGATTTCTTTGGGTGTAATTTCCTCCTGAGCTCTCCCATGAGATATTACTTCTGTCACAGTTCCTAATTGAATCTGATCATTAAACACAGCTCTTGTCGCAGTTACTGTAATAGAGTCTCCTATTTTCAATGTTTCACTAGCATATAATTGCTCGTCAAAAACAGCAATTCCTCCGGTTGTATCCTGGATAAAAGCGGGACCTCTAAATTGATCTGTGGCAGTTAATATTCCTGTAATTTTTACCACACTCCCAACTGTAGCAGCTCTTGCTTCTGCAATAGAAATCAACTCTCCCGGAAGTACAATTGCATCATTGTCAACTCCTGGAGTAGGTGTTTGAAGTACAAATGCTATTGTATTTCTAGCACCGCCAGCCCCATTGGGTATTCGCTGTAATGACTCCTGATCCTTTTTACCATTTTCATTCTCGTTTAGTTGTGGCTGCCCTTCATTTAACAATAGTAACAAAGCCGTATCATCACTATCATCTGTATCATAAACAACTGCATCTATCAGCTGATTGGTTGTTATTTCAGAACCTGTAGGAAAGCCTGTAGCTTCTCCCCTGTACAGGGCAATTGCATCTGCTCCGTTCTGCAAAGAATTCGATGGTATAATTACATCTACATTGGAGACCCCTTCATTGCCAATGACAAAATATCCAGCGGCATCAGTACTATAACCATCTAAATCAAATGCCTGATAACTAAGATCTGTATTCCCGTTATACGCCACCAAAACAAACCCATCCAGCGAGGTATTTCCTGCTCCTCCATCGTATAATTCTACAAATTCCTTTGTATCAGTCCCTTCTGTATCTGCATCCAATTCATTGATTACAAGGCTAATCACTTCAGTAGCATTGGTATTCGCTGTTCCCGGAGTGGCAATTGCCTGAGTATAGGTATTTGTATTTCTGGTTCCTCCTGTTCCATTAGGAAAACGCTGAACGGAATGTTGATTTTTATTTCCTTTGTCATCTTCATTTAACTGTGGTTGTCCTTCGTTTAATAATACCAACAAGGCAATATCGTCTGCATCGTTGGTATCATATACAACTGCATCTACCAAATCTTCTGTTGTAATAGCAGCTCCATTAGAAACCGGAGTTGTTGTCTTATAGAGAGCTACAGCATCTGCTCCGTTCTGTAATGTATTATTAGGAATTTCCAATCCTACTCCGGGAACTGCAGCATTACCTATAACAAAATATCCAGTAGCAGAAGTTGTATATCCCTGTAGATTATACACCTGATAACTTTCATCATTCGACCCATTATACAATACCATTACATACCCATCTAACGATGTGTTTCCTACTCCTCCATCGAATAACTCTATAAATTCCCGTGTATCTGTTCCTTCTGTATCTGCATCTACCTCATTGATGAACACCAGTGCCTCATCGCTTCCGGTCACTACTTTATTTTCTTTCCCCGGAGTATTTAAAGCTTCACCATTAGTTGCTTCTGCTGTAGGAAAGCTCGGCAGTCCTTCTCCATCAAAATCATTTCGCACCCAATCTGCAACTGTATTGGTATCTATCCCATTAGGAATTCTCGAAGCCCCTCCTACGGTAAATGAAATACCATCATATGATTTTAGTAAACTAACACTAGCGTAGTTGATATCCGTTGTTCCTCCATCATTCACTCCTATATCATCGACAATTGCTTCCCAGGGAGTGATATCTAATACCCCATCGTCATTGGTATCCAGATCTGTACCCATAGCTCCGGTAAAATTCTTAACCAGCAATAAGGCCAATGTTCCATTTTCGAAAGTATTGCTCCCAAATGCTGTTGTATAATACCCCTGCACATCTGTCATTCCTAATTGAATTACTTCATCAATAGTACCTGCTGCATTACTATCCCCTTCAATTTCTAATAGCCAGTAATTGCTTAGATCAGTAGCTGGTAATCCCAAAACCTCTACAAACTCATCGGTATCTGAGCCTGTATGATTGCAGACAAACTCGTTAATTCTTGGAGTCGTAATCGGAGCTATAAATTGCTGTGCTGTATTGATTGCTCCATAGGTGTGTTCCTGGGGTTGCTGCCATGAAAAATCAGTTGCCACAGCACCTGTCCCTGATAATTGCAAAGAGAAACCGACCTGAGTACTACTCGATTCAGATACTCCTATATCTGTACTACTCATCCCGGACGCTGCTCCGTCAGTGGCTGTCATTACGCCTTCATAACTAAGAAACTGTATTACCTGATCCGTATTATCTACTAACGCTATTCCATCCGGGGCTCCATTTTGTAACCCGTTGGTTGGTACTATCTGTACCTGTGTACCATAGCCGTTTTGCTGATCTGTTATAGTTTCTGTCAGTGTAATTGTATTATATACGGTCCCATTAGACCCGTTATATAGCAATATTTTCCATCCTGACAGATCCGTTCCTGCCGGTCCGGCAATCTCAATAGCTTCCTGTACATCTGTACTGGTATTGTCATAGTGTATTTCATTAATAAATACCTCTTGCGTGTATGCTTTGTAATTGCTCATTAACAGAGAAATAAACAAAGACATCACGAGTAATTTTAATTTCATCATATCTGATTTGTGTTTGTTATACCTCGTATGAATAGAAATTATCACTACAAATCATCAGGCATTAAAATCCCTGTATGAAACCGCCCTTTCTCAGTAATTTCATGCCATAATCTGATAAAAACTCCTTCTTTATCGTTTTTATAATTTGATAAAATTGTGTTTGTTGTTTTGTAATTTCAGGTCATACCAGGTGTCATTGTTAAGGCGTGGAAAGTATGCCTTTTAAGGAAAGAAAATGTTAATATTTTGTAAAAAAAATATTAATTGTACTTCTATGCCATACTAGTATTACCTGATCCCCTTGTTATTATATAAACAAAAACCCGAATGAGACAAAGGTTTATTGCTCTTTCGGATTGAATTTATCTTACTTTATAGTAGTTTTTTTCTCTTTTTTTTTGCAATTAATTAAGCTTTAGCTGTAAATAGACTGGAAAATGGTCGCTATATCCCCCTTTATACCGTTTTCCTGAGTAGGTTCTAAAGGGTCTTCCTTTATGCCTTCCTTTATAAATTTTTAGAAAATCATCATCAAAAATTGCTGCTTTGGAAAAACTGTGTTTTCCTTTTTCGTATCGATGAAAATTATGTGTAAAAATAATCTGATCAAAAAGGTTCCATTGATTTCTATAATTAAGGCTTCCACTGTACTTAGTTAGTAATTGCTCCATTGGATTAAAGAGATCTTCTTGTACCAGATGTTCTTTTACACTCTCACAGGAAGGGTCATCATTAAAATCTCCCATGATGATAATTTTTGCTTCCGGATCACCTTCTCTAATTCGATCAATTACTTCTCTATTTTTTTCTGCTGCTACAATCCTTTTATCAGCCGTCGATGCTGCTCCGTCTCTTCTGGAAGGCCAATGATTGACCAAAATATGTATTTCTTCGCCATGGAGTCGTCCGGTAACCCATAAGATATCCCGGGTATAATCCCGTTCACCATTATCGTTATATACCAGTACAGTTATACTCTCGGAATGCAACAGCTCGAAATGTTCTTTCTGGTAGAGTAATCCTACATCAATCCCTCGTTCATCCGGAGAATTATAATGTACAATTCCGTAGTGTTTATTCATTAAGTGTTTTGACGCCACAAGATCCTCCAGTACTTTCCTGTTTTCAATTTCTGCTACTCCAACAATTACCGGTGCTTTTCCAGAACAAGCAAATCCGATATTCGAAATAGCGGTTCCTAATTTGGTAATTTTCTTCTCATATCGTTTTATGCTCCATCTTTTTTCTGCATCTGGTAGAAAATCATCATCCAGAGTTTTAGTATCATCAATGGTATCAAACAGGTTTTCCAGATTATAAAATGCCACTGTGTGGAGATTGGTTGCTTTCTTCTTAAAATATTTAGTTGCCATAGCAGTAAAATTACATGCAAATACTGAAAGTACAAATTCATGAGCAGACAATATTGTACATTTGCACATTAAGTAGTATAAATATACTGTCGTAGTATCGAAAGCACAAAAGTTAATCAATGTTAGAAAAGAAGGATATTGCCTATGAAAAAGCAATTTTAATAGGTATCATAACAAAGAATCAAGATGAGGAAAAGCTAAATGAGTTTTTGGATGAGTTGGCGTTTCTAACCTATACTGCCGGAGGAGAAGTTGTTAAGCGATTTACCCAAAAGATGGATGTTCCGAATTCCAAGACATTTATCGGTACGGGGAAAATGGAAGATGTAAAAGCATATGTAGAGCAACACGATATTGGTACAGTGGTTTTTGATGATGAACTCAGTCCTGCTCAGCAGCGCAATATCGAACGTATTCTCAAAGCGAAAATTATCGATCGTACGAATTTGATTTTGGATATTTTTGCCCAACGGGCACAAACCAGTTATGCCAGAACTCAGGTAGAACTTGCACAATATCAATACTTGTTACCCCGATTAACCGGGCTGTGGACTCACTTGGAAAGACAGCGTGGAGGAATTGGAATGCGTGGTCCTGGAGAAACAGAAATCGAGACGGACCGTCGTATCGTTCGGGATCGTATCTCTTTGCTAAAAAAGAAATTACTCACTATTGATAAACAAATGGCAACTCAGCGCGGAAACCGGGGGAAACTCGTTCGTGTTGCACTGGTGGGATATACCAATGTAGGGAAATCTACCCTGATGAATGTCATCGCTAAGAGTAAGGTATTTGCAGAGAATAAACTCTTTGCTACCCTGGATACCACCGTAAGAAAAGTGGTGATCGGGAATCTTCCTTTTTTACTTAGTGATACCGTAGGGTTTATCAGAAAATTGCCTACCCAATTAGTAGAAAGTTTTAAAAGTACCCTGGATGAAGTACGAGAGGCGGACCTCCTTCTTCATGTGGTAGATATTTCTCACCCTCAGTTCGAAGATCATATCGAGTCGGTAAATGGTATTCTAAAAGAAATCGAGAGTATGGGAAAACCGACAATTATGGTATTTAATAAGATCGATGCCTATCAGCATGAAACCATTGATGAAGATGATCTGACCACAGAAAGAACTCCTGCTCATTATACCTTAGAGGAATGGAAACAAACCTGGATGAGTCGTATCGGGGATAATGCCTTGTTTATCTCGGCAATTAATAAACAGAACATGGAAACTTTTAGAAAAAGAGTCTATAAAGAAGTTCGGGAAATTCATGTCACACGATTTCCTTATAACAATTTTCTATATCCAGAATTTGTCGAAGAAGAAGAATAAATAACCTCCACGGGAAAATATTGATTATCGAATAAAAAACAGCTCTCGGGTATTGAGGGCTGTTTTATCAACACTACCTTGGGGTATTATACTCCGAGGTATTTTACTTTTTATCACTGAATTTCTTATCTGAAAATTAAAAAATATACCGTATAAAATCCGGGTAGTGAGCCTCTTTATATTAGTAAAAACTACGCTCAGATCAATACCCATAAAAATCCTGTTGTTATGCAGTATCCGGCGAATGATAAGAGCGGTTATATTTGCATTCGACGTAACTGCATAGGTTCTACGTTGATTGGGTATTATTTTCAAATTTATTTTTCTTATAGCAATATGCTATGGAGGAGTAAAAACGGCTTTATTCTGTAGCACTAAGAATAAAGCCGTATTTTTTTGTGTTCCAACGGCACTGTCAAAGACCAATACCCCGAGACTTGCCTTGAAATTGAAAATTTGTTTCCCACGAATGCCTCGCAGACCAGTCCCAAAGTGGTTTGCTTTCTAATTAGGGCGTTTTATAAACATATTTTTTTATGATTGTCTCTGTAATTGGTTTTAAGGTTTCTCCGGTAGCTACAAAACAGAGTATAACGAACCATAGTCCAAACAGGCTTTGCCTTCTTTATAGAAATCAAAGCCATTGTTATAATTTCTGCTTATCTAAGGCTGATCATTGAGAACCAGGTATGTTCACCGATCAAGTGTCAGGCATATGATTTATGCACCTATGGTTATGTTATTGATAAACAACTGTCCCGTAGCCTGATCATCCAGACTAATAGCAATAATATTCTGCCCGGTTGTCAGTAAATAATCCGCTACTAACTGAGTGGCAGTGCTAAAGTTTCCATCCTTGGGAGCTATCCTACATACTACAACTCCATTTACCCGAACGGTCGCAGGGGCATTGGCAACCCCATCTACTAATGCTGCACAGACCGACATTTTTAGGTTAAAATAGACCGGTTCATCGACATACAATTGGAAATCGATGACTCCCTTATGCAGCAATGCCCAGGTAGCGTAGGTCTCATTATATTGTGCATGTGTATATCCTGCGATAGAAAGCTGTGATGTAGGAATTGGGGCAGCAACACTAAGATCCAGAGATTGGTTGAGAATGACTGTTTTCCACATACCTATTTTAGCCCCTATTAGAGTGACTTCTCCTCCTGTACCAGAACTGCCGCTGGCTACTACCGGATCCTGATCATAAGGAACCCCATCGCTGTTTTCAAAAATCAATTTTTTACCCGGTAATCGTTCATAAATAACAGCAAAAGAAGATCCTCCATAATTAAACATTCCCATTTCCTGTCCCTTGGTTACTGTAGCTCCTGCTACTAAATTCGAATCAAATGAGATGGTTGAAACTTCACTCATTCCTAATGGTATACAGCAAATATGTCCATATTCTTTGGTTTTGAAAACGATAATCCCCCGGGCATTAACCTCTGCCAGATAGGGTAATGATGCGGTGGTAGCCCCTCCAAAATCCGGAAGCACCAGTTTATTAAAGAAGCATCCGGGAACTACAAAAGGAGTAAACAAAACCGTTGCGTTTGCCGGGCACCACCATCGGTGAAAATTATATGGATTCAGGTAGGTCTGGAATATGTACCCGCCACTAAAAATATTGATCAAATCATGTTGATCAATCAGCTCTTGCTGTTCCGGAACAGAAGAACTAAGAATATCAGATAAGGAATA
Source organism: Aquimarina hainanensis (assembly GCF_042684685.1). NCBI lineage: Bacteria > Pseudomonadati > Bacteroidota > Flavobacteriia > Flavobacteriales > Flavobacteriaceae > Aquimarina > Aquimarina hainanensis. The sequence goes on along the minus strand of NZ_JBHULX010000001.1, from coordinate 64,157 downwards.
TTGCATATCCTTAAACCAGAATACATCCTTCTTCTTAATGTTAGCTCTCCAGCGGTACATAGATCCATCATTAGGACATATCAGTGTACGATTAGACATCGGATCACTAATCGGACGTTCTTTATTTCTGTCCTTGAACTCTCTGGTAAAAAAGGAGTTCCAGGACTTCCAATACGGAAGTGTTTCTGAGTCTTTTTTCCAGATAGGAAAATCATACTGCTCCTTTGCTGTAGTAGAAAGCCATTGCTCATTCTCATGCCTGAATCCTACATTAGACGCAGGAGAATCAAGAAACGTATTCCATTCATTGAGAATATTGGCCATATATTGATTGAACATTGGTAATCGAAATAAAGTGCTTCCACTCAGAGTCGGATCAATCCCCACCACATATGCAGAAAAAGGAAGCCCTACCAGATCGTAATCAATAAATTGTGGTGCTTCTGTAAGAATTGCATTAAATGTATGGAGTAAATCATCCTTATCCCGGATTCTCGGAACCTTATCTGATGTAACCTCTGGTAATCCGGATGCCAGAATATTAGCATTTTCCTTACAGGCATTGTCTACCAAATACTTAATTACCGGATTAGATTCTATAAAATCGTCCAATGCCTGGATACAGGGTGCCAATGTCGTTCTTTTTTTGGTCAATACCTTGTTTAGGTATTTTTGCAGGCTAGGACTACCTCTCTCCGGGAGCCACCCGACATTGATATTAAAATACTTATATCGCTTTTGGGATACCTGTTCTACTGCTCTAGAAATTGTTTCTGTTTCTTCATAGGTACTTATTCCATGTTCATTCATAGTTGTATCATTTAGTTCGTGTTTATTATACTGACTGTAGATCTCATAAGAATTGTTTTTCTAAACACTTCCTATGGTCAGTAGCAACTATAAGATACAATGACCCTCCTAACCCTACACTACGCATAAATACCTGATTTTAAATTATTTGATAAATCATCGAATATATAATACTTTGATACCTCATTCTTTTACAGGATATAGCAGGTGAATATAAACAGGGTAATGATCACTATATCCTCCTGTATACACCCCTCCGGAATAAGTTCTATAAGGGTATCCTTTATAAGCCCCTTCTTGTACCGATAAATAAGGTTTTATAAAAACCGCTGCTTTATATAAAAACAATCCCTCATTAGATGGTCTGCTCAAAGATGGAGAAACAAGTATTTGGTCAAATAGATTCCAATGGTCTCTATAAGCAAGAGAACCGATTCCTTTGGCAGCAAGTTGTTCCATAGGGTTATAAAAGGTCTTGGGAGGAGCTTTATCAGGAGAGGATACTGCTCCCAATACCTTCTTTATACTATCGTCATCGGGATCATCATTAAAATCACCCATTGTAATAATTTTGGCATAAGGATCAATTCCATAGATGGAATCAGTAATTCGTTTATTCAATAATGCTGCCTGTTTTCGTTTATAACTACTTTTTTCTTTACCTCCTCTTCGCGAAGGCCAATGATTGACTATTAAATAAATAAGTGAGCCGTCGAGATACCCACTTACTACTAATTGGTCTCTGGTATATACCCGTTTCGAAGGGTCCGTATGTTCATATAATAGCAATTCATAAGAAAGCGAATGAGTAGGTTTGAAATGATGTGATTGATACAATAATCCCACATCAATTCCCCTTTTATCAGGGGAGTCGTAATGAATAATGCGGTATGTTTTTTCTGCCAAAGCAGGTTGTGCAATAAGTTCCTCCAGTACTGACAGGTTTTCAACTTCAGCTACTCCCAGAAGTACCGGAGTGTTTTTAGCCTGGTCTATACCTATATCCGCAATAACCTTAGATAGATTTTTTAGTTTATTTTGATATCGTTTCTTGGTCCAGTGGTCTGCTCCATCGGGTGTACGATCGTCATCAAACGTATTGGGATTATTAATAGTATCGAATAAATTCTCGAGATTATAAAACCCCAGAGTATGAATATGATATGTTTTTTTGGGTTGCCCCCAGAGTAAGAAGTATGGAATGATAAAAAGAGAGCAAAAAACATATGGTTTTTTCATAATTTTTTTATATTTACTTGATTTTTAGTTAAATATAGCGAATATCAACGTACACCTCCCCAGAATATTTCTTTTTAACAGCGACTCTTAAAACCTTGAAAAGGACTTCTTTTCAAGCAAAACCATATCAGTATGAATTGTATTGAGCTTAGAAGAAGGCTACTTTCTTTTTTGCTGCTATACGGAATGTACTTACAGCTATTTGCCCAACAAGTAACCAGTATCTCTGGGCAGGTTCGAGATGAACATACGCATCAAGCTGTAAAAGATGTTATAGTAAGCATAGAAGGGATTTCCTCCAGAACCATATCTGACAATCAGGGTGCTTTTTCTCTTAAGAATATCCGGATTCCAATCGGGGAACATTACATCATTTTTTATAAAAAAGGGTACAAAAAGAAAAAATACCCCATTACTATTCATCCAAAGGAAATACTTGCATTAGGAATTGTTTTTATCGAATATGATGCGGTCTTTTACAATGATGAAATAGGAACTATCACCATCTCTGATGAAGAAATAGGAGCTCCTGTTTATGATATTTTAGACGCTCCTGATGTTTTACATGCTACAAAAGATGCTTTTCTAAGTGCACTAGCTTATGACTTTAGTACTACATTTCATCGATATCGCCGCGTTGGAAGTCAAAAAACACAGGTGTTGCTCAACGGTTTATCCCTGCATTCACTAGCTACATATCGTCCGCAATGGAGTAGTTGGGGTGGGTTAAATGATATTACAAAGCATCAGGAATTTACTACCGGAATTACTGCGAATGAATACGTGTTTGGAAGTTTGGGAGGAGTAACCAATATAAACATGAGTGCTTCTTCACACCCCAAAGGAGGAAAGATATCATTTGCCAATTCCAACAGAACATTTGGCAACAGGTTAATGGCGACTTATAGTACAGGGCTATCTCCAAAAAACACAGCTTATACCATTTCATTAAGCAAAAGAAAAACGGAAGAAGGTTTAATAGAAGGAACCTATTATAATGGAATTTCTTTTTTTCTGGCAGCTGAAAAAAAATGGAAAAAACACAGCTTGCAATTAGCAGGAATCTATACACCTCTAAAAAGAGGAAAATATACAGCTATTACAGAAGAAGTTTTTCGGTTAAAAGGAAGATATTACAATCCGTATTGGGGATATCAAAACGGAATATTTAGAAATGCTGCTGTCAGAAAAACTGAAAAGCCAATTGCATTCATCTCCCACGATTGGAAAATATCTGATAAGGTACAACTGTTTACTAATATTGCGTTCCAAACAGGTAAAACTACAAACAGTAGTATCGATATTGGAGGAACTGATATCATACAGATATCCGATAATATACAATTTATAAGTGGTGGAGGTAATAGCAGATGGTCTAATCCCATGCATCCCGCAAATTTACCAAGTTATTACTTACAAACAACTAAAGGACATAATTACAAAAATGCCTTTTTAGCTACTCAAAGATTTCAGGAAAACGGACAACTTAACTGGGATAATTTGATTCGAGCGAATAGTATCACGCGGCAAGAAGGAAAAAATGCTACGTATGCTATTCGGGAAGATATTGAAAAAGCAACACAATGGAATGGAGCGAGTCAATGGCGTATAAAACCAACAGATAACCTGAAGTTTAATGGGGCTGTCAATTATAAAAAAGAACACAATCGTTATTATGCAATAATCGGAGATCTATTGGGAGGAACTCAATTTTTAGATGTAGATGCTTTTGTTAGCAACAGTGAACTTTCTAATGAAGAAAAAATCCATTATGCCCAGAACAACCTAAAAACACCTAATAGGCTTGTCACAGAAGGAGATACTTATAAATACGACTATACTATGTTTTCAGAAACGATCAATGGGTTTTCTCAGTGTTCCTGGAATTCCAAGACAATAGATATTTATCTGGGAGGACAGCTTTCCACTACTGCACATCAACGAGAAGGTTCCTATGAAAATGGAAAATTTAAAGGTGTTGCTTCTCTGGGTAAAAGCGATAAAGCACATTTTGTCAATTATGGTATCAAAGGGGGAATTTCTTTTCACATCTATGGGAAACATTCGTTTCGGCTAGCAGGAATGTACGGAACAGAAGCCCCTGGATGGAGACAGGTTTTTATTTCTCCAAGAGAAAGTAATATTCAAGTAAAAGAAGTTACTTCAAAACCTCTCAAAAGTGAACAAATACTATCGACTGAGCTAGAATACTTATACCGAGGAAATCGTATTACTACAAAATTGACTGCTTTTTATTCAACACTGCAACATACATCAAACGTATCTTCTTTTTATACAACAGCATTAGCAGGAACGGCACAAGAATTTATTCGCGAAGTTCTGGTAGATGCTGATCAAAAAAGTATGGGAGTAGAGATAGGAGCCTCTTGCCAGATCCTTTCTGGTTTAGAACTAAAAACTGCCGCTTCTATAGGAAGTGCTCTTTATACAAACAACCCCAACCTTATGATTACCGGAACTGGGGATTTTTTGAGAAAACAGGGAGGAACACTATCATTGGGAAAATCATTCCTAAAAGGGTATCATATCCCTACTGGTCCTGAAATTGCAGCACAATTGGGAATCTCCTATCGGGATCCTCAATTCTGGTGGACTGGGATTTCTGCCAATTATTTTGCAAATGCAAGAATTAATAGCAGTCCCTTTACCAGGACACTTAATTTTATTCAGGACACCGATGGACAGCCTTTTAATGAGTACGACCCGCTTATCGCCAGAGAACTGTTGCAACAAGAAACATTAGGCAGTTATTTTCTGGTTAATATCATAGGAGGAAAATCATGGAAGTGGCAAAGAAAATATACGTTAGGTTGCTTTGCTAGTATAAACAATGTGCTAAACACATTATATAAAACAGGAGGATTCGAACAAGTTAGAAAAGGAAATTACAGACAACTATTGGACGCGTCAGAAACAACTACCCCGGTATACGGAAATCGATACTACTACGGATATGGCACTTCTTATTATATCAACCTATATGTACGCTTTTAAAAAAAAACAAATCAGCATGATACGCTATAAAAACCCTCCATTTTTCTGGAATTTGTTCTTTATCCTATTGATGGGATGTATTACCGATAATTCATACCAGCTCCCTGATGAAACAAGCATACCGACACCAGTGATAGATGGACATATAATTTCTATTAAAGCAGTCCTGGGAATGCTTGCACAACAGCAATCTCTCCAAGGAGAAACAGCTACCCTTCTCTTTACAGATACAAACAATTATATGGAAGGGTATGTCATTTCTACCGATAAATCTGGTAATTTTTTTAAAAAACTTGTTTTGCAAGATAAGACAATAGCCCCCACTGCAGGAATAGTCATTTCTATTGATGTGAATCCTTTATATACCAGTTATGAAATAGGCAGAAAAATACTGGTTCGATTAGATGGATTAGTCATAGGAATAGAAAATGGGGTGCCTACTTTAGGACAACTATCCGAAAACAAAATAGATAAAATTTCTTCTTTTTTAAAAGATGAAGTATTGATACGAATGAACAAAAAGGAAGAAATTACTCCTCTTGAGATCCCTTTAGAAAAATTTGGACAAGAAACCTTGCTTAGATATGTACGAATTTCTCAATTACAGTTTCATGAACAAGAAAAAGGGAAAACATTTGCTGCAGAACCTTATGATGTCTATAATGGAGAGCGCATCATAGAGAGTTGTAGAACCGGTCTGCTGGCTATTTTAAGTACCAGTGTATATGCAGATTTTAATGGAGTATCCCTTCCCTTACAAAGAGGTGCTATTGATGGTGTTATAAGTAAAGATTTTTACGGAGAACGGTTTAATCTGATCATTAATGACCCTACTGCTATGTTATTCACAGAAGAAAATCGCTGTGACCCAGAACCATTTATATGCGATTTGGTATCGGATGAAACGGAGGTATTGTTCCGGGATGATTTTAATACTTATAAAAAACAAGAAGATCTGGAGAATGCCGGGTATCAATTAAAAAACATTCTGGGAGGTGCTACTTTGTTTAAAAGCTCCCGATATGGAAAAGAAGGAACAAGAGGGGTTAATATTTCCGGGTTTAAAAGTGGAGAAACTCCTATCATCAGTTGGTTAATTAGTCCCAAAATAGCTATTAGAGAAATCGAAAAGGCGCAATTGCTTTTTGATATTGCAGCTGGTTATGACAGAGGACAGCTACTAGAGGTGTTCATTACCCATCAATATTCTGGGGATCCACTGACCACTGCCTGGAAAAAACTACAAAATATCAATATTCCCATAGGTCCTTATGCTGCATATGGAGCATATCAATCGAGTGGAGTAATTCCCATTGGCTGTATAGAAGGAGACATCGTTATCGGGTTTCGATATATTGGAGGGGATGCTTCAGGTATGACGACTACCTATAGATTGGATAACCTCACTATAACAAAATCTATAAACAAGTAAACTACCTCAGACAGGTCCATAAGGTTTTCCTTGGAAACAAATTTTCAGTTTTAGGGCAAGTCTTGAGGCATTACACCTTTATACAAAACCTTTGAAAAACAATAAATTACATTTTTATCCGTTAATATTACAGCTGTATTAAGGTGTTTTTAACACTTGAATAAAACAACCTTTTACCGGCTTGCTCATCTCATAGGTATAACAGCAAAAATCCCATAAACCCATGATGAAAAAAAGCATCCTTTTAATCGCATCTCTTTTTGTTTTATTTGCCTGCTCAGGTGATGATGACTCCGGCACTCCTGATACCGGTATTCTAGGAGAATGGAAATTGATGAAATCAAAGCAGTTTGATTACAGTGGAGATGGCAAAATCGTAGAAACTGATTTTTCTAAAGAAAACATCATCTACCACTTTATGGAAGAAGGTATTCTTCGATTAGAAAAGAAAAGTAACTGGCACGATGCTGGGGATCATACTTATTTAATTAGTATTTCTTGTATCAATAAAACGGAGATGAATGATATCTGTTATATAAAGATAAACGATTCTGACTGGTCATTTGATACTACAAATAGTGTCATGACAATTGGTATTTCTTTTTTAGATGGGCCTGATCTGTTTTTCGAGAAACAATAGAGCAGTCCCTATTTCATAAAAAAGAGTTCAATTCGAAAGGACTCTTTTTATAGAATGTATAACTATTGTTTTATCGTGTCATGAAAGATGGATTCTAATTCTTTTATCGTCACAGGCTTGACCAGATAATCCTTGACAGATTGAATCCCCCGGGCACGTTCTATATCATTCGGGTCTATAGAAGAACTTACAATGTACAGGGTTATGACTTTTCCAAATTTGTTTTTAATTTTAGTAAAACCTTCTAAAAATTCCCATCCATCCATGATAGGCATATTAAGATCCAGAAAAATAATTTCAGGAATACTATCCTGATCCATATGGTTGAGTAGGGTTTCAAAATAAGTTAGCGCATCCTTCCCATCTTTAAAAATCAATAGGTTATTACATAGATGCCTGGTTTCTATGATTCGTTTTACCAGATTGACATAGATTTTATCATCATCAATGATACAAGCTAATTCTATTTGTTTATCCATATTCAATAATACTAAAATTCTATGATAAATGTAGTCCCCTTACCTACAATACTTTCTACATTAATTCTTCCATCCATCGCTTCTATTTGATTTTTGGTTAGAAACAACCCTATGCCCACTGCATCTTTATGGTCATGAAAGGTCTTATACATCCCGAAAAGTTTATCTCCTGCTTTATGCAGGTCTATTCCACTACCGTTATCTGTAAACTCTAATGACATATTCCCTTCATCGAGAAAACTTTTGATTTTTATCACCGGATTTCTATCGGGGTGTCTGTACTTAATTGCATTTGTAATCAAATTCAAAAAAACACTTTCTAAATACGCAGGGAGAAAAGAAACTCCATCTAATTGGCTAAAATCCGTATAGATTTCCGCATTGTGTTCCGCTATTAAATGTTTAATACCATTCATCACTACATCATAGGTATCTATAAAGTTCACCTTCTTTTTTTCCTGATGTTTATTATTTTGAATCGCTACAATTTCATTGAGGTGAGCAATGGTCGTATTGAGGCTTTCTGAAATATTTCGAATCTCGTGTATCAAACTGTTTTTCTCTTCGGGATCTTTTATATCTTCTATTAACTGAACTAATAAAGACAGGTTACTGGTATGTGACCGCAGGTTATGAGATACAATGTGAGCAAAATTCAATAATCTGGAATTCTGAGAGGTAATGGTATTTAGAGATTTTTTTAATTGTAACTCCTTTCTCTTAACCTCATCAATGTCTTGAAACACTCCCCGTATTCCTACAATTTCTTTTTTCTTATTATAAATAGGTTTTCCAATGGCTCTTGCCCAAAAAACCCTTTCGTTGGCCGTAATCATTTTGATTTCGGTATTAAAGGGAGTTCCGTTCATCGCACATCTAAAAAAAAGGCTGGCAGCCTGTTCTCTACAATCTTCTGGATAATACTGAGCAGAATTTCGTAATGAAGGGATATAATCATCCGGATATTCCAGTATTTTTTTTGTTTCGAAATCCCAATAGCTTTGTTTTTTTACAAAATCGACATACCAGCTACCGGTAGCAGTCATTTGAGCTGTTTCTTTAAAATAAAAATTATCCTGGGTAATGGCTTGTCCCGGGTCTAAAAGGATTTCAAAAAAGAAAATATAATGTCGTTCCGGTGTGAGCTCTGGGGGTAGCTCATTATTCGTTACACATTTGAATAATTGATATTGTCCGTTTTTATTAAGAATTTGGAGGTGTTGTTTGAAATCTACATCATTTTTACAATAATTAAAGAAGTTATCTTTGAAAATATCGGCGTCTTCTTCATGTATTAAATGATCTAAAAAATAATCTATAGAAAAATGAAGTTCTTCCTTTATATAACCGAGTGTTTTATAAAAATTCTCGGACCAAACTTCTTCGTAAGATTGTGTGCATAGCTCCCAGTAACTAGTATTAAAGCTATGAATCGCGTCATTAAAAATGTCATTTTGCGTCATTAAAAAATAGGTTAAGAGTATATCATCAAACAAGATAAGAATTTATTACCTATTATTTAAGCAGAAAGAAATCGTTAAAAAAAAGAAGGGGTAAATGCCCCTTCTTTTCTTACATTAATTATGTTTTTTTGACTTTTTTAATAGTATTCCCTTTATTTAATTTCAAATGGTGTACTCTTGGATACCCCGCCGGCAGTCACCTCTATGGTATAGGTTCCGGTAGGTAAATAATACTTTTCGTTTTTCTTCTTTTCTACTCTATCATCTGGAAATTCTTTTTCGATAGCTTTCTTCCCTTTTTCAGTAACTGATAAATCATAAGAAACATAGTTAAACCCTTTATCTGCAGTATGTGTAATTGTATGAATTACTGCTCCAGAAGCTGTTTTGATTTTTATATTTGCTTTTGCTGCTGCTGCCGTATAAAATTTAAAGATCGTTTCCGGTTCATAAGGTTCGAACCACTTACTCCAGGTAGTTCCCCATCGGGATGACCATTGTACCGGAGTAGTTGCAAAAACGCTAAGAGGAGTCGTTAGTTTTGATGTTTCGAGGGATTGTAATGGGGCTATATTTGTTTTATAAATACTTCTTCCATGCGTACCCAACAATAAATCATTTGCTTCTGATTGCACTACAATATCATGCACTGCTACACTGGGAACTCCATTGGAAAAAAGCTGCCATGATATTCCCCTATCCAAAGATACATAAGCACCATTATCCGTTCCGACATAGAGAATATGTTCATTTTTGGGATCTTCTTGTATTACATTTACAGGAGCTGAAGGAAGATTCGACGCAATACTTTTCCAGCTGGATCCATAGTCTTCACTAACATATAAATAGGTGGTGAAATCATCAAAACGGTACCCGTTTAGGCTTAGGTATACACGTTCTTTCTTATGTCTGGAAGCCACCACTCTGCTCACCCATAAATCAGAAGGTAATGTCCCAGAGATATCTGTCCAACTTCCTCCAGAATTTTTAGAAACATATACTTTTCCATCGTCACTACCCGTGTATAAAAGCCCAAACTGAAATGGAGATTCCGCAATGGTTGTCAATGTTCCATAGGCAACATTTCCTTTCTTTCCTCCAGCGGTCAGATCTTTGGAAATAGCTGTCCAATCATCTCCCTGGTTCATTGAGCGCATTAATTTATTCCCTCCGAGGTATAAAATATCCTGGTTGTGAGCTGATAACAGAATAGGTGTCTGCCAATTGAATCGATAAGGTGCTTCTCCTAATTCGTGTTTTGGTTGTATGTACGTTCTCTTTTTTGTACTTCTATCAATTCTAAAATAGTTTCCGAATTGAAATCCGGTATATACTATATCTGAATTTCTATTGTCTATTTGTACCTGCATTCCATCTCCTCCTAATAAGCTTTCCCATGGATAATGACCGCTCTGATGCCAGGACATATTCTCTCTTGCTGTACTAGAACCTACCCATACTCCATTGTCCTGTAATCCTCCATAGATATTATATGGTTTTTCATAGTCTACATTAATTGCATAGAACTGACCGACACTTGGTTGATTGGATTTTATCCAATTTTTTCCATCATCATAAGTAATATTCACTCCTCCATCATTTCCGTTGATCAGATGATTTGGATTTACAGGGTTAATCCACAATGCGTGGTGATCTGCATGGACATTCTCTCTGCTAATACTCGTAAATGTTTTTCCCCCGTCTTTTGATTTTAGAATAGGAACCCCGGAAATATAAATATGTTCTTTGTTTGCTGGATTCACTTGTATCTGACCAAAATAGTATCCGTAACTGTAATAGATATCATCCAGGTAATCTAAATGTGTTTTTTTCCAGCTATTTCCTCCATCGTTACTTCTGTATACTTCTGCTCCGACAACCGGAGTGTCAAACAATAAGGAATTTGCATTTTCTAAGTACTTTGCCAAATCGATAGGTTTTACCATACCATTTTTCACTAACTGCTTAACATTTTTGGCTCTGTATTTTTCCTGAAAACCATATGTTTTTAGGTATGCATTTAATTTTTTGTCTTCTAATTTCAAGAAATCAGCAGTACTCATTGTTTTAAAATCATCTTTGGTCAGATCTGCTGTTTTTTTTGCTTCTTTTTCTTTTTTTCTTCTAAACTGATTATCGTGAATTGCATATACTGTTTCCTCATCAAAAACAGCGAGTCCTATTCTTCCTACTCCTTCTCCGGTAACAAAACCACTTTGAGGAGTTGTTATTTTCTTCCAACTATTTCCGCCGTCTGTACTTTTATAAATACCAGATCCAATACCATTCCCTGTAAAATTCCAAGCCTTACGGTCCCTTTGCCAGGCTGCCGCATACATAACATTAAAATTATTCGGAGCATACGCTACATCAATGATTCCTGTGTGTTTATCTATAAAGAGTGTTTTTTTCCAGGTTTTTCCTCCATCAGTGGTTTTATAAATCCCTCTTTCTTCATTCGGAGAATATAAATGCCCCGCAACCCCTATAACAATCTCATCAGGATTTGTTGGATTTAATAGGATTCTTCCTATGTGATGAGAGTCTGTAAGACCTACATTTTTCCAGGTTTTTCCTTTATCATCAGAAGTAAGAACCCCGGTTCCTGCGTAAGAAGATCTGGAGGAATTATTCTCTCCTGTACCTACCCACAAGGTGTGTTTTTTCCAATCTACAGCAATATCACCTATATTTATGGTTTCTGCAGTATCCATTACCGGATCAAAAGTAGTTCCGTTATTGGCAGTATACCACAATCCTCCGGATGCATAGGCTACATAAAATTCTGAAGGGTTTTTGGGATTGACATCCAAATCCACTACTCTTCCACTCATAACAGAGGGACCAATGTTTTCAAATGGAATGTTTTTAACCAATGATTGTTCTTCAAGCTGTTTTTTTTGAATCAGCGACTGTTGTATTGTTTCTGCAGAAGTCGGCTTTTGCTGGGCAAAAGTGGCACTTACAGAACAAGCGATCATAAAATAGGGTATAAATGACTTCATAAAATTGTTTTTTCAATAAAGAAATAACTCGTTAAAATTGATGTGATCATAGGCTAATAAGCTTATAATCAAGATTAATCGCCTGAAAATATGGATTGTTACTATTGTGTCAAAATTTTTACATATTGTTTAACAATTCATAGATATAGCTTTAGTATTTTTGAAAAAATTCAATAAGAAGCATCAATCTATCAGAATCCTGCGTTTTTCTTCGGCGAAGTATACTGATAGGTGCATCTGACATTAGTAAACAAAAAATACAGACATATGAAGTATCACCCGATAGACAGAAATCTTTTTATAAAAAACAGAAAGAATTTCATGTCTCAGATGAAACCAAATAGTCTTGCTGTTTTTAACAGTAATGATATTTATCCAATTAGTGCTGATAGTACCATGCCATTTGAACAACACAGGGATATTTTTTACCTAAGTGGTGTGGATCAGGAAGAGAGTATTTTGGTTTTGTTTCCGGATGCTCCGCATGAAAAACACAGAGAAATCTTATTTCTAAAAGAAACAAATGAGCATATTGCTGTTTGGGAGGGAGAAAAACTGACCAAAGAACGCGCATTTGAGACTTCGGGTATTAAAACTGTTTATTGGTTACAAGATCTGGAAAAAATATTTTTTGAGATCATGACACAGTGTGATACAGTATATGTAAATACGAATGAACATTACCGCTCGAATGTAGAAACTGAAACCAGAGAAGATCGTTTTACAAAATGGTGGAAAGCAAAATATCCTGCTCATTCTGTAGCAAAAAGTAATCCTATCTTACAAAGGTTACGATCTGTAAAAGATCCGATAGAATTGGATCTGATGCAGACCGCTTGTAATATTACAGAAAAAGGATTCAGACGATTATTAGGTTATGTAAAACCCGGAGTATGGGAATATAATCTGGAAGCAGAGCTGCTACATGAATTCGTAAACAACCGATCTAAAGGGTTTGCATATACACCTATTATTGCTAGTGGAAATAATGCCAATGTACTACACTATATAGAGAATAATCAAGAGTGTAAAGCCGGAGATCTCATCTTACTGGATATTGCTGCAGAATATGCAAATTATAAAAGTGACCTCAGCAGAACTATTCCTGTGTCTGGACAATATACAGAAAGACAACGTGCCGTATACGATGCAGTATTGCGAGTTAAAAAAGAAGCTACTAAATTATTAGTACCAGGAACAATGTGGGCAGAATACCATGTAGAAGTAGGAAAATTAATGACATCAGAACTTTTAGGACTTGGATTACTGGATAAGGCTGATGTACAAAATGAAAACCCTGATTGGCCGGCCTATAAAAAATATTTTATGCATGGAACTTCGCATCATATTGGATTGGATACGCATGATTATGGGATCTTAACTGAACCGATGAAAGCGAATATGGTATTTACAGTAGAACCTGGAATTTATTTACCCGAAGAAGGATTTGGAGTTCGAATAGAAGATGATGTTGTTATACAAGAAACAGGAGCCCCCTTCAATCTGATGGAAAATATTCCTATAGAGGCAGAGGAAATAGAAGAACTTATGAATTCATAAATTATTGAACGAATATAAAATAAAAAGGGACTGTAAACAGTCCCTTTTTTATTGACCATACCAAAGGGTGTGCTACCCCAAGACGAGCTTTAAAATCGAAAATTTGTTTCCAACGAATGCTTCTTTTTTTAATAGAGTTACTTAGTCAATTTGTTCACGGGTAAATCAGCTCGATAATCAGATAAATATCTTATTCAGAATATTGTTTATAATCACTACTCTTATTTCTTTGATGTATATCAGAATATTTATTAAAAACAGGCGTTTGCATCTATAAAAAAAAGGGTTATGAATCGTATGAAGCTAATGGCTGGACATCAACAAGTCATGCCGTATTTAGTTATAGAAAAAGCAGATGAGTTTGTAGAATTTATAAAGCGATTGTTTAATGCACAGGAAATGATACGCAGGGTAGATAAAAATCATAAAATACTACACTCAGAGGTACTGATAGGCACCAGTACATTAATTATTACTGAAGCGAATAAAAATTATCCCGCAGAGCAAATCTCCATGTATATTTACGTCAATGATTCTGATCAGGTATACTATAGGGGTATTGAAATGGGAGCAACTTCAGTAATGGCACCTATGGAAGAAAATGATGACACCAGAGTTGCCGGATTATTAGATCCTTTCGGCAACACCTGGTGGCTGACTACTTTGCAATAAAAACAGTATACATTAATCGCATCCTGTATCTATTTTTGACTGCTCATCATTATTAGGGAAACAATTTCCCGATCCTGTTTTTTCCGGAACATATCTGGTAAGATTAGGGTCTTTAAGCCCAGACTCGATAAAAGCAGTAATATCTATAATATCTTTTTCGGATAATTCTATATTTCCAAACTGGGGAGCCAGGCTTTCTTTGGGAACTTCATTGTTCTGAGGTACTCCCTTATTTTTGTAAGTAACCACATCTTTGACAGAAGTAAATGTTCCTCCATGACCATAGAATCCATGATCCGCTATATTATACAGTGTGGGTGTTTTAAACTTATAATTATCATTTGCATTTTTGGTAAAGCCTCCTCTACCTTTTTTCACTCTATCAAATCCTTCCATATCTGTAACAATCGCATCTGAAGCATTATCGAAATCTCCCATCCCGAAAGCATAAAACGCAACATCATTTAGTGCCGGTCCGGAATGACATTCATAACACTTTCCTTTACTAAAAAAGGCAATAGCTCCTCTCTTCTCCGCATCATTCATCGCTTTGTAATTCCCTTTTAGCCATTCTTGCCAGGGAGCTTGATTTGCTAGTAAAGTTCGCTCATATGCTGCAATTGCCAATGCAGCATTGTGTGTAGAATATCTGTCTTCTTCTTCTACTGATGGAAAAGCAGCATCAAACAAATTTTTATATCCAAAGGTGTTTACAAATTCTTCATCTACTTTTATTCTGTGAACTCCCTGTCCTTTGATTGCTTGTACCTCTACTCCTTGATGTCCTAAATTATTCTCAGGGATATTGGTCCAGCCAATCTCCGTTCCTGCATTGGTTCCGGTTCCTCCAAATTGTCCATTCCACAACATAATATCCTGATATGCAACATTTAATATTGTTGGAGATTTTATTGGCTGAATATCGAGCATATCTATAGGCATCCCTTCTGCTATGACTCTTCCTTCTCCACGTATACCAAAGCCTGAACCTCCTTCTCCTTTTCCTTGCCTAATCCCTGCAGCAAAACCTGCAGCAGCATGGTGACAAGAAACACAAGAGTAGGTTCCCTTCATTTTAGAAAATTTGGGACTCCCTCCTGTTGCGGTTTCATGAATTAATAATTTACCTAATTCTACTTTCTCTTTGGTAAGTGGGTTTAAGGGATCTTGAGGTATTTTTGAGAAATCCTCACTATCAGGAAGTATAAAATAGGATACTCCTTCATTATTAGAAACCGATTGTAGAATTTCTAACAGCTGATCGTCCACAATACTAGGACCCAGCGGATCATAATCATCATCATTACAAGATACTAACAATGCCATAAGCATCATCAAATAGGTACATTTTTTCATTTACAAAGTAATTTTTTCTAATAAATAATGTTTTAAAAAGGTATACACAAGATTTCATTATTCTTGTATATATCAGATTATCAACTGATTGATATCGACAACATGCACTTTCTCTTCGATTAATAAATTTTATAAAACAATGAGAGCATGTATCGTACTAACGATAGCCTTTAACTGGTGTAATAAAAAAAATGGGAATTTTTGATAAGCCTATATCAACAGAAAAATTAATGCAAAAGATTGTTCCTTTTAGAAAATAAACTTCCTAAAAACGAATTTTATGTCACTAAGCCCTATTGGATCACAATCACCATTAATGTATGATTATGACCACAATGAATTGTGTCATTTAATAAGTATTTTTCTTAAATAGATAGTAGTTTTTTCCCTTATACTTTTATTTATTTTTCCCCTTAAAGAAAATGTTAGTTACTGCAAATGTAATAATTACGGGGAAAATCCAAGCAAAATTATAAGAACCTAAGGGAAGAATTTCCAAAATTGGCTGTACAAACCCTTCATATCCTATTGCTACAAAGAAATCCAATGCACTAAATAGAATGGTTATAAATACGACAGATCTAAAAACAACAGGGGCTGAAAGCCTTTCTGGTAAGATATTCAGTATAATGAGTACAATTGTTACAGGATATAAAAACATCAAAGCAGGAATTGCTATTACAATAATATGATGAACATCAAATTGACCCACGATTACTCCTAATAAACAACCTATTATAGCTGTAATAACATATGCTCTTTGAGAGTTTCCAAAAAAAGATTTCATAAAATCAGATGTTCCGGTAACAATCCCCACTGCTGTTGTAAAACAAGCCAGAGCGACTAAAACACTTAACCCTACTCTCCCGATCACTCCCAATGTCTCAAAGCTTAATCCCTGTAGTAATTCGGTTCTGCTAATCTGAGTATCAAAAAAAGAATTATATAGTGCTCCGGTATAGATCATCCCAGTATAAATAACTAACAGTCCGATACCGGCAATCATTCCTGCCGATCTAATCAGTTTTTTATTAGCGTTATAGTCTGTATCATATTTTGTCTTTACAGAAATAATAATTACTCCTCCGACAACTACGGCTCCAATAGCATCAAAAGTTTGGTAGCCTTCCAGAATCCCATTAACCAAAGGTGTATCAAATATAGATGGATTCATAGGAGTATGAGTAGAAAAAATACCAATAAAAATAATAGAAAGAATGACTAAGAAAATGATCGGAGTTAAAAATTTCCCCAATACATTTACTATTTTATTTCTATTGAGAACAAAAAACAAAACAAGCGCAAAATAAATACTACTGGTTAACCAGGAAGGTGTTCCCAGAAAAGGAGCAATTGCCATTTCATGTGTAACAGAAGCTGTACGCGGGGAGGGTAATACAATGGAAATACAATAAATTATAATACAGTATATATAGCTAAATAACGGAGATACTTTTTTTCCAAAATCAAATAAAGTTCCCTGTAGTCTCGCATGGGCTATAATTCCTAAAATAGGAATTATAACTGCCGAAATAATAAACCCAATAGATACCCATAACCATAGGTCTCCGGATTTTATACCAAGGTTTGGAGGAAGAATCAAGTTTCCTGCTCCAAAGAACATAGAAAATAGTGCAAATCCGGTAACAAAAGTTTCTTTATTTAACTGCATTTAATTAGGTTTAGCACTTAAATATAAAAGATACAAATGGATTTGACCTATAAAGGAGTAAAAATTAATTATGATACCAGGGGAGAAGGTGAAGCTATTGTATTTCTTCATGGTTTTTTGGAAAACAGCAGTATGTGGAATCAAATTACTCCACACTTTATAAATAAATACCAATGTATTACTATCGATCTTTTAGGACATGGAGCATCCGGATGTATAGGGTATATACATACGATGGAAGAAATGGCAAAGTCACTAAAAGCAGTATTAGACGTCATTAATGTTGAGAAGGTAACATTAATTGGTCACTCTATGGGGGGGTATGTAGCCTTGGCATTTATAGAAGAATTCCCATTATATACAGATCGAATTGTACTTCTTAATTCTACTTCCTTTCCTGACAGTAAAGAACGAAAAATAAACAGAGAACGTGCTATACAAATTGTAAAAAATAATCCTCAGGCATATACAAGCATGGCTATTGCTAATTTATTTGCTAAAGAAAACAGAGCGCGACTTTATCAGGAGATTATAAAAATTAAGGAAGCAGCTTCCCAAACTCCATTACAAGGAATTATATCTGCTCTCGAAGGTATGAAAATACGAAAAGACAGAACACATATCTTATCTTCTTTCGAAGGAGAAAAAATAATGCTCGCAGGAAAAAAAGATCCTGTTTTATCCTTTGAACAGGCTATAGAAGAAAGCAACAGGTGTAAAGTAGATCTGATTGGTTTCTCAGGAGGACATATGACCTATCTGGAAAATCAATCCAAATTTTTGGAGAGCATGCAACAATTTTTAAAAATGTGAAAGTATCACTATAAGGCAATTTTTAGTATAATAGTTAATAACTGTGTGGATAAAAAGCATTATTTTCACGTTAAAAAGACATAAAAAAGACTTATTTTTTAAAATTTCCTACATAAATCCTACATTAATCAAAAAAAAATAGTATTATTGTACTGATAATGAACTTTTAACAAAATAATAGATGAAATCCCCAACCCCAAATTCGTCATTTACCGTCTCTAAAATCTACTGTTCCCTTTTTGGTCATAGTTATAAATTATCCAAAAAAGTGACACATCATATTAAAGAATATACCTGTGCCCATTGTGGAGAGCAAGTAACCACAAACAGCAAAGGAAAACTGGAAATTATGACACCAAAACTAAAAGAAATAAATGAAGCTATCGCTTATGTACACGCTAAAAAACTGAAACGTGCAGAAGGATAAGCTTTCTTTTTTTAATTAATTATTCTTTAATAGGATTCCATCCTTGCGCTTTGAGCTCTATTTTCTCATTCGCTCTGGTTACTAAACCAATACCACTTTTCTCATCCACTATATGACCTATAACGGTAAGATTAGGGTTTGCCTTAATTTTTGGATAATCATTTTGGTCAATGGTAAATAGTAATTCGTAATCTTCACCACCGTTCAAAGCAACTGTTGTACTATTTAGATTAAACTCTTCTGATGTAGAAATAACTGCAGGATCCAATGGAATTTTATCCTCGTATAAATTAACCCCTACTTTAGAACGGGTACAAAGATGTATTACTTCTGAAGAAAGACCATCACTAATATCAATCATACTGGTTGGCTGTACCTCTAGTGCTTTTAATAAACCAGGCATGTCTTTTCTTGCTTCAGGTTTTAATTGTCTTTCTATTAAATAAGAATACTGATCTAAATCTGGTTGTACATTTGGGTTTACCTTAAAAACCTGTTTCTCTCTTTCCAAAACCTGCAATCCCAGATATGCAGCACCAAGATCTCCTGTTACCACTAATAAATCTCCGTCTTTCGCTCCATTTCTATACACGATAGCATCTTCTTCGGCGAAACCAGTCGCGGTAATACTTATAATTAATCCCGAAGTAGACGATGTCGTATCTCCTCCTATAACATCCACGTTATATAGTTTAGCCGCTGCGTATATTCCCTCATATAATTCTTCTAAAGCCTCTAAAGTAAACCGATTAGAAACAGCAATAGAAACCGTAATTTGAGACGCCGTAGCATTCATGGCGTAAATATCAGAAAGATTGACCATAACAGCTTTATACCCTAAATGTTTTAAAGGTACATACGCCAGGTCAAAATGAACTCCTTCTACTAATAAATCTGTAGAAAGCACACATTTTTTTTGATTAAAGTCCAAAACAGCAGCATCATCACCTATACCATATAAGGTAGATGGCTGAGAAATTGTAAAGTTTTGGGTTAAATGTTCTATCAATCCAAACTCTCCTAATTCTGATAATTGTGTCCGGGGGGTGTTCTTGTCTTCAATCATGCTGCAAAGGTAGCCAAGAAAGCAAATTTAACTAAAGAAAATACAAAAAAATACACTTCTTATTTTTCTGAGTAAACTGTCTAGATATAAGTATATAAAACCATATAAAGGAGACAAATGTTAATTTCAGAATCATTCTCAAAGCATTTAAAATTTGATTATTGAATAAAAAAATGATTTAAAACAAAAAAGCGTATTTAATTGATAATCAAATATTTTGTATTTTTAACAATCATAAAAGTACGTTATTACCATAATTTCAAGAATTAAAAAAACATTTTTTGTTCGCATATTCTGGTGAGAATCTTTCTTTTTTAGTCCCAAACCTTATGAAAAAAAACCTACTATCTCCCCTTCTAAGTATCATCTGTATATTATTCTGTAATTGTAGTAGAGATGATACTTCTGGTAATGAACAAATTATAGAAATGACTAATCAGGGAGTAATTCCCTGTGAAAATGGAATCGCAGCTGGTAAGTATCCTTGCAAAGGATACGATTTTGTTTCCCATATTACACTGGAACAAATGAATGCCGAAACCGGAAATGATAGCTGGGGATGGACTGATCCTGTAACCAATAAAGAATATGCACTAATTGGTCTCGATAATGGAACTGCCTTTATAGATATATCCATACCAGAAAGCCCGCGATATATTGGCAAATTACCAACCGCTACCGTATCCAGTTCCTGGAGAGATGTCAAAGTATATAATAATACTGCATTTATAGTGAGTGAGGCAAAAGGACATGGTCTGCAGGTATTTGATTTAACTAAATTGCGAAATGCCGGAGAAGCAACAACCTTTACTGCAGATGTACATTATACCGATTTTGGTAGTGCTCATAATATTGTTATTAATCCACTATCGGGATATGCTTATGTGGTAGGAGCAAAAAACCTCAATGGTTCACAAGCTTTGTACAATGGAGGACCTCTTTTTATAAATATACAAAATCCGCTAGTTCCCAAAAATGAAGGAGGATATGCAGAAAAAGCATATAGCCATGATGCGCAGGTAATCACTTATAACGGACCTGATCCGGGTTATATAGGTAAAGAAATATTAATCGGAAGTAATGAAAACGAATTGGCTATTGTAGATATAACAGATAAATCTAACCCAATAGCAATATCTACTATTAGTTACGCTCAGGTTGGGTATACACACCAAGGGTGGTTTACCGAAGATATGAAGTATTTTCTACTTGGAGATGAACTGGATGAGACAAGAGAAGGATTTAATACCAGAACTATTATTTTTAATATGGAAGACCTGGATGTTCCGCAGGAACATATGATGTTTACAGGGACAACCTCCGCGATTGATCACAATGGATATGTAAAAGGAAACTTGTTTTATCTAGCTAATTATCAGGCAGGAATGCGGGTTATTGATATTTCTGATATCGCAAATAAAAACATTGCCGAAATCGGCTTTTTTGATACTTTTCCTACTAGTAATGCTGCTGATTTTAAAGGAGCATGGAATGTATATCCCTTTTTCAAAAGTGGCAATATTGTGATTAGTGATATCAATTCAGGTTTTATACTAGTACGCAAAAAAATGATAAAAATTTAATATATGAAGCATTGATTATTAAAAAGTTATATATTTGTAATTATTATATACCCCTTAAAACCAAATGTATGAAATCAAACCTTCCTTTTCCACCCCTTTATTTTTTAATTCGTAAAAACGTTCTATAATCTGCAAAACGTATTTTTCATTAACATATAAAATATACTTAAAAAGAATACTAATTAAAACAAATTCCTGCCTATGAAATAAACACAAATAATCATTTTTAAAATCTAACACACAATCACAAACTCAATGAAAACTTTTAAGACTACATTATTATTAATGTGTACAGTCTTTCTTGGCTATGCACAAACTCCATGTGTCAATGGAAAAGCAGGGAACTACCCCTGTAAAGGTTACGACCTGATGTCACATATTCCCTTATCAACAATGAACGCCTCTATGGGTAATGATAGCTGGGGATGGACAGATCCGCAAACAGGAAAAGAATACGCTATTATAGGATTAAATAACGGAACTGCATTTATAGATGCTTCCAATCCAACTAACCCTGTTTATTTAGGAAAATTACCAACCGCTACCAGTAATAGTACCTGGAGAGACATCAAAGTATACAAAGATCACGCATTTATCGTTAGTGAAGCATCAGGACATGGAATGCAGGTTTTTGATCTGACCCGTTTAAGAAACGTGTCAAACCCTCCACGTACCTTTACCGCAGATACCAGATATACAGAATTCGGAAATGCGCACAATATCGTTATTAACGAAGATACTGGGTTTACCTATGTTGTAGGAGCACAAAGAAATTCGGGACCTTATAAAGGAGGGCCCCTTTTTATTAATATTCAAGATCCTAAAAATCCTAAAAATGCAGGTGGGTTTTTATCAGGTGGACAAAGAGCCTATACTCATGATGCACAAGTAGTAACGTATAATGGTCCAGATCAGGACTATGTAGGAAAAGAAATTCTTATCGGAAGTAATGAGATAGAAATCGTTATTGCAGATATCACAAACAAATCAAACCCTAAAACAATTTCTACTATCAAGTATTCTGATGTAAAATATACTCATCAAGGATGGTTCACAGATGATATGAGATATTTTATTCTAGGAGATGAATTAGATGAGCAAGGGGTAGGGTTTAACACTAAAACTATCATTTTTGATTTTCAAGATTTAGACAACCCTAAATTCCATTTCAACTATTTTGGTCCTACTGCATCCACAGATCATAATGGATATGTAAAAGGAAATCTCTTCTACTTAGCGAATTATCGCGCCGGATTACGGGTCATTGATATCAGTAATATCGGGTCTAAAAATATGACAGAAGTTGGTTATTTCGACTCCTATCCTTCTAGCAATAGTGTTACAATGGATGGGGTATGGAATGTGTATCCTTATTTCAGTAGTGGAAATATCGTAATTAGTGATATTCAAGGAGGTTTCTTCTTAGTCAAAAAAAGCAGCGGCTCTTCTTGTCAGGCAACAACTCCAACATCTTTAGCAACTACCAATGTCAATGCTACATCTGCATCCCTGAGCTGGGGAGCTGTATCTGGTGCTACATATGATATCAGATATAGAAAAACAGGAACATCTTCCTGGACAACCAATGCTGTTTCTGCTACTTCTACTACCTTATCAGGTCTTACCGAAAATACGGAGTATGAAGCGCAAGTACGAAGTAAATGTTCTTCTAATCAAACATCAAACTATAGTAGTTCAGTACGATTTACTACAAAACAGGTACAGATCACCTATTGTGCCTCTAATGGAAAAACTACTTCTGATGAATACATCAGTAATGTTAATCTTAGAGATATCAATAATACGACAGCAGCTTCTTCAGGAGGTTATGGAGATCACACTTCGGTATCCACAGAATTAAAAAAAGGAGATACTCATACTATTTCGATAACACCTACCTGGACAGGAACTGTATACAATGAAGCATATAGCGTGTGGATTGATCTAAATCAGGATGGAGACTTTACTGATCAGGGAGAGCAAGTGTGGACACAAAGTGCTACAAAAAACAGCCCTGTTACAGGAAGTTTTACCATTCCTTCTAATGCAGCAGAAGGAGCTACCAGAATGCGGGTTTCTATGAAGTATAATGGAATTCCTACTTCCTGTGAGTCTTTCCAATATGGAGAAGTAGAAGATTACACCGTTATCCTTACCAAAGGAAATGGTGGTGGTGGAGAACCAGGATGTACAACGGGAATTTCTTCATTTCCATACTCCGAAAGCTTTGAAAATAGTATTGGTGCTTGGACACAGTCAACAAATGATAATCTGGATTGGACTGTAGATCAAAATGGTACACCTTCTAGAAATACCGGACCATCATCTGCAGCACAAGGTAGTTATTATATCTTTGTAGAGGCTTCTTTTCAAGGAACAGGCTTCCCTAATAAACAAGCAATTTTAACCTCTCCTTGCTTTGATTTATCCAATGTTTCTGCCGCAACATTCTCTTTCTCTTATCACATGTACGGTTCTTCCGATATGGGAGATATTAAGTTAGAAGCCAGTACTGATGATGGGGCAACCTGGTCAGAACTCTGGAGTAAAACTGGAAACCAAGGAAATTCCTGGAATACACAAAGCGTTAATTTGTCTTCATATGCGGGTCAAGGAGTGAAACTGAGATTTAACAGAACCACAGGAGGAACCTGGCAAGCAGATATTGCTATTGATAATATTTCTATTAGAACAGGAAGATCTGCTTCAAAACAATTCGATGTAGAAGAAATCGGTTCATTATTTATTTATCCAAATCCGGCAACAGGAAATATCTTAAACGTTGTAACAGGAAGCGATGAAGATTTCACTTTTGAAATAAGAAATGTCATTGGACAAAAAATAAAAAGTGGCGCTTTAAAAAATAGCATCGATATTTCTAACTTAAGAACCGGAAACTACTTCTTAAAACTCGAAACAAAAGATCAAGTAGTAACCAAACGATTTATAAAAAAATAGTTTGTTAAAACAGAAAAATAATGAATACTTCAAAGATTTCTATCTATACTATTGCCTTTGTTATTACACTAACAGCAATAAGCTCATGTAGTAATGATGATGAAGGTACTCCCCCAAAAGTCGACGAAAAGATTGAACGGGATATAGAATGGGTAAAAACATATGGAGGTAGCAATGAAGATAATGCCCTGTCAGTAGTAGAAACTACTGATGGGGGTTATGCTGTTGCCGGATATACCCAAAGTATTGATGGAGATATAACAGGAAAAACAGCCACCGATAGTGACTTCTGGCTATTAAAACTAAGTCCATCAGGAGAAATTCTCTGGAATAAAACATATGGCGGAACCGGTGATGAAAGAGCAGAAAAAATAATCCAAACCAACGATGGTGGTTTTGTAATGGTAGGATATAGTAGAAGTACGGATGGTGATGTGTCTGTTAATGCCGGATTACAAGACTATTGGGTGTTAAAAACAGATAGCTCAGGAACATTAGAATGGGAAAAAAGTTTTGGATTTCCCGGAATCGACCGTGCTTTTTCTGCTTTGCAAACCAAAGATGGTGGTTTTTTTATTACTGGATTTTTAGACGTTACTGCCAGTGATGGCGGAGGGAATGATGACAAAAACAAAAATGAAAAACACGGAGTAGGAGAATTCTGGGGTATCAAACTGGATGCCAATGGAGAAAAACAATGGAGAAGATATTTTGGAGGATCCAATAATGACCGTAGTTATGACGTTATAGAAACAGAAGATCAAGGATTTATCATGATAGGATCCTCAGAAAGTGAAGATTTTGACATCTCTAACAGCAAAGGAAGTTATGATTTTTGGGCTGTAAAAGTAGATGCCAAAGGAACGAAAGTATGGGAAAAATCATACGGTGGATCTCAGATTGATATTAGCTATGCAATCGCTGCAGCAGGCAATGGAAAATACCTGATCATAGGGGACTCTAGAAGTGAAGATGGGGATATTTCAAACCCTAAAGGAAATGCTGATCTATGGATCATACAGATTGATGATAAAGGAAGTATACAATGGAAAAAATCCATCGGAGGAACCGCTTTTGATACAGGAAGAGGTATTTACAAAACCAAAGAAGGAAATTTCATTATTACAGGAAACTCCAGAAGTGGAGATGTTGATCTGACAAAAAACAATGGGCAAAGTGATATATGGAATTTGATCATAGGACCCGATGGAAATGTAAAATGGAGTCAAACCGTAGGAGGAACCGAAGCAGAATACGGTAATGGCTGTATTGAAACAAAAGACAAAAAAATAATTATTGTCGGAAATTCAGAAAGTAGCGATTTCGACATCACTACAAATAAAGGAGTTAAAGATGTCGTCGTTATAAAATACAAATAAGAATAAATTACCTCGTCGGAGTAAGCCCATAAGGTATTTATTGAAAAATAAATTGCAAGGCAAGTCATGGGAATAATATCCTCTTTGGCGGTGCCAATAAACTACCTCGTCATGAGTAAGCGAGGCTTTATATAGAAAATAAATTTTGATACGATAACTGAAATCAAAATTTATTTTCTTTACTCAAACACACATTTTATTTTTTTAAAACTAAAAAAAACAAACTCATGAAAAACTTTTTTTTAATAGCATTACTGGCAGTAGGTATTGTCTCCTGTAAAAGTGATGATGATAGTACAACCGATCTCGAACCGGGAGCACTGACTATTAATGTAAGTAATGTTATTGATGGAAAAAACATTGAACTAAACAATACTTCTTATACAAATAAGAGTAATGAAACCTATAAAATAGCAGAGCTAAAGTATATTATAAGTAATATCGTGCTTATTAAAGAAAATGGCGACAAAGTAGCATATCCCGTAGAAAAAAGTTATTTTTTAATTAATGAAGAAGTTGACGCATCAAAAAAAATAGCATTGTCTGATATTGAAGGCGGCGTGTATACCAAAATCTCGTTTGGGTTTGGAGTCGATCAATCAAATTATCCATTAAATGGAGTTAATAACTTTATCCCTACAGCAGAAGAAAACAATATGCTTTGGTCATGGTCTGCAGGATATAAATTCCTTAAATTCGAAGGAACATATAATGAGAATGACGGACCGGAAAAAGAATTTGTTATTCATGTAGGAAGTCACGGAACAACACTGGACAATTATAAAGAAGTAACAGTGAACCTGACGCAACCATTAACTATAAACAAAGGAACAACACCTGCAATAACACTAAATGCAGATATTTCCAAAATATTTGATGGTACAAACACCCATTCACTTACTGTAAAAAGTGATATACAGATAGACCCTGAAAATGCACCAAAAATAGCAGAAAATGTAAGCAAAATGTTTACTGCTGAATCAAAATAACCCTTCGGGTATCTGATTAAAATACATTTTGTTCCGGATGCAATCTCGGAACATTCACACCTCTGTTATCGAGTAAAAAAATTAAATTGAAAGTATTTTTATATATAGGTATGATCTTTATCGGAACTGCATGCAGTTCCGATAAAGATCAATATACACCTATCCCAGAGAATCCAAAATTAACTTTTGATATTCCTTCCAATTTCCCTAAACCTACCTACGATATTTCAAAAAACCCTCCAACAGAAAAAGGGTTTGAATTAGGAAAAAAACTATTTTTTGATGGAAAACTCGCTTCAGATGGAGTTGTTTCATGTGGATTCTGCCATATTCAGGATTTTGCTTTTACACATCATACTCATATTGTCAGTCATGGAGTAGATGGAGCATTAGGGACAAGAAATGCGCAACCTTTGCACAATCTGGCTTTTATGAAAGAGTTTACCTGGGACGGAGCGGTAGCACATCTCGATTTACAACCAATTGTGCCCATTACTGCAGAAGTAGAAATGAACGAAACATTTTCTAATATTATCAAAAAACTAGAAAAAGAACCTACTTATGTCCAGTTGTTTTCAGAAGCTTTTAAAGATCAAAAAATAAATACCGATAACATTCTAAAGGCATTGTCACAATTTGTTGTGATGATGATTTCATCCAATTCCAAATACGATAAAATAGAAAGAAATGAGGGCTCTGTTTTTACAGAGGAAGAAGCCCTAGGTTTTGATTTATTTAAAAACAAATGTGCTTCTTGTCATCAGGGAACATTGTTTACAGATCAATCATACAGAAATAATGGATTACCATTAGACACTATCTATAATGATAAGGGCAGAATTCGGGTAACAGGATTAGATGAAGATCGACTAAAGTTCAAAGTTCCTACCTTAAGGAATATAGAATTAACCTTTCCTTATATGCATGATGGACGGTTCAAAACATTAGAAAACGTATTAGACCATTACAGTGATGGCATAAAAGATTCTGAAACACTTGATCCCATTTTTAAAAAGGAAAACGGTACCCTTGGCATACCTATGACCCCTTTGGAAAAACAACAAATTATCGCCTTTCTCAAAACCCTTACTGATGATGATTTTATCACTGATGACAGGTTTTCTGAGTTCTAAAACACCACATTATAACGAATCCCTATGTAGTTATATAATAGATTAATGTTAGGTTTTGTGCATAAAAGCTACTTATGTAGTATATTTGCATACTATTTTAGAACTAATCTATTTAAAAAATGATCAAAGTATCTGACACAGCAAGAAAAAAAGTAGTTCAGCTCATGGATGACGACGGATTTGATGCTACGACGGACTATGTGCGAGTTGGAGTAAAAAGCGGGGGGTGTTCTGGATTGTCATATGATTTGAAATTTGATAAAAATCAAGAAGCCGAAGACAAGCTTTTTGAAGATAACGGTATAAAAATTATAGTTGACAAAAAAAGTATCCTATATCTTGTAGGAACAACACTAGAATACTCGGGAGGTCTTAATGGTAAAGGCTTCGTTTTTAACAATCCAAACGCCAATAGAACGTGCGGATGTGGAGAAAGTTTTTCGTTATAATATTTTAAAGAAGAAACCTGAATACATATCAGGAAGGGAAAGATGGCATATACAGAAGACGATTTAAAGAAAGAGTTAGAGAACAAAGAATACGAATACGGATTTTATACGGATATAGAATCTGAAACTTTTCCGGTAGGACTTAATGAAGATATTGTACGAGCAATATCTAAGAAAAAAGAAGAACCGGAATGGATGACAGAGTGGCGATTAGATGCATTTCGAATCTGGAAAGAAATGGAAGAACCAGATTGGGCAAATGTAAACTATGAAAAACCTGATTTTCAAAATATATCGTATTACTCTGCCCCTAATAAAAAACCAAAATATAACAGCCTTGACGAGGTAGATCCAGAGTTGTTAGAGACATTTAATAAACTGGGAATATCACTGGATGAGCAAAAAAAGCTAGCAGGAGTAGCCGTAGATATCGTTATGGATTCCGTATCGGTAGCAACGACATTTAAAGAGACGCTAGCAGAAAAAGGAATTATTTTTTGTTCAATATCTGAAGCTATTCAGGATCATCCGGAACTGGTAAAAAAATATATCGGTACAGTTGTTCCTAAAAAAGATAACTTTTATGCAGCTTTAAATTCTGCTGTATTTAGTGATGGATCTTTTTGTTATATACCTAAAGGTGTCCGATGTCCAATGGAATTATCGACTTATTTTAGGATTAATCAGGCAGGAACAGGTCAGTTCGAACGTACACTGTTAGTAGCGGATGAAGGAAGCTATGTGAGTTACCTGGAAGGTTGTACTGCTCCCTCCAGAGATGAAAATCAATTGCATGCTGCAGTAGTAGAGCTAATAGCCCTAGACGATGCTGAGATTAAATACTCTACCGTGCAAAACTGGTATCCTGGAAACGCTGAAGGAAAAGGAGGGGTTTATAACTTTGTAACCAAAAGAGGAATCTGCGAAACAAACGCTAAAATTTCATGGACCCAAGTAGAAACAGGATCAGCTGTAACCTGGAAATACCCTTCATGTGTACTAAAAGGAGATAATTCTGTAGGAGAATTTTATTCTATTGCTGTAACAAATAATTTCCAGCAGGCAGATACCGGAACCAAAATGATTCATCTTGGAAAAAACACAAAAAGTACAATCATCTCCAAAGGAATTTCAGCCGGAAAATCTCAAAATAGTTACCGAGGATTAGTCCAAATTAATAGCAGAGCAAGTAACGCCAGAAATTTTTCTCAGTGTGATTCGCTATTAATGGGCAATGAATGTGGAGCTCATACGTTTCCCTATATAGAAGCTAAAAATAAAACCGCTCAAATAGAACATGAAGCAACTACCAGCAAGATAGGAGAAGATCAGATATTCTACTGTAACCAGCGCGGTATTGATACCGAAAAAGCAATAGCACTTATTGTCAATGGTTTTAGTAAGGAGGTACTGAACAAACTCCCCATGGAATTTGCGGTAGAAGCTCAAAAGCTTCTGGAGATATCTCTGGAAGGTTCTGTAGGGTAAATGTCTAACTAACAAATCTACCATTCATGAAAAAGTCATTCTTATTAATTCTGATCAGCCTTGTAATATTCTCTTGCAAACAAGGAAATACTAATAACAATAGTGGAGAAACAACTCTGATACGAGGAGAGTTTATTCTTATAGATGATGTAGGAGTGATAAAAGTACAGGATTCTGTCTATGGAGTGGAGATTAATGATATGGCATATGAATTGTCCAAAAAGACAACACCATTACAAAGAGAAGAGTACGATATGGTTCCTGTTGTAGTACAGGGAATAGTAAAGCCTAATCCTAATGAAGGATGGGAGAAAATTGTAGAAATAAAAGAAATTATTGGTGTTAGTGAGCCAACTTCTGAATTATCAACAAAAATAAAATCCTCAGAAGATCCTCATCAAAACCATAATCACGAATAATAAACAAGAATAATTATCTCCGTGGGGAGACTAAAGATAGTTGTATAAAATGTTAGAAATAAAGGATTTACATGCAAGTATTAATGGTAAGAAAATTCTAAAGAGTCTTAACCTTAATGTTAATGCAGGAGAAGTACATGCAATCATGGGACCTAATGGTGCAGGAAAAAGTACCTTAGCTAGTGTTATTGCAGGAAAAGAAGAGTATGAAATAACAAAAGGGAATATTTTTTTAGAAGGAGAAGATATAGAAGAACTTGCACCGGAAGAACGTTCACATAAAGGTGTTTTTCTATCATTTCAGTATCCAGTAGAAATCCCGGGAGTAACAGTAACTAACTTTATGAAAACTGCCATCAATGAAACCAGAAAAGCACAAGGTCTGGAAGAGATGTCAGCAAAAGATATGTTGAAAAAGATTCGTGAAAAATCCGAATTATTAGAAATCGATAGAAAATTTCTATCTAGATCTCTTAATGAAGGATTCTCCGGAGGAGAGAAAAAAAGAAACGAAATTTTTCAAATGGCAATGCTAGAGCCAAAACTGGCAATACTTGATGAAACTGATTCTGGACTTGATATCGATGCCTTGCGTATTGTAGCAAATGGTGTCAATAAATTAAAAAGTAAAGACAATGCAATTATTGTCATTACTCACTATCAACGTCTGTTGGATTATATTGTTCCTGACTTTGTACATGTACTACATGACGGTAAAATTGTAAAATCCGGAACGAAGGAGCTAGCCTTAGAACTAGAAGAAAAAGGATATGACTGGATTAAAGAAGAAATAAAGGAAGCATAATGGAGTTGAAAGATAAATTGGTATCTTCTTTTCTGGTTTTCGAAAACAATGTCGATATAGAATCACCTATACACGACATTCGAAGCAAAGCCATTAAAGTTTTTGAACAAAAAGGATTTCCTTCAAAAAAGGAGGAAGCATGGAAGTATACGTCCTTAAACTCTATTTTAAAGCGTGACTACAGTATTTTTCCTAAAGAAGAAAACACTATAGCGTTTAAAGATGTTAAGAAGTACTTCTTAAACGATTTGGATTCTTATAAAATCGTTTTTGTAGATGGAAAGTATTCTTCTCACTTATCAGAAACTACTCATGATAAGATGGATGTCTGCCTGATGTCATCAGCACTAACGAATTCTAAGTATAGACCTGTTATCGATAATTATTTTGATAAAATAGCCAAAAAAGACGGAATAACATCTCTAAATACTGCTTTTTCTGAAGAAGGAGCTTATATCTATATTCCAAAAAATGTTTTGGCAGATAAACCTATTCAGATCATACACTTTGCTACAGGAAGAGAAGAAGAACAAATGCTACAACCCAGAAACTTGATTGTAGTAGAAGAAAATTCTCATGTACAAATTGTAGAGAGACATCAGAGTTTGACTGATAATCCTGTTTTCACCAATTCTGTAACGGAAATTTTTGCAGATAAAAGAGCCATTGTAGATTATTATAAAATACAAAATGATAATCAAAATGCCTCGTTGATAGACAGCACTTTTATAGAACAACAAGCGCAGAGTGTTGCTTCTGTACACACCTTTTCTTTTGGAGGAAATATTACCAGAAACAATCTGAACTTTTTCCAAAAAGGAGAAGGAATTGATTCTATTCTTAATGGAGTCACTATTCTAGAAGGAAAACAGCACGTAGATCACAATACATTAGTACATCACATAGAACCTAATTGTGAAAGTCATCAGGATTACAAGGGAATCTTTGATGAAAAATCAACCGGGGTCTTTAATGGTCAAGTCATTGTTAATAAAGAAGCACAGAAGACAAATGCGTTTCAATCAAATAACAATATTTTATTAAGTGATAAAGCATCTATTAACTCCAAACCTCAGTTAGAAATTTTTGCTGATGATGTAAAATGTTCTCATGGTTGTACCATTGGTCAATTAGATGAAAATGCTCTTTTCTATATGAGGTCAAGAGGAATAGGAGAAAGAGAAGCCAGAGCTCTGTTGATGTATGCTTTTGCCAACAATGTATTAGAAAGTGTAAAAATACCTCAGCTAAAGAGTAGAATCAATAAGCTTATCGCCAATAAAATAGGTGTTAATATAGGCTTTGACTTATAAATTAAGTGATTACAAAAAAACAATACAAAAAGAAGCCAAATCCATTATAGATTTGGCTTCTTTTGTTAGTAAAACCGTAACTTTGTCCCGCTGAAAAAGAAAGAAAATATGTTTGATGTACAAGCCATAAGAAAAGATTTCCCAATACTAAATAGAGAAGTAAATGGAAAACCCTTAGTCTATTTCGATAATGCAGCAACCTCGCAAACACCACAGGTGGTTATCGATGCAATCGTATCTTATTACAGCGAGTATAATGCGAATATTCATAGAGGCGTACATACCCTATCTCAGGAAGCAACAGATGCCTATGAAATAGCCAGAAAAAAAGTACAGGCTCATTTCAATGCAGCAAAAGCTCATGAAATAATACTGACAGCAGGAACGACTCATA
This sequence comes from Aquimarina hainanensis, assembly GCF_042684685.1. Taxonomy (NCBI): domain Bacteria; kingdom Pseudomonadati; phylum Bacteroidota; class Flavobacteriia; order Flavobacteriales; family Flavobacteriaceae; genus Aquimarina; species Aquimarina hainanensis. The sequence goes on along the minus strand of NZ_JBHULX010000001.1, from coordinate 31,598 downwards.
GTATTAATATTGTAGCAACAGGATTTACCAGCTTATTGACTAAAGGAGATGAAATCATTGTTTCTGCTCTGGAACACCATTCTAACATTGTACCATGGCAAATGCTTTGTGAGCGTACAGGAGCGGTATTAAAAGTAATCCCAATGAATGAAGAAGGAGAGCTTGTTATGCAAATCTATGATCAGCTTTTATCCCCTAAGACGAAGTTGGTATTTGTCAACCATATATCAAATGCATTAGGAACTATAAATCCTATAAAAGAAATCATAGATAAAGCACATGCAGTAGGTGCAGCTGTATTGGTCGATGGAGCACAATCCTGTCCTCATATAAAACCAGATGTACAAGAACTCGACGTAGATTTTTATGTAGCCTCTGCGCATAAGCTATGCGGTCCTACAGGAGTTGGTCTCTTATATGGAAAAGAAACATGGCTGAACAAACTCCCCCCCTATCAAGGAGGAGGAGAAATGATTGATCAGGTTACTTTCGAAAAAACTACCTACGCTGGCTTACCACATAAATTCGAAGCAGGAACGCCTAATATCTGTGGAGGAATAGCTTTTGGGGTAGCATTGGATTATATGAATAAAATTGGTTTTGATGCCATCGCAGCCTATGAACAAGAACTATTAGCGTATGGAACAGCCAAACTATCAGAAATAGAAGGATTAAAGATTTATGGAACGTCTAAAAACAAAACATCTGTAATTTCTTTTAATATTGATACTATCCATCCATATGATATAGGAAGTATTGTCGATAAATTAGGAATTGCTGTTAGAACCGGACATCATTGTGCACAACCCATTATGGATTTTTATAAAATCCCAGGGACCGTGAGAGCTTCCTTTTCTTTTTATAATACAAAAGAAGAAATAGATGCACTAGTCGCTGCCGTAAAAAAGGCAAAAATGATGTTATCCTAGTTTATATTTCTACTAAATGCAGAATAAAAAGCATAATCATTTGATTTCTAATGTTTTTACATAAATTTATCACACTCAATTTTTGGAGTTAATCATTAGTTAATCAGCTCAAACAGGATACTATTAAGACGAGGAAGAAGTTTATGCCACTACATAAACTTAAAACCATATCTAATTATGAAAAGACTAATCATCAGTGCATTTGCGCTAAGTCTTCTGTTTACCTCCTACGAAAAAGAGGCTAATTCATTAACTCCTGATGCCGCATCAGAAAATTCAGAACAAAATGCAGTAATCAAAAGAAAATGCCATTCTGCAGAAATACTGAAAAAAACAATTATCCCAAAACCCTGATTTGACCCAAAAAATGACCACCATTAAGGAACAGATTAAACGTTTTTCTAAAAAAACTAAAAGCTTCTAATGAGGTTGTTGAAATTCCTGTAATTGTTCATATTCTCTATAATACTAATAAATAAAACATTAGTAATGCTCAGGTTCAATCACAAATCAATGTATTAAATGACGATTTTCCAAAACCAATAGTGACGTATCACTAGTACCAAGAGAGTTTAGAGATCTGGTTGCAAATGCTGGCTTTCGATTTCGTTTAGAAAAAATAAACAAAAAGAGAACAAACAAAAGATCATGGAATCCAGACTATGACAATATGAAGCTCTCCAGCTGAGGAGGAATTGATATTGCAAATCCAAAAAATATTTAAACATCTGGGTTTGTAACTTATCAAGAGACACATTAGGATACGCTCAATTTCCTGGAATGGGTCCTGATGCTACGAATGGTGTAGTAGTTAGACCTACATTTTTTGGAACAACAGAAATTGTACGCGCTCCATTTAATAAGGGAAGAACCACCACTCATGAAGTAGCTCATTGGTTAAACTTACAACATATCTGGGGCGACGGAGGATGTCCTTATGATGACAGAGTAGCTGATACACCAGTCTCTAATGATCGTAATCATGGATGTGCTAGATACCCGACAGTACAGTGTAGATATGATAATGAACCATATGGATTATATAAATGATAGCTACATGTATATGTTTACGAAAGGTCAAAAGAGAAGAATGAGAGTGCTATTCGAATACGAAGGATTTAGAAGTTCTTTTGTTATGTAAGTCAAATACGCAATCATAAATTTATATAAAAGGTCTGATTAAGGCGTCTTTTTTGGTATCTTTTAGCATTTCTAACACCACACAAACAACAAATGAAGCTATCTATTTTCTATCTTACAATATTTATACTACTCTCCTCTTCTTGTAGAGAAACCAAAACAATACATATTGCATCAAACCCCACAATCAATACTGATCAAAAACATCAAAACAATATTGTAAAAATTAGATATCAAGCATTATCCAGAGGATTTTATCTACAAATAGAACTGGATAAAAATGTATTATTGGTGTCTACTGACAGAAATCATGAACAACGCAAACAGCAGCCCTGTAAAACAGAAGACTGGAACAACATCATCCTATTAACCCAAAAGATCCAATTGGACAAGTTACAAGAACTAAAAGCTCCTACAGAAAACCGATTATTTGATGGGGCTGCCCATGCGCAGCTTTATATTTCTAATAAAGAAAAAGAATATATTTCCTCAGGATTTGATCATGGTGCTCCCCCAGAAGAAATAGCTCCATTAGTATCCTATATATTGTCATTGGGAGAAACTGTTGAAAAGCAATAATACTTGTTGTATTTTTGTCAAAAAAAGGGATATGTCAATACAAGAAATTCAAGAAGAGATTATCGATGAGTTTGGGATGTTTGATGATTGGATGCAACGATATGAATATATGATTGAATTAGGAAAATCACTTCCGCTGATTGAAGAAAAATATAAAACAGAAAATAACATCATTAAAGGTTGTCAAAGTAAAGTTTGGGTACATGCTGAGATGAATGATAATAAAATAGAATTTACAGCAGATAGTGATGCTATTATTACCAAAGGTATTATAGCCATTTTAATTCGTGTTTTTTCTGGACAGCACCCACAAGATATTATTGATGCTAATACTGATTTTATTGATGAAATCGGATTAAAAGAACACCTTTCTCCTACAAGAGCTAATGGGTTGACAAGTATGCTAAAACAACTAAAACTTTATGCAGTAGCTTATCAAACGCAATTAGATTAGGTGATTTTAGTTCAGGTTTTAACTATAAGCTGTTTTAAATCTTGATTATCGAGTAAAAAACCTCGAGACAAGTATTAAAATATTATATAAAAAAAGAAAAAATGAGTGATACTATAGATACAAATGCACTGGGAGAACAAATTGTTGGGGTTCTAAAAACAATATATGACCCAGAAATTCCTGTAGATATATATGAACTGGGTCTTATATATGATGTTTTTGTCAATGAAGATTATGAGGTAAAAATTCTGATGACATTAACCTCTCCCAACTGCCCTGTTGCCGAATCTCTCCCGGAAGAAGTTAGAGAAAAAACAAAATCAATTGATTCTGTCACAGATGTAGAAGTAGAACTGACTTTTGACCCACCCTGGTCTCAGGATCTAATGAGTGAAGAAGCAAAGTTAGAACTGGGAATGTTATAAAATTGTTTTATTACACCACATAAGGTATTTCAAATGGCAGACGAAATCATAAATAGAGTAGCAAATAATAAAAAACTAATCACTTTTGATTTAGAAGAATATTACCCGACTGGAAAACGGCAGCAATTCGATATAAAAGATTGGTTGTACGAAGGGTTGATTCTAAAAGAGAACGATTTTAGAGATCAGGTCGCTTCTCATGACTGGAGTGCGTATCAGGATACCTACGTAGCATTACATTGTTCCTCAGAAGCAATTATACCTGGATGGGCTTATCTTTTAGTAACCAGTGCACTGGCACCCTATGCTAAAAAAGTAGTTGTAGGTACCCTGCAATCCATTGAAACAATTCTGTATACTGAGATTATACAGCATATAGACCCTACTCCCTACAAAGACAAAATGATTATTATAAAAGGATGTTCTAATAAACCTGTTCCAGAAGAAGCATATATCGCTATTCTTCAAAAATTACAACCTGTAGCAAAAAGCATCATGTACGGAGAAGCTTGTTCTGCTGTTCCTCTGTTTAAAAAAAAATAAGCGTATTTTGTCGTATTAATTGTTCTTTCGTCGAAAACACTACGTCATAAGTAGCCTTCTTCTATCGAAAGTTTTAACTTCAAGTATCTTTGCCAGCACAAAAAAAGTGAATTAGTAACAAAGAAAAACTACTTAAAACTATTTTTTTATAACGATGAAAAAAACATTTCTAACATTGGCATTTTTAGTTAGTACAAGTATTTTACTAGCACAAGACGATGCAAAAAATGAACCACCAAAAGATGGGTGGACAAGAGGAGGAAACATCAGTTTCTTATTTAACCAAACAGCTTTCAACAATGATTGGACCGGAGGGGGAACTTCTAACATTGCAGGAAACCTGGGATTATCATATGACTTTAACTATAGAAAAGGAAAACTTACTTGGGATAACAAAATCTTAGCAGATTACGGTCTTACAAAATTAAAAGATCAGGAATTTACCAGAAAGACAAATGACCGTTTTGAATTTAACTCTTTACTAGGTAAGCAAATCAAAGAAACAAATTGGTACTATTCTTTCTTTATTAATTTCAGAACACAATTCGATAAAGGATTTGAATATGGAAAGGATGACCAAGGAAACGAAATCAGAACAGAAACAACACATATTTTTTCTCCTGCATATCTACAATTCGGACCAGGTATGTTATGGAAGAAAAGCGATAATCTGAAAGTAAATATTGCTCCTGCTACTGCAAGATTAATTTTTGTAGACGGAGATTTCACCAAAGTAGATGAAACAGATCAGGCTGCTCTTGACGCATACGTTCCTTATTTTGGAGTAGAAGCGAATGAAACAACTCGTTTTGAGTTTGGTGCTGCAGTAAATGCATACGCTAAATTCCAATTAATGGAAAATGTATCTATGGAGAACATCCTTAATTTATATTCTAATTATCTAGAGGATCCTCAGAATGTAGATATTGACTATACAGCAAACCTGGTAATGACTATCAATAAGTACTTATCTGCTAATATTACCTTCCAGGCAATATATGATGATAATGCAGTTAGCGCTTTCCAAATCAGAGAAGTATTTGGTCTTGGAATTAACTACGGATTGTAAAAAAGTATCTAGCTATACAGAAGCCCGTTTTTTAAGAAAAACGGGCTTTTTTTATTATAAATATGTCTTTTGAATAACTTACAGACTTCTGTTATATTTGCCTTCACCCCTAATGCAAATATAAGTGTCATGAGAAGAGTACTGTTACTGACCTTACTGTTAGTTTCTTTCCAAAAAATAATAAGCCAGGATCAAAAAAAAGAAACTCCAAAAGACACGGTAAAAACAAAACTAAAGAAATCACTAAAAAACGTATTAAAAGGAACATCAGATGAGATGTCTTCAAAAATCCTAAAAGAACTTCTGGAAGAAGTAACCCCTAAGAAGACAGAAACGGTAAAAATCGGATGGGAAAATAAAGGTGCTTTTACTTTATTGTTTAATCAAACGGCTTTTAACGCAGATTGGCAGAGCGGAGGAACCTCTAATGTAGCAACTAATACCACTTTCCTGTATCAGCTTATTTATAGAAAAAAAGGGCTGATTTGGGAAAATAAAGTTGATGGAGATTTTGGACTGACGTTTTTAAAAGGGGAAAATTTTTTGAGAAAAACCAATGATCGAATTGAGATCAATACCCGATTAAGTGAGCAAATTAAAGAAAGTACCTGGAACTATTCTTTTTTCGCTAATTTCAAAACACAGTTTATCAAAGGATATGCATATAGCAAAGAGGAAGGAACAGAAGAAACGATTAGAACGGAGGAAACTCGTATTTTTTCTCCTGCTAGTTTTCAATCCGGACCTGGTATCTTATGGAAAAAGAAAGAAAAATATACTGTCAATATCGCTCCCTTAACCTCTCGAATTACCATTGTCAACGATATGTTTACCAGTGCTGAAGATTATGCCGATGGAGATTATTTTGGAGTTGATAAATACAAAAGTTCTCGCTTCGAATTCGGAGGGTCTGTTGCTGCTAATTTTAAAACTAACATTTCGAAGAATTTAAAAATAGAAAATACCTTAAACCTCTATTCTAATTATATAGAAGATCCTTTTAATATCGATTTGGATTATACATTCAAATTAGATTTGCTGATAAGCAAACGATTTACTGCCAACTCTACATTTCAGGCAATATATGATGACAATGCTACTTCCGCTTTCCAGATCAGACAATTATCCGGAATAGGGTTTAAGTATGCTTTTTAGCTTAGAATTACATATTGATACCATCTATTCTATTAAGTATTTGTTTATTTTTTAACAGTTTAATTAATTTTTATTTATTTTAAATAAAAATTAATTAAAAAATTCTCATTTTCAGGTATTTATACTCTTTTTTAAGTTTCCTCAAGATTAGAAATTTATAGTCTACTAAAAGCTATACCATTTTAGTTTGAAGTCTAAAGGAAAATAAAGTAGCCTATATATATGATTTTGATGCATAAATGGTATACCCTAATCCATTTATTATGCACTATAAAAAACTACTTCTGATTTTGATGTTCTCCTTTTTACTGGCGTGTAAAAACGATCATAAAAAGGACAAAAACACAATAAATAATGAAACGATAACTGCAGAAAAAACAACCTATAAAGAACAAATTGACAATACTTGTATTGCTGATAGTACCTGGTTTCAAACAACCGGAGGAATTAGAAAGACACCTCCACCAAATGAAGGACCTACCAGCGTATTTGCTGATAATAGTACTGTTACTAATTGCGATTTCCATCAATGGTCCTGGCAAAAATTTCTTTGGTTAACCAATGAAACAAATGGAGTTCCTTTTTTTCAGGATCATCTTCTTCAGATCACTTCTCATGGAGAGATTTTAGATCAACGTCAAGGAATTATACTGACAGACATTGCTCAGGCGAGTTCTAAAACGGATATTCTAAAAACCAATAAGATGGTTAATGCTAATAAAAAAACGGATACCGTTTATTATTCCATTCATGTGAATAAGTTACTGTTTGAAACAATGAAAACTTATGCGCCAATTGCAAAAGAAGATCCTTTAAAAGTAAATGGTATTTCTTTTCCTGTAGGAGCATTAGAATTAAAAATTTCTTGGGTAGCTGCCGCTGCTTTGGCAGATACAAGTACCTACTACATTACAGATGGTATTATCAATGGGGAAAAAACCAAAATCGCTCTTTTAGGGATGCATGTTGTTGGTATTGTAGAAAATCACCCGGAATTTATTTGGGCTACATTCGAACACGATAAACTAGCACCAAAATATGATTGGGATAAAGCGACGCCTACCAGTGATGCTCCTGTGACAAGTACCTCTAATTATCTATTTTTCAATAAAGACAGTACTGCAACAGTCAAAAATATTACCTCTGGTAATGGAATATATGAAAATGTGTTTTCTGTTTATAAATTTGGGGTTCCTGTAAAAAAAGAAATGAAAGGATCTTTTAATGTTCAGGTATATATGGAAACCAGTCAAAAAGGCTCAGAGAACTTTACTAACATTCATTCAATTAATGAGCATGTAAAAAATCAACTAACAGATATATGGAAAAACTATTTCTATAACGGATCTATCTGGATAAATACAGAAGGGTTTGAAACTACAGAACAGCAAACAGCTCTTCTGGATTCTTTAGGAGGAAACCTTTCACAATCCAGAAAAGGAGACCTTACAAGAGGTTCTGTATCTGCGTATAATATAACGATGGAGACCTATGTACAGGTAGGCTTCTCCCCTACGTCTATTCATTCTCAAACAGTAGATAATCTCGTGAATTGTTTTTCGTGTCACAATACTTCAGGAAATAATAATAATCGCTCTCCTCTATATATAAGTCACTTATTTACAGGATACCTAAAAAACCTACAGGGATATACTAAAGAAGAGATCAAAGAAGCACATGTAAATGAAATTATAGCACAATTCAAACGTAGAGAACGCCAAAACAATTGATTTCTGCTTTTTCTAAGATTGTCTCTTCTTTTCTTAGATTTAGAATGAAGAGACAATCTTAGAAAAGCTTCTTTAGGAAAAACATACCTTATTTCTATTATTTAATGTGCAATATTCTCCTCTTTATCATCAGCTCATGACAAACCTACAAAAGAACATATTAAGCTTATTGCAACTGTAGATTTTTGTTAGAATACTTATCCCATGTATCAAAGATCCTTTTCTTTATATTTATACTCTTTTATATATCTCTCATATATAATTACATATGAATATCATTAAAGCATCTCATACCGATCATCAAAAATTAACGACTTTGACAATCCGATCTAAATCTTATTGGAACTATACACCTGCACAAATTAAAAAATGGAGAAAAGACCTGACTGTTTCTCCGGAATACATTCTCAAAAATCCAGTTTATATGCTCTATATAGCTCAGGAACTAATTGGGTATTATTCATATTTAGCAATAAGTAAAAGAATAGTAAAATTGGATAATATTTTTATAGACTCTATCTATATTCGAAAAGGGTATGGTACGCTCCTGATGCAGGATTTTATAAGTCGTATCAAGCAAGCTGGATATCAGAAAATACAATTAGATTCCGATCCGAATGCTGTAAACTTTTATCAACACCTCGGTTTTATCATCATTGATCGCATCGAAACAGCAATCAAAGGTCGATTTATGCCAGTTATGGAACTGGAAGTACAACTGATAACGAGTTTATAAAACTGTTTCTTTATTTAGTTCGTAAACTACCTCGAGATCAGTATTCAAGGTGTTATTTAGGAAATAAATGTTAATTTCGAAACAAAACTCAAAACATATACCTCTCGATTATCGAGTAATAATTTTAATTAAGGGAATTAAAAAATGAAAAACACTTCTTTTTTTAAAGAATCTCAAGGCTATTTATCTGCCGGATATGTCTATTTGATATTACTGGGAATATTAAATGAAACATTTTATTATAATCAGATAGGCGTAGATATTCTAAAATATGCTTCTATTATGGATATTCTCATTAGCCCGATTGCAAGGCTAACCTCCAGTATGGTACGTATCATCATATTCCTTATTGTCGTTTTCACTGTTTTTAGAATTCCTTTATATCTGGCAAAAAAGAAAGACAAACAATGGTTTAAAAAAATTTTTACATTTGAACCTAAAAACCCTTCTGTTTCAGAAATAAAAAGACAATTGCTACAAACCGCTTTGTTTATGCTTTCGATCGGATTACTTGGTTTTTATGTTGGTACAGGGGTTGGAGCAGGATCTAGAGTTTCTAAAAAAATAGAAGAAAAAAAGATCATTTATGAAGACACTCTAACCTTTATAAATGATACTAAAGAGACTGTAAAAATAGTAGGAAAAAACAGTTCTTATATTTTTTATCTTTCTAAAGGAAGTGATATTGTCAAAATCGCACCAATTAATGGAAATATTAAGTATATAGAAGAAAATAAGTGACCTGATGAAAATTCATATTGAAACTACTCGTTTTATTCTCCGAGATCTGGAAATGACCGATGCTCCTGGTATTTTTGATCTTGATTCTGATCCTGATGTTCATGAGTACTTAGGGAAAAAACCTATACAAACAATAAAAGAAGCAGAAGAAACAATCTTATTTATCAGAAATCAATACAAAGAAAATGGTATAGGACGCTGGGCAATCATTGATAAATCAACACGTGATTTTATAGGCTGGGCAGGTATAAAATATGAGCAAACATTACGAAAAGGAATAAGCTATTACGATCTGGGGTACAGATTACGAAAAAAATATTGGGGAAAAGGAATTGCATCAGAAACTGCTAAAGAAGCTGTTAAGTATGGTTTCGAACAACTTGGTGTACAAGAAATTTTTGCAGCAGCTGATATTGCAAACATAGGGTCTAATAAAGTATTGATAAAAACAGGGTTGTCTCTTATAGAAACATTTGATTTAGATGGAATTCCTCACAACTGGTATACAATTCATAAACAGACATGGGATATTCATAAAAATACCGCTCATCCTTAATTCATATAATCTACAATATGTAAGATGAGATTTTATCATACAAAAGAACATCCTTTTAGGAATGTTCTTTTGTGCAATATAAGTTGGTTTTTATTGAGGTTTTATAACGTTCGTTGGTAAAAAAGAACTAATTTTTCTACGGCCTGATTTACATAAGGTTCCTGGTCATACAGATCAAAATGATTCGCCTCTTTGATCTTTACTAACGCTTTATCTCCTTTGGCCCTTTCTACAGCTACCTCACTAAAATAAGCTGATAGAGCTTTTTCTCCTATAATGGCTAAGAAGGGTCTGTCTGCCATTAATTCTAGGTGTTCTGTAGGGTTAAAGAAATACCGTGTATCTAATGACATTGCTGCTCTTAGTGGACTATATGTAGGGTATTGCCCTCCTCGTTTGGGGTTTCTATAATAATCAGCTGCCCGATCCCAGAATTTTCCAAGACCACTATTCGCCGGAGGGATCCCCTCTACTAATACAACCTCTCCAGTCTCATAATACCGCTGTCTTGCTTGATTACCCCATGAAATCTGCTGTTGTAATTGAGCAACTTTATCTCCTGACAATTCTTTCATATACTGAGTAGCACCTCCCATTCCATAATCTATAAAATCGACAAAGCCACTTACAGTTGCTACCGATCGAATCCGCTGATCAAAAAAAGCAGATTGAAGACTATAACCTGCTCCTGAACAAATACCCAGAACACCTATTTTATCTTTGGCGACTCCTGGTATTGTCCCTATAAAGCTAACTGCATTTTTAATGTCTTCTACTTTCATTGGAGCATTTTCCATCGCTCTGGGAACTCCCCCACTTTCTCCATAAGTTCTATGGTCGAATGCGAGCGTAATAAATCCTTTTTTAGCCAATTTCTCAGCATAAATTCCAGCGGTTTGCTCTTTAATTCCACTAGCTGGTGTAATGACAACAATTGCTGATTGTTGTTTTTCTGATGAATATCCTTCTGGGATAAAAAGATGTCCGGCTATTCGAGTTCCTTCACTGGTAAAATTCACCTTGTTTTTTCCTGTTTGTAAATTTTTATGAAAGATTGTTCCAAATGTGGTTACAGATGTTTTCATAGTTGTATGGGTTAAAGATTGCGCTGTCATCACCGCAGATATCCCTAAAATGAGACAGCAAATTGTTGTTTTAAGATTTATTTTTATCATAACTATAAATAATAATAATATTAGATTACTATGTTTAATGATTGCTTTTATTTACTTTTACAAAAGTATATCACATAAAAACAGGTTCAAAATACCTATTTTGCATCATCATCATAAATAATAATTATGGATACTCGTTTACTTCGTTTCTTTATAGCAGTCTATGAACAAAAAAACCTAACCCGTGCAGCAGAGCAATGTTTTGTATCCCAACCTAATATTTCCAACGGGATCAAACAATTAGAAGAAGAAATAGGAAAACAACTTTTTATACGACATAAAAGAGGGGTGATTATCAATACTGAAGCACATTATCTCTACCCTATTGCGAAGCGTCTATTAGGAGAAATTACGTCCTTATCTGATATTTTTAAAGAGCGAGAGTTTACAGATAAAATTACTATTGGCGTTGCAGAAAGCTTGCCTCAGGAGCACAAACAACAATTCTTTAGAACCGCTACACATTTATCAGATTCTTTGCAATGGGATGTTCGCCCTATTGGTAGAGATTGTGAAATTAATTTGCTAGTACGTGAATGGAAATACGAAGAAGATCTTTTCCTTCCTCTATGGAAAGAGAATTATGTCTTATGCATCCCAGATGGTCATCATTTATTATCCAAAGATGTTATAGAACTCGAAGATCTACAACATGAATCATTTATTCATTGTCCTCCTTGTGAGGCACATAAACAATGTCTGTCTATTCTGAGCAATACCAGTAAAAAATCTGTAACTATTGCTAATTGTGCCACTAAAACAGAAACCCTTACATTTTTAATGGCTGGATTAGGTGTCACATTTTTACCTGAACATTTTATAGATGGATGGTACGGTTTCCAGGTAAAGCCTTATAATGGTCCTCGCTATTTTAGAGAAGTCGGATTATCTTATCCCAGAAAGAGTCTTAAAAACCCTGCTATTTCTAAATTAATCGATTATTTTTCTAAAAATACTTTGCGAACTAAAAAATTCAGTGAATTTGGATATTATACTAAGTAATATATAATTGTTAAAAGAAAAAAGTCTTTGAACTCATACAAATAAAAAATGACCGCATATAGCGGTCATTGATAAATTAACACGTTGTTTATTAGTTAAAAGGGTCAATAGTCCCATTACACGCACCTGTGGCGTAGGAATCAAAAGAGCTTCCTTCTGGTAGGGATACAGTTTGCTTATCAGAAACTACTCCTCCTACAGAGGCTTCTACTGTTACTTGGTTATTGCCAATATCACATACAGTAACCTTAGTTGATATTCCAATTAAAGAAACATCACAACTTCTACAACTGTTGGATCCATCATCATCATTCCCACAGGATGATAGCAGTAACACTGCCATACTTGCTAAGGCGAATACATTTTTTTTCATACAATGATTAATTAGGTTAGATTTGGGTTATTTATTGCTTAATTTAATAAAATTCTCACTGTCCTATAGTAGCGCATTCTTTGAGTACGTCTCCTAATTCTGTTTCATAAGCATCATCGGCACCACATTCAGTATCTCTATACGCTTGTATAGCGTCTTGTACCAGCTTACAAAGTGTTTCTGTTTTAGGGGTAGCATCTGTATATGCATTTAATGCTTCTTCTACAGGTAATCTCAATCCGGAATCAATCGCTTCACATGGATTTGTTTTGACATCATCTTCTCCGCAAGAAGAAAATCCCAGTGCCAAACAGCCAATAATAATTAGTGTTTTTTTCATAATGTGGGGGTAATTAAATCGAAATTATCTGGATACGAATATAATAGAATATTTATTATTTTAACAAAAAATTAATATTCTATTCGTTTATACATCTTTATACACAGCTGTTAATCAACTACTTCTATATCAATTGGCTTCCCTAAATAAGCCAAATAACTTCCTTCTGCTATATTCTTAACTTCATCGCTATATGAAGGTATTATTTGTATTTTATTGGCATTATCTCTAATAAAAAGGGGAATGATATTTTCATCTTCTTTGGTCATATTGATTAAAGTCTCATAATGAGTTCTGTCCTTTATTTTTATTTCTAAAATTCCAGGATATTTTTCTGTCAATTCCATCAATCTGTAATAATCATCTGTATGGGAAAACAATCCTGCTTCAGGATTATTTTCAGGATCATTCATTTCTTCTGAAGTTACTAATCTGTACGAACCATGCTCCCCAAATTGATTTTTGAATTTATCAATTGCATATTTATTAATGTCACTATTCCCTGTCAAGGCCATTAAATAACCTATATCATTTAATTCTATATTATCTTTTAGCTGATCACTATAAATATTTCCCTCTATAGCTTCTAATCCAAGGTTTTTGGCTTTTTTGACATTTTCACGATTACTATCTATCAGAACGACATGTCGGTTATTGTTTTTTAAATATACCGCTATAAGTCGTGAGATTTTAGAAGCTCCAATAATAAGAGTTCCTTCGGATTTTTTAAGAAATACTCCTACAAGTTTAGCAAAAATTCGAGCTGTTGTAGCATTCAGTAGAACCGTCCCTAATACAATCATAAAGACTAAAGGAGTTATATATTCAGCACCGATTTCTCCAATTTTATCAAGCTTTAAGCCAAATAATGAAGCAATACCAGCAGCTACGATCCCTCTAGGACCTACCCAGCTAATAAAAAGTTTTTCATTGGTCTTTAATCCGGATCCCATCGAACTCAAAAAAACACCTAATGGTCGTACAATAAATACTACTACTGCAAAAAGCAAAAGAGCTTTCCAGTTATAAACCAACTCCAGATCTTCTATATTAATATTTGCCGCAAGAAGAATAAAAAGAATAGAAATGAGTAGAACACTCATCGATTCTTTAAAATACAATAACTCTTCTAAATTTGGTAAATTCATATTTCCCAAAACCATTCCCATTATCACTACAGATAATAAGCCCGACTCATGTGCAAATGCATCAGATAACACAAAAACACCCAATACAGCTGCCAGCGTAAAAACATTTAATAAATAATGTGGAATAATATTTTTCTTAATAGCAAAAGCGAGTCCATGAGCAAATGTAAAACCAAAGGTCAGTCCGAAAAGTACAATTTTAGCAAACTCAATGAGCGCAGTTACAGTATAAGCTCTGCTCTCCCCTACACTAATAAACTCAAAGACCAAAACAGCTATCAATGCTCCTACCGGGTCTATCAAAATTCCCTCCCACTTCAAAACTGTAGAAACATCTTTTTTTAAAGGTATATTTCGTAATATAGGTGTAATTACCGTAGGTCCCGTAACAATAATCAACGAAGAAAACAGAAAAGAAATTGGCCAACTTAAATCAAAAATAAAATGAGCGGCTAATCCTGCTCCAAAAAAAGTAACTACTACCGCAATTGTTATTAACTTCAAAATTACAGGACCAACATTAAGTATTTCATTCCTTCTTAATGTAAGCCCTCCTTCAAAGAGAATAACGCTGATTGCCAATGACACAAAATAGAAAAGACTTTCTCCCGGAAAAAGTCCTTCTTTCCCATTCCAGATAGGTTGAATTAATTTAGTGTGATCATCTGTATATAATGTAGCTATTGGTCCTACTAAAAGGCCTATCAATATCAATGGTAAAATAGCCGGGATTTTAAATTTCCAAGCAACCCATTGTGCTAAAATCCCCAAAATAATAATCCCTGATAATTCTAACATGTTCTTTCCTGTATATTCGGTTTTAATAATTTAAAGAACGTAATTTTTTATAAATCGTCAAAATAGTGTGCTTTTTCTTCCTCAAATATCCCTTTTTTCTAAAATGCTAAAGCACTTTTGTATCTACATAAATTACAATCGGGCTAAAATACTATAAATTAATTAGCTGATTCTTTTCTTTATAACATCCTATAAAAAAGAACATTCTTCTTCATACTTATAAAAAGTCCTTCTTAAACACGTAAACTCCCTATCTGTCTATTTATTAGAAATTTATAATAACTAAAATTGACAATATAAATTTCACAATAAACTACATATGTATATAAAACTTTATGTAGATAATGTAATTCTATTGAA
Organism: Aquimarina hainanensis; assembly: GCF_042684685.1. Taxonomy (NCBI): domain Bacteria; kingdom Pseudomonadati; phylum Bacteroidota; class Flavobacteriia; order Flavobacteriales; family Flavobacteriaceae; genus Aquimarina; species Aquimarina hainanensis. Next base: position 16,345 of record NZ_JBHULX010000001.1, on the reverse strand, counting down.
TAAAATGAAGTATTAAAATTATCCGTATGATGAAATATTGTTAAAAAGTCTACAAAAAACCTGATGATCCTTGCCTTTTTTTCTATTTTGCAAAGATTTTTTACTTTTTTTATGAATAGACACTACATATCCTATCAAAATTGATAGGTATGATAAGTTTAAAATACGATAAATCGATATAGAATGAATTTACATGCTATAGAGGCAGGAAACTTTAAACTGGACGGGGGAGCTATGTTTGGTGTAGTCCCTAAAAAACTTTGGACCAGAACAAATCCGGCAGATGAAAACAACATGATTGACATTGCTGCCAGATGCCTTTTAATTGAAGAAGGGAACCGACTCATTCTAGTTGATACGGGAATGGGAAATAAACAATCTGATAAATTTTTTGGCTATTATTCACTCTGGGGAGATCACTCTTTGGAAAAATCCTTAAAAGGAAAAGGGTTTCATCCAGATGATATTACAGATGTCTTTGTCACTCACTTACATTTTGATCATTGCGGAGGTGTAGTTCAATGGAACCAGGATAAAACAGGGTATGAAATGACCTTCAAAAATGCAAAAGTATGGAGTAATGAGAATCATTGGCAATGGGCAACCGAACCAAATGCCAGAGAAAAAGCTTCTTTTCTTCAGGAAAACATCCTTCCTATCCAAGAAAGTGGACATTTACATTTCGTATCAAGATCCGGAACACCTTTTCAGCAAGAATCTGAATTAGGTTTTGGAATACTATTTGTTGACGGACATACAGAAAAACAAATGATCCCTCATGTATCTTATAAAGGAAAAACGATTGTATACATGGCTGATTTATTACCTACAGCTGGTCACCTTCCATTACCCTACGTAATGGGATATGATACCAGACCTCTGTTAACACTACCAGAAAAAAAACAATTTTTAGAAAATGCAGCTGATAATGACTGGTATCTAATGCTTGGTCATGATGCACATAATGAAATAATAACAGTACAACACACCGAAAAAGGAGTACGATTAAAAGAAACTTTTACCTGTAACGACATATTCAAATAACAATTATGACCCTAATCTCTAAAAAGCAACTAATTGCAATCTCATCATCACTTGCATTAGTAAGTTGTGGAGCACCAACACTCGTATCCACTCCAATAGAAAATATAGATTCTATACCTTTAAAAAACGCACCATTAACAGAAACACAATATAAAAACTGGAATTCTTTTGATTTAGTGTCAGATACAATTCCTGGAATGAGTGTCAATAAAGCCTATACCGAAATCATCAAAAACAAACCCGGTAAAAAAGTTATTGTTGCTGTAATTGACAGCGGTGTTGATATAGAGCACGAAGATTTAGATGGTGTTATTTGGACTAACACCAAAGAAATTAAAGGAAACAATAAAGACGATGATAATAATGGATACATCGATGATATTCACGGGTGGAATTTTTTAGGAGATTCCAAAGATGAAAACCTGGAGTTTGTTCGAATTATAAAAAAATTAAAACCAAAATACCAGGGAAAAAACCTGGCTTCGGTAGCTTCTTCTGATAAAAAAGAATATCAAAATTATATTGAAGCAAAAGCTGAATATGAAAAAAAATACCAGGAAGCACTTTCTAATAAAGAGAGATACGAGCAAATTTTACAACAAACTAATGCCTCTCATAAAGCCGTTTCTGCCATATTAAAAAAAGAAGATTATACGCAAAAAGAGTTACTTTCTGTAAAAGCTGACACCCCGGAAATGCAACAATATGTTGGTTTTCTATCACAAATGTTTCAGTTTTTAGACAAAGGAGAAAACATCGTTAATTTTTCTAAAAATCTAAAAGAAGGAATCGAACATTTTACCAACAGTCTTAATTATAATCTAAACCTTGATTACGATGGAAGAAGTACCGTTGGCGATAATGTAGATGATATCACTAATGTTACCTATGGTAATAATAATGTGATGGGACCTGATCCTACAAAAGATAATATCAAACACGGAACACATGTAGCAGGAATTATTGCTGCTGAAAGAAACAACGGTAAAGGAGTAAACGGGATTGCGAAAAATGTAGAAATTATGGCCATTCGAGCAGTACCAGACGGAGATGAATACGATAAAGACATTGCATTAGCCATTCGATATGCTGCAGATAATGGAGCAAAAGTAATTAATACCAGCTTTGGAAAATACTATTCAACTCATCCTGAATGGGTGTGGGATGCTATAAAATATGCTGCTGATAAAGATGTATTAATTGTTAATGCTGCTGGTAACGAAGCAGAAGATTTGGATCAAAAACGAGTATATCCTAATGATCAAACAGACAATACAACGGAAATAGCAAATAACTTTATTACCATTGGAGCATTAAATTATGAGTACGGATCTAGCCTTGTTGCTAATTTTTCTAATTATGGAAAAAACAATGTAGATGCCTTTGCTCCAGGAGTAAAAATATGGGCAACCACTCCTAATAATTCATATGAGTTTTTACAAGGAACATCTATGGCGGCACCTGCCGTTGCCGGAGTAGCTGCTTTAATAAGATCTTATTACCCAAAATTAAGCGCTAATCAAGTAAAACAAGTACTTATGAATAGTGGATTAAGTACAAATGCTACAGTAGTAATTGGAGGGGAACCTGCAAATACTGGGAAATTTACAGAATTATCAAAGTCAGGGAAAATGGTCAATCTTTATAATGCATTGATTCTGGCAGATAAAATGTCGAAGTAACAGATAAAATACGTAATGAATACATCAAAAAGAATAACATTCTTAGGTTTTTTACTAGGATTTATTACCCTGTTCGCTCAGAATAATACAACGTACTGGCAACAGCATGTCGATTATAAAATGTCAGTGGACATGGATGTAGAAACCTATAAGTTTAAGGGAACTCAGGAATTAACATACACCAATAACTCACCTGATACGTTATATCAGGTGTTTTATCATCTTTATTTCAATGCCTTTCAACCCGGAAGTGAAATGGATGTCAGATCACTTAACATAGCAGATCCGGATCCAAGAGTAATGGATAGAATCAGTAAACTTACTCCAGAAGAAATTGGATATCTGAAAGTTAGTTCCTTAAAGAAAAATGGAAAAGAAGTTTCTCATACTACAGAAGGAACGGTACTGGAAGTAACCTTAAAAGAACCTATACTCCCAGGAGAAAAAACAACCTTCTCAATGGAGTTTGATGGACAAGTTCCTGTTCAAATTCGTCGTTCTGGTCGTAATAATAAAGAAGGAGTTGCACTATCCATGACACAATGGTACCCAAAAATGGCGGAGTACGATTTTGAAGGCTGGCATGCAGATCCTTATATCGCTAGAGAATTTCACGGCGTATGGGGTAATTTTGATGTAACAATAACAATCGACAAGAATTATATTCTGGGAGCCTCTGGATACCTTCAAAACCCTCAGGAAATCGGATATGGGTATGAAAAAGAAGGAACCAAGGTTAAGAGAAAAGGAAAAAAACTTTCCTGGCATTTTATCGCTCCTAAGGTACATGATTTTACCTGGGCTGCTGATCCGGAATACATTCATGATGTAGTAACCATGCCTGAAGGACCTACCCTACATTTCTTATATAAGAATGATGAAAAAATTCTGGAAAACTGGAAGGTTTTACAGCCTAAAACGGTAGAACTAATGAAATACTTCAATGAACATATAGGTACCTATCCATATGATCAATATTCGGTAATTCAGGGAGGAGACGGTGGAATGGAATATGCTATGTGTACACTAATAACAGGAAATCGTACATTAAATAGCCTTGTCGGTGTTACAGCTCATGAATTAGCACATGCATGGTTTCAGCATATTCTGGCAACTAACGAAACAAAACACGAGTGGATGGACGAAGGTTTTACTACTTATATTTCTACACTGGCTACCAGTAAAGTTCTTAACAGTACCAAATCAGATCCGCTACAAAATATCTATAAAGGATACTACAGTTTAGCCAATTCAGGAATAGAACAACCACAAAGTACTTATGCAGATCATTATGACAGAAATGTAGCCTATGGTGCCTCTGCATATTCCAAAGGAAGTGTTTTCTTATCACAGTTAGGATATATCATCGGAGAAGAAAACCTAGCAAAAACCCTAAAGAGATACTTCGATGAATGGAAGTTCAAACATCCAACTCCAAATGATTTTAAGCGTATAGCAGAAAAAGTATCCGGAATACAATTAGATTGGTATTTGGTGGATTGGACTCAGACAACGGGTAAAATTGATTATGCAATAAAAGAAGTTACTGAAAAGGATAACAAAACGGAAGTAACTCTGGAAAGAATCGGATTAATTCCTATGCCAATGGATATTTATGTAGAATATACAGATGGTACTAAAGAATCTTTTTATATTCCATTGCGTATTATGAGAGGTGAAAAAGAGAATCCTTTTCCTTCTTTAAAAAGAACTGTAAAACCCGATTGGACTTGGGCACATCCAACGTATTCTTTTGATATAGAAAAACCAAAATCAACTATAAAATCTATCACTATCGATGTTTCTAATAAAATGGCAGATAGTAATAGTGGAAATAATAGTTTCAAACAATAAAATTGGTCAATCTTATATAAAGATTAACATTAAAAAAGCCTTTTCTGAATAATAGAAAAGGCTTTTTTTAATGTCTTAGAGTAACACATTAGATATGATATTTTTCATAAAAAACTTAGAATATAACACCTCTTTATAATCGAGTAAAGTATAAAGTATATCGTTTAAAGAGAATTTCGTCTCAAAATGTAGATTAAAAAGCTTTTTTTTTTCAAAAAACATTCTAATTAGTACATTCGTCTCATATGTCAGTAACGTTTGGTAAAAAAGAGAAATTAAAAAGTAAAAAGGAGATAACCTTGTTATTTTCTGAAGGGAAATCAGTAAGTGCTTACCCTATTCGGCTTATTTATTCTAAAAAATCTCAAAAAGATCTTCCCCTTATAAAAGCAGGAGTCTCTGTCGGAAAAAGAAATTTTAAAAGAGCCGTAGACAGAAACCATATAAAACGCTTGTTACGGGAATCTTACCGAAAAAATAAGTATCTTGTAACAGAAAAGAATACAGATTATTTTTCTTTTTTATTATTATACACTGGTAAAGAAATACCTGATTATGCGTTTCTGGAATCCAAAATGAAAAAAGTGTTACTCAAGTTTGTGGAACAAGAAATGTCTCATTGAAAAAATTAAGAATCATTCTGACTTTTTGATTAAAAATTACGCCCTTACTATGAAAAAGAAAATTATTTATCCAATACTCGCTGCTTTTATATTGCTTTTTACGGCAAGTTTCAGTTTCAAATCTGATTTTTTTGAAATCGCAAAACAAATTGAAATTTTCACCACTATGTTTAAAGAAATAAACATGAATTATGTGGATGAAACTAATCCTGCAGAATTAATGGATACAGCCATAAAAGCAATGCTTAGTGATCTGGATCCTTATACTAAATATTGGAATGAACAAGATGTAGAGGCTTCTAAAATAAGAAATGCAGGAGAATATACTGGTATTGGAGCCTCGGTACGAACTTTTAGTAAAAAAATTGTAATTGTAGAACCTTATGAAGGTTATCCTGCCGATAAAGCTGGATTAAAAGCCGGAGATGAAATTATAAAAATCGGAGATATCAATATAGCTGATTTTAATGAAGATGCAGGAGAACTGCTTAAAGGAGCAAGTGGAACAAAAGTAGAAATCACATATAAACGTCAGGGAGAAACGAAAACAACGACTCTTACCCGATCAGAAATTGAAGTAGATGCAGTTCCTTTTTATACACTATTAGACGATAATACCGCTTATATTATCTTATCCAAATTTAATAGTAAAGCTTCTAGTGAAACAATAGCAGCGCTAAAAGATCTAAAAGCTCAAGGAGCAAATAAAGTCATTCTGGATCTGAGAGGAAATCCAGGAGGTTTATTGAGTGAAGCTGTTAATGTTACTAATATTTTTGTCCCTAAAGGAGAATTAATTACAACTACTAAATCCACTGTAAAAAAGTATAATAAAGTTTATCATACCAAGAAAAAAGCAGTTGATACAGAAATTCCATTAGTAGTATTAGTTAATGGTAGAAGTGCTTCTGCCAGTGAAATTGTTGCCGGTAGTATTCAGGACTTAGATAGAGGTGTTGTTATCGGTGCTAGAAGTTTTGGAAAAGGATTGGTACAACGTCCTAAAAAGTTGACATACGGAACCCAAATAAAAATTACTATCTCCAGGTATTACACGCCAAGTGGTAGATGTATTCAAGCATTGGATTACTGGAATAGAGATAAAAACAACAATGCAGTACGCATCAATGAAAAAGATTTTAAAGCCTTTACTACCCGTAATGGTCGTAAAGTATATGATGGAGGAGGAATTCAGCCAGATATCGAATTAGCAACCTCTAAATACAGTGATATTACAAATGCATTATTAAGATCTAATGCCATTTTTGATTATGGTACTAAATACTACTATAGTCATCAATTAGATAACAGTGAGAATTTTTCATTTACGAATCAGGATTACGAAGATTTTAAAAAGTTTGTAAAAGAAAGCGAATTTACATTCGAAACAGAAACAGAACGTACCCTGAAGAAAACATTGGAAGTTGCTAAAAAAGAAAAAATATACAATACTATCTCTCAGGAATACACTTCCTTACTATCTGCTATTGAAAAATCTAAAGAAAAAGGACTCGATACCTATAAAAGTGAAATAGTTACCCTACTAACAGATGAAATTATAAAACGTTATTTCTATAGAAAAGGATTGTATTCTTACTATGTAAATCACAATCCTGAAATTGCTAAAGGAAAAGAAATTCTTAGCAACCTTTCTGATTATAAAAAAATTCTAAAAATTAAATGATTTCTCCATTTTTATAAGCCTCAAGAAACATTTAAATCTAAATTATCTAGTAGATAATAGAAAAGATATAAAATATAAAAAGCCCGGTAAATACCGAGCTTTTTATATTTTGAAATTATGCATTTAATCTCTTATCATTGCCACATGAGGGATTCCATCTTCTAAATACTCATCCCCTACTACACTAAAACCGTGTTTTTTATAGAAATTAATTAAATATTTCTGTGCAGAAATCTTAATTTTAGACGTGTGATAATGTTCTTCAATAGCTTTGATACTAGCTATAATAAGATCATGACCATATTTGTGCTTTCGTTCGTTTTCTGCTACTACAACACGACCTAAGCTAGTAGCTTCATCAAAATAAGCACCACTATCAAATAATCTCGTATAAGCAACAATTTTTTCGTCCTTATATCCAATAACATGCAATGCATTTCTATCTTTTCCATCCAAATCTTGATATACACAATCCTGCTCTACTACAAATACCTCAGCTCTAAGCCTTAATATATCATAAAGTACAGTCGTAGATAATTGATCAAAATTTCTTACTTCGAAATGAATTCCACTCATAGATATTAACAATTAGATATTTTATTCACCCTATTCAGATGTCTACCTCCTTCAAATTCAGTAGCTAAAAATGTTTTTACCATCTCTAAAGCTTGAGGTAAAGAGGTAAATCGTGCCGGAATACTAATAATATTGGCATCATTGTGCAACCTGGTTAACTCGGTAATTTCTTTTGTCCAGCATAATCCCGCACGCACGTTTTTATACTTGTTAGCTGTCATGGAAACTCCATTACCACTCCCGCAAATTAATATACCCAGCGCTACTGCTTTGGTATCTACATCCTTTGCAACAGGGTGTACAAAATCGGGATAATCTACACTGCTTTCCTCATCAGTACCATAATTTACAACTTCGATACCCTGTGATTCCAAATAAGCAACAATTGCAAATTTATATGCAGTACCTGCGTGGTCATTTCCTATCGCTATTTTCATTTTGTTTAAAATAATTAATTAGTTAAGTATCATATAATCACCCAAATAATTATACCTTTTTGAGGTTATTAACACCTGGAATGTAATTTACAATACCTATATATAGTTTATTAGGAGCAAAGATACTTCAAAGCTTAAAAATTAGCCTGTAAAAAAATATAAATTACACAACTCACATAGAAATGGTTCCTGGTAATATTAAACAGATATGTCTCAATACATAGATCCCCAGGAAATCAACACCCTGTTAATAACCACGTAACTATTTAATAATTAATGTTTTATTTTTAATTCTATACTATAAAAAAGAAAAATTTGTTATAAAATCAGCAAACACCATTTCTCCTGTTAATAAAACATCATTTCTGTTAATAGCTAATGTGAATAAATAGTTACTAAAATTCATAAAGTTTATTTGGAAAACTTTTTCAAAATTTCAATACAGCAATCACTTTATTAAATCAAAATTATAAGTCCTTTTTTTTTGGAGAAGTTTTCAGGTAGAAAAAGTACATTATTAACGCTCATTTTTTATTCAAAATATTAAATTTTTAAAGTATAGATTTGCTATTAACAGCTGTTGATAACCTATATCTATTTCAAGATTATCAATAGATTAGAAGTTGTATATCTTGTTCATATCTGTTTTACTAAATGAATCAACTTAAAAAGCAAAAAAAAATTAAAAAAGTTATACCGCTATTAACAGCCTATAATAAGTATCATTTTAATTTTTAAAAAAAGAAAAAAAAAGAAGTATATAGTAATATATGTTAATAACAAGAATGGTATTGAATAGTTATACGATTCGTAGATGAGAATTGGTATTGAAGTCTCTGATTATTTGTTCTGCTTTTTCCTGATCTCGCCGGTGAACTTTGAGATTGATTCCGGCGATTAAATTGGTGTGAAAAGGGAGAACGCTGTTAGTAATTTCGTTTTCAAAGAAATAATCGATGCCTTCTCTGTCTAAAAGAAGTTTTAAAACCGTATATTCGTGCTGAAAAGTAAAGGTGGCTATAATTACGTAATCCTTCATCCGTTATTTTGATTGTGTTTTTAGCTCAGATGTACTAACCTGTAAACGAAGTAATAATAGCTCTGTCTGTAGGGTTGGTTCATTTAATTTAATTAGGAATATGAATTTTCTAAATATACAAATAAAAGACTAATAGTTAGTTAACTTTAGTTGCTTCTCTATCTGTATTTCCCTTTTGATCTATTTCTTTTTGTGTATTTATTTCACTCTTTTGATCAATGGTATTTTCTATGTATAAGGAAAGTGTATATACTCCTAATAAAAAAATTAAGATAAAGAATACGATGATTTTATGTATTTTTTTGATTTTGAGCATGAGGGATAATTAAATAACGGTTTAGAAGTAAATTTGGTATGTTAAAATTAAACAAATTTTTATGAATAATCGTAAGTAAATCGCTTTTCCTGAGAAGAAATAGAATGTCATATGGAGAATGAGAAAAGAAAACCAAATGTGCTACTATTAAATAATAATCAAAAGGAGTGTAAAAGTTAAACTTAAAATTGCGAATGTTAACGTATAAGCACTACATTTATAAAATATAACATAAACGATATTAATGAAAAGAAAGAATAGAAGAGGAAGAAAGAAATCACCCAAAATAGAAAATCTTAGCAGTAAAATATTCAAAATATTAAAATCAGAACCTAATAAAACATTTAACTATAAGCAACTTGCAGCTAAGTTTGGTGTAGATGACCCAAGTAGTAGGAATCAAATTATAAAGAAACTTAGCCAATTAGCTGCAAAGCAAGAAATAGAAGAAGTGGAACGTGGAAAATTTAAAGTTGTCCGTTCTGTGCATATGTATACAGGTATTTTGGATGTTACCTCTAAAGGAACTGGGTATGTAATTGTAGAGGAGTTAGAAAATGATATTTTTATTCCTGCCAATGGAATGAATAAAGCCCTTCATGGTGATGAAGTAGAAGTCTATGTATATAAGAGAAGAAGAAAAGGAAAAATAGAAGGAGAGATTGCAAAAATCATTAAACGAAAGAAAAATGAGTTTGTCGGTGTAATAGAAATCCAAAAGAACTATGCTTTTGTATCCATCCCTGATACAAGAATGTACACGGATATTTTTATACCGAAGAATAAGATTCATAAAGCGGAACATGGGGATAAGGTATTAGTACGGTTAGACGATTGGCCGGATAATGCAGAATCTCCATTTGGAACAGTTTTAAAAACATTGGGTAAACCAGGAGATCACGATACCGAAATACATGCTATTCTCGCTCAATATGGGTTGCCTTATGAATTTCCGGAAGAAGTAGAAGCATATGCTAATGCTATTGATACTACGATCAAAGAAGAAGAAATAAAAAAGCGTAGAGATATGAGAGATACGCTTACTTTTACTATAGACCCTAAAGATGCTAAGGATTTTGATGATGCATTATCTTTTCAGGTATTAGAAAATGGAAATTATGAGGTAGGAATTCATATTGCTGATGTTTCTCATTATGTAAAACCAGGAACAATCCTGGATGATGAAGCTTATGAAAGAGCTACTTCTGTTTATCTGGTAGATAGAGTAGTACCGATGTTACCAGAGATTTTATCTAATAATGCATGTTCCTTAAGACCTCATGAAGAAAAATATACATTTTCTGCTGTTTTTGAAATGAATGAAAAAGCACAGATTATCCAATCGTGGTTTGGGAGAACCGTTACTTATTCAGATGCCAGATTTGCTTATGAAGAGGCACAGCATATTATAGAAACTAAAGGAAATGAAATTCCTGCAACAATTTCTCTGACAGGAGAAACCTATTCAGCAGATCAATCTGTTGCTGATGCTATTCTGAAATTAGATGAATTGGCTAAGATTATGAGACGAAAAAGAATGGGGGATGGGGCCATATCTTTTGATAAAGTAGAAGTTAAGTTTCATCTCAATGATAAGAATGAACCTACTGGTGTATTTTTTAAAACATCCAAAGATGCTAATAAACTGATCGAAGAGTTTATGCTTTTAGCTAATAGAAAAGTTTCTGAATTCATAGGGAAACAATCACCCAAGAAAACATTTGTATATAGGGTACACGATGAACCAAATGATGAAAAATTAGCCTCTTTACAGACGATTATAGGACGATTTGGGTATAAGCTTGATCTAAGAGACAGAAAGTCTACGACGAGCTCTTTAAATACTTTATTAAAGGATGTACAAGGAAAGAAAGAACAGAATCTTGTAGATACCCTTGCAATACGAAGTATGAGTAAAGCCGAATATACAACCCATAATATTGGGCATTATGGATTGGCCTTTGATTACTATTCTCATTTTACATCTCCAATAAGACGATACCCAGATGTTATGGCACATAGATTGTTACAACATTATCTGGATGGCGGTAAATCTGTATCAGAAGAAGAATACAATGAAAAATGTAATCATAGTAGTGATATGGAAAATCTCGCAGCTAGTGCAGAACGTGACTCTATTAAATTTATGCAAATTAAGTTTATGAAGGATCATGAAACAGAGCGTTTTCTGGGAGTAATATCAGGCGTTACCGAATGGGGAATATATGTAGAAATTATAGATAATAAATGCGAAGGAATGGTGCGAATTAAGGATATGAGAGATGATGAATATGATTTTGATCAGGAACAATACGCAGTAGTGGGAAGAAAAACTAAAAAAACATATCAATTAGGTGATGAAGTATATGTAAAAGTTAAAAATGCTGATATCGTAAAAATGCATTTGGATTTCACCATAGAGGGAAGCAGAGAAGAAATTGAAGAATAAGAATACATTTCTAATCTCGTTTTCTATCATATGATACAAGTGATCTACTTTAGTAGATGAAAACATATATTTCGATAATCGAGTAAGAATTAGTAAAAAATATAGATGAAAAAAGCAATGTTGACTCTTTGTTTATTGATGGGAATGTATTCTTATTCCCAGCGAATGATCACAAGAGAAATTAACAGTTTCGATGAATTAAAAGTATTTGATAAAATTCCTGTTACCCTAAAAAAAAGCCAATGGAATCGGGTAGATATCGAAGGAATTCAAAAAGATCAAATTAAGATTGTAGAAAAAAACAGAACTTTAAAAATAAGAATGTCTCTCGATAATCTCTGGAGTAGTGATAAAACAACAAAAGTAACCGTATATTACACAGACATAGATATCATAGATGCGAATGAAGGAGCCAGAGTTTTTTTAGGAGATACATTAGTCAATAAAAAGTTGATTTTAAAAACACAGGAAGGAGCTTCTATCAAAGGAGCAATTCGTACAGATGATTTATTAGTGAAAGCGATTTCTGGAGGTCATTTAAAATTAAAGGGGATTGCCACAGATCAGGAAATTATGATTAATTCTGGAGGGAGTTTTGAAGCCAAAAATTTACAATCAGAGGTAACCAATGTCAGAATTAGTGCTGGAGGAAATGCCAGTATTTATGCTACAGATTTTGTGATTGCCAAAACTACTGCGGGTGGAACCATACGGATCTATGGTAATCCAAGAGAAATTGATGGAAAAAGAGTTTTAGGAGGAAAAATAATAGAGGTTAACTAAATCGTATTTTCTAAATTTGCAGTAAACTTAGTACGCACTATGCTTCAAGATATTCAGGCAGCAATTCCATTAGGATTTTTTTTAGCCTTTTTAATAGGTCCAGTATTTTTCGTTTTACTCGAAACTGCTGCTATTAAGGGAGTAAAGGCAGCAATATCTTTTGATCTCGGAGTGATTCTTGCTGATATAGTTTTTATTGCAATTGCTTACCTGACTAGTTTTCAGTTATTAGAAAACCTAAGTAATCAACCTGGATTATATGTTTTTGGAGGGATGATCCTGGTTGTTTATGGACTTATTACCTATCTGAAAAAACCGAGTAGAGAAGCATTGGATCCTAATCGATTAAAAGTAAAAAAGAATAACTACCTGAGTCTTTTTGTTAAAGGATTTTTACTCAATTTTATAAATATTGGTGTTTTAGTATTTTGGCTTGGTTTAATTATTATTGTAGGACCTACTCTGGATAATGATCCCAATAGGTTGTTTTTGTTTTTTGGAGTAACAATTGGGGTTTATTTTGCTACAGATTTACTAAAAATAATATTAGCAAAGCAATTAAAGAGAAAATTAACACCCAGAAGGATTTTTAAAATAAAGAAATTATTGGGCTTCATATTGATACTCTGTGGAATAATAATGACCGTAAAAGGGTTCTTGCCAAAAGATAAATTAGATATCCAAAAAGGAATCGAAAAGATTAATACAGAGCGTATTAAATAAAAAAAACCTTTATCATTTGATAAAGGTTTTTTTGAGGTGTCGAGCGGATTCGAACCGCTGTAGATGGTGTTGCAGACCACTGCCTAGCCACTCGGCCACGACACCCTGATCGTTTCGCTGGCAAATGTAAAAAAAATTATACGTTTTTGTAGAACGATTCGTAAATAAAATTATCTTTTTTTACTTCTTGTAATTGTTACCATTTCTACATTTCCCCCAATAGGAGGGTTTATTTTAGAAAGATCAACAGTAACTTTTTTAACCAAAGGTATTTCCTCTAAGATACGATTTAAAATTCGTTCTGCAGCATGTTCTAATAATTTTGATCGGATTGCCATTTCTTCTTTGACAATATGATTGAGGTGAACATAATCTACAGTATCAGCAAGATGATCACTTTTTGCTGATTTAGTGAGATCAGCTTTTATTCTGAGATCTACTCTGTAATCAGATCCTATTTTTTTTTCTTCTACTAAACATCCGTGGTATGCGTAGACCTTGATATTTTGTAATGTAATTATACCCAATGTGATTTGTTTTTACGCAAAGGTAGAACATTCCTGAAATAAATGTTTCCTTCATACTACACAAAAATAATCTCTATCGGATTATCTCGAGTTAACATTTATTTACTGTGTGTTTACACTGAGATAGTTTACTGTTACCATCAATATACGTTTGTACGAAACGTTGAATAAAATGCGGTTTCTGAACATTGTTTTTATGACATTGTACAGATGTCATAGATAAACTAGTATGTTCATATTCTTGATTTCCCCAACAATTAGGACAAAAATCTTCCTTTTTTATATATTTTGGTGCTTTATACGTTTTACCAATATGACTGTTATGTATTGTATTGTTTTTCATAATTATTTGTTTTTATAAGTAATCGTATTTCATTGATAAAACTTACAGTATTATTGATAGTAAAGCAGGATAGTTCGTATAGAAATTTAGTAATTTTGTAGTTTATTAAACGTACTGATGATAGAAGATAAAAAGTCACTCAATTTTATAGAACATATTGTAGAAGAAGATCTTGCCAATGGTTTGAGCAAGGATGATTTGCGCTTTAGATTTCCTCCGGAACCCAATGGATATTTACATATTGGACATACAAAAGCTATAGGAATCAGCTTTGGATTAGGGTTGCAATATGATGCTCCGGTTAATCTGCGTTTTGATGATACCAATCCGGCAAAAGAGGAACAAGAATATGTTGATGCTATTAAAAGAGATATTGCTTGGTTAGGCTATGAATGGGATAAAGAATGTTACTCGTCTGATTATTTTCAGCAATTATATGATTGGACAGTAGCACTAATCAAGGAAGGAAAAGCTTATGTTGATTCTCAAACTTCTGAAGAGATTGCTGCTCAAAAAGGAACTACTACGGAACCTGGTACAAATAGTCCTTACAGGGATAGATCTGTAGAGGAGAATCTAAGACTTTTTGAAGATATGAAGGCAGGGAAATATGAAGAAGGAACACATGTGGTGAGAGCTAAAATTGATATGGCAGACCCCAATATGCTAATGAGAGACCCTTTGATGTATAGAATTCTAAAGAAAGAACATCATCGTACCGGAAATGATTGGTGTATTTATCCTATGTATGACTGGACACATGGAGAAAGTGATTATATAGAAAATATATCACATTCATTGTGCTCATTAGAGTTTAAACCACATAGAAAATTATATGATTGGTTTTTGGATCAAATCTATGATAGTAGTTTATTAAGACCTAAACAAAGAGAATTTGCCAGATTAAACCTAAGTTATACTATCATGAGTAAACGTAAGTTGCTACAATTAGTCAATGAAGGTATTGTTTCTGGGTGGGATGATCCAAGAATGCCTACTATTTCAGGTTTGAGAAGAAGAGGATATACTCCTAATTCTATCAGAAAGTTTGTGGATACAGTAGGAGTCGCTAAGAGGGAAAATGTAATTGATGTTTCTCTATTGGAGTTTTGTGTTCGGGAAGATCTTAATAAAACAGCACACCGTATTATGGGAGTTTTAAATCCTGTAAAATTGGTAATTACTAATTATCCTGAAGGAGAAGAAGAATGGTTAGAAGCAGAGAATAATCCAGAAGATGTAAATGCAGGAAGCAGACAAGTTCCTTTCTCTAGAGAATTGTATATAGAAAGAGAAGATTTTAAAGAAGAAGCAGGTAGAAAGTTTTTTAGATTGACATTAGGAAAAGAAGTTCGTCTTAAAAATGCTTATATCATTAAAGGAGAAAGTGTTGTCAAAAATGATGCTGGAGATATTATTGAAATACACTGTACTTATGATCCAAAAAGTAAGTCGGGTAGTGGTACTGAAGCATCTAAAAGGAATGTAAAAGGAACATTACATTGGGTATCGATTAAACATGCCATTGCATGTGAAGTACGCGTGTATGATAGATTATTCAATCACGAAGCTCCTGATGGAAATAAGGATAAAAGTTTTATGGATTACATCAATCCTGATTCTTTAAAAGTTCTTACAGGTTATATAGAACCCGCTGTGCAAAATGCAAAGGCATTAGAGCAGTTTCAATTTCAGCGACTAGGATATTTTAATGTCGACACAGATAGTACGGAAGATACATTGGTTTTTAATAAAACAGTTGGATTAAAAGATACTTGGGCTAAAACACAGCCTAAAAATTCAAATACAGTAACTAATAATATCCCTAAAACGCAAAAAGAGATACTTCCTTTAGAAGAAATAAAGAGAGCTGGTAAGAAGTATACAAATTTACCTGAAGAGAAGAGAGAAGCGCTTAAAATAAAAATTAAAGAATTTGCTAAAAAAGTACCAATAGAAGAATTGGTTCCCCTATATAATACGGCAGTAAAGAAAGCAGGTACAAGAATTGCTGTCATGGTTGCATTAGGTGAGATTTTGTTTGACACGAATCAACAACCAGATGCATTGGCCTGGGATTTTATAAATAAGGCAAAAGAAGATAAAAATGATTTATTAAGAGAGGAAGCAACTTTATTAGCTTCTAGATTTTAAATAGTAATATATTCGTGGATCGAAATGAATTTTTACTTTTATAATTAATACTTCGTTAATTTTAGAAGGTAGACTAAAAAACATCTATATAATTTATAGATGTTTTTTTTT